>NZ_JBNYXL010000010.1:0-298383 GCF_051380655.1 Janthinobacterium amylolyticum
ATGCCGCCAGCGTTCAATCTGAGCCAGGATCAAACTCTTCAGTTTAATCTCTGTTACTTTGCCATTTTATTGGCACCGTCATTGCTGACGGGTCGCTCACTCAAAAAACTGACAGGCCACTTCCGAAGAAGTATCCTATTTCATTATTTCTTGTGAACATTTGATATTTTAAGTTAGACGCCAATCCGAAGATTGACGCTGCACTTACATCAAATGCCCACACTTATCGACTGTTAATTGTTAAAGAACTGTATTCGGTACTGCTTATTTACTACTCTCGCGCTATCGACAAAGCGTTGTGTTTGTCAGCTGCGAAGAAGGAAGAGTATGAAGCGTTTGCAGCATTTCGTCAACCTTCTTTTTCTCCCCGTTTTTACTCTGCAACACCATGTTTTGTGTGCGTCGTTTTGCGAGGAGGCGAATCATATCAAAGACCGTCGAAGTTTGGCAAGCGCTTTTCCAGGAAAGCGTGCATGCCTTCTTTTTGCGCAGGCGTGCCGAAGGCAGCCTGGAACAGACGGCGCTCGTAAGCGACCCCGTCGGTCAAGGTGGTTTCAAACGCGCGGTTGACGCAATCCTTGATCATCATGGCTACCGAGGTCGGCATGGCGGCGATGGTCTTGGCGGCGGCCAGGGTTTCTTCCAGCAATTTATCCGCCGATACCACGCGCGACACGAGGCCGATGCGCTCCGCTTCGGCAGCATCGATGGTGCGCGCCGTCAACAACAGATCCATGGCCTTGGCCTTGCCGATGGCGCGCGGCAAGCGCTGCGTGCCGCCTGCGCCTGGCGTGACACCGACCTTGATTTCCGGCTGGCCAAATTTGGCGCTGTCGGCGGCGATCAGGAAATCGCACATCATGGCCAATTCGCAGCCACCACCGAGCGCATAGCCCGCCACCGCGCCCACCACGGGTTTGCGCACGCGCAGGATATATTCCCAGTTGCGGCTGATATAGCCCTGGGTAAAGGTGTCCGGATAAGTATAGTCAGCCATGGCGGCGATATCGGCACCGGCGGCAAAGGCTTTTTCGCTGCCCGTGAGCACGATGCAGCCGATATGCTCGTCGGCGTCGAACTTCAGCAGCGCGTCGCCCAGCTCATTCATCATGTTGTCGTTCAAGGCATTCAGCGCCTTCGGGCGGTTCAGGCGGATGACCGCCACTTTGTCCTGGATATCGATGATCAAGTCTTCGTATTGCATAGTGTCTCCTCTGGATGAACGGTGCAACGATTGTAGCGGCTAACGGCAACGGCGCGGCAGGCGCGCTGCTATTATTCTGTGCCTGATCCTTTTCTCATCGAGCGGCAAAATTTCCTCTCCACTTATTCAATCCCTGACCAGGCGTCTGCGCGGCGACGGCAGCGTCGCCAGCATGAATTTCCGCCGCCTGTGGTTCAGCAATGGCCTCAATTGCTTCGGCGCCCAGATCACCTCGCTGGCCTTGCCCCTGTGCGCGGTGCTCCTGCTGCATGCGACGCCGGAGCAGATGGGCTTGCTCGTCGCCTTGCAGGCGCTGCCGTTTGCCCTCTTCGGCTTGCCCGTCGGCGTGTTGCTGGACCGGCGCAGCAAGCACCCGATCATGCTGTTCAGTGAAAGCATGTCCGGCCTGGCCCTGGCCAGCGTGGCCGTCGCTTACTGGTGCGGCGTGCTGTCGATGCCGTGGTTATATATAGTAGGGTTCATCATCGGCACGGGCTTCGTCGTCGGTGGCGGCGCTGAGCAAGTCTTTTTGACCTTCCTCGTGGGTCGCGACGGCTTGATCGATGCCCAGTCGAAATTTGCCGCCACAGAATCGGCCTCGCGCCTGATCGGCCCCGGCCTGGCCGGCGTGCTGGTGCAACTGCTGTCGGCGCCCGTCGCCATCCTGTGCACGGCCTGCGGCTATGTGATTTCCGTATTCAATCTGCGCGCCATGAGCGTGCGCGATCCGCGTCCCGCACCGTCAAGCAAGCACGCCTTGCGCGACATCGCCGATGGCTTGCTGTTCGTCTGGCACGAGCCGCTGCTGCGCGCGCTGGCCTGGGGCGCCGGCATCTGGCACTTTTTGTTCTACGCCAGCATGGCTCTGGCGGTACTGTTCGCCACCCACGACCTGGGCATGAGCCCCGGCGTGCTGGGCATGACGCAAATGCTGGGCGGCGCCGGCGTCCTGCTCAGCGCTTTCATTGTCAAGCCGTTGACCAGGCGCTATGGCACGGGCCGCACCATCCTCATCGGCCTGGCCTCCACGTCCGTGTGTTTTGCCCTGACGCCGACGATTCCCGCCGCGCTGTTCGGCAGCGCGACCGCCACCGCCGTGGCCTATGCCATATTGATGTTCTTTTTCGATTGCGGTGTGATGCTGTTCTTTATCCCCTACCTGGGCTTGCGCCAGAAGGTCACGCCCGATGCCATGCTGGGGCGCATGACGTCAACCATGCGTTTCCTGACGGTGGCGACGGCGCCGCTGGGCGCGCTGGCGGCTGGCTGGGTGGCGGAACATTTTGGCGTGCGCAATGGACTGGCCTGCATCGCGGCCGGCAGCCTCCTGCTGACCATCGCCATGGTGTGGGGCACGCCGCTACGTAGCGTGCGCACCTGAAGCAATGAACAGGCATACACTGCTAAAGATTGCCTTGGCGACACTATTCACGGCAAAGCCTGATCGATTTGATTTACATCAAGGAATTAATTGACGTAAATCCATAAGCTGTTTACATCACTTGAGGAGCACGCCATGTTTAACACCATCTTATTTCCCACCGACGGTTCGCCGTTGTCCGACAAAGCCGCCGAAACCGCCCTCGCCTTTGCCCAATTGAACAAGGCCAAGCTGGTCGCCATCAGCGTGGTACAGCCATTCCCGTTCTCGCCCATGGCCGATGGCGGCATCGTGCTCGACGCCGGCTTGTATGAACAGCAGATGCGGGAAGCATCGCAGCGCGCGATCGACAAGATCGGCGAAGCGGCGCGTGCCGTCGGCGTGCCATTCGAAGGCGTGGTCGCCGTCTCGCCCAGCCCGCACGAAGAAATCGTCAATGCGGCGCAGACTTACCAGTGTGACATCATCCTGATGGCCTCGCATGGACGCAAGGGCTTGAACAAGTTGTTCGTGGGCAGCGAAACGCAAAAAGTGCTGGGCCACACTCACCTGCCAGTGATGGTCCTGCGCTAAGCGACACCACGAACTGCCCAGCGCCGCAAGAAACTCAGCGCGCTGGCGCCTGTTTCGGCAGCAACACCCACACGGTGCCGCTCTGCTTCATGCGGCCCGCGTTCTCCGCCGCTTCCGCACCAAAACCAAAGAAATAGTCGACACGGATGGGCCCGCGAATGGCGCCGCCCGTATCCTGCGCCATCACCAGGCGCTGCATCGGGATATCGCTATTGGCTTGCGTGGTGGCCAGGAACACGGGCGCACCAAGCGGCAGGTAGCGCGAATCGATGGCCACCGAACGCTGCGGCGTCAGCGGCACGCCCAGCGCCCCCTTCGGCCCCACTTTCGGATCCGGCAAGCGCTCTTCCTTGAAAAACACATAGCTGGGGTTGGCATTGAACAACTCATCCTTGCGCGTCGGGTGGCCGGCGATCCACGCCTTGATGCCTTGCGCGGATGCCTGGCTCATCGTCAGCTCGCCCTTGTCGACCAGGTAGCGGCCGATGGATTTATACGGGTGGCCATTCTGGTCGGCATAGGCCACGCGCACGGTTTCCTGCGTATCCGTGAGCTGCACCCGGCCGGAACCTTGCACCTGCAAAAAGAACGCTTCCACTTCGTCGTCGACCCACAGCAATTCCTTGCCCGTAACAGAGGTGGCGCGCTCGATGTCGGCGCGCGTGGCGTACGGCACCACCTTCTTGCCGACCAGCTTGCCCCGCAAACGCATATTCTTCAGTTCCGGATACACGCCGGACAAGTCCACCGAGACGAGGTCGTCGGGTACCTTGTACAGCGGCGTCTGATACGGACCACCGCGCTTGCGCGCGCCGTGCAGCAGCGGCTCGTAGTAGCCCGTCACCAGGCCGGTACTGGCGCCATCGGCGGTGATGACTTGATTGGGCACAAAGAATGTCTCGAAAAACAGGCGGATGGCCTTGTCGCTGTCGGCATTCACTTGGCGCGCGATGGTGCACGACTCCTTCCAGTCCGGGCGCTTGACCAGCACGCCGCACGACGCCATGAAGGCGGGCCAGGCGGCGCGCATGTCGTCGCGTGCCCAGCCCGGCAAGGCGGCAAACTTGGCGGGCACGAAAGTGGGGGCTGCCGCTGCATCAATCGTGTCCTTGGCGTCCTTGGCGCCGGCCGCTTTGGCCGGCACGGGCCTGACAACGGTCGGGGCAATCGCTGGCGCCTTGCCGGTGACAGCGACCGGTTCCGACGGCGGCGTGGTACAGGCGGACAACGCAAGTGCGACGGCGCCGATTGAAACGGGTAGACTACCGCGTGTCAACAGACGGCGGGTAAATACTAAGCTGCGGGTAAATAACATAGGGGTGCGTATGTGGATCTTGATGATAGAGGCGCTGGTGGCGTTCTTCTTGCTGGCATTTATAGTCTGGTGGACCATGTATTCGGGCAAGAAGCCCACGCCGCCGGCGCGCAAGCAGCTCGATGACGAGCAGGACACCACCGAAAAACTGAAATAAGCGGCGCGCGGCCGCTGCGTTTGCTCAATGCAGGGTGCGCGGCACCGACAGCACGAATTCGGGAATCAACGCTTCGAACTGGTGTCCATCTTCGGCCACGCAGAAATATTCGCCGCGCATCGAGCCTTGCGGCGTGCCCAGCATGGTGCCGCTCGTGTATTCAAATTGTTCGCCCGGCTGCAGCAGCGGCTGATGGCCAACGGCGCCCAGGCCGCGTACTTCTTCCACCTTGTTGTTCGCATCCGTGATAACCCAGTGGCGCGAAATCAGCTGCGCGCCAACGGTGCCCGTGTTGACGACGCGGATCGTGTAGCTGAACACGTGCCGCCCCTGGTCCGGTGCCGATTGCTCGGGCAGGTATTGCGTCTTGACCGTTACCGTAAATTCATAAGTCGCCATCGTCATTCCTATTCAGACATTGCCAGTCAATATATTGTGTCGCGCGTGCCCGATTAGCCACGGCGCGCCGCGTATTCTGTGTTTCAGCGTGCGTCAACGCGGCATGGTAGCGGCGTCAAGCGTAAAATAGCGCATCTTCGCATTTTCTATCCTTTGGCTACTTCACCATGACTACATTCCGTATCGCTCCCAGCATCCTGTCCGCCGACTTTGCCCGCCTGGGCGAGGAAGTGCGCAACGTCGTTACCGCCGGCGCCGACATCATCCACTTCGACGTGATGGATAACCACTATGTGCCGAACCTGACCATCGGCCCGCTGGTGTGCGAAGCGATCCGCCCGCACGTGCAAGTGCCCATCGACGTGCACCTGATGGTCAAGCCTGTCGATCGCATTATCCCGGATTTCGCCAAGGCTGGCGCGAACATCATCACCTTCCACCCGGAAGCGTCGGATCACGTCGACCGTTCGCTACAGCTGATCCGCGACAATGGCTGCAAATCGGGCCTGGTATTCAACCCGGGCACGCCGCTGCATTACCTGGAACACGTGATGGACAAGATCGACATCATCCTGATCATGTCCGTCAACCCGGGCTTCGGCGGCCAGTCCTTCATCCCGCACGCGCTGAAGAAAATCGCCGAAGCGCGCCGCATGATCGATGAATCGGGCCGTGACATCATGCTGGAAGTCGACGGCGGCATCAAGATCGACAACATCGCCGCCGCCGCGGCCGCCGGCGCCGACACCTTTGTCGCCGGCTCGGCCATCTTCGGCAAGCCCGACTACAAAGCCGTCATCGACGCCATGCGCGCCGAACTGGCCAAAGTAGCGGGCGCCTGATGCAAGCGGGCATGGTGAAAGATCACGTACTGGCCGGCGTGCGCGCCGCCATCATCGACCTCGATGGCACGATGCTCGACACCGTGCCCGATTTCCATGTCGCCATCAACGGCATGCGCGCCGAATTCGAACTTGCGCCCATCAGCGCTGACGCCATCAAGCTGATGGTGGGCAAGGGCTCGGAAAACCTGATCCGCACGGTGCTGGCGCTCGACTTCGATGCGGCCGGCGTGGAACAGCGTTTTGATGCGGCGATGGATGCCTACCAGCGTCACTACCTGGCCATCAATGGCCAGTTCAGCACCCTCTACCCGGACGTGGAAGCGGGACTGGCGGCGATGAAGGCGGCGGGCTTGCGCCTGGCCTGCGTCACCAACAAGCCGATCGCTTTCGCCCTGCCCCTGCTGAAACAGAAAAATCTCGATGGTTATTTCGAGATCGTCTACGGCGGCGATTCGCTGCCGAGGAAAAAACCGGACCCGCTGCCGCTGCTGCAAGTGTGCGCGGACTTCGACCTGCCGCCCGCCAAAGTGGTGGCCATCGGCGACTCGTCGAACGACGCGCAAGCGGCCAGGGCTGCGGCTTGCCCCGTACTGACGGTACCGTATGGCTACAATCACGGACACTCTATACACGATACCGATTCCGATGGTATAGTAAAGACGCTGCTCGAAGCAGCCCGTTTTATTAGCATGCAAAACTAACCGGCATACTGACCAAACCCAACACCATATCGTGAACACGTTTCTCATCAAAAAACACAATGTCACCCAAACCGGCTCGATTGAGGCCTGGCTTTGGCGACGCTGGCAATCCTGGCAGGCTTAAGGGCCGAGCCGTTACGATTGCTGCCGGTTGCACACGCGTCCTTTGCGCATTTTGCGCAAGTTCCCTGTACCGGCAAGTTTTTTGATAACCCACCGCAGGGTTTGTGCACTATGCACACGCATACCCTGACGGCATGGAGAGAAACATGACCGAACTCGAATTCAAATCGCTGGCCCAGCAGGGCTACAACCGCATTCCCCTGATCGCGGAAGCGTTCGCCGACCTGGAAACCCCGCTCACCCTGTACCTGAAACTGGCACAGGCCCAACAAGGTGGCAAGAACACCTTTTTGCTCGAATCCGTCGTCGGCGGCGAACGCTTCGGCCGCTATTCCTTCATCGGCTTGCCTGCCACGACCGTGTTGCGCAGCTATGGCAAGCGCACCGAAATCGTCAAGAACGGCGTCGTGATCGAAGAGCACGAAGGCAATCCGCTCGACTTCATCGAACAGTTCCAGTCGCGCTTCAAGGTCGCCCTGCGCCCCGGCATGCCGCGCTTCTGCGGCGGCCTGGCCGGCTACTTCGGCTACGACACCGTGCGCCACATCGAGAAAAAACTGGCCGGCGGCGCGCCGAAAGATGACTTGAAGCTGCCCGACATCCAGCTGATGGTGACGGAAGAACTGGCCGTCATCGACAACCTGTCCGGCAAACTGTATCTGATCGTCTATGCCGACACCACGCAGCCCGAATCGTTTTCGAAAGCGCAGCAGCGCCTGAAGGACTTGCGCATGATGCTGCGCCGCGGTGTCGATGCGCCCGTCACCAGCGCTTCCGTGCGCACGGAAACCATTCGCGACTTTTCCAAGGAAGAGTACCTGAAGGCCGTCGCCAAGGCGCATGAATACGTGATGGCGGGCGACCTGATGCAGGTGCAGATCGGCCAGCGCATCCGTAAACCGTATGTCGATTCGCCGCTGACCCTGTACCGCGCCTTGCGTTCGCTCAATCCGTCGCCGTATATGTACTTCTATAATTTCGGCGACATGCAGATCATCGGCGCCTCGCCCGAGATTTTGGTGCGCAACGAAAGCACGGCCGATGGCGGCAAGAAAGTCACCTTGCGCCCTATCGCCGGCACCCGTCCGCGCGGCGCCACGCCAGAGCGCGATGCCGAATTGTCGGCCGAACTGCTGGCCGATCCGAAAGAGATCGCCGAGCACGTGATGCTGATCGACCTGGCGCGTAACGACATCGGCCGCATTGCCGAAACGGGCAGCGTGCACGTCACCGACCGTATGGTCATCGAAAAATACTCGCATGTGCAGCACATCGTTTCGAACGTGGAAGGCACCCTCAAGAAGGGCCTGTCGAACCTGGACGTGCTGCGCGCCACCTTCCCCGCCGGCACCCTGACGGGCGCGCCGAAAGTGCGCGCCATGGAAGTGATCGACGAACTGGAAATCACCAAGCGCGGCATCTACGGCGGCGCCTGCGGCTACCTGTCGTTTGGCGGCGAAATGGATGTGGCGATCGCCATCCGCACGGGCGTGGTCAAGGACGGCATGCTGTACGTGCAGGCGGCGGCCGGCATCGTGGCCGACTCCATCCCCGAAATGGAATGGCAGGAAACCGAAAACAAGGCGCGCGCCGTGCTGCGCGCCGCCGAACAAGTGCAAGATGGCCTGGATGGAGGGTTTTAAGATGCTGCTCATGATCGACAACTACGACTCCTTCACCTATAACATCGTGCAGTATTTCGGCGAGCTGGGCGAAGACGTGCGGGTCTACCGCAATGATGAGATCACGATCGAACAGATCGAGGCGCTGAACCCGGACCGCATCTGCATCTCGCCCGGTCCGAAAGCGCCGGCACAGGCGGGCATTTCGGTGGAAGTGCTCAAGCACTTCGCCGGCAAGAAGCCGATACTCGGCGTGTGCCTGGGCCACCAGGCCATCGGCGAGGCGTTTGGCGGCAAGGTCATCCGCGCCAAGCAAGTCATGCATGGCAAGACTTCCCTCATCGCGCATACGGGCGTGGGTGTCTTCAAGGACATCCCCAGCCCCTTCACAGTGATCCGCTACCACTCTTTGGCGATCGAACGCGCCTCGCTGCCTTCCTGCCTGGAAGTGACGGCGTGGACGGACGACGGCGAAATCATGGGCGTGCGCCACCGGGAATACGATATCGAGGGGGTGCAGTTCCACCCCGAATCGATCCTCTCGGAGCACGGCCACGCCTTGCTGAAGAACTTTCTCGAGCGCTGATTTTCCGCGCACGCCGCGGCGTGCCATCAGTGTCCTCCTGCGCCATCATTGAAGAAGGAAGCATCATGCCGATCACCCCACAAGAAGCCCTGCTGCGCTGTATCGAACACCGCGAAATCTTTCACGACGAAATGCTGTACCTGTTCCGCCAGATCATGTCCGGCGAAATGTCGCCCACCATGATCGCCGCGCTGACCGTGGGTTTGCGCGTGAAAAAGGAAACCATCGGCGAAATCGCCGCCGCCGCACAAGTGATGCGCGAGTTTTCCACCAAGGTGCCCATGGCCGACACCACCAACCTGCTCGACATCGTCGGCACGGGCGGCGACGGCGCGCACACTTTCAACATTTCCACCGCCTCGATGTTCGTGGCGGCCGCGGCCGGCGCGCGCGTGGCCAAGCATGGCGGG
This sequence comes from Janthinobacterium amylolyticum, assembly GCF_051380655.1. Lineage (NCBI taxonomy): Bacteria > Pseudomonadati > Pseudomonadota > Betaproteobacteria > Burkholderiales > Oxalobacteraceae > Janthinobacterium > Janthinobacterium amylolyticum. The sequence continues at coordinate 9,317 of NZ_JBNYXL010000010.1, forward strand.
CGCAGCGTCTCGTCCTCGTCCGGCAGCGCCGACGTGCTGGACTCCCTGGGCGTCAACATCAACCTGCAGCCCGAGCAGATCGCCCAGTCGATCGCGCAAACGGGCATCGGCTTCATGTATGCGCCCAACCACCACGCGGCCATGAAGCATGCGGCGCCCGTGCGCAAGGAGCTGGGCGTGCGCACGATTTTCAATATCCTCGGTCCGCTGACCAATCCTGCCGGCGCGCCGAACATTCTGATGGGCGTGTTCCACGCCGACCTGGTCGGCATCCAGGTGCGCGTGCTGCAGCGCCTGGGCGCGCAGCACGCCATCGTCGTGTATGGCCGCGACAATATGGATGAAGTGTCGCTGGGCGCCTCTACCCTCGTGGGCGAGCTGGTCAACGGCGAGATCCGCGAATACGAAATCCACCCGGAAGATTTCGGTTTGCAGATGATCGCCAGCCGCAACCTGAAGGTGGCCGATGCCGTCGAATCGAAAGCCAAGATGATGGAAGCGCTGCGCGGCGAACCCGGCGCGGCCAGCGATATCGTCGCCCTGAACGCGGGCACGGCGCTGTACGCGGCCGGCGTGGCCAGCTCGATCGAGGATGGTCTGGCGCGCGCACGCACGGCCGTCAGCTCGGGCGCCGCGCTGGCGAAACTCGCGCAATTCGTGCAGGTCACGCAGCAGCTGGGCACACCAAAGCAAGCGTAGTCTCCGCCCCCTCCCTTATAGAATAGAAAATAGCGACCATCATGTCCGACATACTCGACAAAATCCTGGCCGTGAAAGCCGACGAAGTGGCGAAGGCGAAAGCCCACCGCAGCCTGGCCAGCCTGCGCGGCGACGTGGAAGGCGATAGCGAACTGCGCGCCGGCCTGCGCGGCTTTGAAGCAAGCCTGCGCCAGCACATCGCCGCAGGCAAGCCCGGCATCATCGCCGAAGTGAAAAAAGCGTCGCCATCGAAAGGCGTGATCCGCGCCGACTTCCGTCCCGCCGACATCGCCGCCAGCTATGCCCTGCACGGCGCCGCCTGCCTGTCCGTGCTGACGGACGAACAGTTCTTCCAGGGCTCCGTGGAATACCTGCGGCAGGCGCGCGCCGCCTGCGCCATCCCCGTGCTGCGCAAGGACTTCATGGTCGACATGTACCAGATCTATGAAGCGCGCGCCATGGGCGCCGACTGCATCCTGCTGATCGTCGCGGCGCTCGACCATGGGCTGATGGCGGAGATGGAAGCGTGCGCCCACGAACTGGGCATGGGCGTGCTGATCGAAAGCCACGATGGCGAGGAACTGACGGCGGCCTTGAAACTCAAGAGCGCGCTGATCGGCATCAACAACCGCAACCTGCGCACTTTCGAAACCTCGCTGGACACGACCCTCGGCCTGCTACCGCGCATCCCGCCAGACCGTTTGGTCATCACGGAATCGGGCATCCACACCACGGCCGACGTGCAGCGCATGCGCGACGCGCACATCCACAGCTTCCTGGTGGGCGAAGCCTTCATGCGCGCGCCAGACCCCGGCGTGGAGCTGGAACGCCTGTTCAGCTAGAAAGTGGTAGTCTGGCGGTCATGAGACAGCTCCTGACCGTCCTTGCCGTCACCGCGCTGCTGGCAGCATGCCAGAAAGCGCCGGAACCGCGCGCGCAGGCACCCGCCAGTATCCCGGCAGTGCCGCTGGCGCCCAAGGCCATCGCCCCCGCTGCCAGCATCGACGCCTACAAATTGCGGGTGGCGCAGCAGATCATGGCGGCCAACAGCAATTACACCTTCAGCGGCCGCCTGCCTCCGATGCTGCCCGCCATCGTCGTGCTGGACCTCAGCGTCGAACGCGATGGCGTCCTGAAAAGCGTGCGCGTGCACCGCTCGCGCGACAGCGTGGCGTCGCAGGCGGCGCTGGCCGCCGTGCGGCGCGTGCCGGCGCCCTTCCCGCCCGCGGCGCAGTTGATGCACAGCCGCGGCAAGACGCTGGATTTCTCAGAGACCTTCCTGTTCAACGACCAGTATCGCTTCCAGCTGCGGACATTGTCCGGACCACAGTAACGCTGAGCACATCACACTCGATGCGGTCGCGGCCATTTTCCTTGGCCAGGTACAGGGCAGCATCGGCACGCGACAGCAACTGGTCCAGTTCCTCCAGCACCGATGCCTGGCACGCCACGCCGATACTCACCGTACACGGCGGCAGCCCATGGCCGTTCGGCTCATGCAGCAGGGTGCGGATGCGCTCGGCCACGCCCAGCGCGTTGTGCGGCGCCATGTCCGGCATCAGCACGACGAATTCCTCGCCGCCGAAGCGGGCCACGCAATCGGTGTCGCGCAGCGCGCCGCCGATGATGCGCGCCACGTGCGCCAGTACCTTGTCGCCCATCGCGTGGCCATAGCGGTCATTGATCGACTTGAAAAAATCGAGGTCGATGCTGAGCAAGGTCAAAGGCTGGCCCTTGCGGCGCAGATTCGCCTTTTCGCGTTCGTACACATCGCCGAAACCGCGCCGGTTCAGCACCTGCGTCAGAGGATCGTGCGTGGAGCGGCGCTCGAGTATCGTCTGCAGGCGCCGCGTGGCCACCGTCATGAAGCCCACCGTCAGCAGCAACGCCATGAAATTGGCCACCGCCAGATAAATACTGGCTTGCGTGCCGGCCACCGTCAAGTCCACGCTGGCGCCGCCATGCCACAAGGCCATGCCGCCGCGCAGCAGCACCACGCAAGCCTGCAGCAACATCAGTGCGCCAAAGAAGAAACTGGAAAAATGGCGCTCGCCGTGCGCAAACACCAGCTGCGCCTGGCGCGCATAGAAAAAAAACACGATGAAGGAAAAAACCGCCACGCGGCGTGAAAAATCGGGCGTCACCAGCAGCCACCAGGCGATGCCCGCCACACCGAGACCGCAGGCCAGCGCATAGCAGCGCAGGCTGGGGCCCTGCCCATAGAATTTTTCCGTGCCCAGCATCGACAGGCCGATGCCCAGCATCAGGACCGTGTTCGCCCCCAGCAGCGCCACCGCATCGGGCCAGCTATCGCGCATATTGAACAGGAAGGATGCCTGCACCAGCAGCAGCAGGCCCGCCGACCAGTGGCCCAGTCCATGCACCTCGCGCCGGAAACTGCGGTAGACGGAAAACATGACGATGCTCATGGCCCCGCACATCAGGGTAGTCATCAACATGATGGTGCGGGGATCGAGGGTTTCCACTGGCGGAGGCGGCCTAAAAAATCATTACAGCAATTTTAGTTCAGTTATGGAAAATTTAGTTCAGTTAAGGCAAATATGCTGCGGCGCTTGCGGCGAAAGCAATGCGGGCGTGGCGACCTCGACACGGTTGCGTCCCAGCTGCTTGGCGCGGTACAGCGCCCTGTCCGAGCGCTGCAGCATGCTGTCGAGCGATTCGTCCTCCGCCGCCTGGCAGGCGATGCCGATGCTCAGCGTGTAGTGCGGCAAGCTTGCGTCCGGACGCGGCTGGCGCAGCGCCGCCTGGATGCGCTGCGCCAGCAGTTCGGCGCGTGCCTGCTGCGACTCGGGCAGCAGGACGACAAACTCCTCGCCGCCGAAACGCGCCACGGCATCGCTGTCGCGCAAGACGCCGCGGATCACGCCTGCCACGTCGACCAGTACGCGGTCGCCCATGGCATGGCCGTGCCGGTCATTGATGGCCTTGAAAAAATCCAGGTCGATGCTCATCACGGCCAAGGGCTGGCGCGCGCTATGCCGGGCGTGGAAGTCGGCAAAGCCGCGCCGGTTCAGCACCGCTGTCAGCGGATCGCGGTTGGAGCGCTGCTCGAGCAAGGTCTGCAGGCGGCGCGTGGCCACCGTGATGAAGCCGACGGGCAGCAGCAAGGTCATGAAGGCGAGCAGCGCCAAATATAGATTGTAGTGGGGGCCGCCATGCATCATGTCGCTGCCGGCGCCGCCCAGCAAGGCGTTCACGCCACGGTGCAGCATCGCCAGCGCCTGCACCAGCATCAGCAGGCCAAAAAACCAGGTCGTGGCGTGGCGCTCGCCATGCCGCACGATGACGATAAATTGCGTCAGGTTCAGCGCCAGCATGAGGAAGGAAAACATGGCCACGCGCATGGCGAAGTCGGGCCACAGGTACAGCCAGCACAGCATCACCAGCAACCCAAGCAGCCATGCCCCGTGAAACAGGTGCCAGCTGGGCCGCACGCCATAGAACCGCTGCGTGCCCACCATCATCAAGCCGACGCCCCACAGGAACATGGAATTGGCCAGTGGCAGCAAGACTTCAGGAATGACGATGCCGCGCAAGCCAAACAGGCCGCTGGCCAGCACCAGGCCTGCCATGCCGATGCCCCATTCGCGCAAGCCTTCCACGTTGCGCGGGAAACTGCGCTGCGCGGCAAACATGACCACGCACATGGCAACCGTCATCAGGGTTGACATCAGGATGATGGAAACAGGATCTAGGTTCACGGCAGAATCGGTACACGGGACAGTGGAGTGGCGCCGCACATGCTTGCCAGCGCCAGGGTTCGTGCGAGAGTGTAGCGTGAAAAACAGGCGGAGAATCGCCGGCAGGGAAAACTTGTGCATGGCACAAGCAGTCCCACCGGCGGTATTGCTGGCGGTTCTACGCGCTTATTGCGCGCTAGGACGCTTCGGCCCTGTGGCCTTCTTGGGCGCCGGCAGCAGTGCCAGGCTGATGCCGGGAGCGCGGTCGCCCTGCAGTTCGGCCGTGAAGGTCATCAGTTCGTCGCGGCGGAAGGCGTGCACCGTCACCTTGGCGCCGACGGCGTAACGGCCCAGCAAGGTGTCGAGGTTGCTGCCCGTCACGCGCAAGCCATCGATGGCCACCAGCACGTCGCCTGCCGACAGGCCGGCCAGGTGGGCGGCGCCGCCCTGGTGCACCTGCGCCAGCTTGGCATCGTTGCCGTCGCGGCCCAGATTGGCATCCAGGCTCGGTTTTTGCGCCTTGCGCACATCGCTGTATTTGACGCCGAACGGCGCCAGCAGGCGCGCCAGCGGCACATCGTCCGTGCCGCGGATATAGCGCTCGAAGAAGGGCTTCATGCGCGTGCCGGCAATCTCGTCGAACAGGGCTTCGACTTCGGCCGGCGTCACGCCGCGCGCTTTACCCTTGTAGAAATCGCGGCCATAGCGCTGCCACAAGGCCTGCATTACATCGTCCAGCGATTTTTCGCCGTTCGTCTTGCTGCGCAGGGTCAGGTCGAAGGCCAGCGCGATCAGCGAACCCTTGGTGTAGTAGCTGACGATGGCGTTCGGCGCGTTTTCATCCTGGCGGTAGTACTTGCCCCAGGCGTCGAAGCTGGAATCGGCCACGCTCTGCTTGGTGCGGCCGCTGCCGCGCAAGACGCTGTTGACAGTCTTGCCCAGCAGCTTGAAGTAGGCGTCCTCGTCGATCAGGCCCGCGCGCACCAGCATCAGGTCATCGTAGTAGCTGGTGAAGCCTTCGAATAGCCACAGCAGCGGCGAATAGCTTTCCGCCTGCAGGTTGTAGGGCGCGAACGCGGCCGGCTTGATGCGCTTGACGTTCCACGTATGGAAGTACTCGTGGCTGCACAGGCCGAGGAATTTCAGGTAGCCGTCGCCGATTTCCGTGCTGGTGGAAGCCGTCGTCGGCAGATCGGCGCGCGCGCAGATCAATGCCGTCGAAGCGCGGTGTTCGAGGCCGCCGTAACCGTCGCCGACGGCCATGGTCATGAACACATAGCGGTCCATCGGCGCTTTTTTTGTCTTCGGCTCGAAGAAGGCGATCTGCGTTTCGCAGATGGCTTTCAGGTCGCGGCACAGGCGCTCCAGGTCCAGGTTCGGCACCTTGCCCGTGACGACGATATCGTGCGGCACGCCGTGCGCGGTGAAGGTGGCCAGCGCGAAGTCGCCCATTTCCACCGGGTGGTCGATCAGCTCATCGTAATTGGCTGCCTGGTAGCTGCCGAAGCCATAGCGTTTGGCTTTCAGTTCCGGCAAGGTGGTGGCCACTTTCCAGTTCTTGCAGGCCGCATCCTTCGGCTGCACGATATTGACTTCATGTGCGTCGGCCTCCTGGCCCAGCACGCGCAGGAACACGCTGGTGCCGTTGAAGAAGCCGTGGTTCTGGTCCAGGTGGGCGGCGCGCACGGACAGGTCCCAGGCATATACCTCGTATTCCACCGTCAGGGGTCCCTGGCAGGGCGCGGCCTGCCACGAATGCTTGTCCAGCTTGGCCAATGCCACGGCCTTGCCTTCGGCTTCGGCGCGGATGCTGACGATGTTGCGCGAGAATTCGCGGATCATGTAGCTGCCCGGGATCCAGGCCGGCAGGGCAAACACCTGACCGATGGCGGCCGGCGCCTTGACGGTCAGCGTCACCTTGAACATGTGGCCCGCCAGATCAAGAGCGGCGATGCTGTAGAGGATGCCGGCGGCCGGTGCGGCTTTCGCCTTGGTTTTCGCAACGGCTTTGCTTGTGGCATTGCCGGAGACTTTTGCGGTGATTTTTTTAATCGGTGCTTTCTTCATGTTTTCCTCGTGTCTGGCATGGATGTTCTACTATCGCCCGGGCGCGCCATGCACCGGCGACAAATCGTCAGGTGTATCAATATCGCGCAAGATGCCGCCGTCGTCCACTCTCACTTCGCATACGGCATGGCTGTTGACGATGCTGCGCGCGCCCTGGTCGCCGTCGAGCGCCAGCAGCAGCGGCAAGTGAAAGGCGCTGAACGCGACAGGATTGCCGCGCCGGCCCTGGAAGACGGGCACGGCGATGCGCGCGCCATCGTCTATGGCTTGCGACAAGGCGGCGATTGTAGCCGCTTCCACCCAAGGCATGTCGCCCAGCGCGATCAGCCAGCCCGGCGCGCCGCGCACATGCGCGATGGCGCAGGTCAGCGAGGCGGCCATGCCCGTGTCGGCGTCGTGGCAGACGCGCACTTCGCAGCCCAGCGCACCGAGCGCACGCGCCACTTGCGTATCGTCGGCGCGCACCACGGCCAGCACGCGCGGCAGGGCCGCCAGCATGTTCGTCGCTGCCGCCACCACCACCGGCAATCCGGCGTGCGGACCTTCCTTCAAGGGCTGCAGTAATTTATTCTGTACGCCGGAAGGGTCGAACCTGCGTCCCCTTCCGGCTGCCAGCAAGATGCCGACCGTACTCACAACACCACTGCCGTCATGCGGCGGCCAGGTCGAACGGCAGCTTGCGCAGACGCTTGCCCGTCAGGGCGAACAGCGCGTTGGCGAAGGCGGGCGCCAACGGCGGCACGCCCGGTTCGCCCATGCCCGTCGGCGCGTCGCCCGACGGCACCAGGTGCACCTCGATCACCGGCATGTCGGGCATGCGCGGCACCGGGTAGTCGCCAAAGTTCTGCTGCTCCACCACGCCATCCTTGAGCGTGATGGCCGCGCCGGGAATCGTCATGCCCAGCGCCATCAGCGCGGCGCCCTGCACTTGCGCCTCGATCGTCAGCGGATTGACGGCCAGGTTGCAATGCACGCCGGCCCACACCTGGTGCAGCTTGGGCGCGCCTTCCACCACCGATGCCGTGACCACGTAGGCGACCACGGAATTGAACGACTCGTGCATGGCCACGCCCCAGGCCTGCCCCTTTGGCAGCTTCTTCTTGCCATAGCCGGACTTGGCCACGGCCAGATCCAGCGCGGCGATGTGGCGCGTGTGCTTGGCGTCGATCAGCTGCTTGCGGTAGGCGACGGGGTCCATCTTCGCCACGTGCGCCGCCTCGTCGATCAGGGTTTCCATGACAAAGGCCGTGTGCGTCGAGCCGACGGAACGCCACCACAGCACGGGCACGTTCGCCTTGGCCGTGTGCACGGACAGCTTCATCGGCAAGGTGTACGGCTCGCCCATGCCTTCGACCATGGTGCCATCGACGCCATTTTTCACCATGAAGGATTCGAATGGCGTGCCGGCCATGATGGACTGGCCGACGATCATGTGGTCCCAGGCCATGATCTTGCCTTTGGCGTCGAGGCCGATCTGCGCGCGGTGCACATGCGACGGCCGGTAGTAGCCACCCTTGATGTCATCCTCGCGGCTCCACATCAGTTTCAAGGGGCCGCTCTTGCCCGCCGCCCGGTATGCCTTGGCGACGTTGACGGCTTCGACCACGTAGTCGGACGACGGCACGGCGCGCCGGCCAAAGCCGCCGCCCGCCATCATCGTGTGCAGGGTCACCTGTTCCGGTTTCAGGCCGGAGGTGGCGGCAATCGCCGCCTGGTCGCCCGTCTGGAATTGCGAACCCACCCACATCGTGCATTTGTCGGCCTGCAGGTCGACGACGCAGTTGAGCGGCTCCATCGGCGCGTGCGCCAGGTAAGGGAACTCGTAGACGGCGTCGATTTTCTTCGGCGCCTTGGCCAGCGCGGCGACATCGAATGGGCGTGCCACCGTGCCCGGCGTTTTCGCCAGCGCCTTGAAGGCGGCCAGCTGCTTGTCGCTGCTGACCTTTTCCACGGCGCTGCTATCCCACTCGATCGCCAGCGCGTCGCGCCCCTGCTTGGCGGGCCAGTAGCCAGTGGCGATCACCGCCACGCCGCTGCCGCCACGGTCGGTCTTCACTTCCAGCACGTCGAGCACGCCAGGAATGGCCTTGGCCTTGCTGGCGTCGAATTTCGCCACCTTGGCGCCAAACACGGGCGGGCGCGCCACCATCGCCACCTTGGCGCCAGGTGGCTTGAAGTCGATGCCAAACTGCTGCTTGCCGGTGGATTTGGCGGCCGCGTCCAGGCGCTTCACGGGCTTGCCGATGATGGAAAAGTCGCGCGGGTCCTTCAGCTTGACCGTGGCGGGCACGCTCTGGCGCATGGCCGCGTCGGCAAACTCGCCATACGTCGCCTTTTGTCCGCCAGGGCCATACAGCACGCCCTTGGCGGCGCGCACCTGGTCGGGATTCACCTTCCATTGCGTGGCGGCGGCGCCCACCAGCATGGCGCGCGCCTTGGCGCCGATTTCGCGGTACTGCGTAAACGAATGGGCGATGCTGCCCGAACCGCCCGTCATCTGCATGCCGTAGGCGGCATCCTTGTATTGCTCGCCGGCCGGCGCCAGGGCGCCATGCACCAGGCTCCAGTCGGCGTCGAGTTCCTCGGCGATCAGCATGGGCAAGCTGGTTTGCACGCCCTGGCCAAATTCCAGCCGGTTCACCTGCACCGTCACCGTGTTATCGGGCGCGATATGCAAGAAGGCGTTCGGCGCGTACACGGGCTTGGCGGGAGCGGCATCGGCCGCCTGCGCCAGCTTGCCTGCGCTGGGCAGGAAGAAGCCCAACATCAAGCCACCGCCAGCCACCGCGCCGGCTTTCATGAAACCGCGCCGCGACACGCCATCGGCCGCGCCAACGACAGCCACCGGCGCCGCTGCCAGCGCCGCGCCCAGGGTCACGCCGCCATGCTGCAATGCTTCCTGATTCAACCATTCGATACGCATGTCGCTCTCCTCAGGCCAGGGTCTTGGCCGCGTCCTTGATGGCCGCGCGGATCCGTTGATAGGTGCCGCAGCGGCAGATGTTGCCGCTCATGGCGCCATCGATGTCGGCATCGCTGGGCGACTTGTTGGTGTGCAGCAGGGCCGTCGCGCTCATCACCTGGCCGCTTTGACAGTAGCCGCATTGCGGCACGTCGTGGCGTACCCAGGCCGCCTGCACGGCCTTGCCCACCTGGTCGTTTTCCATCGCTTCGATGGTGGTGATCTTTTGCGCGCCGACGGAAGAAATCGGCGTGATGCAGGAACGGATCGGCTGGCCGTCCAGGTGCACCGTGCAGGCGCCGCACAGGGCCGCGCCGCAGCCGAACTTGGTACCCGTCATGTTCAGGTTATCGCGCAGCGCCCACAGGATGGGCGTGGATGGATCGGCGTCGACTTGCGTGTCGCGTCCGTTGATATTCAAGGTAATCATCTGCTGCTTCCCCTTTTTTGGATTGTTATGGCGTCTATGAACAACACTTGATGATACGACAGCGGAAAAAAAAGCAAAAAAAAGCGCGCCTTGCGAGGGCGCGCCGTCCAGCCTTCCTGGCGACAGCCCGGATTACTTAATGGTCGAGAATTTCTGTTCCAGCGTTTTCGCATCGACTGCGCCCGGAATGCGGCTGCCGTCGGCAAAGAAGATGGCTGGCGTGCCGGAGACACGCAATTGCTGGCCCAATGCGAGGATTTTCTCATGCGGGTTGGCGCAATTGGTCGGCGAGGCGGCTGGCACTTTACCGTTCAGCATCCAGTCGTCCCAGGCCTTGTTGCGGTCTGGCGAGCACCAGATATTGCGCGACTTGGCGATCGAATCGGGCGACAGGATGTTGTACATGAAGGTGTAGACGGTGACGTTGTCGATTTCCTTCAAGGCGTTCTGGCGGAAGCGCTTGCAATAGCCGCAGTTCGGATCTTCGAACACGGCGATCACGCGCTTGCCATTGCCCTTGACGGTTTTCATGGCCGAATCGAGCGGCAGGTCGGAGAACTTGATGCGATTGACTTCATCCAGGCGCACCTTGGTGAGATCTTGCGAAGTCTTGGCGTCGAAGACGTGGCCAACGAACAGATACTGCGCATTCTTGTCCGTGTACAGGATGTCGCCACCCGTGCGCACTTCGAACAGGCCGCCGTACGGGGTTTCCTTGACCGAGTCCACCTTGGCGCCTTCGCCCAGGCGCGGCTCGATCAGCTTCTTGATATTCGCTTCCGTCGGCGTTTCCGCGCCGGCGCACGACATCATCAGGCCCGAGGCCAGTACCAATGCGATTCTGCTCATTTTCATCACTATCACTTCTCCACTTGTAACGCCCGGCGAAACTGGCAGGGGGCCCGGCGCCGTTATCTCTTTAACAAAACGATCGCCGCAGACGAGCTGCGGCGACCTTGAATTTTCACTGCTACCATTATCCGGCGATATCTTAAGATTCGCTGATATTTACGGATGTCCCAATGCGTGCGCAATCATTTTCCGCTTCAGGGCCGGTAATTTATCCAGCAAGTTTAATCCCAAATTGCGAACTACGCGCAGCGGCTCCAGATCGGCGCCGAATAACCGCGCCAGGCCATCGGTGGCAAGCTGCATCAGCAGCACGTCTTCCTTGCGCGCGCGCGCATAGCGGGCCAGCACGCGCTCGTCACCGATGCCGCGGTGCGCTTCGCGTTCGCTGATGGTCTTGACCAGCTGCGCCACGTCGGCAAAACCCAGGTTCATGCCGTGGCCGGCCATCGGATGCACCACGTGCGCGGCATCGCCCACCAGGGCCACGCGCGGCGCCACCATGGCGTGCGGGCGCATCAGGGTCAGCGGAAACGCGCGCACCAGTTCCGGCTGCAAAGGCGTGAGCTTGCCCAGTTTGTCCTCGCAGTAAGCGGACAGGCGCGCGGCCAGGGCGTCGGCCGGTTCGGCCATCAAGGTATCGGCCAGCGCATCGGGCGCCGACCAGACCAGCGAGACGCGGTCCCCTGGCAGCGGCAGCAGGGCAACGATGCCTTCGCTGCCCGTGAACCACTGGTGCGCCGCGCCATGGTGCGGCTTTGCGCAGGCGAAGTTGCTGACCACGCCGCGCTGGCCATACGAGCGGTAATCGAGGCCGATATCGCACTGGCCCCGCACCCACGACTGGGCGCCGTCCGCGCCCACCACCAGCGCGCAGGTGATGCTGTCGCCACTGTCGAGATGCACGATGGTGGAATCATTCGTCCATTCCAGGCGGCTGGCGCGGCCCTGCACCACGTTGACGTTCTGCGCGAATTTCAGCGCGGCGTCCAGCGCCTGGCCCAGGTTGCGGTCTTCGACGATCCACGCCAGGGTGCCCACGTGGGCGCCATAGGCGTCGAAACCGAGTCCGCCCGCCTGCGCGCCGTCGCCGTTGACCAGCATGGCATCAACGGGCGCCACCCTGTCAGCCTCCAGCGCGCCCCACACCTTCAGGGACGACAGCAGCTGGTGCGCCGTGTGATTGAGCGCATACACGCGCACATCCCAGCTTGGCTCGGCCGGCTTGGCGGCCAAAGCGGCGGCCGGCGGGCTGGCCGGGCATAACAGGGTGACGCTTTGTCCTGCCTGGGCAAACGCCAGCGCCGTGGTTTTCGCGATGGCGCCATTGCCGACGATGCAAACGTCGCTGTGGCTATGCATGAAGCGCCGCATGGTAGGGGGAGTGGGACTGTTCATGCGGCCATTATAGCGTTTGCCCCGCCCTTTTCAGATAGTCCGGAAGTACAGGACAGCCTGCACCAGGTCAAGCTTCCGCATGAAACACGGGCAGCACATATTGCGCGATCTCCTGCAGCGCCTCGGCCAGCGGGCGGCGGTTCTGCCGCAGCTGCAAGCCGATATGCCGCACGCCGGCCGCGCGCATGGCGTGCAGCTCGGCGATCAGGCCAGCGCGCCCCGTGCGTCCGCCGAAACGGAAACGCTGCAGCGGCATGGACGGGTCCTCGTCCAGGTCCAGGTGAATGAAGCTGACGTAAGGCTTGTCCTCGCCGGCCACGGCGCGCCATTGCGCCGAGCGCCGCGCATGGTCGTCCGGCGTGCCCGGGTAGGCAAGCCAGCCATCCATCTGCGCGCCGATCCACGCGGGCGACTGCTGCGCCAGCCCCGCCACCAGCAGCGGCAACGGTGCGGCGGGCTTCGGCAGCAAACGGATGCCCGATGGCAGGCGGTTCTCGCCCCAGTCACGCAGCATGGCCACCTGCTCGCGGAAGGCGGCGCCGCGCTGGTCGAAATCGCGGCCAAACACGGGATACTCGACGGGCCGGTCGCCGCTGGCCACGCCCAATAGCAAACGTTCGCCGCTCAACTGCTGCACGCTGGCCGCCGCCTTTAACGTCAGCACGGGTTCGCGCAGCGGCAGCACCACGGCGGCCGTGCCCAGCAAGATGTTCTCGGTGATGCCGGCCAGGTAGCCCAGGTAAGTAAATACCTCGAAGACCTGGGCCGCATCGCCGAACGAGGGGTCGTACAAAGGCACGTCGCGCAGCCACAGCGCGCGGAAACCCAGGCGGTCGACCAGCTTGGCCAGCACCGCGTGCTGTTTCAGGTCAGGCTCGCCCGGCAGGCGGCCGGACGCCGCATTCGCCTGGCGCCCCATGGACGACCAGTCATTATCGAGCGGCATTTCCAGGCCGATGCTGAAACCGCCCTGCCCCAGCTTGTGCATCGCCGTCATGGTCTGCACCTCAATCCCACTGCGGCGCCAGGCCGTCCGGATTTGCCAGGCGCTCGCCGCGTTCCAGGGTCGCCATCTGCGCCATCTCGTCCGGCGACAGGGTGATGCGCTGGAAATGCAGGTTCGCCTCCAGATTGGCGCGCTTGGTCGACGACGGGATCACGGCAAAGCCCTGCTGCAGCGACCAGCTCAAGGCCACCTGCGCCGGCGTCACGCCGTGCCGGGCCGCGATGGCAGCGATCACGGGATCGGCCATCACCTTGCCATATGCGAGCGGCATGTAGGCCGTGATGTGGATGCCCTGGCTGCGCGCGAAGTCAATCACCTTGCGGTTTTGCAGAAAGGGGTGGATCTCGACCTGCTGCGTGGCGATTGCCGATGCGCCCACGGTATCGATGGCTTGCCGCAGCTGCGCGTTGGTGAAATTCGACACGCCGATGGCCCTGGTCAGTCCCTGTGCCTTGGCCTGCGCCAGCGCAGTCATGTATTCGGCGACGGGAATGGCGTCATTCGGCGACGGCCAATGGATCAGAGTCAGGTCCAGCTGCTCCAGCTGCAGCTTGTGCAGGCTGTCTTTTAAACTGGGGATCAGTTTGTCGCGCTGCAGGTTCTCGATCCAGATCTTGGTGGTGACGAACAGTTCTTCGCGCGGCACGGCGCTGGCGGCGATCGCCTGGCCCACTTCGGCTTCGTTGCCGTAGATTTGCGCCGTATCGATATGGCGGTAGCCGACGTCCAGGCCCGTGGTGACGGAATCGATGACGACCTGGCCCTGCAGGCGGAAAGTGCCCAGGCCAATTTCAGGGATGGCGGTGTGTCGGGTGCTGGCGTTCATGCGGTTATCCTCTCAAGTCAGTAACGATGACCACACTATGCGCCCATCTTTTGTTGAGAAAAATACCGCTCATCTCAAATCATATTTGCGCCACAGGCAAATAAATAGCTGCCGCCGCAAGAAATCCGGGGAAAATGGCAGCCAGCTCTTGCATTCGCGTTTTGGTCTGCTATAATTCGCCACCTTGGCCTGGTAGCTCAGTCGGTAGAGCAGAGGATTGAAAATCCTTGTGTCGGTGGTTCGATTCCGCCCCGGGCCACCAAGAATTCGTTTCACATTCAAAAACGCCACCTTCGGGTGGCGTTTTTGTTTGTGGCGCCGTCACATTTGATAGCGCCGTCACATCCCCTCCCAGCGCATCATCCGGCACCATTGCACAAGGCGCCGGCATTCCTGACACAGGATTTTCCCCACGGGAAACATGTTGAGATTAATTAAAGATTAACGCCCGTATCAAGGAAGATGACTGTGAAACAATGTTTATTTCTGGCCGTTGCCAGTACCGGGATGGCGCAGCCCGCGCAAGTCGCAGCACCGGTAACAACGTCTTCAAGCACCACGCAGCAGGAACCTCGGCGCGCAATCCCACTCAGACCATGGGAAAAAAGGCTGGCAGCGTCGACGTTTTCCATGCAGATGCTGGCAAGCGGCCGCATTGATCCCGACTACCCTGGCTTGCCGCTTGGCCTCGCCGTGACAGCAATACAAAAATTCGTGGCCGACAAAAAGGGGGAATTCGAATCGACGGCTGATTACCAGCGTAGAAAGACCGCTGCCCTGGATGAAAAAATCATCGGCAACTCAAGCTTGAATGACTGGTTTGCCTTGGTGACCCCGGTCAAAAACAACGGACAATCTTCCAATGCCATCAGCTACGAATTCAATGCGAATACGGGAAAAGTAAAGCTCTTTGTCTTGCCTTACTCTTTTGAGCTCAATAACATCGGCGCGCCTGACTACGACCTCAACAAAATGCGATACAAGGGCCTGGATCAATTTGAATTGAGCTACAAACTGAAATCAAAAGGTCCGTACAAAGGCCCTGGCAGCTATCGCGCAAAATACCCCATCGAAGAAACCGACACGGCAAGGCTGGGCATTGCAGTCAATCGCATCCCGTTCCTGGATTTTCAGCGTGACAATTTTCAATCTAACAAGAAACCTGTCATCCAGTTGACGATGGAAAATGCCGTCGCGGAAAAAGAGCTACCCGCCTTGAAGGCGCTGCTCGTGATGAAAGTGGCGGCGCCTTACCTGGTCTATGATTTCTACCGGTCCAAGTTTACTCCGGACAGAACGGACATGAAAACAATACAAAGCATTTACCTTGCCGGCAATATGGCCGGCATTATTTTTTACTCCGGCATCACTGGCGACATCCTGGGTCGATTACCTGCAGGATTTGGCCTGCCTGTCGCACCGAATTAACGCGAAAAAAAGCCAACCCGAAGGTTGGCGTTCTCAAATCACGCAAGGCGGCCGCCTGCGGCCAGCCCCACGTGCTTACCACATCAAATCATCAGGAATCTGGAACGCCGCATACGGATCATCCTCGTCCACTTCCGTGCTGGCCTGCTTGACGCGCACGACGATGGCGGGGTCGCGTTCGGCGATCTTGTCGGCGATGATGCGCGGCACCAGTTCCACGGCGCCGCCCAGGCAGACGATCACCAGGCGGCCCGCCACCAGGTGGGCCTGCACGGCGGCCGTCACATAGATGCGCTCGATCTTGTTGTTGAAGGTGAAGTTATACGGCACGTCGCCATTGTTGCCCTTGCTCTGGCGGTTCTTTTGCACCATTTGCGCGATCTGCGCGACGATGGCTTTCTGGTTGGCGGCCGCGTCGCGCTGGGCGTTCAGTTCGCGCGCCCGCTCGGCATTCTTGCGCTGCGTCTCGAGCGCGGCCAGGCGCACCTCGTCGACACTTTGCGTGCCGCTCTTGCGCTCGTCCTTCTTTTGCTTGCTCTTGTCCTGGTTGGCCAGCTTGACCTTTTTCTTGTCGACCAGGCCGGCCTTTAAAAACTGCTCTTGCAACGAGACCATAACTACTCCGTATTGAGGGTGCGCCGGCCAGGGCAGCGGCATCGGCCGGTGGAAAGTCGCTAGCATAGCAAAAAACAGGGCGCTTGCCGCCGCGGAATGGCCGCCCGGGCCGGTTTGCGGGCAACGGGGAGCCGGCAGTAACAAAAAGACACACTCGTGTGTAAATTTTGTTGATAAATGTCATATAGTTAGTTACGTTTTGCATATCGGCAGTCAGCGCCGATTGCATGCCCCTTCCATCGCCCGCGTCTAAAGGATTTATCATGAAACAATTCATCGCCCTCTGCATCGCCGCCGCGTTCGCCGGCTCCGCCTTTGCCGCCGCACCGGAAGCGGCGCCTGTCGCCAAGACGGCGCAACAGTCGAAAATGACCACCTGCAATGCGGACGCCGCCGGCAAGAAAGGCGATGAACGCAAGGCCTTCATGAAAGAATGCCTGAGCGCCAAGCCGGCACCGGCCATGACACAGCAAAACAAGATGAAGATGTGCAACGCCGACGCCAAGGACATGAAGGGCGATGCACGCAAGGCCTTCATGAAGGAATGCCTGAGCGCGCCAAAAAAATAAGCACGGCGATCGGCCCTTGCCGCAGCGCCAGCCCTGACGGCTGGCGTTTTTTTTGGCCAGCGCCAGCGCGCCAGCGTGTCAATCATGCTTAATGATCAAGATGACATGAAGAAAGATAACGCGTAGTATTTTCATCATACTGCCCAGTTCGGCAGCACAGCATCCTGGGGAAAGGACGGCAGCGTGGCTGCGTCGAACGATCTCGCGCACTGGCGCGGCCAGATTTTTACGCGCCTGCTGCAGGTAGTGTTGCTGCTGGGCATAGTCACGGCCATTCCCAGCGCCCTGCTGGCCGCGCGCGAAGCTATCTGGTCCATAGTCGCCATCGACTTGCTGGCCATTGCCTGGATCGCCGCGCTCTGGCACTGGCGCGCCGCATCCTACCAGTGGCGGGTAGGACAATTCCTCGCCATCGCCTTCATTGTTGGCGTGGGCCTGCTGCTGAAGATCGGCCCCATCAGCCAGATCTACATGATGGTCATTCCCGTGCTGGCCGCCTTGCTGCTGGGCATGCAACCGGCGCTGTGGGGCCTGGCGCTGACCTCGCTGACCATCTTTGCGCTGGGCCTGCATCCGGACGTGGCGCTGCAACTGCGTGGCGTACCCGATTCGCCCGTGCTGCGCGCGCTGATCATTGCCCTGAACTACCTGTTCATCGCGGCCGTGCTGACCCTGTCCTGCGCCTTTCTGCTGCGTCACCTGGAGCACGCGCTGGCAAGCCTGCAAGCGAGCGCGCTGTCGCTCGAGCACAGCGGTGTGGCCCTGTCGGCGCTGAACGCGGAACTGCGCTTGACGGCCACGGCGGTGGCACGCCTGAACGACATGGTGATGATCGCCGAAGTGGCGGAGCATCCCCCCGGCACGCACGCCGCCCCGGCCACGCGCATCATTTTCGTCAACGACGCCTTCGAGCGCAGCAGCGGCTATGCGCGCGCCGACGTGCTGGGCCGCAGCCTGCTGTTCCAGCAGGGCCCGGATACGGACGCGGGCGAACTGGCGCGCATCGCCGCGGCCATGGCTGGCGCGCAAGCGGTACGGGCGGAATTGCTCAACTACCACCGGACAGGCACGGCTTACTGGGTCGAGGCGGAACTGGTGCCGTTTACAGACGACACCGGCAGGCAGACGCACTGGGTGGCCGTCGAGCGCGAAATTGGCGAACGCAAGAAATCGGAAGCGGATATCCACCGCCTGGCCTTCTATGACGTGCTGACGGGACTGCCCAACCGGCGCCTGCTGATGGACCGCATCGCGCACCTGCTGGCCGCCGCGCCGCGCGACCCGTCGATAAGCGCGCTGATGTTCATCGACCTCGACCACTTCAAGCACATCAACGACGCGCGCGGCCACGCCACCGGCGACGCGCTGCTGCGCATGGCCGCTGAACGCCTGGCCCAGCTGATGCGCAAGGCCGATACGGTGGCGCGCCTGGGCGGCGACGAATTCGTCGTGCTGCTGACTCACCTGACCGATGACGCGGACAGCGCCGCCCGCACGGCGGCCCAGGTGGCCGAGAAGATCCGCAGCGCCATCGCGCGCGACTTCGATATCGGCGCGCAGTCCTACCACTGTTCGGCCAGCATCGGCGTGACCCTGCTGCCAAAAGCGGGCCAGCAGGCACACGACCTGCTGCGCGAGGCGGATATCGCCATGTACCGCGCCAAGGCGGAAGGGCGCAATGGCATCGCGTTTTTCGAGGCGGCCATGCAGGCCGGCGTCGAGCGCCGCCTGACACTGGAGCGTGCACTGGCGCGCGCCCTCGACGACGGCGAGCTGTGCATGCATGTGCAGCCGCAGGTAGACCGCCATGGCCGGGTCACGGGCGCCGAGCTGCTGATGCGCTGGCCGCAGGCGGACGGCACGCAGGTGTCGCCCCACGTCTTCATCCCCATCGCCGAGGAATCGGGACTGATCGTGCGCCTGGGCCACTGGGCGCTGCACGAAGCATGCCGCGCCGCCACGCGGCTGGCGCAGGCCGGCCAGCCCATCGCCCTGTCCGTCAACGTGAGCCCGGCCCAGTTTCGCCAGCCCGATTTCGCAGCCCGCGTGCAGGCAGCGCTGGCCCAGCACGGCACGCCGGCCACGGCCCTGATACTGGAACTGACGGAAGGCTTGCTGATCGACCAGCGCGACGCCTCGCTGGCGCGCATGCGCGAACTGGCCGCCATGGGCATCCGCTTTTCGATCGACGATTTCGGCACCGGCTATTCCAGCCTGGCCTACCTCACTTCGATGCCGCTGTATGAGCTGAAAATCGACAAGCGCTTCATCGACGACACGCCGCGCGACGCACGCGATACGGCCATCGTGCAAGCCATCCTGGCCATGGCGCGCCACCTGGGCTTGCGCGTGGTGGCCGAAGGCGTGGAAACGGTGGAGCAGGCCAACTTCCTGATCGCCCACGATTGCGACGGCTTGCAAGGCTATCTGTATGCCCACCCCATGCCGCTGGACGCGCTGATCGCCTGGCTGGCCCAGCATCAGGCTTAGCTTTCCGACATTTCCTGCATGAAACTCCTCCGCTAGAATACCAGCCTCATAGCCTTGCACCTTCACCACTCTTTCTTGTTAAAGTGATCTCCGATGCGTCTGGTTCTCCCCCTGTTGGCCCGTCCACTGCTGCTGGCCTTGCTTGCTGCCGCCCTGCCCGCCACCCATGCGGCCCCTGCTCCCACCCTGCCTACGCCCATCACCCTGGACCAGGCGATGGCCGATCCCGACTGGATCGGCACACCCGTTGAAGCGGCCTGGTGGGGCTGGAATGGCCAGCTCTACTACAAGCAGAAGCGCCTCGGCTCACCCCTGCGCGACACCTATCAGCTGTCCGGCGCGAACGCCAAGCTCAATAGCGGCAAGAAGGTCGATGACGCGCAGCTGGCCAACCTCGATGGCCAGCAGATGATCGTCAACCGGGCGGGCACGCGTGCCATCCTGCTGCGCAATGGCGACTTGTTCGAGCGCGACCTGAAAAGCGGCGTCCTGGTGCAGATCACGCGCGGCGTGTCGGCCATCAGCGACCCGCAATACTCCAGCGACGGCGGCGCCGTGCAATACCGCAGCGGCACCGACTGGTTCAGCTGGAGCCGCGTTGACCGCCTGAGCGCCCCCGTTGCCCTGCTGCGCGCCGCCAAGGACCCGGACGCCAAGCCGGAAGCGGACGCGCAGCGCGACCTGCAACTGCGCCTGATCGTCAACCTGGCGCGCCAGAAGGAAGACCGCGACACGAGCCGCGACCGCCGCCATGAAGAGCGCCGCCTGGACGCCACGCGCGCGCCGGAACCGATCTACCTGGGCGAGAAGGTGACGATTTCCGGCAGCGCCCTGTCGCCGGACGGCCGCTGGCTGCTGTTCGTCACGCAAGACAAGGCGGCGGAAAAAGGCAAGCTGGGCAAGCTGGCGCGCTACGTCACGGAAACCGGCTACCCGGACGTGGACGACGAGCGCACGCGCGTGGGCCGCAACATGCCCATCGCGCAAAGCCTGAAACTGGCCGACCTGCGCACGGGCAAGGTGCGCGAGATCGCGTTCGACAGCCTGCCCGGCATCGCCACCGATCCGCTGGCCGCCTTGCGCGCCGAGCAAAAGCTCACGCCGCTGAAAGGCAACCGTCCCGTGCGCGTCGACGCCCAGCGCGACGGCATCGTCTGGACCGGGGACGGTTCGCGCGTGGCCGTGCGCGTGCGCGCCATCGACAACAAGGACCGCTGGATCGCCAATGTCGACCTGGCCAATGGCGCCCTGCTGCCCGTGCACCGCATCAGCGACGCGGCCTGGGTCAACCGCCGCGCCGACGAATTCGGCTGGCTGCCCGACAACGCCACCCTGTGGTACCTGTCCGAGGAAAGCGGCTACGCCCACCTGTACACGAAGACGGGTGCCGCACCTGCGCGCGCGCTGACCAGCGGCCAGTGGGAAGTAAGCAATGTCGAGTGGAGCCGCGACGGCAAGAACGCCTACTTTGTCTGCAACCCGCAAGCGCCAGGCACGTATGAAGTGTGCGCCAGCACGGCGAAAGATGGCGGCGCGCGCGAAGTGACCAGCTTGAAGGGCGTGGAAAACTTCGGCCTGTCGGCCGATAACGGCAAGCTGCTGGTGCGCTATTCCACCAGCTACGTGCCGGCGCAACTGGCCACGATCAGCGTGGCGGGCGGCAAGGCGAATATCCTGACGGATACGCGCAGCGACGCCTTCAAGGCGCGCAACTGGATCATGCCGCAACTGGTGCAAGTGCCGTCGACCCACGGCGCGGCGCCGATCTGGGCCAAGCTGTACCGCCCGGCAACACTGGAAGCGGGCAAACAATATCCGATCGTGATGTTCGCCCACGGCGCCGGCTACCTGCAGAACGTGACCGAGCGCTATCCCGTGTATTTCCGCGAACAGATGTTCCACAACCTGCTGGTGGAACAGGGTTTCATTGTGCTTGACGTCGACTACCGCGCCTCGCTCGGCTACGGCAGCGCCTGGCGCACGGCCATCTACCGCCAGATGGGCCACCCGGAACTGGAAGACTTCATCGACGGCGCCAAGTGGCTGGCGCAACAGCACCAGGGCGACATCCGGAACGTGGGCATCTATGGCGGCAGCTATGGCGGTTTCATGAGCCTGATGGCCCTGATGCGCGCGCCCGAGATCTTCAAGTCGGGCGCCGCCCTGCGCCCCGTGACGGACTGGACGACGTACAACCACGAATACACGGCCAACATCCTGAACACGCCGGAACTCGATCCGCAAGCGTATAAAATCTCCTCGCCGATCGAATACGCGGACAAGCTGACGGGCAACCTCTTGATCGCCCACGGCATGATCGACGACAACGTGTTCTACCAGGATTCCGTGCGCCTGTCGCAGCGCTTGATCGAGCTGAAAAAGGATAACTGGGAAATGGCCAGCTACCCGATGGAACGCCACGGCTTCGTGCAGCCGGAAGCGTGGTATGACGAATACCGCCGCATTTATCAGTTGTTTAACCGCACGCTGAAGTAACTGGTGTCGGGGTCAGACCCGCCGGGTCTGACCCCAGGCAAGCACTCAGTCAAACGGCACCGGCCGCGGCGTCGTGTCGCCCGATGGCGGCAGGATCGGCAGCACGATGTGCGGCTGCTTGCCCGTCAGGGTTTTCAGGAAGGCCACCAGTTTCGCGTTTTCATCGGGCGTGAAGGTGCGGCCCAGCTGCAGGCGGCCCATCACGTCGACGGCTTGCGTCAACGTCGCGGCCTCGCCGTCGTGGAAATACGGATAGGTCAGCTCCACATTGCGCAGGGTCGGCACCTTGAAGTTGAAACGGTCCGCATCCTTGCCCGTCACGGCCGCGCGCCCTTACGTCGTCATGGCCGTCTTGTACGGCTCGACGACGCCCATCTTCTGGAAGGTATTGCCGCCCACGGCGGGACCGTTATGACAGGCGATACAGCCGCTCGTCTTGAACAGCTGGTAGCCGGCCAGCTCGTCTTTCGTCAGCGCGCTTTTCTTGCCCATCAACCATTGATCGAAACGCGCACCGGGCGTCACCAGCACCTCTTCGAAGGCAGCGATGGCGCGCGTGACTTGTTCGATGCTCAGCTTGTCCTGGCCAAATACTTGCCTGAATTCCTGGCGGTAGGCGGGAATCGACGCCAGCACATCGATGGCCAGCTCGTGCGTAAAAGCCATCTCGCCGGGATTGGCGATGGGACCGCCCGCCTGCTCCTGCAAATCCTTGGCACGGCCATCCCAGAATTGCGCCACGTTCATGCCGGCATTGAGCACCGTGGGAGAATTGATGGGCCCGCGCTGCCAGTTGTGGCCGATCGAGGTCTTGATGTTATCCGTGCCGCCCATGCTCAGGTTATGGCAGCTATTGCAGGAAATAAAGCCCGAGCGCGACAGGCGCGGATCGAAGAACAGTTTCTTGCCCAGTTCCACCATCGCCGGATGGGCGACCTTGGCGGCGGCGATGGGCTGGATCGGCTCCCGGTCGGCGGCATGCACGATGGCGCCAAAGGCCAGGCTGGTGATGAAGAGCAAGGGTGAGAGGGTACGGCGCATGGTCTACTCCTGAAAACATTCCCGAATCGGCGGCGCGCACCGGCGCGGGAATGCGGCGCGCCGGTCCGGTTGCCACCCGTACATCACTGATTGGATGTTGATTTATATTAACTTTGACTGCTTGATAATATAAATGACCAAGATCAAGGTTCTCGCCGAGTGCGAATCGCGCTTGCCATTTACGCAAGCGTGGCACATGATGAAGGCATGCACACACCAAATTACCCCGCCCTGCTGCGCGCCGCCTGCGCCACCTTCCTCTTGCTGGCCGCCAGCGCCTGCGGCAGCGCGCCCAAGCAGGATGCGCCCCCGGCGCCGGGCAATGCGGGCTTGCTGGCGCAGATCGAGGCGGAAGTGGGCGCCGCCGCCTGCGACTCCACCCAGCAGTGCCAAACCATCGCCATCGGCGCCAAGGCGTGCGGCGGCCCGGAGCGCTATCTGGCCTGGTCCAGCAAGGACATTGACGGCAAGAAACTCAAGGCCCTGGCCCAGGCGCATGCCGAAGCGAGCCGCAAACAGCAGCAGTCAGACGGCATGATGTCCACCTGCGCCATCGTCACGGACCCGGGCGCCAGCTGCGAGGCGGGGCGCTGCGTGCTGCAAAAGAGCGGCCTGGGCGGCAACGCCGCCATGTAAAAAAGCCGCTGGTTCAGCGGCTTGAGTGGTAGTGGAAAAAATCAGGGCTGCAACTGCAAGGTCTTGACGATCTTGCTTTCCACCTTCTCTCCCGCGCCGGAGGTGGCGCTCTTGCTCTCCTTGCGCAGCAACAACAAGTGATCGCCACTCACGCCATACTGGCGCGTTTCGTCCATTTTTTGCGTAAAACTGACCACCACAAAGGCCCGCCCGCTGACGTCGAAATGGAAACGGCTGGCCAGCGGCGTGCCGTCCGCAGCGATCCACACCTCGATGCCGCCGTCGAACTTTTTCACATACTTGCGATCTTTCTCGGGAACCTTGTCGAGCGACAAGGTAAAGCTGAGCAAACGCGCCGGCTTGCCCTTGTAGCTATCCATCTTTTCACCGCCGAACACGGCTTCCTCGATCTCGCGCGACAGGGCATCCGCCGCCGACACCATGGAACGCAGCTCCGTCGCCTTCATTTCCCCCAGCGCAAAGCCGGTCGGCGTCTTGACCTTCGGGTCTTTCACCTTGGCGCGCTGCTCGGCTTCCACCTTCGCCAGCAAATCCTTGCCATAGAGCACCTGCAATCCCGCCGGTCCGCCTTCGACGGCCACCGTGGCCGTGCCGCTATCTTCTTCCGCCTCCTTGCCCTCGCCTTCGCGGCGCCAGGTTTTCGATTCAACCTGCCCCTTGATCGGCGTTTGCCCCTGCAGCCGCGCCAGCGCCGCATTCAAATCGGCCAGGCCATCGGCCCGCGCCGCCCCGCACACCACGCTGAACAAGCCGCCCAGCACCAGCCATTGCACGCCATTCCGTCGCCGCATCGTCGCATCCTCATGTCACTCGCGATGCCAAAACACCATGTTTTGGCCATCTGTTGCATTTGAACACAGCTAGCTCTGGTCAGGTGGAAAGTCTTTCTGCTATAATTCGCCGCCTTGGCCTGGTAGCTCAGTCGGTAGAGCAGAGGATTGAAAATCCTTGTGTCGGTGGTTCGATTCCGCCCCGGGCCACCAAGAATTAAAAAAAAACGCCACCTTCGGGTGGCGTTTTTTTTATCCAGCAGCGCCATCCACTCTCTGGAAAAATCGTGCGGCGACTTTTTTCTGCCACCGCTGAAACCATTATGCGAGAATTCCCTTCCCCCATGGATGGTGCGCATGATGACCAAACTCGCTGCAGTCACAATTGGAATGACGCTCATGCTGGCCGCCTGCAAGCCGGCAGCCACAGCGCCTGCGCATGACATTCCTGCGGCCATGCGCGAGACCGCGACCGCCGTGCTGCAGTCACCATTGCTGCACGCGACCTCGATTGCTGTCGTTTATCGCGGCAAGGAATTCATTCTGCATCAAGGCGAACTGGAGACCGGCAAAGCCAATCCGCCGAACGATGCAACGCTGTATGAAATAGGCTCAGTCAGCAAAACTTTTGCTGGCCTGCTCCTGGCGGACGCCGTGCTTGACGGGAAGGCGGCGCTCGACGACCCCGTACAACAGTACCTGCCGGCCGCCTACCCGAACCTGCAGTGGCAGGGGCAGCCTATTCGCTTGCGCCATCTGATCACGCACACCAGCAATATGCCGGGCATGCTGCCATTGCAGGTGAACACCATATTGCAGGCTTTCACCGCACACGCCACGCCGGCAAAGCTCAATGCCGCCTACGCCAGCTACGGGCAACAGCAATTCTGGCAGGACTTGCACAAGGTCAGCATCAACGGTCCGCTAGGCAAGGACTACGCGTATTCAAGCGCCGGTACCGAACTGATTGCGCACACGCTGGAAAAAATCCATGGCATGCCGTATGAAGTCCTGCTTACGCAATTCATCGCGCGCGAAGCCGGCATGCAAGATACCAGGCTGAGAATCACAGCCGAGGATAGCGGCCGCCTGGCGCCCGGCTACCACAGCGACAATCCCGTCATGACGACGCCGATGCCACAACTGCCCTGGGGGGCGGCCGGCAACCTGATGTCGAGCATGCCGGATATGGCGAAGTATCTGCGCCTGCAATTGGGCGCCCATCCTGCAGTGGTTGAATCGCACAAGCCGCTGGTCCGCTTTCAGGACGATTTCAGCATCGGCTACTTCTGGAACATCGGCAACAATCGCCAGCTGGGCACGCATTATGTACACCATGGCGGCGTGCCACGTGCGCAAAGCTACGCCTACCTCGTTCCCAAATACCAGCTTGGCGTCTTCATCATCACCAACCAGAGCGGCGACGCCACCGCCGGCGCCATGGAAAGCGCGCTGGCGCATATTTTCGACACCGTGGCATCCATGGAAAGCGCTAAATAGGCCGGGCCTGGCCTTGAAAATCCTTGTGCCGCTGGCACGATGCTGCCGCGGGCCAGCAGGAATCCGGAAAACATGACAGGAAAGGCAACTTGAGAGTTGGCTTTCCTGTTTGCGGCGGCACAAGGTGAATGGCCGGGCTTCCCCCTATGCGCAGTACCGCACAGTAACATCCGCCACATCGGTCTACCCTGTCCTCATTACACAGGGAGATATCGCATGCTCAAGATTGCTCTGCTGGTGGCCCTGCTGGGCCTGCTTATATTGTTCGTGGTCGGCCCCGTGCGCCGCGCCCTCATCACGCCGCGCCTGCTGGCCCTGTTCAAGCGCATCTTGCCAAGCATGTCCGACACGGAGCGCGATGCGCTCGAGGCAGGCACCACGTGGTGGGATGCGGAACTGTTTTCCGGCAAGCCCGACTGGGCCAAGCTGCTGGCGTATGCGCCGCCGACCTTGAGCGCCGAGGAGCGCCATTTTCTCGATCACGACGTCGAACGCCTGTGCGAACTGGTCAACGACTGGGATACGCAGCAGTTGCTGGACTTGCCGCCGCCAGCCTGGGCCTACATGAAAAGCCAGGGTTTCCTGGGCATGATCATTCCCAAACAATATGGCGGCAAGCAATTTTCCGCTTACATGCATTCGCAAGTGGTGATGAAGCTGTCGACGCGCTGCTCGGCGCTGGCCGTCAGCGTGATGGTGCCCAATTCGCTGGGGCCGGCCGAACTGCTGCTGCATTACGGCACCGAAGCGCAAAAAGACTACTATCTGCCGCGATTGGCGGCCGGCACCGAGATTCCCTGCTTTGCGCTGACCAGCCCGTATGCGGGTTCCGATGCGGCCGCCATTCCTGACCTGGGCGTGGTGTGCATGGGCATGCATGAAGGCAAATCGACCCTGGGTTTGCGCATCACCTGGAACAAGCGCTACATCACGCTGGCGCCTGTTGCGACCCTGCTGGGCCTGGCATTCCAGACCAGCGATCCCGAGCATCTGCTGTCGGATGACGACACGCCCGGCATCACCTGCGCCCTGATCCCCGCCAGCCACGATGGCGTGGTGATCGGACGCCGCCACCATCCGCTGAACGCCGTGTTCCAGAACGGCCCCACTTCCGGCAAGGATGTATTCATCCCCATGGAATGGGTCATCGGCGGCCAGGCGCAAGTCGGCAAAGGCTGGCGCATGCTGATGGAATGCCTGGCCGCCGGACGCGCCATTTCGCTGCCCTCGTCCAGCGTGGGCATGGGCAAGATGGCCGTGCGCGGCACCAGCGCGTATGCGGCCGTGCGGCGCCAGTTCAACATGCCGATTGGCAAGTTCGAGGGCGTGCAGGAAGCGCTGGCGCGCATGGGCGCCAACCTGTACCTGATGGATGCGGCGCGCACCTTGTCGGCGGTGGGTGTGGACCTGGGCGAAAAGCCGGCCGTCATTTCCGCCATCGTCAAATACCACGTCACGGAGCGGGGCCGCGCGCTCGTCAACGACGGCATGGACATTTTGGGCGGCAAGGGCATTTGCAGCGGGCCCAACAATTTCCTCGCCACTGCCTATCAGCAGATTCCCATTGCGATTACGGTCGAGGGCGCCAACATCCTCACGCGCAGCCTGATCATCTTCGGTCAGGGCGCCATCCGCGCCCATCCGTATGTGTTGCGGGAAATGGCGGCCGTCAAGGAAAGCGATGGCCGCAAAGCCTTGCACGATTTCGACTCGGCCTTCTTTGGCCACGTCGGCTTTGTGCTGGGCAACCTGGCACGGGGACTGTGGTACGGACTGGGCGGTGCGCGCCTGGCCGCCGTTCCCGCAGCGGGCGCGCCGGAACTGGCAGCCTACTACCGCGCCCTCACGCGGCTGTCGACGGCCTTTGCCGTCATGACGGATATGTCGATGTTCGTGCTCGGAGGCGAACTCAAGCGGCGCGAACGGCTGTCGGCACGGTTGGGCGACGTGGTCTCGCAACTGTATCTGTGCTCGTCCGTGCTGAAGCGCTACGAGGATGACGGGCGGCCGCCTGCCGACCTGCCGTATGTGCACTGGTCGCTGCAGGATGCGCTGGTAAAGGCACAGCAGGGCTTGGCTGGCGTGCTGGAAAATTTCCCCGCGCGGGGGCTGGCGGTATTGCTGCGCGCCGTGCTGTTCCCGTTCGGCTTGCCGCATCGTCCGCCTTCGGACCAGCTCGGCAGCGACGTGACGCACGCCATGCAGACGGCCGGCGCTGACCGCGAACGCCTGCTGGCCGATTGCTACGTGGAAAGCGAAGGCGGCCAGGGCGGCGATCCGCTGGCCAGCGCCGAACGAGCCTTGATGTTGCTGCCGCAAGTGGTGGCCATCGAGAAACGCCTGAAAGACGCCAACGCGGATCTCAAGCACATGCCGCAGAGCTTGAGCGCCATGCAAACATGGTTGTCCGCCGCCAAGGCGGCAGGCGCCATCAGCTGCCATGAGCACAATACCTTGCTGGAATTTGCGCGCCTGGTCGATGGCTTGATACAGGTCGACGATTTTGCGCCCACGGCGGCGCAGGCAATGCCGGATGCCTATCCGCGCGATGACGCCGGCGTGGTCGAGGCCAGCGGCAAGCCCAGCACGAGCGGCACCAGCGCCACATACACGACGATGACGGAGAGCCAGACGGCGCCGGGCCAGTACGCCCTGACGCCAAAATAAATGCTGGAAAACAACAGCGGGCACAGCACGGACGCCAGGCTGACGGACGAGGCCAGCACGCCCTGGAACTGGCCTTGCCGGTCCTCGGCCACTTGCCGCGTCGCCAGCGACTGCAAAGCTGGCGCGCCGATGCCGCCCAAGGCGAACACGGGCATGATGGCGAAGATCATCCAGCTGTGCGTGGCAAAGGCCATGACCACCAGGGCCACGCAGGCGCACGCGACGCCCGCCAGGATGGTGGCCCGCTCGCCCAGCAGTTTGACTGCCGGGCCGGGCAGGAACGCTTGCTCCAGCGCCTGGCACACGCCAAAGGCGCCCAGCGAC
The DNA here is from genome assembly GCF_051380655.1 of Janthinobacterium amylolyticum. NCBI lineage: Bacteria > Pseudomonadati > Pseudomonadota > Betaproteobacteria > Burkholderiales > Oxalobacteraceae > Janthinobacterium > Janthinobacterium amylolyticum. The sequence goes on from NZ_JBNYXL010000010.1 coordinate 37,812, forward strand.
AGGCCGATCCACAAGCCATTCCACTCGAACACATCGTGCCCCCACAGCGCCCAGCACACGCCATACACTTCGCCGGCGGCGCTGAAGGTGAAGAAAATCAGGGTAATCGGCAATAAACGCTTTTCGGCGAAGACCCAGCGCAGCGGCCGCAATGGATTGAGCGCCGCCAGGTCGATACGCGTGCGTGTCGGCGTTCTTGATTCCGGCAAGGCAAAGAACGCCAGCAGCAGATTGCCCATGTTCAGCACGGCTGCGGCCAGGAATGGCAGGCGCAGGCCGTAGTCGCCCAGCGCGCCGCCCAGCACAGGGCCGATGATGAAGCCGGCGCCGAACATGGCATTAAGCAAGCCGAAACGCCGCGCCCGCTGCGCTTGCGTGGAGATATCCGTCAGGTAGGCCGTGGCGACGGACACGTTGGCGCTGCTCAGCCCGGCGATGGCCCGCCCCAGCAGCAGCATCCCCAGGCTGGGCGCGAAGGCCAGGAACAGGTAATTGATGGCGGCGCCGCCCAGGGACAGCAGCAGCACGGGGCGGCGCCCCAGGCGGTCGCTCAGGGAACCGAGCACGGGCGCAAAAATGAATTGCATCAGCGCGTACAGGGCCGTCATGACGCCGATGTAGGGCGCCACATTGCTGGCATGCGTAACGTCCTGCAGCAGCGCCGGCAGGATGGGAAAGATCAGGCCGATGCCGATGGCATCAAGCACGACTGTGGCAAAGATGACGACCAGCGCGCGCTGCTGCAGGGGCGCCGTGGCGGGAAGCAATAATTTCATATACTCAATCTAAATATGTACTCAGTACATAAATAGTACGCCCAGCCGTGCTGCGCCATCAAGCGATATCTGTACTCAGTACACTTCGTGTATGATCGGGGCAACATGACCATTCCTACCGACCTCCGCTCCCGCAAACGCCTGGCCACGCGGCAAGCCATTTCCAACGCCGCCACGCGATTGTTCTTCGTGCGCGGCTTCGACCACGTGACGGTGGACGAGATCGCGGCGGCCGCCAATGTGGGACGCATGACGGTGTTCAACCACTTTCCGCGCAAGGAAGACATGTTCTTCGACCGCGAGGAAGAGGGCCGCACACTGCTGCGCGCCGCCTTGCGCCAGCGCGACCCCGCCATTTCCCCCGTCGAGACCCTGCGCCTGCTCGCGCATCGCCTGGTGGCCGACGACAGTCCCTACATCTCCTTTTCCGCCGCCGGCCAGGGTTTTATTGCCACCGTTGAAGAAAGCGCCGCCCTCAAGGCCCGCGCCAGGGCCATCCGCGACGAGCTCGTGCAAGTGGTGGCGCAGACGCTGACGGAATCGACGGGACGGGAAAGTGGCGACCCGCTGGCCCACCTGGCAGCCAGCCTGCTGCTGGCGACCTGGAGCGTGGCCCTGATCGAGGCGCACCGGGCGTTCCGCCAGCATGGCGACGCGCAGCGGGCCAGGGCCGGTTTTCTCGCCCTGGTGGACCAGGGGCACACCGGATTGAACGCCGCCCTGGCGGGTACGCCTTACGCCTGAGCACTTCGGCTGCGAATGCCAATCCCTTGACCCAGGGCAATGCAATGGCGCGCCAGCCGGCCTAGAATCGCCGGCTTTGCCCATCCTCCATGCGCCACGCTCCCGAACTTCTCCTGCCTGCCGGCTCGCTTGCCAAGATGCATGCCGCCTTCGATTTTGGCGCCGACGCCGTCTACGCGGGCCAGCCGCGCTACAGCTTGCGCGTGCGCAATAATGACTTTTCGACCTTGCAAGCCTTGCAGGAAGGCATAGATGGCGCGCATGCGCGCGGCAAGCAGTTCTTTGTCGCCAGCAACATCTTTGCCCACAACGCCAAGCTGAAAACCTATTTGCGCGACATGGAACCGGTGATCGCCATGCGCCCCGATGCGCTGATCATGGCCGATCCTGGCCTGATCATGATGGTGCGCGACAAGTGGCCGGACGTCCCCGTGCACCTGTCCGTGCAGGCGAATGCCGTCAACTGGGCCGACGTGAAGTTCTGGCACCGCATGGGCCTGACGCGCGTGATCCTGTCGCGCGAACTGTCGCTCGACGAGATCGAGGAAATCCGCCAGCGCTGCCCGGAAATGGAACTGGAAGTGTTTGTCCACGGCGCCCTGTGCATCGCCTATTCGGGCCGCTGCCTGCTGTCCGGCTATTTCAACCACCGCGACCCGAACCAGGGCACGTGCACGAATTCCTGCCGCTGGGACTACAAGGTGAAAAACGCGTCCGAAGACGCCAGCGGCGACCTGGGCGGCATGCAGGTGGTACCGCTGGAATTTCACCAGGCGCTGGCCGAAGCGGACAACAATGCCTTTTCCGCCCTGCACCAGCAGCCGCGCCACCCGCTGGCCGACCAGCCCTATCTGATTGAAGAAGCCCAGCGCCCTGGCCAGCTGATGCCCATCCTCGAAGACGAGCACGGCACCTACATCATGAATTCCAAGGACTTGCGCGCCGTCGAGCACATCGAACGCCTGGTGAAAATCGGCGTCGATTCGCTGAAGGTCGAAGGCCGCACCAAGTCGCTGTACTACGCGGCGCGCACGGCGCAAGTCTACCGCCAGGCCATCGATGACGCCGTGGCGGGCCGTCCCTTCGACATGGGTCTCCTGGGCCAGTTGCAAGGCCTGGCCAACCGCGGCTACACGGATGGTTTTTATCAGCGCCACCACACGCAGGCGCACCAGAACTACATGCGCGGCGCCTCCGAGGCGGACCGCAGCCAGTACGTGGGCGACGTGCTCGAAGTGGTGGACGGCTGGGCCAGGGTGGAAGTGAAAAACCGCTTTGCCGTGGGCGACCGCATCGAGGCCGTGCATCCGGGCGGCAACCGCGACATCACCATCGCGCGCATGCTGGCCGACGATGGCAGCGACATCCAGGTGGCGCCCGGCAGCGGCCACTTCGTGCGCATCGCCCTCGACGGCGCGCTGGACAAGGCCTTGCTGGCGCGTTATTTGTAACCGCCAGTCTGGCGACGGCAGTGGCAAACCTACCCACAAGTGTTTGATTTGACAAGAAAAATCCAGCTGGCACTACCTAAATAATTTGTTTAGGCTTCAACATTGCTATACGATACGGCCACCCTGCGCCCGGGGGGCCTGATCGGCACCCGGGCATTCCTGACACGTTCACCGGAATCCCCGATGCCACCTGCCACTACCGCCCTGATCACCAATGACGCCGTCGTCCTCGGCCTGCTTGCCATGACCCTGGGAGGCGTCTTCTGGACCGCTTCCCGCGCCGACGGTTTCTGGAAAAAGTTTTACACGTATATCCCTTCGCTGCTGATGTGCTATCTGATCCCGGCGCTGCTCAACACGTTTGGCATCATCGACGGCAACGCCTCCGGCCTGTACGCCGTGGCGCGCGACTATCTGCTGCCCAGCGCGCTGGTGCTGCTGTGCGTGGCCATCGATTTCGGCGGCATCATCCGCCTCGGCCCCAAGGCCATCATCATGTTCCTCACGGGAACTCTTGGCGTCATGCTGGGGGCCCTCGTCTCGTTCGAAGCCATGCGTTTGATCCACCCGGAAACGGTGGCGGGCGACACGTGGCGCGGCATGACGACTGTCGCCGGCTCGTGGATAGGCGGCGGCGCCAACCAGGCGGCCATGAAGGAAGTGTTTGAAGTGGACGCCACCCTGTTTGGCCAGTTCGTCGCCGTCGACGTGCTGGTGGCCAATGTCTGGACGGCCGTGCTGCTGTTCCTGGCCGGCCGCGCGGGCGCATTCGATCGCTGGACCGGCGCGGACTTATCCGCCATCAACGCGCTCAAGGACAGCATCGAAAGCTACCGCGCCCAGCATGCGCGCATCGCCAACCTGACGGACATCATGATCATCCTCGGCGTGGGCCTGGGCGTGACGGGCCTGTCGCACTTCCTGGCCGGCCCCATCATCAGCTGGATCAACACCTTGCCGGCCGAATGGCGCTTGCAGGATTACAGCCTGACGTCGAACTTCTTCTGGATCGTCGTGCTGGCCACCACCTTCGGCCTGCTGCTGAGTTTTACCAGGGCGCGCAGCCTGGAAGGCGCGGGCGCCTCGACCATCGGTTCGGCCATGCTGTACGTGCTGGTGGCCACCATCGGCATGCACATGGACTTGAAAGCCCTGTTCGACAAGCCTTTCCTGTTCCTGCTGGGCCTGATCTGGATCGCCGTGCATGGCGGCCTGATGCTGCTCGTCGCCAAGCTGATCCGCGCGCCCCTGTTCTTCATGGCCGTGGGCTCGCAGGCGAACATCGGCGGCGCCGCCTCGGCTCCCGTCATCGCCAGTGCCTTCCACCCTTCGCTGGCCCCCGTCGGCGTCCTGCTGGCCGTGCTCGGCTACGCGCTGGGCACCTACGGCGCCTACATCACGGGCCTGATCCTGCGCGGCATGGCGGGGTGATCGACTGACTGGCGTTCGCCAGCTTGTTGCATGAAGCACCACAACGCCAGCCTTCGCGCTGGCGTTGTCGTTTCTGCACGGGACATGTCGTCGAGCCCAGCGCACGGCAGCGCGCCACGCCCAATCGCGGCAGTGACCGGCGGTATCCCAGCATGGCGACGCCGGCGCGCCGTGGCGTACGCCAGCCTTGCCGCCCTGCTGAAACGGCAGCGTCACTTGGTTAGTTTTCCGGCCAGACCAGTTGCCTGTCGGGCGACGACAGAGCCTCGCAAAAAATCCCCATCATGTAGCAGAAACCCCTCAAAACCAAATTTCCGCACCATTTTCGTGCAAAATCTGCGATGATAGTTGCCCAAATAACCGATTACCTCCATGGAATTCTGATGAAATACGCATCTGCTCACGAGTATGTCCAGCATGTCGCCGCACGCAATCCAGGTCAGCCCGAGTTTCTGCAAGCCGTCACCGAAGTCATGGAGAGCTTGTGGCCGTTCCTGGAGCAGCACCCGAAATACGCGGAACAAGGCTTGCTGGAACGCTTGATCGAGCCGGAGCGCGTGGTCATGTTCCGCGTCTCATGGGTCGATGACCATGGGCAAGTCCAAGTCAACCGCGGCTACCGCATCCAGCACAGCATGGCCATCGGGCCGTACAAGGGCGGCATCCGCTTCCACCCCTCCGTCACCCTGTCCGTGCTGAAATTCCTCGCCTTCGAGCAGACGTTCAAGAATGCCCTGACCACCTTGCCGATGGGCGGCGGCAAGGGCGGCTCGGACTTCGATCCGAAGGGCAAGAGCCCGGGCGAAGTCATGCGTTTCTGCCAGGCGTTTGTCAGCGAACTGTTCCGCCATGTGGGCTCGGATACGGACGTGCCGGCCGGCGACATCGGCGTGGGCGGGCGTGAAGTGGGCTATATGGCCGGCATGATGAAAAAACTCAGCAACCGCGCCGATTGCGTGTTTACGGGCAAGGGCGCCAGCTTCGGCGGCTCGCTGATGCGTCCGGAAGCGACAGGCTACGGCACCGTGTATTTTGCGCAGGAAATGCTGAAAACGCGCGGCCGCTCGTTTGAAGGCATGCGCGTGTCCGTCTCCGGCTCGGGCAACGTGGCGCAGTACGCGGTGGAAAAGGCCATGGCCATGGGCGCGAAAGTCATCACTGTTTCGGATTCCAGCGGCACCATCATCGACGAGGCAGGTTTTACGCCGGAAAAACTGGCCATCCTGATGGAAATCAAGAACCACCTGTATGGCCGGGTCAGCGACTACGCCGAACGCACGGGCGTGCGCTTCGAGGCGGGCGTGTCACCATGGCATGTGCCGGTCGACATCGCCCTGCCCTGCGCCACGCAAAATGAATTGAATATCGACGATGCGCGCACCTTGATCGCCAATGGCGTGCAATGCGTGGCCGAAGGCGCCAACATGCCGACCACCATCGAAGCGGCCAAGGCGTTCGAAGCGGCCGGCGTGCTGTATGCGCCAGGCAAGGCCAGCAATGCGGGCGGCGTGGCCACCTCGGGCCTGGAAATGAGCCAGAACGCGGCGCGCATGTCGTGGCCGCGCGAAGAAGTCGACGCGCGCCTGCTGCAGATCATGCAAGGCATCCACGCGGCATGCAAACAGTACGGCACGCGCGCGGACGGTTCCGTCAGCTATGTGGATGGGGCGAATATCGCCGGTTTCGTCAAAGTGGCCGATGCGATGCTGGCGCAGGGCGTGATCTGAGCGCAGCTTGGATGTGGCGTAGGTCGGATTAGGCGCATGGCGCCGTAATCCGACACCACCACCAGCCTTGCCAACAATGGCGTCGGATTACGCGCTTGCGCGCTAATCCGACCTACGCCGACCTACGACATTTCAGGCTTCATCAGGCTCTTGCGGCTGATGGTGCGGCCCGAGACCATGAACTCGCCATTGCCCCGGTAATGCAGGGTTTCCGGCAGCTTGGGCGAGGTGGCCACGTGGGCTTTCACGCATTCGAAGATGAAGAAGCCGCCCTTCGGGTTGCCCGCCACCTGTGCCAGCTTGCATTCGAAGTTGGCGTAGCACTCGGCGATCAGGGGCGCGCCCACCTGTTCGGCCGGCTGCGCCGTCAAGCCGAAGGCGGCGAATTTGTCCGTGTCTTCGCCACTGCAATTGCCGATCGCCACCACCTGGTCGACCATGTCGGCCGTCGGCAGGTTGATCACGCATTCCATGCTGCGCTTGATCATTTCATAGCTGTGGTTAGCGTCGGAAATGAAGCAGCCCAGCAACGATGGCGTAAATTCCATCAGCATGTGCCAGGCCATGGTCATGACGTCGCTCTCGCCCTTCCAGCTTGAACTGACCAGCACCACCGGTCCCGGTTCGAGAAAGCGGCGGATATCGGCGACGGGATAATCTTCTTTGTGGTAATTTTTCATCTGGTCTCCTGGACGCGGTACGCGCTAGCATAGCCGAATGGCGGCGTGGCGGTCGCGCGGGTGGCGCTGGCCGTGTGTCCTTTCCACGTCCCGATTCGTGCAGCTCGTCGCAATTTTCTCCCCACGGGAGAAGTTGCACCATAGAATACACTTATCAACTACTCAAGGAAACCGCCATGCGCCACCTGTTCCTGTTGTCCGCCCTGTCCGCCGCCTCGCTTGCTTGCCTCGCCCCCCTAGCGCATGCCGACGAGCAGGCGCGCACGGTCGGCGCCTTCAATGCCATCGATATCCGCGGCCCCATCAGCCTCGAAGTGGAATCGGGCAAGGAGCAGAGCCTGCTGCTGCGCGGCGACCAGAAATTCCTCGGCAACGTCGTCACGGAAGTGGTCAACGGCGAGCTGAAGATCTCGCTGAAGGACAAGAGCATCAAGAAGACTGAAGGCGATGCGCGCATCGTCATCACCATGCCCACCCTGCGCAAGCTGATCGCCGAAGGTGCGGGCGAAAAAATCCTGAGCAAGCTCAACGGCCCCAGGGTCGACATCAGCTACAAGGGCGCGGGCCGCCTGGCCGCCGATGGCAATGTCGACTGGCTGCGCCTGAAGGCGCAAGGCGTGGGCGATGTCGACACGAAAGCCTTGCTGGCGAAAAACGTCGATGTCAATTTCGACGGCATCGGCAACGTCAAGGTGTATTCCTCGGGCGAGCTGAACGCCGTGGTGCGCGGCATGGGCGAACTGACCTATTACGGCAAGCCGAAGATCGTGCACAAGTCGATCGCCGGCATCGGCAGCGTCAACGCCGCCAAGTAAGCTTTTCCCGCAAGATCCATAAAAAAAGGCCATCAGGCCACTGGAGACCGCATGACCGCCATACCCGATACCCAGGATACCGCCGCGCCGCTGGTACTGCGCGAGGAGCACGATGGCCTCGTCACCCTGCGCCTGAACCGTCCCCTGCAATTCAATGCCCTGTCGGAAGCCATGCTGGCGGCCCTGCAGGCGCAATTCGACGCCATCGCCGAAGAGCCGCATGTGCGCTGCGTGGTGCTGGCGGCCGAAGGCAAGGCTTTTTGCGCCGGCCACGACCTGCGCCAGATGCAGGCCACGCGCCAGCTTGCGTATTATCAAACCCTGTTCGCGCAATGCTCGCGCGTGATGCAAGCCATCCAGGCGCTGCCCGTGCCCGTGATCGCCCGCGTGCATGGCATCGCCACGGCGGCCGGCTGCCAGCTGGTGGCCAGCTGCGACCTGGCCGTGGCGGGCGCATCCGCCCGCTTTGCCGTCTCCGGCATCAACGTGGGCCTGTTCTGCGCCACGCCATCGGTGGCCCTGTCGCGCAATGTGTCCACCAAGCGGGCTTTCGACATGCTGGTCACGGGCCGCTTCATCGACGCCGACACGGCCGCCGACTGGGGTCTGGTCAACGAAACGGTGGCCGACGCCAGGCTCGACGACGCCGTGGCGCGCCTGGCGCAGCACATCATGGCAAAGAGCCCGACAGCCATTCGCTATGGCAAGCAGATGTTTTACCGGCAGCGCCAGCTGCCGCTGGCCGACGCCTACGCGTATGCGGGCGACGTGATGGCGCGCAACATGATGGAAGAGGATGCGGAGGAAGGCGTGACCGCCTTTTTGGAGAAACGGCCGCCCAGCTGGGCGCGGCCTTGAGTATCTGACTGAACCTGCTGCGCGTCGGCACAGGCAGCCTGCGATGCTCACCGTACTTCAGTACGGTTGCGCGTCTCGGCTGCCTGTCCCTTCCGCTCGCTAAGGTTCGGTCAGGTACTCTTGGACTTCCTAGTCTTAACGACTGTCCTTCATCTGCTGCTGCACCGAAAGACTCAGCTTGCCCAGGTCTTCCTTGCCCAGCAGCGGCAATTGCGACAGCAGCTGCATCAGGGTGGAACTGCCCGACACGTCCAGCTCGGATGACTGCACCAGCACCGTGCCGGCGCCCGTGAAGTCGATCTGCTTTTCCTCGCCCGACAGGGTAAAGCCCGTCAGTGCGCCGGCCGCCGAGGCCCAGCCCTGCACGTGGGCGTAATCGTAGTGGTACGAGGGGCTGGGGCAATCGGCCCAGCCCAGCACGGCCTGCTCGTCAACCCGGCATGGCAGTTCCAGGAAATGCACGGGGCCGTTCGACGAGGCGATGACCTTGCCCGTGCCGATCATGGTCAGATAGCCGGGCAAGGTCGATTCCTGGCAGATCACATCCTTGGTAAAACCCAGCAGGTTTTTCGCGCGGATGGTCATGTTGGCGTTGTCCAGGTCGTAGCATGCCAGGTCGTTGCCGTTGTCGCCCAAAATCAATTGTCCCTGCCCTTGCGCGACGACAAAGTGGTGCACGTACTTGGGCGCGTTGAAGGCATTGCGCACGATCAGGTCGAGCACGCTGCTGCCCATGGCTTCGAAGCGCAGCTCGCCATAAAAGGCGATCATCTTGCCCTTGCGAATGAAGATCTGTTCCTTGACGTCGATGACATACGAAAAACGGTTCAGGTTATCGTTCTTCGGCAAGGTATCGGGGTTGTAAATCGTCATGGCTTACCTTTCGCTCGCTTGGATGTAGACCGTGCCCTGGCCCATGAACTTCACCTGGTAGGACTCGCCCGAGGCCTGGCCGACAAAAGTCTTCCAGTTCAAGTCCGTGACGATGCTTGAGCTCAGCTGGCCCGTATGGCCGATATACGCTTGCGGGTCGACAAACACGGGCACGTCCGGCGTGACAGGCAAACCGATGGCGTTGCCGTCGGACAGGATCGCCACTTCGCCCGTGCCTTGCAAGGTGGTGGTAAACAAGCCCTGGCCCGAGGCCATGCCGCGCACCACGCCCTGCACGCCGCCCTGGTTGCCGAGGAACATGGTGCCGGCCGCCAGACGCGCGTCGAAGGCCAGCAGGGAATCGCTTTCCACGTAAAACGTGTCGCCGCGCACGGGCACGATGGTGACGAACAGGCCCGCGTGCGCATAAAACACGCTGCCCGTGCCGCGCGCCGACATCAGGGAATAGCCTTCATTCGTGACGGCGCGCATGGCCAGGCTTTGCACGCCCTGGCCAGCCAGGAACGAGCGGCTGAAGGCCACGTCGCCCTGGTACGAGACCATGGAACCCTTGCGCGCGAACACTTCTTCATTGCCGAGTTTTACCTCAAGCATCTTTTCATTGATTTGCTGATAAACGGGCATCGCGCGCTCCTAGCGTTCGGCGGGCTGGATGAACACCACGCCCTGGCCTGTGAATTTGTGCTGGTACGATTCGCCTGAGCTTTCGCCGATCATCGTGCGCCAGTTGACGTCGAAGACGAATTCCTGGCGGATGTCGCCCTTGAAGCCGACGAAGGCGTCCGGATCGACGCGCAGCGGATGCGCCGGCGTCACTTCCAGCATGATCAGGTTGCCGCGCGAAATGACGGCGATATTGCCCTGGCCTTCGACGGTGGTGGAAAACAGGCCCTGGCCCGAGCTGGCGCCGCGCAAGCCGGCAAAGCTGGTGCCCGTCTTCAGGCTGGTATCGTAGGCCAGCAGGCTGCTGCTTTCGATGGTCAGCTTTTCACCGGTCAAGGGAATGACGGTGATCTCGGCCGCGTTGTGCGCGAAAAAGACGGTGCCGCTGCCGGACGCCTGCATCAGCTGCATGCCTTCGTTGGTCACCTTGCGCTTGAGCGCGCCAAAGATGCCCTCGCCACCGAGCAGGGATTTTTCAAATTTGATGCTGCCCGTATAGGCGACCATGGCGCCGGCAATCGCCAGCACTTTTTCATCCTGCAGGCGCACTTCCAGCAGGCGGTCGGTATTGGTGCGGAAACTGGTCACGCGCGACTCCCCAAGTATGCCAGGGTACAAATCCATGGCTGAACGACAAGATACCGTTGCCTTTGCCGCCGCGCAAGTGCTATTCCTGGCGAACACGCCTGCGCAGGCAAAAAAAAAAGCGTGCCCGAAGGCACGCCCCTGTTGCGGCTGGCGGGAAGATTAACGCGCCAGCACCGGCTTGTCGCCGCGCGCGTCCTGTGCCAGCGGCACGGGATCATCGGTATTGACCTCGACCACGGTCACGCCCTGGATCACGCCAGCGATCTGGTAGCCAACGGCGCCCAGGTGGCGCTTGCCCTCGGCCAGGTTGGACCAGCCCAGCGAGACGGAAGCCGTGCCGCCCATGAAGGCGGTGCCAGGCATCAGCGCCTTGAAGCCGCCATTCGACAGGCCCGGGGCCAGCACCCACGACGACAGGGTGTAGTTGGCCTGGCCGTTTTGCGGCGCATAGCCGATCACGCACACCTTGTAGGTACCGGCGGCGGGCAGGCGCAGTTCCACTTGCTCATTGGAACTTTGATTGCCGCTGCTGCCGACCAGCACATTGGCGGCGTTGTAGACCTCCATGTCCATGTCGGTCTGCGCGCCGCCCGTCGTTTCCGCGTCATACGTGGCAAAGCGCGCCGCCAGGGTGCCTGCCGGCACCACCACGTTGTGCACGTTCACGCCCGGGGCGCCACCAGCCTTGCAGCTGGCCGACGCCGTGCTGTTGTTGGCCTGGCCGATCGTGCGCGAGTCGCGCACGGCTTCGATCAGCCCCGACTTGACGCCGACCAGAGGTCCCGCAAAGCCCGTGCCCAGGGTCACGACCTTGCTGCCCGTGGCCGCTTCGCTCTTTACCAGCGGCGTCGAGACGAGGATGCTGCCGCGCGCCGTCAGCGGGCTGCGCACCGTATGCGTGCCGTCCGTCCAGCTCAAGGCGCCATACACCCAGGTATCGAGCGGCGCCGTGGTGCGCGTCAGCTTGACCTGGAACTGCGCCTTGGCGCCCGGCGCCAGGTTCAGGCTGGCCGGCGTCACCGCCACCGTGTAGCCTGGCAGGCTGGCCGAAGCCGTGTAGACGGCGCTGCCGCTGCCCACATTCGTCACCGTGCGCGTCAGGGTCTGCGTGCCCAGCACATTGGCCGCCGTCAGCGACGGCAGGTTCAGGTTATAGGCGGCGATGCTGCCGGTGACGGCGCAATTGGACGAATACTGCGTGCGGATGTTCAGGCCGCACAGGAAGCGCGAATAATCGAGCTCGGACAGGTCGTACACAAGGCCGGGATCGGCCGCGCTGTTGGGCGCGATATGGCCCGCCCCCTGGCCCCAGGGCAGCTGGCCCGAGTTCTTCGCCGTCGCATCCCACGAGACGGAGCCGTTCAAGCCGTCCGGATAGGTGTTGAACGCCGTCGTCATCAGGGCCGACTTGATGGCAGCCGGCGACCAGTCAGGATGCTGCTGGTGCAGCAGTGCCGCCACGCCCGCCACGTGCGGGCTGGCCATCGAGGTGCCGGAATAGAACGCCCACTCCGCCGCCGGCGCCAAGCCGCCCGCCGCCACGGCATCGCGCTCGGCCTGCGTCAGGTCGGCCGTGACGCCGGCCAGCACGTTGGTGCCGGGTGCCGACAGGTCGGGTTTCAGGATGTTCGCATTGGCCACGTTCGGCCCGCGCGAGGAACGGTCGCTGACGATCGGCGCCTGCACCGTCGTGTCGGCGATGGTATGGATGTCGCCCAGCGCCGCCGTGCCGTCCGGGTTGGCCGCCATGAAGGCTTTCAGGGCGTCGCCCTGGGCCTGCGCCAGGTGCACGGTCGACAGCACGTGTGCCTGGTTGATGATGGTGTTGGCGCCGCCGGCCACGTTGGCGATGATCACGCCCGCCGCGCCCGCCGTTTTGGCATTGGCGCTCTTGTTGACCAGCACGTTGCCGCCGCGGTCGCACACCAGCACCTTGCCCGCCACTTTCGCCGGATCGAGGTAAGCCTGGGTGACATCGGCCGCGCCGTAGCAGCGCAGCAGGTTGACGTCCGTCGGCGACACGCCGGCCAGGCCCGCATCGCGCGAGCGGATCAGCGGCAGCGCCGGCGTGTTCGCATTGCTCGACGCGCCTTCCAGCTTGCTGCCGTTGCTGAGGATGACATTGCCCGCGTACAGGCGGTTATGGGTGGAATTGGCCACCGTCGCCAGCCATGGGCTGATGTGCGAGACGGGGGCCGGCACATCGGGCGCCGGCGTGGACGGGCCGGAGTTGCCGCCGGAGGTGGCGACGAAGACGCCCGCATTGGCGGCGCCCAGGAACGCCTGTTCCGTCGCTTCGTCGAAGGCGCCACCGCCCGCATTCGGGCCGATGGAGAAGTTGATGACGTTCACGCCGTCTTTGACGGCCTGGTCGATGGCAGCCACGCTGTCGGCCGTGGCGCAGCCATTGCGGCCCGTCGAGGCGGCCGTCCAGCAGACTTTATAGGCGGCGATGCGCGCGCGCGGGGCCATGCCCGACGCCTTGCCCAGCGAGACGCCGTTCGAGGTGGCCTGCGCGCCATTGTTGCCGCCGGCCGTCGATGCCGTATGCGTGCCGTGGCCGCCGTGGCCCGTCAGGCCCGCGACGGAGTCGCGCGGCGAACGGAATTCCGTCCAGTGCAGGGCCGCGCTGGAGGCGCGGTAATAGCGCGCGCCGATCAGCTTGTTGTTGCAATTGTCGGCGCTGAAACCTTCGCCGGTCTGGCACGAACCCTGCCAGCTGGCCGGCGGCGCGCCGTACACGACGTTGTTGCCGCTGTGACTAGGCACGCCGTTCTCGTCGAGGCGGTCGGCAAAGGCCGTGTTTTCGGGCCAGATGCCGCTGTCGACGATACCGATGATGACGTCTTCACCGGCATGCGTCTTGCCGCCCAGTTGCTCCCAGATGCCGCCCGGCTTGTCCAGGCCCAGGAAGCTGGGGGTGTAGCTGGTGTCGAGTTGCAGTATGGAATCGGCGCTGATGCTGAGCACGCCGCTGTTTTTCTTCAGGGCCCGCACCTCTTCGTCCGTCAGCAAGGCGGAAAAACCGTTGAAGACGACGCTGTACTGGTGCGTGATTTCGGCCGCGCTGACGGTGCCGGCCACGGCGGCCTGCCTGGTATCGAGGTAGCTGAGGTAGGCCTGCACATCGGCGGCGCCCACATCGATGCGCGCGCCAGGCGCCGGTTTGGTGGCGGGCAAGCCAGCGACCTGGCCCGTGTAGCTGGCGGCCGGCTTGTCGGCCAGTTGCACGATGTAGGAGCGGCGTTCCTGCGCCTGCGCCGATTGGGCCAGGCTGGCGGCCAGCAGGAGGATGGCAAGGGAGACGGGACGAAGTTTCATCTTACGCTCCTTGCACGTTGGCGTTGGCGACGGCCTTGCCGCTGGCGCGGCGGCGCGACAGCATGCCGATGGCACCCAGGCCGACCAGCATCAGCATGTAGGTCGATGGCTCCGGCACGGCGCTGACATTGATGTTGTCGAGCGCGAACTGGCCCTGGTTAAAGGCGGGGAAATCGAGGGAATTGCTGCACGCGCCCGTGTCGTTGAAGATACACGCGTTGAAGGTCAGGCCCGTGAAGACATAGCTGCTGAAGCCGCCCAGCAGGGAGGCGTTCTGGAAATAGTAATTGCCATCGCTGCCCTGGCCAGGGAAATCCAGCGCGGTGCTGACCACCTGGCCGTTGAGCAAGGTGCCGCTCAGCTGCAGCTTGCCCCAATTCTGGTCCGGCAGGCCGGACACGGGCGAGATGAAGGAATAATCGAAGCCGGCCAGGGTGAACGCCTGGTGGTCGGCGCGCGAGAAATTCACGCCGCCATCGTTGAGGATGGCCAGGTAGTTGCCGGTGCCGCCCTGCGGGCAGGCGGCGATATCGCACGAGGAACCCGCGCGGCCATCGAGGATGGCGCCCACGCCGCTGACGCCGCCGCCGGCGGCGGTGGTCGGATCGGCCAGGAACTGCAGGTTATAGCTCGCGGTGTTGAGCGTCTGGCCGCTCTCGTACACGTCCGGCAGCAGATTGTCGAAGCTGATGACGTCCGCCATGGCAGGCGCCGAGGACAGCAGGGCGAGCGTGGCGATGGCGGAGAACAGCGTTTTGTGGCCGCTGGTAGCGGGGACATGGACGGCGGCGGGGGATACCCGCGCGGCTTGCGATAGTTGATTCATTCTATTCCCTTGATTGTTGTGGATAGAGAGGTCGGCAGGTCGAACGCCCGCTTGCGGCTTTTTCACAAAAGTGTCAATGAATATAGCAAATTGCACAAAATAAATAACATATTTTTAATATCATTTATTTATTTTTCGTCTAACTTCCCGAAACTTTGTTTTGTTTCAGCTATGGCATCTGATAAATCTCAACGTTACATTCGCACAACAATTTCCCTACTCGCCATAGGTGCGCAGCAGCGCGTGCGCGCGACTTCGGCTATGCTTGAAAACCGTGGCCGGCGCCAGCGTCACATCGCGGTACACCTGTTCCATCCTGGAACACCTGCCTGTCCCTTCCCCTGCTGGCGCGTGCGCGCCCCGCCCGCCTGACGATGGCATGAAGCTTGCACTATGACCATATCGACTGTGCTCAGGGGGCGGCATCATGGAACACCATCAACTTGGCGGCGCGGCCCGCGGCGGCGTGCGGCCGGGTCCGCGCATCATCGTATGCAGCACCTTGGCACTGGCATTTTTCCTGCTGGCGGCCCGCTTCGACCTGTCCGAACGCCTGGGCCGCGCGCTGCTGCGCCAGGAACACTGGCAACTCGATGAGCTGGCCCTGAGCCTGCTGCTGCTGGTCCTCGCGCTGGCGGGCTTTGCCGTGTGGCGCGGGCGCCAGGTGGCCGCCCTGCTGGCGCAAAACCGCGCGCTGACCCAGCGCTTGCTGCGCGCGCAGGAGGCGGAACGCTGTGCGCTGGCGCGCGAATTGCACGATGAAGTGGGCCAGAACTGCACCGCCATCCGCGCCGCCGCCAGCTACATCCTGCGCGCGCGCGACGGCGACCAGGCCAATGTGCAGGCCTGCGCGGCCAGCATCGCCCGTGCATCGGAAGCGCTGCACGCGATGGTGCGCAGCATGCTGCACCGGCTGCGCCCGCCCGTGCTCGACAGCCTGGGACTGGCGCCGGCCCTGCAGGCACTGTGCGACAGCTGGGCGCAGCAGCACGGCATCGCTTGCCGTTTCGCGCCGCACTGCATACCCGCCATGCTCGACGACAGCACGGCCATCGCCATCTACCGCCTGGTGCAGGAAGGCTTGACGAATGTGGCGCGCCACGCGCAGGCCGACCGCGCCACGGTGGAGCTGCGCGCCGATGCCGGCGGCACCTTGCACCTGGCCATCGAAGACAATGGCCGCGGCTTGCGCCAGGACACGCCGGAACACGGCGGCTTCGGCATGCTGGGCATGCGCGAGCGCGTGGCCGGCTTGCGCGGGCATATCCACTGGATCAATGCGCTGGGCCGCGGCCTGCGCATCGAAGTGGCGATGCCGCTGGCGGCGGGCGCGGCATGAACCGGCACGCAGCCATGCTGCCCATCCGCGTGATGCTGGTGGACGACCACCCCGTGGTGCGCGCCGGCTACCGCCGCCTGCTGGAACAGGGTGGCGATATCGCTGTCGTGGCCGAGGCCGGCACGGGCGAAGCGGCGTATGCGCTGCACCTGCAGCAGGCGCCCGACGTCTGCGTGACGGACTTGTCCATGCCCGGCATCGGCGGCCTGGAGTTGCTGCGCAAGCTGCTCGCCCGCGACGCCGGCGCCCGCGTGCTGGTGTTCAGCATGCACGACACGCCGCAGCTGATCGCGCGCGCCCTTGACGGCGGCGCCTGCGGCTTCGTCAGCAAGCAGGCCGATCCGGAACACCTGGTCGACGCCGTGCGCGCCGCCCACGCGGGCCGGCGCTACCTGGATCCGCACAGCGCGCCCGGCGTGCAGCAAGGCGCGGCCGGCGCGGAAGCCCGGCGCTTGAGCAGCCTGAGCCAGCGCGAATTCGAAATCTTCCGCCTGCTGGCCGAAGGCCACAGCGCCGCCGACTGCGCCCGCCTGCTGCACCTAAGCAGCAAGACGGTGGCCAACCACCAGACCTGCATCCGCGAAAAGCTCGACGTGCCCGGCCCCGCCGCCCTCGTGCATCTTGCGCTGCGTAACGGGGTGATCGAACACCCGGCTTAATGCCTGAGCAAACCTGCTGCGCGGTGCGCTTTGCGCACCTGCGATGCTCACCGTACCAGAGTACGGTTGCGCTTCTTCGCCACAACGCCCATCCGCTCGCTACGGTTTTGTCAGGCATCTTTCATTTCAAGAAAATCTAATTAAACACGTAGCGCAAGCCCGCATTCACGCTGCGCGGGGCGCCGGCAGCATAAAACGTCGCGTTGACCATCGGATACTCGCCGCCCACGGCTGGCAATGGTCGGGCGGCAAAGTTGCCGTTGGCATTGAAGCCCGTCGCGCCCAGTTGCGCGGCCGTCGCATATTTGCGGTCGAACAGGTTATTCACCTGGGCAAACACGCCCAGCTGGCGCGTCAGCTGATATGTGCCGTTGAGCTCAAACACGGCATAGCCGCCGCTCTTGCCCGCGCCCAGATACGCTGGCCCGCCCGCCTGGTGCCGGTTGTTTTCATTGCCGCGCGCATAGGAACTCGACACGGCCGTCATGGCCAGGCCCACCGTCCAGTCGCGTCCGCCCTGAACCTCCACGTGCGCCTTCAGGATATGGCTGGGCGTCAGGGGAATGCGCTTGCCCGGCGTGATGGGGATATTGCCTTCCAGGCCGGGCGCGTCCGCATCGCTGCTGCTGTTGGCGCTGCCGTTGACGGTTTCCCGGCTTTGATAAGTTGCCTGCAGCCAGGTGTAGTTGACGCCGAAATCCAGCGCGCCCGCCTTGCCGTCGAGCGCCAGTTCGACGCCCTGGTGGCGCGTCTTGCCGAAATTTTTAAAATAGCCAAACCCCGCCTGGTTGTCGGCGACGAACAGGATGTCGTCATGGTTCTCCGCGCGGAACACGCCCGCGCTCCAGCTGGCCACGCTGGCGACCTTGCCGCGCAGGCCCGCTTCCCACGTCTTCGTCACCACCTGTTTCAAGGGCGGGTCGCCGGCCATGGCATTGGGCAGGCGGCAAGGGTTTTCCGGATCGGCGCAACCGAGTTCGATGGCCGTCGGCGTCCGGCTGCCTTCGTTATAGCCGACGTAGGCGCCGATGCCCGCGGCCGGCGCATAGGCCAGGCCGATGGCGGGGTTGAAGCGGCTGAAACGGTGGTCGCCATCAAGCGAGCCGCTGCCGCCGCCGGGCGTGATGGCGTCGCGGTTGCGCACGGTGCTGCGGTTGTAGCGGCCCGAGACGGTCAAGGTTAAATCTTGATTGAACGCCATGCTGTCGCTTGCATACACGCTCCAGGTGCGCATGCGGCCGTGCAAGTCGACCCGGTTGTCGACCGGCGTGCCGTCGTCGTCGATTTGCGTGCCGGCGGCAAAGAAGTCCACCGGCGTGATGCCGCGGTCCGGGTTTAGATAGCCGAACTGGCTGGTCTGGCGGAACGTTGCATGGCTGCTATCCATGGCGGCGCCGGCCGTGACGGCGTGGCGCGCGCCCGCCATATCGGCCAGCAAGGTAAGCTGGCCGGAAAAGCCGTAGTTTTCCTGCTGTGTATGGCTGCGGTTGATCATGCCGTTGCATTTTTCGGCCGGTTCATCACCCAGCAGCACGTTGCCAATGCAGCGCCACTTCGGGAAAGGCGTATTGGATGCATTCGCCCCACTGGCGGGGAAACCCGTGTAGCCGGCCGCCGCCAGCGCCGCCCGCTCGGCCGCGCCGGGCTGGTAGACGGACTGGTCCAGCGACTCGTCGTTCAGGTCGCCGTTAAACGTGTGCGTGTCGATCTTGCGGTAGTACACATTGCCCGACAGCAGCAACGCTTCGCTGGCGCGGTGCTTGCCCGTCAGGTTCAGCAGGGTCGACCTGTTCTGCGTCAGGTCGGGCTTGGTGTACACGCTGCGGTAATCGCGCGCCAGCATGCGCTGTTCCTGCAAGCCATTGCCCGTCAGCGCATTGTCCGCGTGCGCCACGGTGGCGGCGATGTCGGTGCGCGCATCGCTCCAGCCCAGCTTGCCAAACAGCTGGCGCACGTCGGACGGCGAATCGTCGCGCCAGCCCGCTTCCTTGAAACGGTTGCCCGTCACATACCAGTGCCAGCCCTGCGCATTGCTGCCGCCATGTTCGACCTCCACGGCGCGGCGTTTATCCGAACCCAGGCGCGCCTCGATGGCGGTGCCGGGACTGCTGCGCCCGTCCTTGGTCTGGATCGCCAGCGCGCCGCCCAGGGTATTTAAGCCAAAGAGGGGATTCGAGCCGGGCATCAGGGTCAGCGAGTCGATGGCCATGCGCGGTATCAGGTCCCAGCTGACGACATCGCCAAACGGCTGGTTCAAGCGCATGCCGTCCAGGTACACGGACAGGCCTTGCGGCGTGCCCAGCAGCGGCGAAGCCGTGTAGCCGCGGTAGCTGACGTCGGGCTGGAACGGGTTGTTCTGCACCTCGTTGACGACCACGCTGCCCAGGTTGCGGCGCAGAAAGGCGGACAGGTCGAGCGCGCCGCTGCGGGCGATCTGCTGCGCGCTGGCCGTCTGCACGGGCGCGGCCAGCGCAGCGCGCGGCTGCTCGATGGTGGGCAGCGGCATGCTGCCCGTGATGATGACGCTAGGCAAGTCGCCCGAGGTGGCCACGCTTGCGGCCAGATTCGCGTCCAGGCTGGCGGCCGAGGCCGGTTCGGCGGCGTGCGCCTGGCACAGCGCCAGCGCGGCGGCGGCGAATAAAGTCAGTTTCATGCTTGTCCCCGTTTTATAGTGGTTTTTATGTCTGCCCAGTATCCGGCAGCCACCATCGGGGGACTAGGGAAAAACTCCCGCCGTGCACTGGCGCGGCGCGGGGGCGGCAAGAGGATCAGCGCTGCAGCGGCAAATAACTGTGCTTCAGCTGGCGCAAGACAAAGCTCGATTTGCTGTGGCGGATGCCGGGAATTTTGTACAGGCGCTCGCGCAGCAGGCGTTCATAGTCGCGCGTGTCGCTGACGGCGATGCGCAGGTAGTAATCGTAGTCGCCGGAAACAAGAAACGCTTCCAGCACTTCCGGGATCATGGCCAGCGCGTGGCCGAATTCAAACAGGGCCTGGTCGGAATGGTCGTCCAGGGTCACTTGCACGATGACCGTATCGGCCAGCCCCACCTTGACCGCATTGACGTTGACCGTGTAGCCCTCGATGACGCCATCGTCCTCCATGCGCTTGATGCGCGCCCAGCACGGCGACGAGGTCAGACCCACCTTGGCGCTCAGGTCATGCAGGCTGATGCGGGCATCCTGCTGCAGCGCCGTCAGGATGGCGAGGTCGAATTTATCCAGCTTCATTTTGTCATTCCCCGTATTTGCAGCAAAATTTGCTTATAGAGACATTTTATACGAGAAAACCAGCAGCCTTTTCTGCCGCATCAGGCAGAAAATAAGGCCATGAAACCTGACCACGCCACCCTCCTCGCCTCGCCCGCTCCATCCGACGCTGCGCCCGCCCCGCGCAACGGCGCCAGCGTCCTCATCGACACCCTGCTGGCGCTCGGCGTCGACACCGTCTTCGGCTATCCGGGCGGCGCCGTGCTGCCCCTGTACGACGCGCTGCACGCGCAGCCCCGCTTGCGCCACGTGCTGGTGCGCCACGAACAGGCCGCCGTGCACGCGGCCGAAGGCTACGCGCGCAGCACGGGCCGGCCCGGCGTGGTCTTCGTCACCTCCGGCCCCGGCATGAGCAATACCACCACGGGCTTGCTCGACGCCCTGTGCGACTCGGTTCCCGTCATCTGCGTCAGCGGCCAGGTGGCCACCACCAGCATCGGCACGAACGCTTTCCAGGAATGCGACGCGCTGGGCATTTCGCGTCCCGTCACCAGGTGGAACCGGCAGATCCGCGCGGCCGGGGAAACGGCCGCCGTGGTGCGGCAAGCATTTGCGCAAGCCACGCAAGGCCGGCCCGGCCCCGTGCTGGTCGATTTTCCCAAGGATTTGCAACTGGCGCCTGTCGCGGACGATACGCCGCTGCCGCCCGCCACCGTGGCCGCCGCGCCCCTGCCAGCGGGCGCCGATATCGAACTGGCCGCCAGCCTGATCGCCGGCGCGCGCCAGCCCGTGTTTTACGCTGGCGGCGGCCTCGTCAATTCCGGCCCGGAAGCCTGCGCCGTTTTCCAGCAGCTGGTGAAACTGGCGGCCGCCCCCTGCACCTTGACCCTGCTGGGCCTGGGTGCCTTTCCCGCGTCGCACCCCGCCTTCCTCGGCATGCTGGGCATGCACGGTACCCTGGAAGCGAACCTGGCCATGCACCACGCGGACCTCATCGTCTGCGTCGGCGCCCGCTTCGACGACCGGGTGACGGGCCGCCTGGACGCCTTCTGCCCCGGCGCGAAAGTCATCCACATCGATATCGACCCGGCCTCGATACACAAGGTGGTGCGCGCCGACGTGGCCCTGCGCGGCGACTGCGCGCCCGTTCTGGCCGCCCTGCTGGCGCAGCTGCGCGCAAGATTACTGGCGGACCGCCAGCCGTGGTGGCAGCGCATCGACGCCTGGCGCGCGCAAGACTCGCTGGCGTTCGACGACACGCCTGAGGTGATCGCGCCGCAGGCGCTGATGCGGCGTTTGCAGGCCGCGCTCGATGGCATGCCTGGCGTGGACGCCATCGTTTCCACCGATGTGGGCCAGCACCAGATGTGGGCGGCGCAGCATTTGCGCTTCGAGCAGCCGCGCCGCTGGCTGACGTCGGGCGGCGCCGGCACCATGGGCTATGGCCTGCCGGCCGCCATCGGCGCGCAGATCGCCCACCCCGGGCGCTGCGTGGTGTGCGTCAGCGGCGACGCCTCGATCCTGATGAACATCCAGGAACTGGCCACGGCCGTGCAGCACCGCCTGCCCGTCAAGGTGGTGCTGTCGAACAATGGCTACATGGGCATGGTGCGCCAGTGGCAGGAACTCAACCACGGCGGACGCTACAGCCACAGCTACACGGAAGCCCTGCCCGACTTCGTCGCCCTGGCCCGCGCCTTCGGCTGGCAGGCGCACACGGTCAGCCGGCGCGACGAACTCGACGCGGCCCTGGCCACCTGCCTGGCATCGAGCGGCCCCTACTTCCTCGACGTGCGCGTGCACGGTGAAGAAAACTGCTTCCCCATGATGGCGCCGGGTGCGGGGCACCATGAGATGACCCTGTCGAAGGGAAATGTGTACAGCGAGGGGTAGGTCGACATCGCCACCGGCGGCGCCAACAATGCTCCCGGATGGGAGTTCTCCGAAGCTGGTCCGACCCATGGCCGGACCGGAAATCGTAGGTCGGATTAGCGGCAACGCCGCGTAATCCGACATCGCCACCGGCCACGCCAACGATGTTGTCGGATTACGCGTGGCGTTGCCACGCTAATCCGACCTACGCCCTGGCATGGCGAACATCGCAGGCCGCGCCAACAATGCTCCCGGATGGGAGTTCTTCGAACCTGGTCCGACCCATGGCCGGACAGGAAATCGTAGGTCGGATTAGCGGCAACGCCGCGTAATCCGACATCGCCACCGGCTGCGCCAACGATGTTGTCGGATTACGCCCATATTCGATAAACCCAGTAACTTTCATCCTCGCGGCTGGCGCGTGCCAGTTCGGTGGGACTCAGGCCCGTGATGGCGCGCACTTCGCGGCACAGGTGGGCCTGGTCGGCGTAGCCGCCGTCGGCGGCGATATCGGTCCAGGAAGCATTGCCTTGCAGCATGGCCTCGCGTGCATCGAGAAACGACTGTTCCGCGCGGCGCATGCGGCGCAGGGTGCGCATGGGCTGGCCGGCCCAGGCCTTGATGCGGCGCTCGATATTGCGCGCGCCACTGGCCACGCCCGTCGAGGCGGCCTGTACGCCCAGGCGGCGCACCCAGTCCTGGATGGCGCCGGCCGGCTGGTCGCCGCTCTTGCGCGCCAGCGCCCAGCGCGGCGCCAGGAACGCTTCCACCAGCGCGATGCGCGCGTCATCGTCGGGTGCGGCCAGCACGGCGTCGGACAAGGCCAGCCAGTCGGCGTCGAACAGCGGAGCCAGCGGGCGCACCTGGTCGAACAGGGCCGCCATGTCGATGCCCGTCAGCGCATGCAGGGCGGCCGGATACAGCATCACCATGAACGAGTGCACGGGGCCGGGGTTGTAGCTGACCAGCGGATAGCCGCGCGGCCCGCTGAACAGGGCCGGCGGCATGCGCACGTGCAGCAGGTCGGGGCCGGGCGCCGCCGCCTCGACGTCGCCCGCCACCGTCCACAGCAGGCAGCACATGGGCGTGGCGGGAAAACGGTTCAGGCGCTGCGCGGGCGGCAACGGCGCGCAGCGCGTGGTGTCGCGCACGAGGAAGGCGCGCACGCAGGAAGCGAGCGCGGTGCGCGGTGCGATCAGGCGTGTCAGGGGCGTCGGGGCGGCAGGCATGGCGACGATTGTACCGGCAATGTTTGATGCTGCGCGCGATGTCGTATTCGTTCAAGACGCGTGCGCGCAAGCGCGCTACAGTCATCCCATCGTTCCACGACAACAGGAGCTTGCCATGCCGCCACTCGACCACGCCGCAGCACCCGCACCCGCCACCACCCCAGCCCTGCGCCAGATCCGCCAGTTGCCGGGGCCATTCGCCTTGCCCATCATCGGCAACGCCATGCAAGTGCGGCTGCCGCGCATCCACCGCGACGTGGAAGGCTGGGTACGCCGCTACGGACCTTTCATGCGCGCCTGGTTCGGTCGCACCCTGGTGCTGGTGGTGGCCGACAGCGAGGCAGTGGCCGCCGTGCTGCGCGACCGCCCGGACGGCTTCCGCCGCCCACTCAGCAGCTATATCGTCTCGGAGGAAATGGGTGGCAATCCCGGCGTTTTCCTGGCCGAAGGCAGCGAGTGGCGCAACCAGCGCCGCATGGTGATGGCCGGCATGGCGCCGGGCGCCATCAAGGCATATTTCCCCGCGCTGGTGACGGTGGCGCAGCGCCTGCAGCGGCGCTGGCAGGATGCCGCCATGCAAGGCCAGGCCATCGCCCTCGACGGCGACCTGAAGCGCTACACGGTCGACATCATCGCCGGGCTGGCCTTCGGCAGCGAAGTCAACACGCTGGAATCGGGCGAGGACGTGATCCAGCGCCACCTGGACGCCATCCTGCCAGCCGTGGCACGGCGCAGCCTGTCGATGCTGCCGTACTGGCGCTACGTCAAGCTGCCCGTCGACCGGCGCCTGGACCGCGACGTGGCGGCGCTGGACGTAGCCGTGGCGCAACTGGTGCGGCAGGCACGCGAACGCATGGAGCAAGACCCCGCGCGGCGCGTGCGCCCGCCCAACCTGCTCGAAGCCATGATCGCCGCCGCCGACGAACCCGGCAGCGGCGTGAACGACCGCGCCGTGGCCGGCAATGTGCTGACCATGCTGCTGGCCGGCGAAGACACGACGGCCAACACGATTTCCTGGATCATCTACCTGCTGCAGCGCCATCCGCACAGCCTGGCCAAGGCACGCGAGGAAGTGCGGCGCCTGGCGCCCGACGTGGCACAGTTCAGCGTGGCGCAAATGGATAGCCTCGACTACCTGGGCGCCTGCGCCAGCGAGGCCATGCGCTTGAAACCGGTGGCGCCCTACATTCCGCTCGAAGCGCTACGCGACACGGTGGTGGGCGACGTGGCCGTGCCCGCCGGCAGCATGCTGTGGTGCGTGATGCGCCACGACAGCGTGTCCGATGCGCACTTTCCCGACGCGCAAGCGTTCCAGCCCGAGCGCTGGCTGGCGGACAGCAGCGAGGTGAACAACAAGCGCGCCGCCATGCCGTTCGGCGGCGGCTTGCGTACCTGTCCCGGCCGCTACCTGGCCTTGTTGGAAATCAAGATCGCCATGGCCATGCTGCTGGGCAGTTTCGACATCGCCGGCGTCGACACGCCCGATGGCGGCGAGGCGCAGGAACTGATGGGCTTTGTGATGTCGCCCATCGGCCTGAGCATGCGCCTGGCGCGGCCGCAGTGATACCATGGAGACATTCCGTTCACTCGATTTTTCCCCATGACCATCCGCCTGGAATCGCCGCAGCAAGCCGACGTGCAGACACTGATCGCCGCGCTTGATGCCTATCAACAGACGCTGTACCCGGCCGAGTGCGTGTATTCGCTGGACCTGGCATCGTTGCCGCCGGAAACCCTGCTGTTCGCCGTCGCCCGCGATGCCGATGGCCGCGCGCGCGCCTGCGGCGCCATCGTCGTCACGCCCGATTTTGGCGAAGTCAAGCGCATGTACGTGCACCCGGACAGCCGTGGGCTGGGCCTGGCCAAGCGCCTGCTGGCCCTGCTGGAAGCGCAGGCGCTGGCACGCGGCTGCCGCTTGCTGACCCTGGAGACAGGCATCCACCAGCCGGAAGCCATCGCCCTGTACGCGCGCCACGGCTATCAGCGGCGGGGGCCTTACGGCGACTATCCGGATGACCCGTTCAGTGTCTTCATGGAAAAATCACTGCAGGTGGCAGCATGAGCGCGCCTGCCGACAGCCTGATTGATATCCGCGCACGCCTGCGCGCGTTTGCGCAAGAGCGCGACTGGGACCAGTTCCACACGCCGAAGAACCTGGCCATGGCCCTGTCCGTGGAAGTGGCGGAACTGGTGGAACACTACCAGTGGCTGCCCACGGGTGCCGATGCCGAACTCGATGACGCCAAACGCACGGGCATCCGCCATGAACTGGCCGACGTGCTGATGTATTTGGTGCGCCTGGCCGACAAGAGCGGCGTGGACCTGCACGCGGCCGTGCTGGAAAAGATGGCACTCAATGCGCAGAAATACCCGGCGCAGCAGGTGCGCGGCGACGCGCGCAAATATAGCGAGTACTGATTCCCCATCCGTGCGTGGCGGCTGCGCAAATGAGCGTAGCATCGGGCCATGCGTATCCATCTTTCCCTGCTGCTTGCCTGTCTGCTCGCTGGTACACTGCATGGCACTGTTGCCCTGGCGCAAACCGCGCCTGTGCCGCAGGTCAAAGTGGACGCCACGCGCGATCCCGTCGATAAATCCTACCGCAAGATGCTGCAGGGCGTGCAGCGTTTCGAGCGCGACCATGCGCTGGCGCCGCAAGCCGTGCTGCGCTTTCGATTGCTGCCGCGCCAGCCCGGCGTGGACATGACGGACGTGCGGCTGCGCATCGCCGGCGACACGGTCAGCATCCCCTTGCCCCTGGCCGAGGACAACAGCTTTGCCCCCGTGCGCAATGCCCAGGCGGCGCGCGAGGATGCCGTGCTGATCGCCAACCGCAAGGCCACCACCATGAGCTGGCGCGCGCAGGTCATCACCCCAGGCTTGCCGCCCGGCACGCGGCGCCTGGGCGACTTGCGCCTGGAATGCCGTGCCGGCATGGATTCCGGCCTGATCTCGAACGACCCGGAAATCATTTCCTGGCTCTCCAGCATGCTCTACAGCACGGACAAGGTGTGCTCTCAGCCGGACGGCAACTACCTGTTCTTCGCGGAGCGTCCCCTGTTCGGCGTGACCCTCGTGCATGGCGAACGCCGCCTGGCGCTGCCGTTCAGCATGCTGTACGCGGGCGGCGAGCAGACGCCCGCTTCGCTGCCCTACTGCGATTGCCAGGTCCTGCTGGACCGTACGTATTACGCGCCCCTGTGGGATGCCAGCTGGCCCGACGATACCCTGCTGGAATTTACTTATATGGACGAGGTGGCGCCATGAAGTGGCTGACTCTTTTGCCGCTGCTCTGCCTGGCAGCATGCTCCGGCACGCGCGCATTGCAAGCGAGCAAGAATGTGCCCTACGCCACCCTGGAGCAAACGGTGCAAGCTGGCAGCAGCACGCGTGAGCAAGTACGCGCGGCGCTGGGCGAGAGCACGTCCATCCGTTTCGACAGCGGCAATGAAGTGTGGATGTACACCTACCCGGCCGCCTCGGGCGCGCAGGGCGAATATGTGATTTTGTTTGGCGCGGATGGGGTGGTGAAGAAGATGCGCAGCGGGGAAGTGTATCGGGTGAAGCAGTAAGAGTACCCCACAAAGTCTGGGGGGAATGCTCCCGATGGGAAGCACTCCGGTCACGCAGTGACGGACCCCGGCACTTACTGGGTTTATTAGCGAGCCTTTAACAGCGCCCTTGCCGTCACGCCCGCGCCCACGCCGCGCCCCACGCCGGCCGCCTTGCGCTTGGGCGAGGCCTTCAGTTTGAAGATGCCGATCGACTGGGCCACGCTCTCGGTGCGCTGCGCCAGGCTGCTGGCGGCCGCGGCCGCCTGCTCCACCAGCGCCGCATTCTGCTGCGTGATGCCATCCATGTGGATGACGGCCTGGTTGACCTGGCCGATGCCCTGGTTCTGCTCGCGCGTGGTCGAGGAAATCTCGTCCATCACTTCCGTCACCCGGGCCACCGAGGCGATCACTTCCGTCATGGTGGCACCCGCATTGCTGGTCAGCACGCTGCCCGCGTTCACGGTGGCGATCGAATGGTCGATCAGATTCTTGACCTCTTTGGCGGCGGTAGCCGAGCGCTGCGCCAGGCTGCGCACTTCGCCGGCCACGACGGCAAAGCCCCGGCCGTGCTCGCCGGCACGTGCCGCTTCCACGGCCGCGTTCAAGGCGAGGATATTCGTCTGGAACGCGATGCCATCGATCAGGCCGATGATGTCGAGAATCTTGCGCGACGAGGTGCTGATCTCGTCCATCGTGGTCACCACTTCGCTGACGATGGTGCCGCCCTTGGCCGCGACGGTGGACGCCTGCGCCGCCAGCTTGTTCGCCGTGTCCACGTGGTCGGCGCTGTTCTGCACGGTGGACGTCAGCTCTTCCATGCTGGCGGCCGTCTGTTCCAGGCTGGACGCCTGCGATTCCGTGCGGCTGGACAAGTCCATATTGCCAGTGGCGATCTCCGCCGTGGTGATGCGGATATCCTCGAAATTGGCGCGCACGTCGCCGATGATGCTGTGCAGGTTGATATTCGTCTGGCGCAGGGCGGCCATCAACTGGCCCATGTCATCGTCGCGCACCTTGTCGATGACGCCCGTCAAGTCGCCGCCAGCCATCTTGCGCGCCACGGTAACGGCGTCGCCCAGGGGCACGACGATGGCATTGTGCAGGTGCGCCCAGAAATACAGCACCAGCGCGACGGCGGCAGCAGCAGCGCCGCTGAGCCAGCTGCGCGTGGCCGTGCTGGTGTCGCCATCGATATTCCATACGGCGCAGCCAAGAATGGCCAGCACCACGCCAAAGACGATGCAATGGAAGGCCAGGTCCTGCGACAGGCTCAGCTTGCGCCACTCGGCCAGCTTGGCGGCCCAGCCCTGGCGCACGACGCGGCCATTGCGGATGGCAAGCCTGGATGCATTGCCATCTTTAAAACTTTTATACAGGGCGGCCGCTTCGTTGATCTGCTCACGCGTGGGCTTGGTGCGCACGGACATGTAGCCGATCGGGCGGCCGTTTTCGATGACGGGGGTGATATTCGCGAAGACCCAGTAGTAATCGCCATTCTTGCAGCGGTTCTTGACCATGCCGGTCCATGGCATGCCCGTCTTGATGGTGTCCCACAGGTCGGCAAACGCTTCGGCCGGCATGTCGGGATGACGCAGGATATTCTGTGGCGCACCCAGCAGTTCCATTTCTGAAAAGCCGCTGACTTCAATAAAGTACGGATTGGCGTAATTGATGTTTCCCTGTAAATCCGTGGTGGAAACAATCGTCATGCCTTCATTTAATACGTATTCATTTTGCGTGATAGGCGTGTTGACCCGCATCGTCGCTCCTCTATTTTTTTCAACTAGCATAACAAAAACATAAAAACAATATACCACATCAAGCACCCATGATATATCGCCTCGGCGACAGTGATGCCAGTCAAAAAATTTAATAAAAACCAATTCATTTATGTTTTAGAATTTACTTTGACCCAACTTGATTGGTTTTATTGAAATTCAAAAGCTTAATAAAGTGCGGCATAAATAATTATTTAAATATTATTTATTGTGATTTGGCGCGAAAAACAAGCCGCATCCGCCGATTAAAAGATGGCAACGTCAGTTCAATAGGAAAAATCCATGGCGCTGCCATCCCGCTTAGTAACGGAGCGATAAGGATCGTTTCTTCAGGGAAAATAAAAACTGGCGCGAACGCGCCAGTGGGGAATATGTCTCCAATCCGCGACACAGGCGCCGGAGCGGCTGTGAGGCGATGGACACTTGTCAGTAACGACGCCTGACAAAACCGTCGCGCGCGGCCGCAAGGCGCGCCGCGCAGCAGGTCTGCTCAGGTGTTACTTGTAGGTTTTGCGCGGCGGGGACTTCGGACGCGGTGGCGCAGGTTTACGCTCCGTCGTGCCGTCATCCAGGCTGATGCGCAGTTTCTGGCCCGATACCACGACCGATTTCAGGTGATCGAGGATTTCCGGCGGCATGCCTTCCGGCAGGTCCAGCACGCTGTAGTTGTCAAAGATATCGATACGGCCGATATGCTTGGCTTCCAGGTTCGCTTCGTTGGCGATGGCACCAACGATGTTGCTTGGCGTCACGGCGTGCTCACGGCCCACTTCGATACGGTAAGCCGTCACGCCCGGGCGCGGACGTTCCTTCTTCGGCGCGCGCGGTGCAGGTGCTGCATCGCCCGCATCCGCTGGCGCATCCTTGAACGCTGGCGCGGACTTGGCGGCGAACGGCTTGCGCGGCGCGGCTGGCGGCGCCAGATCCGGCGCGTCGCCATCACGGCTGATGCGCAGTTGCTGGCCCGCTACCCACACGGTTTTCAGCTGGTCCAGCAATTCTTTCGGCATGCTGTCCGGCAAGTCCAGGACGCTGTAGTCGTCATAGATTTCGATGCGGCCGATGTTTTTCGAATCGATGCCCGCTTCGTTGGCGATGGCGCCGACGATATTGCCTGGCTTGACGCCATGCTGGTGGCCCACTTCAATGCGGAACGTCTGCATGCCGGCATCGGCCGGGCGCTGGACACGTTCTTTTTTCGGGAAGGCCGGGCGTTCGCCACGGTCGCTGCGCTCGTTACGGTCGAAGCGGTCGCCGCGTTCCGGACGGTCGTTGCGCTCAAAACGATCCTGGCGCACAGGACGGTCGTCCTGCCAGGCGGCTTGCTCGCGCGCCTTGTTCTTGTCCAGCAGCAGCGGCACATTGCCACGCGCCATTTTCGCCAGGGCGGCCGCGATTTCGATGGCGGGAATGTTTTTCTCGCGTTCGAAATCTTCGATCAGCGACTGGAACTGTTCCAGCTCGCCCAGGGCCAGGGTTTCGCTGATTTGCTCCTTGAACTTGGCGATACGCACGTCGTTGACGGCCTGGATCGTTGGCAGTTCCAGCATGCCGATCGGCTGGCGGGTCGAGCGCTCGATGGCTTTCAACAAGTTCTTTTCACGCGGGGTGATGAACAAAATCGCTTCGCCGCTGCGGCCGGCGCGGCCCGTGCGGCCGATGCGGTGGGTGTAGCTTTCCGGATCGTGCGGCACGTCGTAGTTGACGACGTGGCTGATGCGCTCGACGTCCAGGCCGCGTGCAGCCACGTCGGTGGCGACGAGGATGTCGATCTTGCCGTCTTTCAACTGCTGGATCGTGCGCTCGCGCTGGGCTTGCTGGATGTCGCCATTGATGGCAGCAGCCGAGAAGCCGCGTGCCTGCAGCTTGCCAGCCAGCTCTTCCGTGCCCAGCTTGGTGCGGGCGAAGATGATCATGCCGTCAAACGCTTCCGCTTCCAGGATGCGCGTCAGCGCGTCGAGCTTGTGCATGCCCGACACCAGCCAGTAGCGCTGGCGGATATTGTCGGCCGTGCCCGTCTTGGCGGCCACCGTCACTTCGGCCGGGTTCACCAGGTAGGTGGTGGCGATGCGTTTGATGACGGAAGGCATGGTGGCCGAGAACAGGGCCGTTTGATGGCCTTCCGGCGTTTCTTGCAGGATGCGTTCGACATCGTCGATAAAGCCCATGCGCAGCATTTCATCGGCTTCGTCGAGTACCAGTGTTTTGAGCTTGGACAGGTCGAGCGAACCCTTGTCCAGGTGATCGATGACGCGGCCTGGCGTGCCGACGACGACGTGCACGCCACGGCGCAGGGCCGACAGCTGCGGGCCGTAGCTTTGGCCGCCGTAGATCGGCAGCACGTGGAAGCCGGGAATGTGGGCGGCATATACCTGGAATGCTTCGGCGACCTGGATGGCCAGTTCGCGCGTCGGTGCCAGGACCAGGGCTTGGGGTGAGCTTTGTTTCAGATCGATGCGCGACAGGATAGGCAAGGCGAAGGCGGCGGTCTTGCCCGTGCCCGTTTGCGCCTGGCCCAGTACGTCGCGGTTGGCGAGCAATAATGGAATCGTGGCCGCCTGGATAGGCGACGGTGTTTCGTAACCGACATCCTTGAGCGCGCGAATCAGCGGCTCGCTCAGGTTAAGGTCGGAAAATAAGGAAATTGGTGTATCAGACATGAAATCACTCACAAGTTCGCTCGAATCGCCCAATGCGAAAGAGTGTAGCCGCTAGTTTACTCTTTACTGGACCTTACCGGGTGGAACGGGGCGGCAGAACGCCGTTTTTTGCATTCTAAAACGCAGAAAAATCGGCGATCCGCACGCAATTGGTGCAAAAAACAAGAAATATTATGTGTTTTGCAATAGATATGCCGGTTTTACAGATGTTCTTCAAGGTTGCTTGCCGCGTCGACCGAGTGCCGCAGGAATTCCAGCAAGTCCTCGTTCAGGCGCTCCTTGTGCGTCGTCGCCAGACCGTGCGGCGCGCCCGCATACACGAGCAGCTTGCTGCCGATGATGAGCTCGGCAGTGCGCCGCGCCGAGGCCGCGATGGGCACGATCTGGTCATCGTCGCCGTGGATCACCAGGGTCGGCACGTCGAACTTGGCCAGGTCAGCCGTAAAATCCGTTTCCGAAAATTGTTTGATGCACAGATAGGCGGCCGGCATGCCCGCCTGCATGCCTTGGCGCCAGAAACTGTCGCGCACGCCCTGCGACGCTTGCGCCTCAGGCCGGTTGTAGCCATAGAAGGCCTCGCTCAAGTCGCGGAAGAACTGGCTGCGGTCCGCCTGCACGCCGGCGCGGATGCCGTCAAAAACGGATAGCGGCAAGCCCAGCGGATTGTCCGTGGTCTGCAGCATCAGCGGCGGCACGGCGCCCACCAGCACGGCGCCGGACAGGCGGTCCGTGCCATGGCGGCCGATGTAGCGCGCCACTTCGCCGCCACCCGTCGAATGCCCCACCAGAGTGGCGCCCGTCAGGTCCAGCGCCGTGATCAGGGCGGCCAGGTCGTCCGCGTAGGTATCCATGTCGTTGCCATCGAACGGCTGGCTGGAGCGGCCATGGCCGCGCCGGTCGTGCGCGATGACGCGAAAGCCCCGCGATGCCAGGTAAAACATCTGGTCTTCCCAGGCGTCGGACGACAGCGGCCAGCCATGGCTGAAGACGACGGGCGGGCCGCTGCCCCAGTCCTTGTAGTAGATCAGGGTACCGTCGGCGGTACGCAGGGTATTGCTCGCTTGCACGGTGTTATCGGTGGCAGTCATGGAACGCTCCTTGTCGGTGGGCCAGCGGCCATTGTGGCCGCAATCGCCGCTGGCGTGCCGCGCGCTAGGCCCAAGCCTTTGCGGTAGAGTAAGATTGCCCCTGCTTTGCTTTCCTGTATTCACTTTTGGAGTCGTCATGCGTTTCCCCCTCGTCCTCGCCGCCAGCGTGCTCAGCACGGCTGCCCTCGCCCAGCCCATCGTCGCCGAAGCGCCGCTGCGCGCCCACCTGTCCTTCCTGGCCGATGACTTGCTCGAAGGGCGCGGCACGGGCCAGCGCGGCGGCGACCTGGCCGTGCGCTACCTGGAAACGCAGGCGGCCGTGGCCGGCCTGCAGCCATTGAAGGATGGCACGTACCGCCAGGCGCTGACCATCGTCGGCAGCAAGGCCTTGCCATCGAGCACGGTGACCTTCAGCGCGGGCGGCAAGACGCTCGCGCCCGCCTTCGGCAAGGACATCGTCTTTGGCGCCTCCAATGGCAAGGAAAAAGTGGCGTTCGACGCGCCCGTCGTGTTTGCCGGCTACGGCATCGCCGCCCCCGATGAAAACTGGGACGACTTCAAGGGCATCGACCTGAAAGGCAAGCTGGTGATCATGATGGTCAACGACCCGCAGCCGACCGCAAGCGAGCCGAACCGCTTTGCCGGCAAGTCGCTCACCTGGTATGGCCGCTGGGTCTACAAGTACGAGGAAGCGCTGCGCCAGGGCGCGGCCGGCGTGCTGCTGATCCACACGACCGCGTCGGCCTCGTACCCCTGGTCGGTGCCGGCCAACGGTTTTGGCCATGAACGCTTCAGCCTGGCTGGCGCGGGCAATGCGATGGAAGGCTGGCTGCAGGAAGATATGGCGCGCGCCCTGTTCCAGGCGGGCGGGCAAGACCTGGACGCCTTGCGCGCCCAGGCGGAAACGCGCGCGTTCCGCCCTGTCGCCCTGAACGCCACGGTCAAGGTCCAGCTCGATAGCCAGATCCGCAGCATCGAGCAATTCAACGTGGCCGGCATCGTGCCCGGCACGGACCCGAAGCTGAAGGACGAAGCCGTGATTTATTCGGCCCACTGGGACCACCTGGGCAAGGATGACGAGGGCAGCCAGCGCACCGGACAAAGCGACCACATCTACAATGGCGCCATCGACAACGCCTCGGGCGCGGCGGCCCTGCTGGCCATGGCGCAGGTGGCCGTGAAACAGCCGGCGCGCCGCACGCAGATCTTCCTGTGGCCGGCCGGCGAGGAAACGGGCATGCTGGGCAGCACCGCCTACACGCGCGCGCCATTATGGCCGTTGGCCAAGACGGCCGCCGACCTGAACCTGGACAGCATGAACTTCGTCGGCAAGACGCATGACATCGGCGTGGCTGGCGCCGAGCGCAGCAGCCTGTACGGGAGCGCCGCCAAGGTGGCCAAGCGCATGGGCCTGCGCCTGGCACCGGCCATCCCCGACCTGTCCGGCGCCTTTTACCGCGCCGACCATTTCGCCTTCGCCAAGGCCGGCGTGCCCGCCTTCAACGTGGGCTCGGCCGTGTTTTCCGGCGACGGTTCCTTCGACTTCGTCAAGGAGCCGAAAGCATCAAGCGAACGCCTGGTCGCGTTTAAAAAGGATTACCACCAGGTCACCGACGAGTACCACCCGTCATGGGACCTGTCGGGCATGGTGCAGCAGGCGCAGTTCACCCTGAACCTGGGCTATGAAGTGGCGAATGACAAGAATTTGCCAACGTGGAACAAGGGCGAGGCGTTTGGGAAAGTAAAACGGTAAGCAGATAGCGGTGAACTAAGCCGCAAAGCAAAAAAGACCGGGGTCGGACCCTCAGGGTCCGACCCCGGTATTTGCCGCAGGGTTCAATCAATCAAATGGCCATGATGCGTTTGAGGTCGACAAACGCCGTTTCATACAAATGCTGGAACGCGCCCACCATGACCTCTTCCACGCCTTCGGCCGCGTCGAATTGGCTCGACCATTCGGCCACGCACTCGTTCGCGCCGGGCTCGCCCGTGACGCGCAGGGTGGAACGGTAGTTCTTGACGGGGATCGGACCCGAGACGATGGTGTAGCTGTAGCTTTTGTCCGCTTCGCTGTAGCTTTGCAGGCGTTCGGCGATGACGGCGCCGTCCGTGGTCTTCAGGCGGCGCACGCGGCCGCCATGTTCGGACAGGCTGGTCTTGATCGAGCTCGACCATTCAGCCAGCGACTGGAAGCCGCCGATAAAATCCCACACTCGTTCGGCGCTTGCCGCCAATGTTACAGAAACAATTACTTGGGCCATCTTTAATTCGGTTCCTCATCCAGGTTTGCCGGGCGCTATGCCCGGCCGGCCGGAGTTGCCCGGCACAGCCGCTATTTTAGCGCCCATGCGGCTTTGCTGCTGGGCAGGTAGCGGCATGCACACGGGCGGCTGGCCGGACTGGAGGAAGGAAGTTACATATTTTCCGCGAGGAAAATCAGCGAATTGCCATGCGCCTGGGCGGCGGCGCGCTGCTGGTAGCTGTCGCGGTGGGTGCAGTTGAAACCGTGCTCGGCCCCGGGATACACATGGATTTCCACCTCCTGGCGGTCCTCGAAGCGCACGGCGATCTGTTGCACGGCTTCCGGCGGGATATGGCTGTCCTGGCCGCCGAAATGCATCAGCAGCGGCACCTTGATCTGCTCGGCCAGGTCCAGTTTGTTCTGGATGCCGCCGCCGTAATAGGCGATGGCCACGTCGACCACGCCGGCCGCGGCCGCCTGGTACGACAAACGGCCGCCGAAGCAGTAGCCGATCGAGGCCAGCTTGCCCGCCGTCACTTCCGGACGCGCGCGCAGCACGGCGACGGTGGCGGCGATATCGGCGTCGGCCTGCGGATTGTCGGTCGCCTGCATCAGTTCGACGGCGCGCTTCCAGCCCGCCTCGTCATAGCCCAGTTCGATGTGCGCGCCGGCGCGCCAGAACAGGTCGGGCACCAGCACCACATAGCCATCGGCCGCGTACTGGTCCGCCACGGCGCGGATGTGCTCGTTGACGCCAAAAATTTCCTGCAACAGGACGATGGCCGGGCCCTTGCCCACGTGCGGCACGGCCAGGTAAGCCTGGAAGCTGCCGTCCGGGCCGGCGATATCGATCCACTGCGAAGTTGTGCTCATAAAGACTCCAGTCTGCTTTAAAGGATGGGAAATGCCACAGCCAGGCATGTTACTGGTTTTTCGCGCCGTCTGCGCCGCGCCGCCTCCTGCCGGGGACCTGCCTCAATACATCTCGCGTATGTAGATCACGGGACCGGATTTGAAGACGCCAAAGACGACCGTGCCTACCGTGCTGGGCAGATAAATCAGGCCAGGCACGGACACATCGACGCTGCCCGTCCTGCCGGCGCCCGGCGCCAGCAAGGTCAGCTGCTTGTTTTTCGGCAGCTCGCCCTTGTTGACGGTGTAGGGGCCGTCCGCCACTTGCAGGTCGCCGCAGACGAGCGCCTTCTTGCAATTGTTCAGCAGCACTTGCGCCTTGCTGAAACTGCTGATGCTGTCGGCCAGGTTGGCAACCCAGCCCGCGCCATCCCAGTACTGGGCTTGCACGGCCAGGCGCAGCGGATACAGCTCGGAGCCATAGCCATGCGGCACCATCAGGCGCCCGGACAATATCGTCAGCGCGCCTTCCGTGCCGGACGCGGCCGGCGCCGAACTGGCGCTGGCGCCCGCAAAGGTGCCGCTGGCGCGCAGCAGCACGTGAGTGGGCGCCACCTTGACGGCCACGCCGCTGTTGCCAGGAAAACGGTAAGCGAGCGGGGTAAGCGCCACGCCCAGGGTGAATTTCTCGGGCGCGATGGCGGTGACGGTGGTTTGCGCGCTGCTGCCATCGGTGAGCCGGCTGCCGGCCGGGCTGGCCGGTGGAAACAGCTGTTCGCCCTTGGCAGCGTCCCAGCCCTGCACCTGCACCGGCGCCATGTACGTCGTGTCGCGGCCGTCAAAATTGCGCGTCGTCACGTTGGCCAGGTTCTGCGCAGTCACGCGCAAGCCGAAAGCCTGCCCCGAATAGCTGTACACGCCCGCCGGCGGCACGCCGACGACGCATTTCATGGCGCTCAGGCACGGCGCGGCCAGGGTCGCGGAGGCCGGCAAGTCCGTATCGCCGGCAACAATGATGTCCGTCTTGAAGTGGTGGGGAATGTACTGCACATCGTTGCTGCTGCCCGTGGCCGGCAGCGCCGGCTGCGCGGCGCCCAGGTAGGTCGTGATGCTGGCGGTAAACTTCAGGGTACCCACTTCCGGCCAGCTGAGATTCGCAGCCGTGCCCACGCCATTGTTATTGCTGAATGTCAGGCTGCCCGCCACGGCGGGATCGCTGTAACCGGTGAACACGGGAGCGCTGATGCTGCGTCCCAGCAACACCGTTTGCGCCGTCGCCTCGCGGCCGAAATTGCGCGTCACGGCGCCCGCCGCATTCAGGGCCGAGACGCTGATGCCGAGCGCGGGTGCCACCGGCAGCACGGCCAGGCCGGCGCGCTGCGGCGTGACGATGGGGCTGAACAGGAAAGTCTTGGGACCGACGATGACGTTGCCGCTGCCCGTCATGGTCAAGCCGCTGTCGCTGCCGCTGGTCGAGGCATAGGTGGCCGTCAGGCCCAGCGCGCCCGCATCGGCGTACAGCATGTTCGGCGTGGCCAGGCCGTTGGCATCGAAAGCCAGCTGCACGGCGGCACCGGTGGCGCTGCAGGCGCTGCCCGTATTCGCGGCCAGGGGAATATACGTGCCATCCTTGTTCTGTATGCGCGCCGGCAAGGTGCCCGAGTCGGGATTGGCGTAGGTGCAGCGCAGCTGCAAGGTTTTGTTCTGGTTGGCAAACAGGGGCACGCAGGCGCGCGGGTTCGACGCCGACGCCTGCAGGGCGCTGATGGCGATGCGCTCCGCGTCTTCGGCATAGCGGGGGATGCCGCTCACTTGCAGCGCGCTGCTGACAAAAGCCATGCGGCAATTCGTCAGGCTGTTGTCGACGCTGCTGCGGCACACCAGCGCGCCCGTGGTGGCCGGCGTGCTGGTCAGGCCCAGCAGCACACTGCCGGCCGCCGCCGTCTGCGCCACGCTGGACGTCACCATGCCCGTCGGCGGCTGGACGCTGTTGATCTGCGCCGTCGCGCCACCGGGCGTCAGGGTCACTTGCGCCGCGCCCGTGTAGACGCTGCTGCAGGCCGCATCGGCGCAAGCCGTGACGGTGACGGGTGCTGGCGCGCAGGTCAGCGCCGTGGGCGGATGCGTGATCTGGAAATGGTCGGGGCCGGCCTGCGTGCTGGGGCCGCATTTCGGCCCTTGCGGCTCATTGAAGGCCCAGCCGCTGTTGTTCGTCACGCAGCTGCACGGGTTCGACGGCGTGTAGGCCTTGCAGGTGATGGTCTGCTGTACCCGCCCCTGCCAGCCCAGGGTGATGTGATCGACCACGGCGTTGCCCGTGATGTAGGCATTCGAGGAATCGAGGGTGACGTCGCCCCCTTCCACGTTGCCCTTGATGCCATTGCCCGAGGCGATCGTCAGCGTATTGCTGGCCTTGACGTCGCCCGTGACGAGCAGGCCCGAGGCCTTCAGGTCGATGTTGGGCGACGTCAGGTTGCCCGTCACCTGGCTGCCCGAACCGATGGTGAGCGAAGTGGTGGCCGTGATGTCGCCCTGGATGCGGCTGCTGGCGGCCAGAATATTCACCGTGGCGCCACTGATCGGCCCGTTGATGACGGAGCCCGACGCAATCTCCACCAGGCCCTTGGCGCTGATGCTGCCCGTCACCTTGACGTTGTTCGAGCCCATCCTGATGGTGGTAGCGGCAACATTGGCCGTGATCGTCTGCTCCTGGGCACCCATGCTGAAGGTGCCGCCATCGGCCGTCAGGCTGCCGCCCGTGACCTTCAGGTTGGGCGGGTTGATATCCCTGATGTCGAGATTGGGCCTGGCCGTCAGCGCGGCGCTGCCGCTCATCGTCAAGCCCTGGTTATATTTCATCGTCAGCGAACTGTTGACCGTCACGCCGATTCCGCTGGCGATGATGACGATGTCCGTGTCGCCCAGCGCCAGGGTGGCGCACGTGTATTGCGCGCCGCTGAGGGTGCAGCCGGCAACACTGCCGCCATTGAAGTTGAGCGTGGCCGCCTGGGCCAGGGATGCGCCCAGCAAGCATGTCAGGGCAACAAGAAAGTGGAATAAGCGCACGATGTCCAGGAGTCTGATGGGTGGGGAGCCAGCCGGGGCGCGGATCTTTCCATGCTAATCTACGTCCTCGCTGTTGTTGCATTATGGCAGTATTTTTCACCCTCGCGCATATCGCATGATCAAGCCTATCTCCAAAGAATCTCCCTTGCGCACGGTCGACATCATCGTCTACCCGGGCTTCAAGGCGCTCGAAGCCATCGGCGCCATGAAAGTGTTTGATTACGCCAACACGCATTTGCGCTTGCGCAAGCTGCCCGGCGGCTACGACGTACGCATCGCCTCGACGGCCGTCGGCCCTGTCGAGTCCGACACCTTGATGTCACTGCAGGCAAGCAAGGCGCTCGATGCGCAGCGCCTGCCCGACCTGGCCGTGATCGTCGGCTGCCACCACGTCGAACAAGTGCTGCAGGACATACCCGCCATCGCCGCCTGGGTGGCCGAAGCGGCGCCGCGCATCGATACCCTGGCGGCCCTGTGCACGGGCTGCTTCTTCCTGGCCGAGGCGGGCGTGCTTGATGGCAAGAGCGCGGCCACGCACTGGAGTGCCGTGGACAGCCTGCGCCAGCGCTATCCATTGATACAGGTCAATGCGGATGCGATTTTCGTGCGGGAGGGGAAATTCTGGACGTCAGCGGGCGTCACCGCCGGCATCGACCTGGCGCTGGCCCTGGTGGAAGACGATTTCAGCCGCGATATCGCGCTGGAAGTGGCGCGCGACCTGGTGGTGTATCTGAAGCGGCCCGGCGGCCAGTCGCAGTTTTCCGTTCACCTGTCGAGCCAGATGACAACGCATCCGAGCATCCGCCAGTTGCAGGGCTGGATCATGGAACACCTGGGCGACGAGCTGGGCGTGCCGCTGCTGGCCGCCAGGCTGGCCATGAGCGAACGCAATTTTACGCGCGTGTTCCAGCGCGAGACGGGCACCAGCCCTACGGAATTCATCGAAACGGCGCGCTTCGAAGTGGCGCGGCGCCTGCTGGAAGACAAGGTCTCGTCATTGAAACAGGTTGCCGTGCAGGCAGGCTTGCACAGCGAGGAAAGGCTGCGCCGCCTGTTTCAAAAGAAACTCGCCATCACGCCGCGCGACTACCGCGAACGTTTCTCCAGCACGGCGCGCTAGGCGCACCCGGCGCTATCAGCGCGACTTGTTGGTGCG
The DNA here is from genome assembly GCF_051380655.1 of Janthinobacterium amylolyticum. Lineage (NCBI taxonomy): Bacteria > Pseudomonadati > Pseudomonadota > Betaproteobacteria > Burkholderiales > Oxalobacteraceae > Janthinobacterium > Janthinobacterium amylolyticum. The sequence continues at coordinate 77,290 of NZ_JBNYXL010000010.1, forward strand.
CACGTGGCGCGTGGCCAGCTGCTGGCGATGCCAGGCCAGCGGCGTAAACATCAGCGCGCACAGCAGATAGGTGGCCAGCAGCGCCAGCCAGATGGCGGGCGTGGCGAGGATGGTGGCATTGCTCCACCACAAGGCCAGCAGGGACGACAGGGCCGCGCCGAGAAACACGGGCAGCATGCGGCGCAGGGTCAGCAAATAAGCAGTGGCAAACATGGACGGCTCCCAAAGCAAGGCGGATACCTTCACACTAGCAGGGGCAGGCGGCGAAGTACAGCCCGCCGCCCTGCCCCGTCCGTCAAGTGTTGCGCAATAAGAACAGTGCTTAATACAGCACGACCGAACGGATCGATTCGCCGCTCTTCATCAGGTCGAAGCCTTCGTTGATGCGTTCCAGCGGCAAGCGGTGCGTGATCAGGTCATCAATGTTGAGCTTGCCTTCCATGTACCAGTCGACGATCTTCGGCACATCCGTGCGTCCCCGCGCGCCGCCGAAGGCCGAACCGCGCCATTCACGCCCCGTCACCAGCTGGAATGGACGCGTGGAAATTTCCTGGCCCGCCGCCGCCACGCCGATGATGAACGATTTCCCCCAGCCCTTGTGCGTGCACTCGAGCGCCTGGCGCATCAGGGTGGTGTTGCCGACGCATTCGAAACTGTAGTCGGCGCCGCCGTCCGTCAGCTGCACGATGGCGTCGACGACGTTTTCCACTTCGTTCGGATTGATAAAGTGCGTCATGCCGAACTTGCGGGCAATCGCCTGGCGCGCCGGGTTGATGTCGATGCCGATGATTTTATCGGCGCCCACCATCTTCGCCGCCTGGATCACGTTCAGGCCGATGCCGCCCAGGCCGAACACGGCCACGTTGGCGCCCGCCTCGACCTTGGCCGAGAACAGCACGGCGCCCACGCCCGTCGTCACGCCGCAGCCGATATAGCAGACCTTATCGAATGGCGCGTCTTCGCGGATCTTCGCCAGGGCAATTTCCGGCACGACGATGTAGTTGGAAAAGGTCGAGGTACCCATGTAGTGGAACAGCGGCTGGCCATTGAGCGAGAAGCGGCTGGTCGCGTCCGGCATCAGGCCGCGGCCCTGGGTCGAGCGGATGGCTTGGCACAAGTTCGTCTTTTGCGACAGGCAGAATTTGCACTGGCGGCATTCCGGCGTGTACAGGGGGATGACGTGGTCATCCTTTTTCAGGGTCGTCACGCCCGGACCGACGTCGACGACGACGCCGGCGCCTTCATGGCCGAGGATGGCGGGGAAGATGCCTTCCGGATCGGCGCCGGACAGGGTGTAGTAATCGGTATGGCAAATGCCGGTGGCTTTCAGCTCGACCAGCACTTCGCCGGCGCGCGGGCCGGCCAGGTCGACTTCTTCTATCGTCAGCGGGGCGCCCGCCTTCCATGCAATCGCGGCTTTGGTTTTCATCGTATTCTTCCTGCTCGGTTTCAGATGCGCCATTATCGGGCGCCTGCGGGCGCGGCGGTGCGGATGGCCGCGCGCTTGTCTGTAAACGCGGCGCATTTGTCCGATGGCGCCGCTGCGTGCTGCAACGCACGGTAGCGGCGCGCACGCGGCGTATGCTGGCGGGCATGCGATGTGCGCTTGCGCCAACTCAATCTTGCCAGTGTCAATACGCGCATTCTTGGCATACGACAGTTCTATCGATGCACCCCGCCCCGCCATCGTTGTCCTTCCCGCAGGAGACTGACATGCGCAAGCTACTTCGCCCACTTCCCCACACCTGGATGGCCCTGCTGCTGGCTTGCTGCCTGGGCCTGCTGGCCGCATGCGGCGGCGGCGACGATGATCCCGTACCCGCTCCCGCCAGCGGCAGCTTGCTTGTCACCATCGGCGGCTTGCCGGCCGGCGTGGCCGCCGCCGTCACGGTGACGGGACCGGCTTCCTACAGCAAGGCGTTGACGGCCTCAAGCACCCTGGCGGGCCTGGCGCCCGGCGCCTATACCGTCAGCGCCGCCAGCGTGCTGCAAGGCACGGGCAGCCTGGCGCCCACGCCGGCGACGCAGCAAGTGCAGGTCAATGCCGGCGCGACGGCCAGCGCCATGGTCAGCTATGCGGCCGGCGCGCCGCTGGCCCTGACCCTGCAGGAAGTGGCCACGGGCCTGAATGCGCCCATTTTCCTGACGGCGCCTGCGGGCGACAGCCGCTTGTTCATTCTCGAGCGTGCAGGACGCATCCGCGTGGTGCAAAACGGCAACTTGCTGGCCACGCCCTTCCTCGATATCAGCACGCTCACCACCACCAGCGGCGAGCGGGGGCTGCTGTCGCTGGCCTTCCACCCGCAATACGCGCGCAATGGCTATTTCTTCATTTATTACACCAACCTGGCGGGCGATATCGTCATCGAACGGCGGCAAGTGTCAGCCGGCAACGCCAACGTGGCCGATGCCCTGTCGGCATTGACGATCATCACGATCCCGCACCCGACCTTCAGCAACCACTACGGCGGCCTGCTCAGCTTTGGCCCCGACGGCTACCTGTATGCGGGCACGGGCGACGGCGGCAGCGCGGGCGATCCGCCCCGCAATGCGCAAAACACCAACGTGCTGCTGGGAAAACTGCTGCGCCTGGACGTCAACGCCAGCACCGTGGCCCAGCCGTATGTCATTCCATCCGGCAATCCATTTGTCGGCACGGCGGGCGCGCGCGGTGAAATCTGGGCGTATGGCTTGCGCAATCCATGGCGCTACGCCTTCGACGTGCCGGCCCAGCTGCTGTACCTCGCCGACGTGGGCCAGGGCAACCGGGAAGAGGTCAACGTGCGCCCCGTGGGCCAGGCGGGCAACAACTATGGCTGGAACATCATGGAAGGCACGCAGTGCTACAACAGCGCCAGCTGCAGCCAGGCGGGGCTGGTGCTGCCCGTGGTCGAGTACGGCCACGACAGCGCGGGCGGCTGCTCGATCACGGGCGGCTATGTGTACCGCGGCACGGCCTTGCCGGAACTGGCCGGCCACTACCTGTATTCCGACTACTGCAGCGGCTGGCTAAAGAGTTTCAGCGACAGCAATGGCGCCGCCTCGGCCGTGACGGACTGGAATATCAGCAATGTCGGCAATATCCTGTCGTTCGGCCAGGATAGCCAGAACGAACTGTACATGCTGAGCGGCACGGGCAAGGTTTACCGGATCGTGCGCAAGTAGGCGCGCAAATCAGGATGCGCAGGCAGTCTTGCGGCGCACGCCTGAGGCGGCGCTTTTCGACGCGGCGCGGGGAACCGGCTAGAATTGGTTTTTTCCGCCGCGCCCTGCGCCCCAGCTCAAGAGAACACCATGGCCCGTTTGAAACTCGAATTTCCTGAAGACCAGTACTGCTATTCCTCGCAACTGACGGTACGCACGACGGACATCAATGCCGGCAACCATCTCGGCAACGATTCCATGATTTCCATGATTTCCGAAGCCCGCGCGCGCTTCCTGTTCGAATATGGCGTGCGCGACATCGAAGCGGACGGCACCGGCATCATCGTCACCGACCTGGCCACCACCTACCGCGCCGAAGCCCATGCGCGCGACCAGCTGCTGTTCGAGGTCGGCGTCATGGATTTCAACAAGTACGGCGGCGACATCACCTTCCGCATCACGCGGCCGCGCGATAACACCCTGATCGCCATGGCCAAGTCCGGCTTCGTGTTTTTCAACTACAAGCGCAGCCAGGTCGTGCCCATGCCGGAAGATTTCGGCAGCAAATTCCCGCAAGTCAACTGGATCGATTAAGCGGAGCCGCATGCCGCCATGCTGTATGCTTGCCAGGAAGATAATTGATTCTGGAGCGGCATGCGATCACCGATAAGGGCAAGACTGTGCCTCAGCCTGGCGCTGCTGGGCGTGCTGCCGTCCGCCTTCGGCGCACCGCAAACGGTGATCCTGTATGGCGACGACGACTACGCGCCCTACAGCTATGTGCAAAATGGCGTCTTCAAGGGCATGTATATCGACATCCTGCGCGAGGCGGCCAGCCAGATGCCCGCCTACCGCCTCGTCCTGCAGCCACGCCCGTGGAAACGGGGACTCGCCGCGCTGGAGCAGGGCCGCGTGTTTGGCCTGTTTCCGCCGGGACGCAAGACGGAGCGGCCCTACGTGCACCCGTATTCGGCCATGCTGTACCGCGAATCGGTGGTGCTGTTCTGCCATGACGAAGTGATGCGTACGCCGCGCGCGCATTTCCCGCAAGACTTTGCCGGCTTGCGCATCGGCGTCAATGCCGGCTTCCTGCTGTCGGAAAAACTGATGGCGCCGGCGCGCCAGGGCGTATTGCAACTGGAAGCGGCGAAGGGAAACGAGGCCAACCTGAAGAAGCTGGCGCTGCGGCGCATCGATTGCTACGCCAGCGACCGCGCCGCCGCGCGCCACACGGCCAGGCTGCTGCAGGACGAGCTGGCGCGCTATCATTTCCGCCTGCACGAAGTGCTGGAACTGTCGTCCGAAGCGACCTACATCGCCTACAGCGCGCACAGCCAGCCAGCCTACAAGACGGATTTCATCGAGAAGATGAACGCCGCCTTGCTGGCTCTGCGCCAGAGCGGCGAACTGGCGCGCATCGAACACACCTATTTGCGCTGACGGGCTATGGCAGCCTTAGCGGCGGTGCACCGGCTGCTGCAAGGTCAGCACGGGCTTGCTGCGGCCTTGCGGCTTGATGCCGAAGGTGTCTTCAAACCACTCGTCGATCATCTTTTTTTCATAGCGCAGGGCATCGTTGCTCGAGTAGCGATTGATGCGCTGCAGATACGACATGTCCGACAGGGCCGCGTTGCCGCTGGCAATCACCTTGCCGTTCTGTTCCAGCTGGTAGCGCAGGCGCATGCGCGGCCAGTCGGTGCGCCCATCCATCACGCGCACTTCCATGGCGCCACGGCGCATCGGGTCTTCGCGTCCGGCCAGGTCGACATCCGTGACCTCGATCTTCAAGTCCTGGCCCGGACGCAAGCCCTTGCCCAGCAACTGGAAATGCTCGGCCAGGCCGGCCAGGATCTGCTCGCGGTCGCGCGAACTGAAGGGCATATCCGAATAATTGTCGGGCTTGCTGAAGTTGACGTGCACACCGGCCCAGGCGCTGCTGCTGGCCAGCAGCGCCAGTGCCGCGACCCACGTCCTGGTTGCCTTGGAAATACGCATATTCATCCCTTTCAGAAAGCCGCACGGGCGGGCAGTGGCCGCAATGCCATGCATTGCGCTGCCTGCTTTGAATATAACGTGAAGTGAAAATTTCTGGAGCGCAATACATCACGCATGGAAACAGGCAGCGCGGCGATTCTTGCCAGCCGCCGCGCATGCCCGCAGGCAGCGTCTGCCTGGCTGCCTGTTTGCCGGCTTGTGTGTCCGCTTACTTGCCAGCGGCCTTGCGCGCCTGCTTGGCCGGCACGCCGAAGGTCTGGACAAACCAGTCGTCGATCATCTGCTTTTCATAGCGCAGGCGCGCGTCGCCCGTGTAGCGGTTGATACGGCTCATGTATGACATGTCGGACAGCGATGCGTCACCGCTACTGATGACCTTGCCATCCTGCTCCAGCACATAGTGCAGGCGCATGCGCGGCCAGTCGGCGCGGCCATTGAGCACGCGCAGATCGCTGGCGCCGCGCAGGCGCGGCTCTTCGCGTCCCGCCAGGTCGATGTCGGTCACATCGATTTTCAGGGTTTGTCCTGCGGGCAGCGACTGGCCCAGCTTCTCGAAATGCGCGCTCAGGTCCTTCAGCACGTCTTCACGCTCACGCTGGCTGAACGGCAAGTCCGTAAATTGCTCGGGTTTTTCGTAGCGTACCTGGGTATCGGCCCAGGCGGCACTGGTGGCCAGCAAGGCCAGCGCGGCCACCAGGGCGCGCGTCGTCATCTTCTTTTGCATGATGCTCATCCTTTCGTCAAAAGGTTGGCGCACGGGCCGCCCTTATATCCATTCAATATAACGGCAAGCACCGGCTTGGGAAGCGAAATTCATACCTTGTTACTTTTCTTTCCCAAAAACAAGGGAACGGCCCGCCAGCGCAGATTTTTGCAGATTCGTTGGCAATATTAATAAAAACAAAGTATTGTCTTGAAAATATAGTTGCCTAAGCGATAAAGTACAGATAGTAGCGTTTGCGTCAATTTAAAGTATCTTTCCGACATGCTTGTTGCATGAAACTAGTCAATTATTCTTGCTTGTTGTTAATACTTAGCTGTCAGTCTACAATCGACAAAATGCGCCCGAAAAACGCGCAGCGCCGGTAGCAGCACGCGGGATTTTCCTCGTGCAGGCGTCTCAGCATTGCGTCAGTTATGCCTTTTAGCGGAACTTGCCCCTATGTCATTTTTGTCTTCAGCATCGCCCAAGTTACCTCCCTGGAAAGTCCTGCTCGTCGATGATGAACCCGACATCCATGACATCACCAAACTGACACTCAGCCGTTTCCGCCTGGAAGGCCGCGCCCTCAGCTTCGTGCATGCTTACAGCGGCGCCGAAGCCAAGCAGGTGCTGGCGCGCGAGTCCGGCATCGCCCTGGTCTTCCTGGACGTGGTGATGGAGCGCGAAGACAGCGGCCTGGAAGTGGCGCGCTGGATGCGCGAAGACCTGGGCAACCAGTTTACGCGCATCGTGCTGCGCACGGGCCAGCCGGGCCAGGCGCCGGAAGAGCGCGTGATCGTCAACTATGACATCAACGACTACAAGGAAAAGACCGAACTCGACCGCACCAAGCTGTTTACCACCACCTTCGCCGCCCTGCGCGCCTACCGCGACATCATGAAGGTGGAAGAAGCGCGCCTGGCCCAGCTGCATTACCGCGAAGGCCTGGAGCGCGTCATCGCCGCTTCGGCGCACATTTTCAAGCAGCGCAACCTGCGCGACTTCGCCAGCGGCCTGCTGCAGCAAGTCGTCGCCCTGCTGCGCCTGGAAACGAGCATGCTGCTGCGCCTGCGCGGCGCCAGCGCCATCACGGGCGAACAGGATTACGAAATCCTTGCGCAAATCGGCGACACGGACGACGGCATGCTCAGCCCTTCCCTGCTGTCGCAGCTGGACCATGCGAAAAGCAACAAGATCTCGCGCCTGCACGGCGACACCTATGTCGGCTATTTTCCCAACAGCAGCGGCAAAGCCTCCCTGCTGGTCTTGAAAGGCGTGGAAGAAATTTCCGACCTCGATGCGCAATTGCTGGAAGTGTTCTGCTCCGGCGTGGCCATCGCCTTCGACAACATCCTGCTGACGCAGGAAATCACCGATACCCAGGCCGAGCTGATCCTGCGCCTGGGCGACGTGGTCGAATCGCGCTCGCACGAAGGCGGCAACCACGTGCGCCGCATGGCCGAAGTGTGTCAGCTGCTGGCGCAGGCGTCCGGCATGTCGGAAGACGAAACCATGGTGCTGCGCCACGCGGCGCCAATGCATGACATCGGCAAGATTTCCACGCCCGACGCCGTGCTGCTGAAACCGGGCAAGCTCGACGCGGCGGAATGGGAAATCATGAAGCAGCATCCGACGGTGGGCATGTCCATCCTCGACGGTTCGCAGCGCCCGCTGCTCAAGGCGGCAGCCGTGATCGCCCACCAGCACCATGAAAAATACGACGGCAGCGGCTATCCGCAGGGTTTGGTGGGCGAAAACATCCACAAATACGCGCGCATCGCCGCCGTCGCCGACGTCTTCGACGCCCTCATGCACAAGCGCTGCTACAAGGACGCCTGGCCGCTGGAGCGCGTCGTCAGCTACCTGCGCGAAGTGAGCGGCAGCCACCTCGACCCGCAGTATGTGGAATTGCTGATCGCCAACCTCGATGCAGCGCTGGCGCTGAATCAACGTTTCCCGGATTAGCATGCGTACGTCGGATTACGCGGCTGCGCCGCTAATCCGACCTACGTGGCTTCGCGGCTACCAGCAAAACACGCGGCGGCCCAGGCCCCCAACACGGGCATTCCGGGCCAAGCGGGCCTGAAAAATGTCGAGGGCAAGGCGCAGCGACGCAGACAGTATGCCAGTACGGCAAGGAGCTGCAACGCCGCCATCGGCATTTTCTCAGGTCGGCGTCTTCGGCCCGCCGTTTTCAAGTATTCAAGTTGTCAAGCGCTTTTCGGCTCCAGCGGAAAGCGTATCTTGTAATGCAATCCCATGCCCGGCGCGCTGACCACCTTCACCGTGCCGCCCAGCGGCCCCGTCACCAGGTTGTACAGGATATGTGCGCCCAGGCCGCTGCCGCCAGAGCCGCGCTTGGTGGTAAAGAAGGGGTCGAACAGCTGGCCCAGGGTGGCGCTGTCCATGCCCATGCCATCGTCGCTGTAATCGAGTTCCAGCATCTCGCCGGCCGTGCGCGCGCCGATCTTGATTTTGCCCGGCTCGCCTTCGGCAAAGCCGTGCACCAGTGAATTGACCACCATGTTGGTGACGATCTGCGAGACGGCGCCCGGATAGCTGCGCAGCTGCACCTCCGGCGCGCAGTCGATCTCCACCTTGACCGGCTTGCCTTTCAGCTTGGGCTGCAGCGACAGCAGGACTTCGTCCAGGTATTTGCGCAAATTAAAACTGCGCAATTCGTCCGACGACTGGTCGACGGCCACCTGCTTGAAGCTGCGCACCAGCGCCGCGGCGCGCTGGGTGTTCGTCGTCATGATGCGCAGCGTCTGGTCGATGATGTCGAAGAACTGCTGCAGGCCGTCTTCATCGAGCTGGCCGGCCGCCAGGTCTTCGCGCGTGAGTTTCAGTTCCTGCACCAGGTGGCTGGTGGCCGTCACGCAAATGCCCAGTGGCGTGTTGATTTCATGCGCCACGCCCGCTACCAGGCGGCCCAGCGAGGCCAGTTTTTCCTGGCGCACCAGTTCCGACTGCGCTTCCTGCAGCTTGCTCAAGGCGCTGTTCAGGGCCGCGTTCTGTTCTTCCAGCGTTTCCTTGGCGCGGCGCATGGCGCCGTCAGCCTGGATGCGCGCCATCGCCACGGCCACGTGGCTGGCCATGAAGGCCAGCACGTCCAGTTCCGCCTGGCCATACACGACGGACTCGTCATAGCTTTGCACGATGATCACTCCATATTTCCGGTCGCCCAGCAGCATCGGCGCGCCCATCCAGCTGGCGATGCCGGTATTGCCCAGCGGCTCTTCCATCTCGCCGCTGGCCACCAGCGCCGCATAGCTTTGCGCATCGAGCAGGCAGGCCTGGCGGCGCGCCAGCACATACGAACTCATGCCGATGCCGTAGTGAAAGCGTTTCACGGGCGCCTGCGCATCCTTTTCATCGACAAAGTACGGAATCGTGATGTCCTTGTTGTCGCGGTGGTACAGGGCAATGAGGAAATTTTTCGCCGTCACCAGTTCGCTGATGATGGCGTGCAGGCGCGCGTACAGGGTCGTCGCATCGGACACCTGCGCCGACAGGTTGGCGATTTCATACAGCGCATGCTGCAGGTTTTCCGCGCGGCGCCGCTCGGCCACTTCGTGGGCCAGCAGGGCCGTGCGCTCCTGTACCGCCTTTTCCAGCCGGTCCATGCTCTGCATGCCCTGCAGCGCGCTCGACACATGCGTGGCGATCAGCGCGAACAGGGCCTGGTCTTCCAGGCTGAAACGGTGCTCCGCGTCGTAGCTCTGGATGACGATGGCGCCCAGCACCTGGTGCTGCTGGTCCAGCAGCGGGCAGCCGATCCAGTGCTCGGCCGCCGTGCCGCCGCCCCAGGCCCCGCCGCCGATGGCGCGCATGGCGTCGTCGTCGGCCGTCATCACCAGCTGCTTGCCGTTGACGATGACCCAGGCCGTGGGCGACTGCGCGGCACTGGCCAGGCGCACGCCCACGCCGGCCTCGGGCGCGGCGTCGAATTCATCGACAAAATACGGAAAACGCACCAGACCGTCGTCGCGGTCGCTCAACGCCACATAAAAATTGGCCGCATACATGATGCGACCCAGCGCCGCGTGCACGGCCTGCAGGAATTCGCTGATATCGCTGCAGGTACTGGCGCGCTGGCCGATTTCCAGCAACACGGTTTGCACGGCTTCCAGGCGGCTGAGACGACTTTCCATGGCTTGACGGCTACCTTCCGAGAGATATGTTCTGAAAATCAATATTATCAGTTCAGTCCTGCCTTGGCACGGCTAAAAAAGCAGAATCTTGCCTTGAGGCACGGCAACACACGCCACACCAGTATTTGCCACCTTGGCGATACAGTGGCAGACTAGGCCCTCCCTACAGACCAGATCGTCCTCATGACCGCCACGCTACGCGCTTCCCTTCGTCCCTACACCCTCGCCGGCCTGCTGGCGTTTGCCGCGCTGGGCATGCCGCCGCTGTGCGCCGCGCCAGCCAAGGCGCCGGCGGCGGAGACGGCCGATGGCGGGCGCTACTTCGGCCCCCTGGTCGAAGGCAAGATGCATGGCCAGGGCCGCCTGGAATATGCGAGCGGCGCGTTTTACGAAGGAGGCTTCGCGCGCGGCGTGTTTTCCGGCCAGGGCCGGCTGCGCCAGGCCTCGGGCGTGGAATACACGGGCGCCTTCCGCCAGGGCGCCTTCGATGGCCAGGGCCGCTATACCTCGCCCAAGGGCGAGCTGTACGTGGGCAGTTTCGTCAAGGGCAGCTTCGACGGCGAAGGCCGCTTCCAGGGCGCCGATGGCGCCACCTTCGAAGGCCACTTCAAGAACTGGCGCCCGCACGGCGCCGGCAGGCTGACCGATACCGATGGCACCGTCTTCGAAGGCCAGTTCGTCCAGGGGCAAGTGCTGGGCAAGGCGAAAGTCGTCACCAGCGACGGCATCCACTACGAAGGCGAACTGAAAGACTGGAAATTCGAGGGTGTAGGCGTGCTGCGCACGGCCGACGGCGATGAATACCGGGGCGGCTTCAAGAATGGCCAGTTCGATGGCAAGGGCGTGCTGCGCTATGCCGTGGCGCAGGCGGACGGCCGGCGCGAAGACAGCGGCAACTGGACGGAAGGCCAGCTGGACGACCCGGCCCTGGACAAGCTCACGCGCGACAACATCGAAGTGGCCCTGTACAACCAGCGCAGCCTGCTGGAAGGGGCATTGGCGCGCATCGCGGCGCGCGACCCGGCAAAGAAAATCAATCTCTACCTGCTGGGCGTGGCAGGCGACGGCGCGCAGGAAGTATTTCGCCGCGAAACGGCCTTCGTGCAGCGCCAGTTCGACCGCGACTATGGCACCACGGGCCGTTCTTTGATGCTCGTCAACAGCCGCAACACGGTGGCGCAGCAGCCGATGGCCACGCGCACCAGCATCCGCGCCAGCCTCGACGCCCTGGGCGCGAAGATGGACAAGCAGAACGACATCCTGTTCCTGTTCCTCACCAGCCATGGTTCACCCGAGCACGAACTGGCGCTGGCGCAAAACGGCATGGACCTGCACAGCCTGCCCGCGCAAGAGCTGGCGGGCATGCTCAAGCACAGCGGCATCCGCTGGAAAGTCATCGTCGTGTCCGCCTGCTATGCGGGCGGCTTCATCGCGCCATTAAAAGATGACAACACCCTCATCATCACGGCCGCGCGCAGCGACCGCACCTCGTTCGGCTGCGACGACCAGAACGATTTTACGTATTTCAGCGAAGCGTACTTCAAGGAAGCGCTGCCCAGAAGCGCCGGCTTTGCCGAAGCCTTCGAGCAAGCCAAGGTGCTGGTGCGGGCGCGCGAGGCGGCCGACTTTAGCGCTGGCGGCATGGAGGCGGAAGAACATTCCGAGCCGCAGCTGTTCCAGGGCAAGGCCATCGCCGCGCAACTGGCGGCCTGGCGCGCACAGCCGCGCTAAGCGCAGCGCGGCCTTTCTTTGTTCTGTACAATAGCCGTCACCATGCGCCGATTCTTCCTCATTTTCCTGCTGTTCGTGCTTCCGCTCCAGATGTCCTGGGCCGCGGCGAGCGCGTATTGCCTGCATGAAGAAGGCAAGGCGGCGCAGCACCTGGGCCACCACAGCCACCAGCACAAGGCCGAGGCAGATGCGGATAAACAGCCTGCCGGCGACAAAAAAGTGGCGGACCAGCAGAAAAAAGGCCAGCCGCACAGCGACTGCAACGTCTGCCATGGCATCGGCCATGCATGGCTGCCGGCCGGCTCCAGCCTGCCCGTGTTCGATACGGCGTCCGTCAACGCCGACACCTCCCCCTTCTTTTACGCTTCGCACATCCCGGACGTTCCCAAGCGCCCTGACTGGTCGTCGGCCACCTAGGCCGACGGGACGTCTCATTCCACTGATCGCAATACACGCGCCTGATCAACCCGGGCGCTAGCCTGCGCGTCCCGTCGAATTCTTTTCCATGCTTTTGGAGAATTCGATGTACCGATCCATCTATCTGTTCTTGCTCTCCGCCGGCCTACTGGCCGGCAACGTCGTCCATGCCCAGGCGACACAGGAAGCCGCGGGTCCCCTGACCCTGCCAGCGGCCCTGCTGCTCGCCGAAAACGGCAACGCCACCCTGTCGGCCGCCCGCCATGAACTGGCGGCCCAGGGCGGCGCCCTGCAGCAGGCGCGCGCCTTGCCCAATCCGGAACTGCAAACAGTGCTGGAAGATACGCGCCGCGCCACGCGCAGCACCACCGTACAGCTCAATCAATTAATCGAGCTGGGCGGCAAGCGCGGCGCCCGCACGGCCGCCGCCCAGCGCGGCGAAGACGTGGCGCAAGCGGGCCTGGCCCAGCAGCAGGCGGACACCCGCGCGGCAGTCACGAGTGCCTTTGTCGACGTGCTGGCGGCACAGGAAGGCTTGCGTCTGGCCGACAGCGCGCAGACGCTGGCCGCGCGCGCCAGCGACATCACGGCGCGCCGGGTGACGGCCGGCAAGGCGTCCCCGGTCGAGGAAACGCGTGCCCGCGTGGCCGAGGCCAGCGTGCGCCTGGAGCTGAACCTGGCGCGCAGCGCCCTGGCCAGCGCCCGCAAGCGCCTGGCCGCCCTGTGGGGCAACGCCACGCCCCGTTTCACCCAGGCCGATGGCCGCCTGGAAACCTTGCCCGAGCTGCCGCCGGCAAGCGAGCTGGCGGCGCGCTTGCCGGCGGCGCCTGCCGTGCGCCAGGCGCAAAGTGCCTTGGCGCAGCGGCAAGCCTTGCTGGACGTGGAACAGCGGCGTGCCACGCCCGACGTCACGGTCAGCGTGGGCATGAAGCGTTCGGAAGAGCTGGGCCGCAACCAGGCCATCATCGGGCTGGCCTTGCCGCTGCCCCTGTTCGACCGCAACGCGGGCAATAAACTCGACGCCCTGCGCCGCAGCGACAAGGCCAGCGACGAGCTGGCCGCCGCCCGCATCGACGTGCAAACGGCCGTGTCCGCCGCTAGCGAACGCCTGGCAACGGCCCGGCTTGACGTGGAAAGCTTGCGCCGCGACATCTTGCCCGGCGCCCAAAGCGCCTACGACGCGGCCAGCAAGGGCTTCGAGTTTGGCAAGTTCGCCTTCCTTGACGTGCTCGATGCCCAGCGCACTTTGCTGCAAGCCAAAAACCAGTACCTGCGCGCCCTCACCGAAGCGCACCAGGCCGCCGCCGAGATCGAGCGCCTGCTGGGCGCCCCCGCTTCCCTGTAAGGAACAGCCATATGAACATCAAACTCAACAAGAAACAAACCATCGCCATCGCGTCGATCGCCGTGATCGGCATCGTGCTGGCCGGCCTGATCCTTGGTACGGGCAAGTCCGGCGCCCCCGCCGCCCCCGCCGCCAAGGCGGAAGCACATGCTGAAAAGAAGGACGAGCACGGCCACGAAGCAGTCGAGGGCAAGCTGGAACTGACGGCCGCGCAAGCCAGGGCGGCCGGCGTCGTCATCGCCACGGCCGCGCACGGCCGCATCAAGACCACCGTCGCCCTGCCCGGCGAAATCCGTTTCAATGAAGACCGCACGGCGCACGTCGTGCCGCGCCTGGCTGGGGTGGTGGAAGCCGTGCAGGCCGACCTGGGCCAGCTGGTGAAAAAGGGACAAGTGCTGGCCGTCATCGCCAGCACGGACCTGTCGGAACAGCGCAGCGAACTGCTGTCGGCGCAGCGGCGCTTGTCGCTGGCCCGCTCCACGTATGAGCGCGAGGAAAAACTGTGGCGCGAAAAAATCTCCGCCGAACAGGATTACCTGCAGGCGCAGCAAGCGTGGCGCGAAGCGGAAATCGCCGTGCAGAACGCGCAGCAAAAGCTCAGCGCGCTGGGCGCCACCGGTGCCGCCAAGGGGCCGTTGAACCGCTATGAAATCCGCGCGCCCTTCGATGGCATGGTGCTGGAAAAACATATCGCGCTGGGCGAGGCGGTCAAGGAAGACGCGAACATTTTCGTCATTTCCGACCTGTCGACCGTGTGGGCGGAAATCGCCGTGCCCGCAAAAGACCTGGCCACCGTGCGCGTGGGAGGCAAGGCGGAAGTCAATGCCAGCGCCTTTGATGCCAGCGCGAAAGGCACGATCACCTATGTAGGCGCCTTGCTGGGCGAACAGACACGCACGGCCAAGGCGCGCATCAGCCTGGCGAACCCCGACATGGCCTGGCGCCCGGGCCTGTTTGTCAGCGTGGAAGTGGTCTCCGGCGAGGCCGATGCGCCCGTCACGGTGCAAACGCAAGCCATCCAGACGGTGGAAGACAAGCCCGTCGTCTTCGTGCAGGTGAAAGAGGGTTTCCAGGCGACGCCCGTGGTGCTGGGGCGCAGCGATGGCAAGTGGACGGAGATCAGGCAAGGCTTGCCCGCCGGCACGCCGTACGCGGCGCAAGGCAGCTTCGTGCTGAAGTCCGAGCTGGGCAAAGATGCCGCCGGCCACGAACACTGATCACGTCAAGCCAAAGGAAACCATCATGTTTGAACGCTTGATCCGCTTCGCCATCGACCAGCGCTGGCTGGTGATGCTGGCCGTGGCCGCCATGGCCGGCCTGGGCATCTACAGCTACCAGAAGCTGCCCATCGACGCCGTGCCCGACATCACCAATGTGCAGGTGCAAATCAATACCCAGTCGGCCGGCTATTCGCCGCTGGAAACCGAGCAGCGCGTCACATTCCCCATCGAGACGGCCATGGCCGGCTTGCCGAATCTGGAGCAGACGCGCTCGCTGTCGCGCTATGGCCTGTCGCAGGTGACCGTGATCTTCAAGGATGGCACGGACATTTATTTTGCCCGCCAGATGATCAACGAGCGCCTGCAGGAAGCCAAGGAAAGCCTGCCGGCCGGCATCACGCCGAAGATGGGACCCGTTTCCACGGGCCTCGGTGAAATCTACCTGTGGACGGTGGAAACGCAAGACGGCGCGAAGAAGCCCGACGGCACGCCGTACACGCCGACGGACTTGCGCGAAATCCAGGACTGGATCATCAAGCCGCAGCTGCGCAATGTCACGGGCGTGACGGAAATCAATGCCATCGGCGGTTACGCCAAGCAATACCAGGTGGCACCCTACCCGGAAAAACTGGCCGCCTACGGCATCAGCCTGCAAGACGTGGTGACGGCGCTCGAACGCAACAATGGCAACGTGGGCGCCGGCTATATCGAAAAGCAGGGCGAGCAGCTGCTGATACGCGCGCCGGGCCAGGTGGCCTCGAAAGAGGATATCGGCAACATCGTCGTCGCCAACGTACAGGGCGTGGCCATCCGCATCCGCGACGTGGGCGACGTGCTGATCGGGCGCGAACTGCGCACGGGCGCGGCCACGGAAAACGGCCGCGAAGTGGTGCTGGGCACCGTCTTCATGCTGATCGGCCAGAACAGCCGCGCCGTCTCGCAGGCCGTCGACAAGAAGATGGTGGAAATCAACCGCAGCCTGCCCAAGGGCGTGCACGCCGTCACCGTGTATGACCGCACGGTGCTGGTCGACAAGGCCATCAATACGGTGAAGAAAAACCTGCTGGAAGGCGCGGTATTGGTGATCGCCATCCTGTTCCTCTTCCTCGGCAATATTCGCGCGGCCGTCATCACGGCCATGGTGATTCCGCTGGCCATGCTGTTTACCTTTACCGGCATGGTGCAATACCATGTGAGCGCCAACCTGATGAGTCTGGGGGCGCTGGACTTCGGCATCATCATCGATGGCGCCGTGGTGATCGTGGAAAACTGCGTGCGCCGCCTGGCCCATGCGCAGCAAAAGCTGGGCCGGCCGTTGACCTTGCAGGAACGTTTTCAGGAAGTGTTTGCCGCATCGCAAGAGGCGCGCCGCCCATTGCTGTACGGCCAGCTGATCATCATGGTGGTGTACCTGCCCATCTTCGCCCTGACGGGCGTGGAAGGCCGCATGTTTACGCCGATGGCCTTGACGGTCGTCATCGCCCTGCTGGGCGCCATGCTGCTGTCGATCACCTTCATCCCTGCCGCCGTGGCGCTGTTTATCGGCGACAAGGTGGCGGAGAAGGAAAACGCCATCATGCGCGCCGCCAAGCGCTGGTATGCGCCCGCGCTGGACACGGTGATGCGCAACACGCCCGTCGTGTTGACGGGCGCGACGGTGGCCGTGGTGCTGTCGGGCTTGCTGGCCACGCGCATGGGCAGCGAATTCGTGCCCAGCCTGAACGAGGGCGACATCGCCATCCAGGCCCTGCGCATCCCCGGCACCAGCCTGAGCCAGTCGCTGGCCATGCAGCAGCAGCTGGAAAACAAGCTGATGGCAAACCACAAGGAAATCGCCCGCGTGTTTGCCCGCACGGGAACAGCCGAGATTGCGTCCGACCCCATGCCGCCGAATATTTCCGATGGCTACATCATGCTCAAGCCGCGCAAGGAATGGCCGGAACCGAAGAAACCGCGCGAGCAGTTGCTGGCGGAAATCGAAGCGACAGCCACCAGCTTGCCGGGCAACAATTATGAGTTCTCGCAACCGATCCAGCTGCGCTTCAATGAACTGATTTCCGGCGTACGCAGCGACGTGGCCGTGAAACTGTTCGGCGACGACATGCTTGTCCTCGACAGCACGGCGGCGAAGATCGCCGGCGTGCTGGGCAAGATTCCCGGCGCCACGGAAGTGAAGGTCGAGCAGACCACGGGCCTGCCCATGCTGACGGTGCAGATCGACCGCGAGCAGACGGCCCGCTATGGCCTCAACATTGCTGACGTGCAATCGGCGATTGCCACGGCCATCGGCGGGCAGGCAGCGGGCACCCTGTTCCAGGGCGACCGCCGCTTCGACATCGTCGTGCGCCTGCCTGACAGCCTGCGCAGCGACCTGGAGCAGCTGAAACGCCTGCCCATCGCCCTGCCCCAGGGCGCGGGCGCGGAAGGGCGCGCGCGCTTCATCCCGCTGGGCGAAGTGGCCAGCCTGCAAGTAGCGCCGGGGCCGAACCAGATCAGCCGCGAAGACGGCAAGCGCCGCATCGTCGTCAGCGCCAATGTGCGCGGGCGCGATATCGGCTCGTTCGTGGCAGACGCCACGCAGCAGCTGCAGGCGCAAGTGGCCATTCCCGCCGGTTACTGGACCAGCTGGGGCGGCCAGTTCGAACAATTGCAGTCAGCCACCAAGCGATTGGAACTGGTGGTGCCAGTGGCGCTGGCCCTCGTCTTCGTCTTGCTGTTCGCCATGTTCGGCAACGTGAAAGATGGCTTGCTGGTGTTCAGCGGCATCCCGTTCGCCTTGACGGGCGGCATCATCGCCCTGTGGCTGCGCGATATCCCCATGTCGATTTCGGCGGCGGTCGGCTTCATCGCCCTGTCCGGCGTGGCCGTGCTCAACGGCCTGGTGATGATCGCCTTCATCCGCCAATTGCGCGAGCAGGGCATGCCCTTGCAGCAGGCGATACGCGAGGGGGCGATTACCCGCCTGCGGCCCGTGCTGATGACGGCGCTGGTGGCCTCGCTGGGCTTCGTGCCGATGGCGATTGCCACGGGCACGGGCGCCGAAGTGCAGCGCCCGCTGGCCACCGTGGTCATCGGCGGCATCTTGTCGTCGACGGCCTTGACCCTGCTGGTGCTGCCGCTGCTGTACCGGCTCGCATATCGCAGGAAAGAAGAGGAGGCAGGTCGGATTAGCGTGGCCGAAGGGCACGCGTAATCCGACACATTGTTGGCTCTGGTCGCGTCGGATTACGGCCTTTCAGGCCTAATCCGACCTACGCCTGCCGCTGCTGCACCGGCTCGCATATGCTGCACGAGGCAGGTCGGATTAGCGCGCAAGCGCGTAATCCGACACATTGTTGGCGCAAGTGGTGGCGCCGGATTACGGACGGCGGTAGCCGCCCTCGATCCAGTTCGCCGCCGAGGTCGCATTGAACTTGAACGCGGCCGAGGTGCGCACCTTGGCGATCTGCTCGCCGTCGGCGTCGTAGGCGCTCAGCTCGGCATACGGGTGGTCTTCGTCCGGCACGATGTCAAACATCACCTTGACTTGCCCCTCGTCGGTGGCGACGAACAGGTTCTTGTGCAGCTGCGCGTGCAGCTGCTGCTCGTGGCGGCGCAGCACTTCCGAGGCCGTCTTGACCAAGGTGTTGAAGGCGTTGACGTCGAGCGGCTTGGGGTTTTTCTTGTCGCGGCCCATGGTCCACGGACCCACCAGCGCCGGCTCCGGTTCGCCATCCTTGATCATGGCCACGGCCCAGCCTTCGTCTTCCTCATTCTTGATGACCCGCGCCGTCCAGCCATTGCCTACCCACAGGCGCGGCTCCTGAATCGGGGCGTCGTTGTCTTGCTCGGCTGCTGCGTCGGAAAAGTCGGGGAAATCGGTACTCATGGCGGTGCTCGTGATGGAAGGTCGGGGCTAGCATGATAGTCGAAAATGCCCGTCCGTGCCGTCTTGCCGCCCGCCAAAGCGCTGCGCGCCTTAGACGATCTGGGCAATAAAGCAAGGTATCAAATTAGTAGCTTCATTCTAGCGATCGAGCTTTGATATTGCTCAAGTAAACCTATTATTAATTTGCAATCTGAATTGTGTTTTTTATATTCAAATATTGCATTCAGTAATGCTTGGCCACAAGAAATTTTCTCCCTCTGCGACGCCCCTCGTCCCCGCACGCCGCACCGTATCGCCACGCCAGGCAAGCATGTCATCGCCTTGAGAAAAGTTGCGCACAACCATACAAATCAGAGGGATTACACATGAAACTGTTCACCACACTGGCCTTGGCCACGCTGACTGTCGCCGCAGGTAGCGCGAGCGCCGTCCCCACCTTCACCACGGGCGGCACCGCACTTGCCAATGAAGGCCTCGTCACTTCCGTGGCAGGCGCCACGACGATCAACTTCAACGACGGCCTATTGCCAAGCAACTACACGGGCGCCGTGTTTACCAGCAACCACCCCAGCTATGCGGCGCAACCGCCGAACGACATGACGGCCTTTTATTCCGTCGGCGTCTCGGATGGCCAGATCACCCCGGGCGTGGCCACCTTCAATGGCGGCCTCAGCTATTTTGGTTTCTACATGGGTTCGCCAGACACGTATAACAGCGTCGTCTTCACCATGGGCGATAACAGCACGGTCATCCTGAGCGGCTCGGAAATCGCCGCCATGGGTGGCGTCAGCCCGAATGGCGACCAGTCAGTCGGCCTGTATGTGAACGCCTGGGCTGGCGCAGGGGCGAAGTTCACCTCCATCGCCTTCCATTCGCCTAACCAGAACGCATTTGAAAGCGACAACCACGCCTACATTACGGCCGTACCGGAGCCGGAAACCTATGCCATGCTGCTCGCCGGCCTGGGCTTGCTGGGTTTCATGCTGCGCCGCAAATCATCCTGAGTGCCTGGCAAGCACTGGCAAAAGCCCGCAGCGCGGGCTTTTTTACTGCCAGTTTCGTCACCGCCGTGACTGGCGAACTGCTGTCAGCACATCGACATGGCAGGCCGGCCGGGCCAGGTCAGGGGCGGGCCGGGCGGCACCCAGCGCGGGTCGATCGCGGGCAGCGGTGCGTGGTAATTGAAAGGATTGATGATGATCGGTGGAATAGCCGATGGCGCGCCGACGGGCTCGGCACAAGACTGCGTGGCGCTACGCTGGCGCGTGATTCGACGGTCGGCAGGGGATAGCGATTGATCCCCGGTATCTGCAAACAAAAGCATGTTGCCCTCCTTGCGAGACTGAGGTGTTCAGTATAGGACGGCTTACGCGTATTACAAGAAAAGAAATCTTGTTGTGAATGAGTGTTTTCGGCCCATCACGACCTTCCATACCGTGATTTTGACCGCCTGTCGCACGCCGCTGGCGACGCCGGCGGTGCGCCACTACAGTGTGACCATGCCGCACCCAGTCACCCATCCCCAGAGGCTTACCATGAAAAAATTGCTCACCTTCGCCCTCATCCTCATGCTGGCCTGCCTGTTCCTCGACAAGATCGGCGCCACGGACATGCACATGCACATGCAGCTTGACGGCGACGAGATCGACGGTCCGCTGGAGTGGCTGTTCGGCCTGGTGTTTGCCGGCGGCGGCCTGCTGATCGCGGCCCTCGCGCTGGTGTTCGCCGCCGTCGTGACGGGCGTGATCCTGGCCGGAGTGGGCATGGTGCTGGTGGTCGTCGTCGCCTGCTGCGTGGTGCTGGCGCTGGCCCTCAGCACGCCCGTGCTGCTGCCCTTGCTGATTCCCGTCGCCATCGTCTGGCTGCTGGTCAGCCGCAACCGCAGGCAGTCGCGGGCACAGCAGCAAAGCCTGTAATCACTTGGCCATGAATTTGCTGAGCACGCCGTCTCCGCTGCCCTCGTTCTGCTCGATGCGGTTGCGCCCGCCCCGCTTGGCGCGGTACAGGGCCTCGTCGGCGCGCGCCAGCACGGCGTCGCAATCGGCATCGGTGCCCGCCATGGCCGCCATGCCGATGCTCACCGTGACGGTGATCAGGATGCCGCCATCGGTGGTCAGGGAACTTTCCGCCACGCGCCGGCGCAGCCGCTCGGCAAACACGGCGGCGGCGCCCAGGTCGGTACCCGGCAGCAGGATGGCGAATTCCTCGCCGCCCACGCGACCCGGCACGTCGACCTTGCGCAGCGCCTGATACATCAGGGCGCCCAGGTGGCGCAGCACGGCATCGCCCACGGCGTGGCCATGGTCATCGTTGACGCGCTTGAAGTGATCGATGTCAAGCATCAGCACGGTGGCGCAGCTGGCCAGTTCCCTCTGCAGCCGCGCATGTTCGTTTTCCAGCGAGGCCATGAACTGGCGCCGGTTCGGCAGGCCCGTCAGGAAATCCGTGGTGGCCAGCTGCAGCAGCTCCGCATTCATGCGTTTGCGCTCGGTGATATCGAGCGAGGACACCATGATGAAATCGAGGCTGTCCGCATGGCCGGGCATCACCAGCAAGCTCAATTCATTCTGCCGCGCCGCGCCATCGAGGCGCACAAAACTGCTCTCGCATTCGTACAGGTGGGCGCCGCCGGCCAGCGCCAGCAAGGCATCGCCGAAGCGGGGCAAGGCGCTGTCGTCGAAATTCTGCGCCAGGCTCAAGGCGCCACGGCGCTGGTCCTCGTCGTTGGCGCGCACCTGCGCCAGCGCGGCGCCGTTCGCATCGATGATGCGCACCAGTCCGGCCAGGCGGCGCAGCTCGGCAGGATCATCGCGCCAGTACGCGCCCAGGTCGCTCACCCCCGCTTGCGCCAAGGCATCGAGCGCGGCGCGCACGGCCGACCAGTCCTGCTCCCACAAGGCCACGGGCGCGTGGTCGTACAGGCTGCGGAAACGCGCCTCGCCGGCACGCAGGGCCAGTGCCACCTGCGCCTGCTCGATGGCCATGCCGGCCAGGTTGGCCGCCTCGCCCAGGCGCGCCAGATGGGCCGCGCCGGGCAGCGCGGGCTGCCGGTGATAGGCCATCAGCACGCCGAGTATCTTGCCCGAGCCGCCCCGCACGGGTTCGGCCCAGCACGATTGCAGCTGGGCCCGCCACGCCAGTTCCAGCGAGCCCTGCACATTGCCCTGCGGCCCGGCGTCGGCATGCAGGTCGGCATGCAGGTCGGCAACAATCACCCGCTGGCCGCTGGTCACGGCTTGCGCGGCGATGCCGTGCACGCCGTGCAGCATGCCAAGATCGTGGCCATGGCTGGAGAGGTTGAAAAACGCGGGCAGGCCGGGCGCCGCTCCCAGCACCAGGCGGTGCCGGCTTTCATCGAGCAAGAGTATGCTGCACAGCATGGCTGGATGGTCGGCCTGCAAGGCCAGCACCACGCTTTCCAGCACCCGCTCCAGGGGCGCGCCCGTGGCCAGCATTTCCAGCACTTGCCGCCGCGTATGCTCGCGCCGCTCCATCTGGCTGCGCTCGCTGATATCGCGGAAGGTCCACAGCCGCGCCTGCTCATTGCCAAGCTGCATGCTGCGCACATACTGCTCGATCACCCGCCCGTCGCGCAGGTGCAGCACGTCGCGCCGCTCACGGTGGCCATCCGGCGCCAGCGTGCGTGCCCCAAGGAAAGGCGCGGCTTGCTCCAGCTGGCTTTCCACATGGCGCACCAGCGCTTCGCCATCGGCTTGCCAGTCAAGCGCATCGGGCACTTGCCACAGGTCGCGGAAGCGCCGGTTCGACGTGAAGATGCGCCCATGGATGTTATCAACCAGGATGCCGTCAATAGTCGAATCGAGGATGTTGCGCAGCATGGCCTGGCTGCGCTGCGCCGCCTCGGCCATCGCCATCACGCTGGCCTGGCCCTGTTCCAGCTGGCCGGCCATCTCGCTGGCGCGCGCCAGCGCCACCCGGGCGCGCGCGCGGCTGGCCGCCAGCAGCCAGGCGGCCAGCGCCAGCGCCATGCTGACCAGCACACCCATCCAGGCGACCGCCCGCGGCCGCGACAGGGCGTCGCCATCGAAGCCGGGCATGGCGCGCACGCGCATGCTCCACGCATGGCCGGCGATGATGATGGCTTGCTGCGCGGCCAGCGTGCGCGATGCATCAGCGGACGCGGTGCCCGGCATGCTGTCGTACATCAGGCTGGCGTCGGTCAGCTGCGTACCGTCATAGATTTCCAGGTCCAGCTGGCGCGACGCCTCGCCGCCCACGCCGCGCATCAGGTCGCCCATACGGAAGGGCGCGAAGACCCAGGCGCGCAGCGCCGCGCGGCGCTGCGCCACGCTGGCGCGCGGCAAGCCATTGTCATACACGGGCAAGACCACCAGGAAACCATAGGCATCGCCGCTGCTGCCGTCCTGCACCAGGCGGATCTTGCCCGTCATGGCGGCCTGCCCCGTATCGCGCGCCTGCTCCAGCGCGGCGCGGCGCACGGGCTCTGACAGGATATCGTAGCCAAACGCCAGCGCATTGCTCTCGTTCAGCGGTTCCAGGTAGGCGATCGGTGCATGCCACGGGCGCTGGCCCGGCGGACGGATGGCATAGCCGGGATAGCCTTCCGCGCGCACCTGCGCTTCGTGCTGCGCACGCGCCGTGCCGGGCAGCAGCGGCAGATAGCCGATGCCGTGGATGCCGGGGAAATGCCGGTCGACCTGCTGCGCCGCCAGGTAGGCGCGAAATTCGCCGCGCGTGACATCCTGCGAACTGGCATACAGGCCCTGCACGCCATGCAGCACCTGGATGTAGGTCTGCATGCGGCCGACTATACTGTTGAGCAATTCGCGGACCCGGAAATCAAAATCGGCGCGCACTTGCTGCACGCTGGCATCGTGCACATTGCGCCAGGCGCCATACGTCAGTCCCAGGCACAGCGCCAGCACCAGCGCGGCAAACAGGCGTGGCCCCACCCAGTCCGAGACGGGCCTGGCAAACCATGACGAAGGCGCGCGTGTATGCATGACGGGATGGAAATCTGAGCGGGTCGCTATCCTCTTCACGGCCAGGAATGCGGCTGGCAGCGGGCTGAACGGCTACCAACGGTAGTCGATGAGAATGATAGTACGTTACAGCGGGCGGCCTTGCAATGACGTATTTTGTAGGAAAAAGATCACATATTTCACATGTGCAATTATGTATTCCCCGGGAAAATTCGTTGCCGGGAATACCAAGCGACGCGCAGATGCGCGGCACGGGAAAGGAGCGGTGCATGCCGCCGGAACACTGGCAGGGAACACTGTGGCTGGCGGCCGATTTCGCCATCTTGCATGGCGCCGCGGGCGTCACGGCCACGCACGCCCATTACGCGCACCAGTTGATGCTGAGCACGGGTGCGCCATTCACGGCAGAGCTCGACGGCAGCGTGCACACGGCGCAGCGCCTGCTCGTTGCCAGCCTGCGCCCGCATGCCATCCTGACGGCACCGGCACCCATGCTGACCATCTACGCGGAACCGCAGCGCCTGCCTGCCAGCGCCCTGCTGGCGGCGCTCGACGGCATGGCGCCGCCAGGCGCGCACAGCCCTGTCAGCCTCGATGGCCTCGCCAGCGCGCTGCTGGCGCAACCGCGCCAAGCCTTGCCCGATCCGCGCCTGCAGCGGGCGCTGGAGCAGGTCGATGCCCTACTCTCGGGCAAGGTCAGCGCGGCCGCCGTGGCCGAAGCGGCGCATTTGTCGCTGAGCCAGCTGGAGCGCCTGTTCAGCGCCAAGCTGGGCCTGCCCGTGCGGCAGCTGGTGCTGTGGCGTCGCCTGCGCCTGGCCATCCGTGGCATCTTGCTCGGCAACACCCTGACGCACGCTGCCCACGGCGCCGGCTTTGCCGATGCCGCGCATTTCTCGCGCACCATGCGCAGCCTGTTCGGCGTGCGTGCCGACCGCAGCTTGCGCCAGCTGACGGTCAAGCTCATCGATTGATGGGCGCGCGCAAGCCTGGCGGCAGCTCGGGCGCGCGCACGCCCTCTTCCGCGCGGAACGGCTCGATCAATTGCGCCGCGTAGGCAACAGGGTAATCAGGGCGGCTGCCGATGCCCAGGTCGGCGCCCGTCATGCGGTAACCGGGCGCGTCGAAACGCGTGCCCAGCAAACGGTCCCAGCAGGTAAAAAACAGGCCGAAATTCACGTCGCCGGCGGTGCCGTACTTCATGTGGTGAAAGCGGTGCAGCGGCACCCACGCAAACACGTGGCGCAGCGGCCCCATGCGCATATCGACGTTCGCATGCTGCAATAACAATTGAATCGCCACGGCGAAGGCCAGCACGCCCATGACGCTTTCCGGTATGCCCAGCAGCAGCAATGGCAGCATGCCCCCCGCCGCTTCCAGCAGCAAATGCAGCGGATGCTTCATCCAGCCATTGAAACCATATAGCCGCCGCACGCTGTGGTGCACGGCATGCAATTTCCACAGAAAATAATAACGGTGGCTCAGGTAATGCACGAGGGTAATGCCGAAGTCGGCAATGACGATGGCCAGCAGCAGCTGCGCCCAGAACGGCAGCTGGCCCGGCCAGTATGTCCCCAGCGCCAGGTGGCCGGCCAGCAAGGGAAAGATGGCCAGGCCCAGCAGGTACAAGGCTTCATTGACAAGCGCGTGCAGCGTGTCGCGCGCGCCGTCGTCGTGCGCGTGGTTCCACGCGCCGTCATACGGCAGGTAGCGCTCGGCCAGGAAGGATGTGAGCAGGGCCAGCAGCAACAGCGGCGGCAACACCCAGAGGGAGAAATGGCCGGCCGCCACCAGCCAGGCGGCGGCGCCGATGAAGCCGGCCCAGAACACGGGACCGTACAGCGCGGCAAAGAGGGATTTCATGGCAAGGTTCTCCTGTGGCAAAAACCACAGCATGGCCGCCGACCCCGCCTTGCCGCTTGAAGAAACGGCGCAAGCTGCTTTTTACTTCGACGCCGCCTTTCTCGCCGCGTATTGCTGGTAGCCATTCGCGCGCAGGGCGCAGGCCGGGCAAGTGCCGCAGCCATAACCCCAGTCGTGCAGTTCGCCCCGCTCGCCCAGGTAGCACGTATGCGTACCGCTGCGGATCAGGTCGACGAGCGGCTGGCCGCCCAGGTCTTCCGCCAGGTCCCAGCTTTGCGCCTTGTCCAGCCACATCAGCGGCGTTTCCAGTTTCAAGCGCGTATTCATGCCCAGGTTCAAAGCCACTTGCAGCGCCTTCATCGTGTCGTCACGGCAATCCGGATAGCCGGAGAAATCCGTCTCGCACATGCCGCCCACCAGCACCGTCAAGCCGCGGCGGTAAGCCACGGTGGCGGCAACCGTCATGAAGAGCAAGTTGCGCCCTGGCACGAAGGTATTCGGCAAGCCGTTTTCCTGCATGACGATCTCGACGTTCTGTGTCATGGCCGTATCGGAAATGGCGGAAATCAAGGACAGGTCTATCATGTGGTCAGGGCCGAGACGCTGGTCCCACTCGGGCGACTGCTGGCGCATCTGCTCGAGTACGCCGGGACGCACCGTCAGCTCGATCGCATGACGCTGGCCATAGTCAAAGCCAATCGTCTCCACGCGGCTATAGTGCTTGAGGGCCCAGGCCAGGCAGGTGGTGGAATCTTGCCCACCGCTAAAGAGCACCAGTGCGGAGTCCGTTGCTAGCATAAATTTTCTTTCCATGTTTTTATCTGTTGCAATAGTGCGTGGGGAAAAGAGATTCCCCATGCAAAAAATACTTATTCGTCCGCCATCAGTTTACCTATTCCGGTAACATGCAGTCAGCATTTACTCATCTGGAGCACCATGTTTTCTGCACGACCAACACGGCACACAGCCGCCAGCAAGGCGCTACGACCACGAATTTTGGCACAAGTGGTGACAAAAGTAATGGGTCAACTGACACTGGCCGCCGCCGGCAGTGCCATCTTGCTGTATCCGGCCGCCCAGGCAAGTGCCCAGGAGGGCACGCCAGAGCGTGCGCAAGAGGCCGTTGCAGACAGCCCCGCCAGCGCGGAAGCGGCGCCGGCACCGCTGCAGTACGAGGTCAAGGTGAACGCGCCCGGCGACCTCGATGAATTGCTTGAAAAGAACCTTGACCTGGAACGCTTCCGCGGCAACCCGCGCATGGACCGCGAGCAATTGCGGCGCCTCGTGCGCGATACGCCGGAGCAAGCCAAGAACCTCGTCGCCACTGCCGGCTACTACACGCCCACCGTCACGGTGCGCGTCGATACGACCGGTGCCAAGCCCGTCGTCATCGTTGACGTCGATCCGGGCCAGCCCGTCACTGTCGACAAGGTCGAGCTGGAACTGCGCGGCTTCGACCCCACGCCGCCGCTGGCCGCCAGCGAACCCTACGATACGGAAGCGCTGAAGCGCAACTGGGCCCTGAAGACGGGCAGCGTGTTCCGCCAGGCCGAGTGGGAATCGGCCAAGCGCGCGCTGCTGCGCGAAGTGGTGCAGACACGCTACCCGCGCGCCCAGCTGGTCGATACGCAAGCCGTCGTCGATCCGGAAACGCACAAGGTGTCCCTGCTGGTGGTGCTCGACAGCGGCCCCGAGCTGCGCTTTGGCGAGCTGCGCATCGAAGGCTTGAAGCGCTACGATGAAAGCATCATCCGCAACCTCGACAAGATCCGTCCGGGCGAGTATTACAGCGAATCGGCGCTGCAATCGTTGCAGGCACGCCTGCAGGACACGGGCTACTTTGCCAGCGTGGAAGTGAGCGCCGACATGAGCAGCATCCTCAACGAGCAGATCGAGGCGGGCCAGGAAAGCCAGGCGGCCGAGGCCGAAGGTGGCGCCGTGACGAAACCCGTCAACCGCGGTCCCGCGCCCCTGCTGCCGCTGGTAGTGCGGGTGACGGAAAACAAACAGCAAAACGTCAGCGCCGGTCTGGGTTTCAGTACGAATACGGGCAATCGTGCCCAGCTCAACTATGACAACCTGAACGTGTGGGGCACGCGCTTCAAGAGCGCCCTCACCATGGAAACGAAGAAACAGGCGGCGCACGCCAATTTTTATTTTCCGACGACCGAACGCGGCTACAACGACAGCGCGGGCGCCTCGTTCGAGCGCAGCGACATTTCCAACGAGATCACGGCCGTCTCGACCATCTCGGTGAAACGCAACTGGGGCGGCACCAACCTGGAACGCAGCCTGACGTTCGAATTCCTCAGCGAAGACAAGACCGTGGTGGGCCTGGAACAGACGCGCAGCAAGAGCTTGCCGCTGACCTATGCCATCACCAAGCGCGACCTCGACAGCCTGCTGTTCCCCACCAAGGGCTATGTCATCAACGCGCAAGTGGGCGGCGCCCTGCTGCCCGTGCTGACGGACGAGCGCTTCGTGCGCGTGGCCGGCAAAATGGTGTTCTACCGTCCCATCGGTGAAAAGGGCGAGCTGATCCTGCGCGGCGAAATGGGCGCGCTGGGCTCGAAGGAAAAACGCGGCGTGCCTGCCGTCTACCTGTTTCGCGCGGGCGGCGACCAGTCGGTGCGCGGCTATGGCTATCAGGAACTGGGCGTGAAGGAAGGCGACGCCACCGTCGGCGGGCGCTACATGCTCACCGGCAGCGCCGAGTACCAGTACTGGTTCAAGCCGAAATGGGCGATCGCCGCCTTCTATGACGCCGGTAACTCGGCCGACACGGTCAAGGCCGCGATGACGCCGAAATCCGGCTATGGCCTGGGCGGGCGCTACAAGAGTCCCGTCGGCCCCATCAACGTCGACGTGGCGTATGGCCACGCCGTTCACAAATTCCGTCTGCACTTCTCTCTGGGATTCACTTTCTGATGTCCGATATTACTACCGAGTCCCCCAACGCCGCCGCGCCGCCACCGGCGCCGCCGGCGAAAAAACCGCGCCGCTGGCTGCGCTACCTGCTGATCGCCTGCGCCAGCCTGGCCGTGCTGCTGGGCGCCGCCTTCTGGTTCCTGGGCCGCGAATCGACCTTGCAATTGCTGGTGCAAAAGATTTCCAGCGCCAGCGGCGGCGATATCCAGGTGACAGGCGTCTCCGGTTCGCTGTACAACCGCATGCACCTGGGCCATGTCAGCTACCGCAGCAAGACGCAGCACATCACGGCCGACAATATCGACATCAACTGGTCGCCGTTCCAGTTCTTCTCGGAAGGCATCGCCATCAGCGAACTGCACGTGGCCAGCCTGTCCGTGGAAAGCACGGCGCCGTCCGAGGAGCCGTCCACCATGCCGACCAGCCTGGCGTCACCGTTCAAGGTGGGCATTGCCGACGCGCGTCTGGACAAGGTCACCCTGGTCAGCCCTGGCGGCAACACGGTATTTGAAAAGATCCACTTCACCCTGTCGGGCGACAAGACGCAATGGCAGCTGGAAGACGCCTCGGCGCTGACGCCGTTCGGCCAGGCCACGGCCAGCGCGACCATTGCCGCCACGCAGCCGTTCAAGCTGTCCGGCAAGGCGGACCTGACGCAGATCACGCCGCCGGCCGGCGAAAAGCCCGCCGCCCTGAGCCTGCAGCTGGGCGGCGACTTGAACGTACTCAACGTCACGGCCAAGGGCAGCGCCGGTGCCGCCACGGCCGACGCACAACTGGCGCTGGCGCCGTTCGACCCTGTCATGATCCTGCGCTCGGCCAGCATCAAGGGCCGCAACATCAATCCCGGCAAGTTTGACGCGACCTTGCCACAGGCCGACCTGAGCCTGGAACTGGACGCCGCCATCGATACGCGGCCCACGGCGCAGACGGTGTCGGGCAAGCTGGCCATCCTCAACCACGCCACGCCAGGCCCCATCGACCAGCAAAAACTGCCACTGCGCCAGTTCGAGGCGCGCCTGGGCGGCACCCTGACGGCCACGACCCTGGAGTCCGCCATCATCGACTTCGGCAACGCGGGCAAGTTTTCCGGCAGCGGCAAGGTGGACCGCGATGCGGCCGACGCGCCCATCGGCAAGGCGCAAGTGACCCTGCACACGGACAAGATCGACTTGCAGCATATCTACAGCAGCATCAACAGCACGAAGATCGCCGGCGACATCATGCTCGACAGCGACGGCAAGACGCAGACCCTGCGCGCCAAACTGGGCGAAGCCAAGCTCCGCCTGGACGTGGAAGCGACGCTGGCCGATTCCCTGGTGCAGCTGCGCAAGGCGACCTTGCAAGCCGGCAAGAGCAACGTGAATGCGACGGGCCAGATCAGCCTGAAGGACGCACAGGAATTCAAGGCCGTGGCCAACGCCAGCCGCTTGAACCCGGCCGACTTCGGCGCCTTCCCCGTGGCCGACCTGAACCTCGACGTGCGCGCCAACGGCCACGTGGCCCCGACATGGCTGGCGAATGCGGACTTCACCGTGCGCCCCAGCAAGCTGCTCGACCAGCCCCTGTCGGGCAAGGGCAAGCTGACGGCCGATGCGGCCCACTTCAGCGGCATCGATGTGCAGCTGGCGCTGGGCAAGAACAACGTCACGGCGAAAGGCAATTTCGGTGGCGCCGGCGAAAAACTGAACTGGAATGTGGATGCGCGGCAACTGTCGGCGTTGCAAAACGACTTGCTGGGCACCTTGCTGGCCAGCGGCGTGGTGCAAGGCACCCTGCAGCAGCCGCGCACGAGCTTTGTTGCCGATGCCAAGGGACTGGGCCTGACCAGCGGCAAGCGTCCCGCAGCGGACAGCGCCATCCACGCCAGCGGCGAGGTGGGCTTGACGGGGCCGAAGAAAGAAGCGGAACTCAAAGTGGCGGGGTCCCTGCAAAAGATCAATCCGGCCGCCTTCGGCGCGGCTTTGCCTAACGGCAATGTCAATGCGGATTTCACCGGCAGCGGCCGCCTGACGAGCGACTGGCAAGTGGCCCTGAACCTGGGCCTGCGCGAATCGACCCTGCAAAACGCCCCGCTGGCCGGCTACGCCAAACTGTCGGCGAATGCCAAACGCGTCGAGAATGTCGATACGGAATTGCGCCTGGGGCCGAACAGCCTGCAAGCGAAGGGCGCGCTGGGCGGCGCCACCGACAAGCTGACGTGGAAACTCGATGCGCCGCAACTGTCGACCCTCGGCCCCCGCTTCGCCGGCGTGCTGCAGGCGTCCGGCTCCGTCTCGGGCAAGATGGACGCACCGGCCGCGCAGCTGAGCCTGGACGGCCGTGACCTGACTTTCTTTGGCGACCAGCAACTGAAATCCATCAAGGGCAGCGCCAGCGTGGGCGCAGGCCAAGGCGCGCTCGACCCCATGGTCAGCAGCCTGGAGATCACCGGCTACAGCACGCCCACCTTCAAACTGGGCAGCGCCCGCCTGGGGACGACGGGCACGCGCGGCAGCCATACGGCAAACCTGGCGGCGCGCAATGACGATTTCGATGCCACGGTACAAATCAAGGGCAGCCAGAGCGGCGCCAGCTGGACCGGCAGCATCGACAGTCTGCAAAACAAGGGCCGCTACGCGCTGGTGCTGCAGGCACCGGTGCCCGTCAAAGTGGCCGGTCCTGCCGGCAGCGGCGTGGCGGGACTGGGCCAGCCTGAACAGATCAGCGTGGGCAACACCGTCATCAAGTTGCCGGCGGGCAGCATCACCATGCAAAGCCTGGTCAAGAACGGCCCGCGCTGGACCAGTTCCGGCCAGGCGGCCGGCGTGGCGCTGACTTATCTGGCGCAAGTGATTCCCTCGCTGCAAGCCAATGCGCGCAGCGACCTGACCCTGGGCGCGCAATGGTCGCTCGACATGCAGGTGCCGACGGCCAAGCAGAAAGATCCGGCGCTCGCTGGCATGCTGCACGTCTACCGTGAAAAAGGCGACGTGACGGTGGGCGTGGAACAGCCGCTGGCGCTGGGCCTGCGCACCCTCGATGCACGCATCGACGTGGCCAACCAGCAATTGCGCCTGGCAGTGAAGCTCGACGGCGCGCGCGCGGGCCAGAGCGACATCAATGCCACCGTGCAAATGCTCGGTGGCCGCATCAGCAACGACAGCGCCCTCTCCCTGACGGGCACCACCAGCATCGATTCGCTGGCGTGGCTGGCGCCGCTGACGGGCCAGCCGGGCCTGGAACTGGGTGGTGCCTTGAAAATCGCGCTGGCTGGCAGCGGCACCATCGGCGCGCCGCAATTAAATGGCGACATCAACGGCAGCAAGCTGCTGGTGAACTGGGCCGATCAGGGCTTGAAACTGCGCAACGGCGTGCTGCAAGCCAAGCTGGCCGGCGACCAGTTGCAATTGCAGCGCCTGAGCTTTGACGGCGGCGACGGCAAGGTGCAGGCTGACGGCTGGGTACGCTTTGCGAATGGCGAAGCCAGCCTGGAACTGAAGCTGCTGGCCGACCGCCTGCAGGCGCTGTCGCGCCCCGACCGCACCCTGGTCCTGTCCGGCAACAGCACCCTGGTGCGCAACGACAAGCGCTTCAGCTTCGAGGGCAAGTTCAAGGCCAACCGCGCGCTGATCGAACTGGCGCCGCAGGATACGCCCACGCAAAGCAACGACGTGGTGGTGCTGGGCAAGGAGGTCAAGGGCAGCAAGGAAGCGCCATCCCTGCCGCTGAACATAGACCTGGAATTTGACCTGGGCAATGCCTTCCACCTGCGCGGCATGGGCCTCGACGCGGACCTGGCGGGCAATGTGCGCGCGCGCGTCATCAACCGTGCCGCGCCGCGCGTGACGGGCAGCATCCGCGTCACCAGCGGCCAGTACGCGGCATACGGGCAGAAACTGGCCATCGAACGGGGGCTGATCGCCTTCACGGGCGCCTACGACAATCCGTCGCTCAACATCCTGGCCGTGCGCAAGCGCCCGGAAGGCGAAGCGCTGTCGGAAACGAACGTGGAAGCAGGCGTGGAAGTGCGCGGCACGGCCCAGGCGCCAACGGCCAAGCTGGTCTCCACGCCCACCGTCTCGGACAGCGACAAGCTCTCATGGCTGATCCTCGGCCACGGTGCGGAATCGGCGGCCGGCGATGAAATGGCCCTGCTCACGACGGCGGCGGGCGCCCTCTTCGGCGGCTCCGGCGGCGGCCTGCAAGGCAAGCTGGCCAACTCGCTGGGCCTCGATGAAGTGGGCCTGTCGCAGGCGCAGGGACTGGAAAGCACCGTCGTCACCGTCGGCAAGCGCCTGTCCTCGCGCGCCTACCTGACGTTCGAGCAAGGCACCAGCACGGCGACGAGCCTGGTGAAGCTGCGCTACAAGGTCAACCGCCGCATCACCTTGCAGTTCCAGACCGGCACCAACAATGCGCTGGATGTGCTGTATACGTGGGCGTTTGACTAGATTCTGCGCGGACAGCGGTCCGGTGCCAACGATGTTGTCGGATTACGCGCAAGCGCTAATCCGACCTACGCTCCATGCATGCGCGTAGGTCGGATCAGCCCGCCAGGGCGTAATCCGACAACATTGTTGGCCAAGGTATCAACCCCGGCATCAACAAACAACAAAGGGCGCCGTGGCGCCCTTTTTCATCATTGCTGCAAGCGGCTTATTCGGCCACGTCCAGGCCGCGCTCGATCATGCCTTCGACATACGCGCGCAAGTATTGCTCCAGGGCCGGGCCGGACAGCACGTTGGCCGTCAGCGCGCCGTGTGGCGAGCCTTTCAGCACGCCGTCGTGGTACACGCGCGCGATCCAGGCCACATCCGTGCCTGGCGTATAGTCGAGCTCATAATCGAACGTTTCACCGCTGACTTTGCGTGTGTAGACTTCCTTGACAATTGCCATCTAAAACAGCCTTTCTTGACGAGATTAACTGGGGTGCGGGTGCGGCACGGGATCTTCCTGCGGCACCGGATGCACGGGCCCCGGTTGGCGGCCGGGCGCTTCTTGCGGCTCCGGCGCGGGCAGCGGTTCATCGACAGGCGCCGGATCGGGCGCGCGGTGGGCATCAATGGCAAACGTTGACATGGCTGGCCTCCCTGCGGACAAAGGAAGACCATACCACGAGATGCCCGCCGCAGGTCCCGATACCTGTCCTTATTTGCCGGCCGGCTTGACTTCCGGGGCTGGCGGCGCCGCGTTCTTTACATATTTCTCCAGCCAGTTGTTGCTTTCATACAGCATCTGCATGATCGATTCGCGCGCGCGGTAGGCGTGGCTTTCGTTGGGCAACATGACCAGGCGCGCCGTGCCGCCCAGGCCCTTGACGGCCTGGAACATGCGCTCGCTCTGGATGGGGAAGGTGCCCGAGTTGTTGTCCTGCTCGCCATGGATCATCAACAGCGCGTCCTTGATCTTGTCCGCATAGTTGAATGGCGACATGGCCTGGTAGACGCCGGGCGCCTGCCAGAACGAACGCTCTTCCGCCTGGAAGCCGAACGGCGTCAGGGTGCGGTTATACGCGCCGCTGCGGGCGATGCCGGCGCGGAACAGACGCGTATGCGCCAGCAGGTTGCCCGTCATGAAGGCGCCATACGAGTGGCCGCCGATGGCGATGCGGTTGCGGTCGGACACGCCACGGCGCACCACCTCGTCGACGGCAGCCTCGGCATCGGCCACCAGCTGCGGCAGATACGTGTCATTCGCTTCCTGCTCGCCGTTGCCGACGATGGGGAAGGATGGATTGTCGAGCACGGCGTAGCCCATGGACAGGAAGGCGGCCGGGCCCCAGTAGCTGACGGCATTGAATTTATACGGCGAACCCTTGGTCTGGCTGGCCGCGCTGGCCGTCTTGAATTCCTGCGGGTAGGCCCACATCAGGGTCGGCAAGGGGCCGTCGCGGCGGGCGTCGTAGTTTGGCGGCAGCATCAGGGTGGCCGTCAGGTCCACGCCGTCGGCGCGCTTGTAGCGGATCAGCTCTTTCTGCACGTCCTTCAGCTGCGGCAGCGGGTGCGGGAAATGCGTGAGGGCCGTCAATTGCGCGGCGCCCTGCTGCTTCAGGTTGCGCACATAGTAGTTCGGCTGCTCGGTCGGCGATTCGCGCGTGGAAAGCAAGCGGCTGCCGTCCTCGTCCAGCACGGCGACCACGTTTTCATAGTAGGGCGCGGCGCTCTGGAACAGCCGCTCCTTCTGTTTCGTGGCCAGGTTCAGCCGGTCGATGAAGGGACGGTCGCCTTCCTTCGAAGCGCCCTGGCCGTCAAGCAGGATGGAATTATCAAAGGCGATGAGCAGGCGCGGCAGGCCGGCAGCATCCGCGCGCATGACGGGCTGGCCCGGGTCGTTGTAGCGGTCTTCGAACGATCCCGCATACACGAGGTCGGCCGGTGTGGAGGGTTGATCTGGCGAAATTCTCCACTGCTTGACGGCGCGCGTCTTGTACCACGCTTCACTGAGCAGTGCCAGGTCGCCGCGGCCCCAGGCTACGCCCGCATAGCGCGAACCGAGCCTGGCCAGCACGGCCGGCTTGCCGGTGAACGGCGCTGCCTGCGTATAGACGATGTCGCGGATCTCGGCTACTTTGGCCGGGTCGCCGCCATCCTGCGCTTCGGCCCACACCAGCGTCGCTGGCGCATCGACCCTCCAGCTGACGGAGCGCACGCCGGCGGACACGGCATCATTGCCAGGCGGCAGGCCTTCTTCCAGCGGCACGCTGGCCACCGCATGCAGCACTTTGCCGCTCAGGTCGCGCACATCGATCTGGTGGCCGAAGTCGGACGCCGGCACGATGTAGGAATATGGACGCAGGATGCGCGTCGTCAGCAGATGCTTGCCGTCAGGCGAGGCGGACACGCGCGAGAACTGGCCCGGCTGGCCCACCAGGCGCAGCTTGCCCGTCACGTCCAGCAAGGCCAGCTGCACCGTGATGTAGTGTTCGAACAACTGCGCGTCCTGCTCGTTTTTCAGCAGGTCGGGATAGGTGCGCAATTGCTTGACGCCGCCACCGGGCACGCTGTCCTGGACCGCCGGTCCCGTCGGGATGCCGCTTGCCACGGGCGCCGCGCCCAGCTTGGCAGGCTTCAGCTGGACCAGCAGGGTTTTGCTATCGGGCATCCAGGAAAAACCACGGCCATACACGGTCGACAGGGCCGTATTGCCCAGCTTGCGCGCCGCTTTCGTCTGCACGTCGAGCAGCCACAGTTCCACGCCTGCCTCCTTCACGCCCGAGGCCGGATCGGCAAAGGCGATGTGGGTGAACGCCAGGTAGCGCTGGTCCGGCGACCAGGCCAGATCGGCGATGCGCGGCGATGCCGGCAGGCCGCTGACCTTGATTTCCTTCTGCGTATCGATGTCGAGCAAGCCCAGTCCCGTATGGAAACTGAAGCGGCTGGCAGAATACGTGCGCGGATTGATGCGCAAGCCCGCCAGCTTCAATTCCGGCTGCGCCACTTCGCTGATGCTGGGCAAGGATGGCGTCGGCAGCACGGCAGCCAGGTTGCGTTTCGGACTCAGGCTCAGGGTCGGCGCGCGCGGCGCATCGACGATGGCTTGCAGGGGCGCGGGTGGCTTTTGATAGCCGCCATCTTGCGCCATGGCCAGCGACGACGACGCCATCAGGCCGACAGTAATGGGCAGCAGGGGGAAACGAGTAGACATGGCACTCCAGAGAGGTGGATGGAAAACAGTGACTGGCGGCACCGTACCGCGCATGGCGGCACCGGATGACAGGGCATAGTGCTTTCATGCCATGTAAATGTCAATGAGCAACTTTTCCCACCGGCTCCGCTACGCCCTTGCCGCCATCTGGCTTACAATCGCTGTTTTCCCCGTCCCGAATGCCTACATGGAAACCACTACCCTCGCCTTGCTGTTCCTGGTCCCGCTGCTGGTCTGGCGCATCTATTCGCGTCTGAAGAAGCTGGTGGCACGGCAGAAATCGCAGCTGTGGCGCCACTGGACCGTGGCGGCCGGCTTTCCCGTGCTGATCCTGTTCCTGGCGACGACGACCAAATTCGACGTGCTGCCCCTGTCCAGCCTGGGCGCGGGCGTGCTGGCGGGCGGCTGGCTGGGCGTGCTGGGCTTGAAGCTGACGCGCTTCGAACAGGTCGGCAAGGACTTTTTCTTTACCCAGCACCGCTATCTGGGCCTGGCCATCACCATGCTGTTCATCGCCCGCTTGCTGTACCGCGGCATGGAAATCTACCTGAATTCGCGCGCCGACGTGCCCGTGCCGCCGCCGCCGTTCGGCCAGAGCGCGCTGACCATGGCCGCCTACGGTCTCGTCACCGGCTACTACGCCGTGTACGCCTGGGGCCTGGTGCGCTGGCGCCAGCGCAACAAGCCGCTGCAAGCGCCGGAGTAAGCCGGGGCAATCAGTAGTACTGGCACAGGCCGGTACACGTCGTCACGGACAGCGCCTGGCGGATCGTCGCCAGGGCCGCTGCCAGGGCCGGATCGAGGTCCTGGTCCGCCACCGGCAGGCTGCTCAGCAGGCGCTCGCGCAAGGGCGGCGCCATCAGACTGGCGTTCACCGTGGCATGCTGCGCCGCCGCAGCCAGCATGGTTTTCTTTTGTGCCACGTTCCAGAACGGCACCTGCACGAACTGCACCACATTCGCAAACATGGTGCTCGATCCCTTGCTGAACGCGCGGGCGCGCATGCGCTCGGCACCGCTCACGTCCTGCGCCGGCTGCGTGCTGAACTCCGCTTCCATCAAACCGGTCAAATGTGCGTGGCAATGCACGCCAAAGGCAAACAGGGCCGCCATTTCATCGCCGTAATTGGCCAGGTTCCGCGTCACCTGCTCGCGGCGCGCCTGCTGCAGCGCGGCGCCCGACAGCGGCAGCGGCCGCTGCAAGCCAAACGCGTAATACGCCTTGCCCAGGTTGGTCGCCCGCTCGCACACGGCCACGCTCCGGTCCATGTCTTGCAACGCGGCGACGGGTGCCTGGAACAGGCGCGGCGCATCGGCTACGTGGGCAAACAGCGCTGCCACGGCAGGGTCGGCCAAACGCGGCAAGTCGCTATCGGCAGTGGCGGCGGCCATCAGCGCTTCCAGGCGCGTGCTGGCTTGCTGGAAATCCGTATAGCTGTCGGCCCAAGCGGCGGGCGCCAAGAGGGTGCTGGCAAGGCACAGCAGGCGGGCGCTGCGGCGCAGCGGCGTGGTAATCAATCGCATCATGTTGTATGACTCAGGTAAAGGGGATGGCGCCTCAGGCGGCGCGATACAGGCGGAACTGGTGTGCCGCCGTATAAAACAGGCCAATGGCGACAGGCATGTACATGAATGCCAGCAAGGTCGGCAGGAAAGAATGGATGCCGCGCCCGAGGTAGAAAGGCAGGGCAAACAGCACCGCCCACACGCAGGGCATCAGCAGCAGCCACGCCCGGCGGTTGCCGCGTCCGACCATGGCAAAGCTGAGCCCCAGCTGCATGGCCACCATGCACAGGCCCGCCAAGGCCAGCGGCGCCGTGATGAAACCGGCCGCGAGGCAACACAGCAGCAAGAGGCTGCCGCAGCAGACCAGTAATCGCTTCAGAGAATATGAAAAAGGCATGACGCAGCGCAGCATTAGATAATTGGCAATTATAAGCAATGTGTATCCACAGTGCAATTAGTTACCCTGATGCATTATTGCGCTCCCTGGCAGGCAACGCTAAGCGACCACCGTGACGCGCGGCCAGCGCGCCCCGTAGTTCTTGCTGGCCACCCGTTGTGCATAGCCTGCTGCGCTGATGCGCGCGGGGTTGCGCCGCACCACCATATTGAACAAATCATCAAGGCCATGGGGTGCGACGATGCCGATCTCGCCGTCAGACAGCAGATGGAGGCCGACGGCCGTGGCAAACTCGGGCCAGGTGGCGATGGCGTCATCTAGCGACAGCAGCGGCGGCACGGCATAGCCAAAATAGTCCTCGAACCACAGGTGCACCCGCGCCTGGTTGCAGACCTCCCACGGCATGCCGGGCAGCAAGATAGCCAGGCGCTGGCGCAGCCGTTCCTCGCTGTGCGGGCTGACATCGTCCGCATCAAAATACGCCACGTCGATATCGGCCGGCAGCGGCGGCTGCGCCACGCCATGCAAGGCATCCCACACGAGGTTGCGCACGGCGCCGGCGCCGATGCAGCACGCGGGCAACCCCAGCTGCGCCACGGCCTGCAAAGCTTGCCTGCACCATGGCGTGCGCCTGGCGATGGCGCGCAGCCGCGCCTCCAGTAGAGGCTGCGTGCTCACGCGCGGATCCAGGATCGCTGCCAGGCGCCTGCCTGCTTGCCGGAAGCGGCATCGCTGCGGGCCTGGACGGCGGGCGCGGCACGCCGCGTGTCCCGGAACAGGACACGCAGAAAGTGCTGGAGAGCAGCGGCTTCCAAGGCGCGCTCTTTATTTCTTCAGCAAGTAGTTCGGCCGCAGCGCAGGCGCCTCGCCCTCATTCCCGCTGCCATTCTCGACATTGCCGAAATACACGTTCAAATCCTGCTGCGGGCGGAAATTGCGCAGCTTCACCTGCAAGGTGGTGGGATTGATCTTGGTAAACGTGCCGGGGAAGCACAGGCTGATCAACTCATCCGGCTTGCCCTTGACCAGGTTCAAGGTAAAGTCTTCGATGCCGTTCTTCCAGGTGTTGCCCGTCTTCAAGATGTACGAGACCCACTTGGCATTGACGAAACCGCTCTCGCCCTGTTGCGCCGCCAGGCGGTTCCACGTCTTGTAGAAAGCCTTGTCGCCGCAATACTTTTGTTCAAACTCCTTGCCGTCGCCCAGGTAGGAGGCACCTGGGCCAGCGGCCACGAACGGTGCATATTGATGGCGCACGCGCACCGTTTTACCGGCCGGGAATGTCTGCCGCCACTGGTAGACCACCGTCACGGACCAGGCCGGCACCCATTCTTCATCGTCGGACAGCTTGGCCAGCAAGCCTTCGGCGATCATGGCTTTTTGCTGCGCGGCGCTCAAGGGCGCCACCTTTTTTTCGAACGGGCTGAACGAGGGGAAATACGCCACTTGCGTGTCCGATAGGCCCAGCTGCGCCAGGCGCGCCGTCACGTCACGGCCGTCGAGTTTG
This sequence comes from Janthinobacterium amylolyticum, assembly GCF_051380655.1. NCBI lineage: Bacteria > Pseudomonadati > Pseudomonadota > Betaproteobacteria > Burkholderiales > Oxalobacteraceae > Janthinobacterium > Janthinobacterium amylolyticum. The sequence goes on from NZ_JBNYXL010000010.1 coordinate 116,654, forward strand.
GCGAGCAGCACGGTCTGGTAATCCTTGCGCTTGCCGTCGACCTCGATCGAGAACTGCTGCGGCTGGCCGTAATACGTGGGCGACTGGTGGTAGCCGGCCTCGTAGGCGGGCAGCGGGAAGATGATGGTCTCTGCCACATCGCTTTTCGATTCGTTCAGGAACTCGTACTCGACCTTGATCAATTCCGCGCTGACGGTCAGCACTTCCTTTTTCATGGCCACGGCGTCGCTCTTGCCGACAATAATGCCGCCGGCACTGACCGAGCCGATGCCGTCATTGGCCATGGCCGGCGCCGAGAACGCCAGCGCCAGCGCGGCCGGCAGCAGCATCGTACGCAGTGCCATCACGCCACCTTGCCCGATGCCGGATCGACGCGGCGCTGCAGCACGAAAATCGGTTGCGCCCATTGCGTATCCTTTTTCTTCTTGCTGGTAATCAAAGTCAGTTCCGATGGATCGTAGACATCCGTGTTGTGCGTCAGCGGCGTCGTCATCAAATACTGCGCTTCCGTGTTTTTCAGGAATTCCCCGACCAGTTGGATATTGCGGATATCCAGGTGGGCAAACGGTTCGTCGATGAAGACGAAGCCGCCGGAACCGTCTTCCGATTTCAGCAAACCGATCAGGAGCACCAGCGACTTCATCACCTGCTGGCCGCCCGACGCTTCGCCATCGTTCATGCCGATGACGCCCTTGCCGTCGAATTTAAAACGCACGTGCAAGCCCGCCTGCGACAGCTGCACATCGTCGTTTTCCAGGCGCACGGGGTCGGCATGCACTTCGATGCCGGCCAGTTCGCCCAGCTCCTTGATGTTCTTGCTGTAAGTCTTGATGGTGTAGCGCAAGCGCTCCATGTAGGCGCCACGGGCATTGCCCGTCGCCTCGATGGCGCGGTTGTTCTGGTAGCGGCGCTCATCCGTTTCCGACTGGCGGCCATGCAATTGATCCGACAGGCGGTGATGCTGGTCGATGACGGTGGCGTCGAGTTCCCAGTCGTCACGCGCCAGGCTGTTTTGCAGGCTGGCCACGCGCAGATCGACCTGGTGCGCGTTCTGGTGCTCGGCCACCAGTGCCGCGCGGCGGGCGGGACGGCGCCAGCTTTTCGGCAGGTGGCGCCACGCATGGCGCAGGGCCAGCAAGGCGCGCGCATGCTCGGCGCGCTGTTCGATCTGCTTCTTGTAGCCGAGGCGCGACCCGGCTTCCGCTTCCGACAGGGCCAGACGCGCGTTTTGCCACACCGTATCGGCACGCGTGCGCGCCACGGTGGCGTTCTTCGTCAGGTTTTGCAACTCGCCCAGGCGCCCGCCCACTTCCAGGCGCTCTTCCTTGAGCGGCTTGGAATTGCGCAGCGCTTCGGCGAATTCTTCCTGGCGTGCGCTCAGTTCCTTGGCCGCGTCGACGCCGGCGATGCGCGCTTTCAAGGCGCCCACTTCGGCCGCCAGTTTCGAGATCGCCAAAGTCAGCGTGTCTTCCTGTCCTTCCAGTCCCGGCAAGGAGCGCAACAGCGCTTCCAGGCGGCCGCTGCGGCCAGCCTGGCCGAAGCGGTAGCGCGACGCTTCGACGAACAGCGAGCGTCCGCCGCGGCGTTCGCGGTGATACGCCTCGGGCGTGATCCACTCTTCGTGGTTGCCCAGCTTGAAGCCCGCTTCGACGGAATCGACGCGTGCAATGCGCGACAGCTGCTCGATCAGCCAGCTGGGCACGGGCGCGGAAAATTTCACCACCGCCAGCAGGCTTTCATCCTTGGCGACGGGCGCCGTGACCAGGTCGGGCACGATGAAGTGGCGATAGCGTTCCTTTTCCGCCAAACGGTAGGCGGCAGCCGCATCCTTGGCCTTGTCCAGCAGCACGACCGAGGCGTAACCGCCCAGCACGCCTTCGACGGCACCCTGCCAGCGGCTGTCCGTCACTTCGACGATGTCCGACAGCATCGCGTGGGCAATGCCCGCGTCGCGCAGCGCGCGGCGCATGCCGCGCACATTGTCCGGCTCCGGCATGGCCGTCTTGCCTTGCAATGCGGCAATCGTTGCCTGCTCGGCCGCGATACGCGCCGACAGGGCGTCGCGCTGCTGGCGCTGGCGCAGCAGTTCCGCTTCCTTCTGTTCCAGCTGGGCCGCCACTTCGGCGATGTCGCTGCCCGAGTCCGCCGCCAGCTTCTGCAAGCGATCCTTCTGTTCCAGCAGGCTGTCCAGCGGTTTCAGCTTGGCATTGATCAGGGACAAGCGGCTCTGCAAGCCGATCGATTCCTGCTCCAGCAAGGTTTCGTTCATCTGCGCGTCGGACAGCGCCTTGGCTTGCGCAGCCAGCGCATTGCGTTTATCCGTCAGCTGCTGGTCGGCCTGCGCCATGGGCTTGCGCGCATCGCGCAATTGCCGGCTGGCGATGGCGGCTTTTTCGCGCGCCTCGTGGTATTGCAGGCTGGGCAGCACTTCTTCCAGCAGGTTGCGGCGCTCTTTATGCAGCCCTTCCCACTGGTGATAATTGGCCACGCGCAGGCGCAAGCCTTCCAGGTTGGTTTTCGACGCTTCCAGCTCCGTCTCGAAACGCTTCAGCTCCACTTCCGTGTCGCGCTGGTGGCGCTTGGCTTCATCGTAGGCGTCCAGCACTTCCTTGTCGCCGAACACCTGGAACACCAGGTCGAGCAGCTGGCGCGGCGCGTATTCGCACAATTTGTCCGTCTCGCCCTGCTCCAGCGCCAGCACTTTCGACATGGCTGGCGACAGGCCCGCATTGGCCAGGCGCTTGCGGTAGTTCTCCACACCGAGCCAGTCGTTGGCGTCCGTGATGTCCTCGATCTGCACATTGCCCGGACGCATCAGATACTGGCGCTTCCAGTCGCCGCCATTTTTCTGGATCTGGCAAAACAAGGTCACTTCATCGTCGCTGAAGAAGCCGGAACTGCGGAACGGCCGGTTCGACAGCTGCTTGCCCACGTTCTTGTTGTCGACCACGGCGCGCAGCCAGGCCGTCTGCTGGCCCGAGTGACGCGCATAGTGTTTATACGTGCGGCCCATCGAGCAGTCGAGGCCGAACAGGGTGCGCAAGGCGTCGAGCAAGGTGGTCTTGCCCGAGCCATTCTGCCCGGCGATGGTGATGATTTTCGCGTCGAGCGGAATATTCTTGATGCGCTGCCAGTAATCCCAGTGCACCAGTTCAAGTGATTTGATATGAAACATGGGCGCTTTCAGTGAGGGAGGTCGGACGGCGCGGCATCGTCGGCATCGGCATCGCCGGCGTCGGGCTGCTCGCCGATGTCGGCGGACAAATCGTCTGCCAGGTCGGCGTCAAGCAGCGGATCATCGCTGACGGCCACCAGGCGCGCCGGCGCACGCTTGAACACGTCGGCCAGGGCGCCGTTGATGATGCGCTCTTTCAGCACGTCCGTATCCATCATCAGGTCCAGCAGCGGACCTTCCAGGATGACATCGGCGCGCCGCTCGATGAAGCCCAGCTTGGCCAGGGTGCCCAGATTCATGTCCATGCGCGTCTTCTTGCCCAGCTTGTCGCCAAAGTCCGACAGCAGCGCCTTGTAGGAAATGCCGATCGACGCATCTTCCGCGCGCGGCAGCGGCTTTTCCGTACCGAACATATCGTTCTGGTCATCGTCCGCGTGCTGGTGGGTTTCCTGGCGTTCACGCTTGGGCAGGATGATCTGCGCCCACAGCACCACCAGCAAGGCCACGCCATCGCGCGCCAAACCAAAATTATTGTTTTGCCAGACGTCGCGCGCGCCGAAAATTTTCGGCTCGATGGTGCGCGTCAGGGCCAACGTCACGTGGTCGGCATATACGTTGTCGAGCAGCTTCAGGCCGCAGGCCAGCAAGCGCGCATCGATCTCGGCGCGGAACAGTTCGTCGGACAGCACGCGCTTGACGAGCTTGTCGTCGCGGCGCAGGGTTTGATGCGTGAGCAGGCGCGCAATCAGGATTTGGGAATCGTCATTCATCGGCGTTGCCGCTATCTAAATCAAGTGAAACATTCAGTGAAAGCGAGGCGATCGACATGGCCGCCACGTGGGGGTCGGACAGTTGGACCATCTCGTCGGTCGGTGTAAAGGTAATCGGCAGGCGGGCCAGTTCGGCCGTCGATCCCTGCAAGCTCGCTTCGGAGACGTCGCCCAGCAGCGGCAGCATCGAGGCGCGGTACGAAGCCACGGCAAAGCTGGCCGGCAGCAAGGAGTCCTGCACCGGCACCGATTTCGGTCCCTCTTCGCCGATGCTGGGGAAATTGCCCAGGCTGGCAAAGTTCGACAGGCGGGCCAGGAGGTCATCGAGTTCAAGTTGCATGGCTGGGCCGTCGCTGATGGTGGTGGGCGCATCTTCGCCGCTAGGCAGGCCCGTGTTGATGACACCTGCCGCCCGCTCGGACAGCAGTTCCGTTTCGGCCACGTCGATCATTTCGGCCGGCGTGGCGAACAGCGGCACGACCGGCTGGTCGATGGCGCCCTCGGCCAGGCTGGCCAGGTCGTCGTGCAGCAAGAGCCAGCGCTTGATGTCGGTGGTCGACAGGCCCGACTGGCCCAGGTGCACGCGCTGGCGCTCGATCTGGTTCAGGGCGCGCGAAAACATGCCTTGCATGTTCAGCAATTTACTCTGCGCGCGGCCAATCGCCTGCGCCGCCTTGTGCGTGGCGCTGTCCGCGTTTTCATCGGACGTGATCGCCACGAGAATTTCGGAGCCTTTTTCCACCCAGTCGCAGGCCATGTTCCACTTCGCCTGCGCCGTGCGCAGGCGGAATTCGGAACCGGAAGCGATGGCGTCGGAGAATTCCTCCGTCAAGTCCACCAGGCGCCCCAGCAGATGCTGCAGCTGCTCGACCGACACGCCGCCGACGGCTTGCGCGCCGGCCACCTGCGACAGCAGAAAACCCATTTCCGCTTCGTCTTCCGTCTGGCCCAGGCCCAGCAGGCTGTCGATGGCCGACAGCACATTGCGCGCCATGGGCGTGACGCGGTACACGCCCTGCTGCGCATCCCAGGCCAGCAGCTGGTTCGAGCGCAGGCGCAGCAAGACCGTTTCCAGGCTTTCCGGCAACAGATATGCCAGTTTGGTATTGATATCGGCGCGCGTATACGCGGACGTGGCCGCATCGGCGGCCAGCTCGCGCAACACCAGCAGACGCACCAGCACGCCATCGAAACCGCCATGGAACAGGGCCGTAAACACTTGCAGCAAGGGCTGCGCCCGCTTCAAATGGAAAACCTGCTCGATCTCGTCGGCCGAAATATTCGGCTGGAAATGCGCCTGCAAAGAATCGTGATGCTCTTGCTCTGTCTGATTTGCATCCGTAGCCACGGCTGCACTTGCCATTATATCAATCATTCTATTCCGGATGAGTGTTCAGCGGGCGGCGCAGCGGGCCCTGGCAGCGCTGCGGCCTTAAAGGTACGCGGGGCGTCAGTATATCAGTTCTGACATGCAATTCGACTTGTGGAAGAGGGGGTATGGCGCTGTCGTCAAGTCGAGTGTTGCATCAGCAAAAAAAACCAACAGCGAAAATCCGGGGTCAGACCCGCCGGGTCTGCCCCCGGCATTTACCGTTAGGGATAAAAAATCAAGGAATCGATATTTGATATGACAGCAAGCACTTACTTCCTGACAATCTTCTGCAAGGTTTGCTCCACATAATCGCCGCCATCCGCATCGGCGAACGTCACTTTCACGGGATACCATTCCAGCGACGGTGCCAGCCACAGGTCCACTTGCTGGCCTTTCTTGTCCGGCGGCGGCGCCTTGACCAGGTGCACGGCCTCCACCAGGCCCTCGCCGGTGGCGACGGTTTCCTGCTTGACGACCTTGAAGACCCATGGCTCGGCATCGTGTGCGCCGGCAACAAAGAAGGCCCATTCCGAGCCGGGGACGAATTTCTCGGGCGCCGCGCGTGCCACGCTGGCCAGTTGCCAGACGGCGCTGTTGCGGTCCTGTTCACCGCCTTTCAGCGGGTAGCTTTCATCGCCTTCGCCAAAGACGATGGTCTTGCTGTCGCGCTTGAAGGTGGTCGTGAAGGCATCCTTGCGGAAGCGCTTTTCCACGAACTGCGCCGGCGCCAGGCCGTAGTCGTCAACCGTGCCTTCGCTGCGCTGCTCGAGGATCTTGCCGAACAGGGCCGCCTTGGTTTCGGCCAGCAGCGAGTACTTGCCCTCGCCCACGCGCCAGTTACTGACGGATTCGCCCGACAGGCTGATGCCGCGCTGCTTGGCCTTGATCGAGTAGACGAGGTCGGCAGAAGGCACCAGCTTGTACGGGCGCTTGATGGCGGGATGGTCCGCGGGTGCGTCCGCCATGGCAGGCGACAGGGTGGCGGCCAGCACGCCGGCGGCCAGCAAGTGTTTCAAGGTAGTCAGAGTCATCATTTATTTTCCTGTAGCGTCATTGACGGAGATCTTGGTGACGGTTTGCGTGGTCAAAGCCCCGCTCGCCTCGGTATTGCGTATTTGGACTGGATACCACTGCATCGATGGCGCCAGCCAGATGTCGAGCTGCGAGGAATACGTGCCCGGCTTGGGCGGCCGGCGCAGATGCCACGTCACCAGGCGGCCCATTTTGGTGTCCAGTTCTTCCTCGCCCACCAGCTGGAAGCGGAACACGGTCGCTTCCTTTTCCTCGCCGACGAGGATGTCGATATTGCCCACCAGCTGGTTGACGTCGGCGCGGCCGATGGCGGCCAGCTGGAACGGCACGCTGGCCTTGTCCTGCACCCCTACCTGCCATGGCGCCGTGGCCGTCGTGGCCGAGAACGTGATGACCTTGCCATCGCGGTTGAAATGCGTGGCCGTTTGCGCGCGGCCCTTGCGCTTTTCCGTGGCCGTGACGGGCACGATGCCGGTGGCATCGATCAGCCCCTCGCTGCTCAGCACCAGCAGGTTGATGCGCGTGATCAGCATGCTCAAGCCCACTTCCAGTTTCAGCTGGTAGCTGTCGCCCTTGTTGTCCCACGCCATGGCGGCCACGCCCTGCCACTTGGTGCCGTCCGCATCGCGCCGGTCCACATGCAGGTCGAACTGGGCCGAGGCGGGCGCATTCGTCTTGTAATGCCGCGCCTGCTCCACCACGGGCGGCGGTGCAGCAGGCGCAGGCGCCGGTGACGCCACGGCGACGGGCGCCGGGGCCGTGACGACGGGCGTGCCCGGCGCTGGCGGCGCTGGCGTGGCCGGGCCTTCCGGCGCATCGCTGGCCGGCATGGTGGCCAGCGGCGCCTCGCTCGACGGCAAGTCCGTCAGCGGCGGCGGGGGCGGCAGCCTGGGCTTGGGCACGGGCAGCTCGGGCGGTGGCGGCGGCACAGGCTCCGGCTTGGGCGCTTCGGCAAGCAGGGCCAGGCTGACCACCTGCGTGCCGTCCGCCTTCAGCGGCACCATGCTGGCACGCGACGTGAGCCATTCCAGCGCCACAAGATGCAAGGCGCCGATTACCGCGACGAAGATGACGGTGCGGCGGCGCGGCGAGGAAAAGAAGGAAGCGGGCATCATGAGGCGTAGTGTAACGCCTCCGCCGCATTTCCTGCCTCTTGCCCGTGCTCAACTTCTGATGTTTTATGTAAGAAAATGTTGGCGTGCCTGTGTCAGTTGCAAGCTGATATCTGCTACCCTAGGACCATCCATCTACCAGGAGATTTCGCATGGCAAACCCGCAAATGCCCCAAATGCCGGGCGCAGCAGTTGTGACCGATACGCTCGACTTCGTCAAAAACCTGTGGGGCAGCATGAGCGTGCCTGGCATGGGCGTGCCCGGCATCACGGCGCCCACCATGTCGGTGGAAGAGCTGGACAAGAAAATCAATGACCTGAAAGCCGTCGAAGCCTGGCTGAACCTCAATACCAGCATGCTGCGCGGCAGTATCCAGGCCCTGGAAGTGCAACGCGGCACCATCGCCACCCTGAAATCGATGGGTGCCTCGCTGGCGGCTGCCATTACCCAGCCTGGCGCCAGCGAGAAATCGGTATTCGAATCCGTGCCCTACGCTTCCGCGTTTTTCCAGCAGGCGGTACCTGCGGCGTCCGCCCCGGCCCCCAAACCTGCCCCAGCGCCCGCGCCGGAACCGGTAGCGCCCCCTGCGGCGCCAGCGTCCAGCGACGCCAGCAGCCATGCGGCAGCCCAGCTGGGCAATCCAAGTGCCTGGTGGAATTTGTTACAAGATCAGTTCAAGCAGGCGGTGTCGTCGGCGATGTCGCCCGATGCGGCCAGCGCGGCTGCGGCCAGCTTTGGCGGCGGCACGGCGGGCACGGCGGCCAAGCCGGCGGCCAGCAAGGCCGCCAAGCCGGCAGAAGCTGGCACGGCAGCCAAGGCCAAGGCCCCGCTGCGCAAGGCACCGGCAAAGCGCGCGGCGCCCAAGTCCAAAACGCCAGGCAAGGCCTAGCGCGTCAAGCCGGCGATATGATCAGGCGATACGATGAATGCGGATCGCCTCGATCTGGTTATCGGCCTGGCGTTTTACGTCACCGATCGTGATCAGGCCTTCGTCGGCCAGCGCCTTGGCGTGCTCGTACGAAGTCTGGAATGTTTCCAGCGTGTCTCCCTTGGCGGCCACCGGGCGGACCCAGGCAACGGCGCCGACTTTCATTTTTTTGTATACTTCATTGACCACATCACGCATAGTTTCTTCCTTATTGTTGTAAAGCAACTCAAGCGCGGGCAAGCCCACGCTGGCCCCTAGTTTATCATCCGGCGCGCTCACGCACGGCTTTTCCCGGATTTTCCGCCGCCGGCGCCGCCTTTTCCAACACCACGGCCACCTCTTCCGGCCCGGGCGGGGGCGTCAATTGCACCAGCTGCTCCATCAATTGGGCGAAGCGTTGCTGGCCTGGTGCAATTTTGTCTACATACAACAACACTTCCATGGCTTCTGCCGCCAAGTCCGCCTGATAGCCGCGCTGCTGCAGGAACGAGACGATGATTTGCGCCGAGTTGAACAGGATGCGCAGGTTGTTCGGCAGCTTTTCGCGCGCCGCGCGCATCCAGCTGACGGCTTCGTTGAGCTTGTCCGTCTTCCACAGCAGCACGCCCTTGTTCATCAGGTCCGACGCTTCCTTGCGCGCAGCGATGATCAGGCTGGTGCCCTCGTCGCCCATCTTGGCCTTGTCGAAAATCTTTTGCACTTCGTCCTGTACCACCTGGTTGTCGTGGTTGTTTTTCACCACGTAGCACAGCAGCCCGGCCGGCGCATCCTTCACGCCGACGGCAAACAGCAGGGTCGCCAGTTCCATGCAGATGCTTTTCTCCGGCCGCACCGGATCCTCGGCCAGCATGGCTTCGAGCTCGTCGCCGCACTTGCGCGCGCGCCGGTAGTCGCCCGTTTCGTGGTGCACCATGCCTTCCGTGATCTTCGCGCGCAAGCCGATCTGCTCGGGCGGGAATTCGCGCTGCGCCAGCAGCAGCCACTGCAGCGCTTCCTTGGCATCCTTTTTGAGGCCGCACACGCGCGCCAGGCCCAGGTAGGCGTCCGGCGTCTTCATGACGGAAAACTCGCCGATGGACACGCATTTGCGGAAAGCCTTTTCCGCCATGCCGACATTCCCGACCTTCAGGGCAGCGAGGCCCAGGTTGCGCTGGCGCGGCACGGAATTGGGCGACAGGCGCGCCGCTTTTTCCAGCACGCCGCACGCTTCCTCGTGCTGGCCCATCAGCTGGTAGGCGGTGGCCATCTGGTCGTAGGCGTCGATGTAATACTTGTTTTCCACGATCACGCCCTGGAAAATCTGCCGCGCCGCCTCGTGCTCGCCGTTATTCATGCGGATCTTGCCCAGGCCCGCCCTGGCCCAGCTGTAATCGCGCTCGGCCAGCACTTTCTCATACACGGCGCGGGCCTTTTCCGGTTCGCCGCTTTTCAGCAGCAGCGATGCCTTCATGCGCAGCAGTTCCAGCTCGTGCAGCTTGTTGACCTCGATCTGCGCGTCGCACAGCTTGGCCGCGCGCAGATAATCCTTTTCCATGCAGGCCTGGTCGATTTCGCGGAACACCTGCTTCTTGTGCCACACGCGGTTCAGGCGCGTCAGCAGCACGCCTTCCGTGATCGGCTTGATCAGATACGCATCGGGCTGGTGCTCGGCCGCGCCCATCACCGATTCCACGCTTTTCTCGGCCGAGACCATCAGCCACACGCTGGACGGCGCCGTCAGGTTGCGCACGCGCGTCTCTTCCAGCACTTGCTGGCCATTCTTGCCTTCGCCCAGGTTGTAATCGCACAGCACCACGTCGTAGCGCGTCTTGGCCAGCAGCTTCATGGCTTCGCCGCCGCTGGCCGCCTGGTCGATATGGCGCGCGCCCAGGTTGCGCAAGGATTCGCGCAGCAGGATGCGGATGCCGATGAAGTCGTCGACCAGCAGATAGTGCTTGTCGGCCCAGTCGGTGCTGCCCGCTTCGGCGGCGGTGGCGTGGCTGTCGGTTGCCATGATGTCCTCGTTCAGGGCAGGCGCAGGATGAAACAGCCGCCACCCAGGGCGCCGCCGTTTTCCAGCGCGATGCTGCCGCCCTGCCCCCGGTGCTTGTGCATCTTCGCCACCTCGCTGGAAAAATACAGGCCCAGGCCCGTGCTGTTGGTGGAAAAGTTCACGCCGGCCGCCATGCCATCCATGGCCGCGCTGCCCGCGTCGAGCAAGACCTGCGTGTAGCCCTCGCCATTGTCTTCCACGCGCAATTCCAGCACCTCGCCCACCTGGCGCGCGGACAGGCGGATCGTGTCGCGCGTGTAGCGGATGGCGTTGTTGATGGCATGCGCCAGCACGCCGATGACCAGGTCTTCGTCGAGGGTCCAGATCAGCTCGGGCGGGCAAGCCGTCTCCAGGGCGATGCCTTTCGAGGCGAGCAGGATTTTTTCCTGGTCCACCACCTGCCCGATCACCTGGCTGACCAGCTGCGGCTGCACGTCGAACGGGTAGCCGGGCTTGCCCACTTCCTTGTACAGGGCCAGCAGCTGGATCAGGTTATCGTTAAGACGCTTGGTCTGGTACAGCATCTGCGCCATCTGCAGATAGGCGGGATCCGCCTGCGGCGAGGCCTTGGCCTGCTCGGCTGCCAGCAATGATTCCAGCGTGCCGCTGACCACGCTGATCGAATTTTTCATGTCGTGCACGGTCGACGCCAGGAACAGGAAAAGCTCGGGCGAGCTGCGTTGATCTTCCACCGGATATCTCCTCGGGCGCCGGCGGCACGGCGCCGCGGCTTGATATTGCCAAGGATAAATTATACCGCCAGCCTGCGGAGGCCCGCCAGCCGCGCGCAAAGTCCGTGACTTGACGCAACAATGCCGCCCCCGCTGGCGCAGGGGCGGCATGGAACAGCGTCGCGGCAGGATCAGCGCCGGGCGGCCGCCAGGCGTTTCACCACCGTGATCATGCGGTCGATTTCCTCATATGTGTTGTAGAAGGCGAACGACGGCCGCACGGTCGCTTCCACGCCGAAGCGGCGCAAGATCGGCTGCGCGCAGTGGTGGCCCGAGCGCACGGCGATACCCTCGTCGTTCAGGGCGTGCCCTACCTCCGCCGGCGCGTAGCCGGCCAGCACGAACGAGGCCACGCTCGCCTTGTCCAACGCCGTGCCGATCAGGCGCACGCCCGGTATCGCCTGCAAGTGGTGCGTCGCATATTCCAGCAGCGCGTGTTCGTAGGCGGCGATGTTTTCCAGGCCGATGCGCTGCACGTAATCGATGGCCGCGCCCAGGCCCACGGCATCGGCGATATTGCCCGTGCCCGCCTCGAAACGGTTTGGCACGCCCTGGTAGACGGTGCGTTCGAACGTCACGTCGGCGATCATGTTGCCGCCGCCCTGCCAGGGCGGCAATTGCTCCAGCAAGTCCGCCTTGCCATACACGGCGCCGATGCCCGTCGGGCCAAACACTTTATGCCCCGAGAACACATAAAAGTCCGCACCCAGCGCCTGCACGTCCACGCGCAAATGCGACACGGCTTGCGCGCCATCGACCAGCACGCGCACGCCGGCCGCATGCGCCAGCGCGATGATCTGCGCCACGGGCGTCACCGTCCCCAAGGCATTCGATACCTGCGTCACGGACACCAGCTTGGTGCGCCCGTTGAGCAGCTTGCGGAATTCATCGAGGATGATCTGCCCGCTGTCGTCGACGGGAATCACGCGCAGGGTCGCGCCCTTCTCCGCTGCCAGCTGCTGCCACGGCACGATGTTGGCATGGTGCTCGAGCTGCGAGACGATGATCTCGTCGCCGCTGCCGATGTATTTTCGACCGAAGGTATTGGCCACCAGGTTGATGCCCTCGGTGGCGCCACGCACGAAAATGATTTCATTGGCCGAGGCGGCGCCCAGAAAATTGGCCACCTTGGCGCGCGCCGCCTCATACGCATCGCTGGCGCGCGCCGCCAGGGCGTGCGCGGCGCGGTGGATGTTCGAGTTTTCGTGTGCATAGAAATACGCGATGCGGTCGATCACCGACTGCGGCTTGTGCGTGGTGGCCGCGTTGTCGAACCAGGCCAGCGGCTTGCCGTTGACCCTTTCCGCCAGCACGGGAAAATCGCGCCGCACGGCATGCACGTCGAATGGCGCCGGCGTCTGCCGCTGGCCCGGCTGCGTCGCCGGGGGCAGCTCGGTCTGGAAATAGAACGCGGGCTGGCCGGAAGCCGGCGCGACGGGCAGCTGGCGCGCGGATGCGTGCCGCGGCGTGGCAAACAGTCCCTGTACATCGTCGGGCGCGGCCTGGCCCAGCCCCTGCTGCGCCAGGCCATCGAGCTTGTGGCTCGATGCGGGATAGCCATGCGCGCCGCCGACAAAATAGTAGGGCGACGGCGCACCGAGGCTGGATGCGCGCGGCGTCGGCAAGGAGGCTGGCGCCGGGGCGATGGGCGACTCCAGCGGCGCCTTCACGGGCGGCACCTGCGCCGTCGCCACGCCGGGGGCGATGGCGGCGAAGGAAGGGCCGGGCTGCGGCGGCGGGCGGTTCGCATAGCGGGGCGCCGCATCGAGCACGCTGCCGGAGCCGCCAAGGCTGGGGGATTTATCCAACGCCGGGGACAGACCGGGCAAACGGGCAAAGAATTCACCTGCCAGGCGGTTCAGGGTCGCTTCGTCGGGCAAGAACGGAACGGCAGGCAAGCCCGCCGCGCCATCACTTGTAGGTGTCTGGGTAGTCATGGTATTTACCGATCTCCACGTCTTCCAGTACGGCCAGCGCGTCGTCCGTCAGCACGGCCAGCGAGCAATACAGCGAAATCAGGTAGGACGAAATCGCGTGGCGGTTGATGCCCATGAAGCGCACGGACAGGCCCGGGCTTTGCTCGCCCGCCAGGCCAGGCTGGAACAGGCCGATCACGCCCTGCCGCTGTTCGCCCGCGCGCAGCAAGATGATCTTGGTCTTGCCGTCTTCGATCGGCAGTTTGTCGGACGGCACCAGCGGCACGCCGCGCCACGTGAGGAACTGCGAACCGAACAGGCTGACCGTCGGTGGCGGCACGCCACGGCGCGTGCATTCACGGCCAAAGGCGGCAATGGCCAGCGGGTGCGCGAGGAAGAAGCCCGGCTCCTTCCACACTTTTGTCAGCAGTTCATCGAGGTCGTCCGGCGTGGGCGCGCCCGTCAGGGTAAAGATGCGCTGGTCGTCGTGCACGCTGGCCAGCAGGCCGTAATCGGGATTGTTGATCAACTCGCTTTCCTGGCGCTCCTTGATCGTCTCGATGGTCAGGCGCAGCTGCTCCTTGATCTGGTCGTGCGGGCTGCTGTACAGGTCCGACACGCGCGTGTGCACGTCGAGCACCGTGCTGACGGCATTGAGGAAATACTCGCGCGGCTGCTCGTCATAGTCGACGAAGGTTTGCGGCAGTTCCGACTCGTCGCGCTGCGAACAGGCCACGCGCACGTCCTTCGGGTTCTTGACGCGGTTGAGGCGGTAGATACCCGCTTCCACGGGCAGCCATTGCAGCAGATGCACGAGCCAGCGCGGCGTGATGGTGGACAGCTGGGGAACGCTCTTGCTGGCATTGGCCAGCTGGCGCGCGGCGTTATCGCCCAGCGCAAACTGGCTATCGGGGGTTGCTTCGGCCATCAACGACTCCTAATGAGAAAAGTGAATATGCTTATCTGAAAAACAAATAAAGTATCCAGCGTCTCCTCGGTTCTCTCAACATGCTATCGCCATCAACGCGGCGTTTAATCCAATAAGCTAGTCCACCAGCTCCGGTTCGCAGCGGGCCATCAGGCCAGCCAGGCCGATGCCCAGCGCGCCGGCCAGTTTTTCCACCGTCAGCAGCGACGGCGTGGCGGCGCCCCGTTCGATTTCGCCGATGAACGAGCGGTTCAAGTCGGCCGCTTCGGCCAGCCGTTCCTGCGACCAGCCATGCCCTTCGCGCAACTGGCGCACGGCCAGTCCAAACTGTTTGATCAACATGCTGTCCTCATGGGTGGTGGGCAAAGACTGGAAGCAGTGACGCCGGCAGCTCCGCTGCCTCCTGCTGGTTGTGGGCTTGCGTGACATTGCTGCCGGGGGCCACGTTACGCGTCAGCCAGACATTGCCGCCGATGACGGAGCCCTGGCCTATCGTCACCCTGCCGAGTATCGTCGCGCCCGCGTAAATCACCACGTCGTCCTGCACGATGGGATGGCGCGCCAGTCCCTTTTTCAGCACGCCGTCTTCGCCGGCGGGAAAACGCTTGGCGCCCAGGGTGACGGCCTGGTAAATGCGCACGCGTTCGCCGATGATGGCCGTCTCGCCGATCACCACGCCCGTGCCATGGTCGATGAAAAAGCTGCTGCCGATGACGGCGCCCGGGTGAATGTCGATGCCCGTCTGCGAATGGGCCACTTCGGCGATGATGCGCGCCACCAGCGGTGCCCCCAGCGCATACAGGGTGTGCGCCAAACGGTAATGGATGATGGCCAGGATGCCCGGATAGCACAGCAGCACTTCATCGACGCTGTGCGCGGCAGGGTCGCCATGGAAGGCGGCCGCCACGTCCGTGTCGAGCTGGGCGCGGATGCGCGGCAGCGCGCGGGCGAAGCGCTGCACGATGGCCAGCGCCTGCTGTTCCACGGGCACCGTCTGCTGCAAGCCATGCTGGCGCGCGTGGTAACTGAGTTCGCGCCGCACCTGTTCATGTAAACCTGTCAGTGTCGTGTCGAGCGTATGGCCGACAAAGAAATCCTCGCTTTCCTGCTGCAGGTCCAGTGGCCCCAGACGCATGGGAAACAGGGCCGCGCACAGGGCGGTGACGATGTCGCGCAGATGCTGGCGCGAGGGAAATTCGCGCGCGCCGCACTCCTGGTGGCGCAGCAAGCCATCGCGCCAGCGTTCGCGCACGGCGCGCAATTCATCGACGATCTGGTGCAGTTCCCATTGCGGCTGCGCGGCAAGGGAGGCGGAAGGCAAGGCACGCTGGTTCATGATGGTCCTGAAGGGTCGGTTAGTCTTGCAGCCAGGGCAGCGCATGCCAGCGCCAGCCACCGCTGTGGCCACGCTGCTGCTGTGCATCGAGGTCGCCCTCGAAGCCCTGGGCGATGTTGAAGACGTGCGTGAAGCCCGCCTTGGCGGCCGCTTCGGCGGCCAGCGCCGAGCGCTTGCCGCTGCGGCACAGCAGCACCACCACGGCCTCCTTGCCGCCCGCCTTCGCTTCCAGTTCGCGCACGAAGCGGGGGTTGCGGTTCATGGCAGTGCCGGTCGCCCACGCCACGTGCAGCGATTGCGGCACGTAGCCGACGAAGGTGCGCTCCTCGTTGGTGCGCACGTCGACCAGCACGGCTTTGCCGGCCTGCACCAGCTGCCACGCATCCTGCGCGCTGACGACGCCCGCATACGGCAAGCCTTGCGCCTGCGCCTGGGTGCGCGCGTGATTGAGCACCTCCTCGAACGCCCCCTCGCCGTGCGCGGCGCGGGGATCGAAAACCAGTTCTGCAGCAGCCATCATTCCACCTCATTATTTCGTCGTCAAAAACCAGCACGAGTCCACTGTAGCGAACTTATGTTGTTCGGAAAACAAATTAAAAAGAGTTTGGAAAGCTGAAAAACGTATATGGGGTCAGTTCCTTCGGAATCGGAATATGCCCCATTGGGGCATATTCCCCCTGAGGGGCCGACCCCGGAATTTGCCTCTGGGTGTCATCAGGAAGCTCTACGGCGTTCGCGAAGTAGAAAACGCGCCGGGTCAAGCGCCTCTGCCAACTGGCGTTCCAGCGGCAGCGGCTCGCCTTCCAGCTGGCAGGCCAGGAACTCGGCCGCCAGCGGCGCCCAGATCAGGCCGCGCGAGGCGTAGCCCAGCAAGCCATGCAGGCCGGGCCAGCGGGGCACGTCGCGCAGGCGCTCGCAGCGCCCCGGCACGCCGGGGTCGGGCAAGGCGCCCGCCAGCGGCAAACGGTCGGGCGCCATGCAGCGAAAGCCCGTGCGGCCCGCCAGCGGCGCGGTGAACGGGGCCACGCCGAGGATGTCGGCGGTCTTCGCGATATTGTCATGCTGGCTCGATGCGCGCAGCGTGGCATCCGCGTCGGCGTCGTAGCTGGCGCCCACGCAAACGATGCCCGCATGCGCCGGCGTCATGTAGGCTTCGCGGCAGACGACAAAGGGGATGGCCGGCAGCAGGCCTTGCGGCAGATGCGTGACCTGGCCGCGCACGGCGTCGAGCGGCAGGCCGGCCGCCTGTTCGAAGTGTACGGCGCCCGTGCCGGCGGCCAGGATGACGGTCGGCGCCGCCGCGATCAGCGTGCCTTGCGCATCGCGCACCAGCCATTCGTCTTCCAGGCGTTCCAGGCGCAGGGCGCTGCTGGAAAAGCGCCGCGTCAGCAGGCTGCCGCAGGCGTCGAGCATGGCAGCGCACACGGAAGACGGGCGCGCCCAGCCGCCTTCGGCAAACCACCAGCCGCCATCGGGCGCCGGCGCGCCCAGCATGGCGCCAGCTTGCGGCGCTTCCAGCCAGCGCGCGAATTCCGGCGGATACACGCCGCTGGCGGCGATCTGCCGCTGCACGTACGCATGCTCGGCATCGCGCGCCAGCTGCAGCACGCCGCATTGCGCGCCCTCGATGGCGGCGCCGATGCCGCCCAGGCCATGCCAGTAGCGCAGCGCGTACAGGTAGGCGGCGCGCGTCAGGCGCGTGGCGATGTTGTCATCCTTCGACAGCAGCGGCATGAAGATGCCGGCCAGGTTGCCCGAGGCCTCGCTGGCCGGCTGCGCATGGCGCTCCACCAGGGTCACTTTCCAGCCGCGCGCGGCCAGCCGTTCGCAGGCGGCCGCGCCGGCCACGCCCGCACCGATGACGATGGCGCGGCGCTCGGGGGCGAGAGCGGCTTCGTACTGGCCGCGCCTTGCATAAAACACGGCGCGCAAGCGGCTCTCGTCAAACACGAAGCCGTTCTGTTGCAGCGCCATGCGCTGCGCTTCATCCAGGTGGACGGCATGCAGCTGGCCGCCGTCCACCATCAGCCGCGCCAGCACCGGCACGGCGGCCGGCACCCACGCCAGGTGGACCACGTCGACCTTCGCCACCAGCTGCGCCAGGCAAGCCTCCGCTTCGCCGATCAGCACATCGAGAGTGACGAGGCCATCGCGCGACGCCATGCGGTGCAGGCCCGGCACGCAGTGGGGCCACTGCACGCGCCACTCGTCCGGCAAATGGCTGGCATCGACGGGACGCGGCGCCAGCGCGATGTAGTGCAAATGCCGCCCGCCATGCGCGGCGCAGGCGGCGCGAAAGCGCGCGCCGTCGAAATCCGTGTCGAGCAGGACCGGGACGTGGCGCATCAGCGCCCCGCGCGGCAAAAACAGGCGGGCGCGTGGTCGTTGACCATGCCGATGCCCTGCATATAGGCGTAGATGATGGTCGAGCCGACAAACTTGAAGCCCAGCTTGAGCAAGTCTTTCGACAGTTTGTCGGACAAGGCCGTCGTGGCGGGAAATTCACCGGGCTGCCAGCTGTTGACGATGGGCTGGCCATCGACGTAGGCCCACAGGAAGCTGTCCAGGGTCTGCCCTTGCGCGCGCAGGCGCAGGTAGGCTTGCGCATTCGTGATGGCCGCCGCCACCTTCAGGCGGTTGCGCACGATGCCGGGGTCGGCCAGCAGCTGCGCCACCTTCTCGGGGCCATACGCGGCGATTTTTTCCGCTTCCCAGCCATCGAAGGCGGCGCGGTAGGTCTCGCGCTTGTTGAGGATGGTTTCCCAGCTCAGGCCCGCCTGCGCTCCTTCCAGGTTCAGCATCTCGAACAGGCGCCGCTCGTCGTGGCAGGGCACGCCCCACTCCGTATCATGGTAGTCAAGGTAGCGGGGGTTGGCCGGATTGGCCCAGGAGCAGCGGGTGGTAGTCATGGTCATCGAATCTTCGTGTGCGGGCAAGTGCCAGTATAGTTTATCGGCCGCGCAGGATGCGTCCCAGTACCTGCAAGCCGTGCGCCATCTCGGCGGGAGGAATCGCCGCAAAGCCCAGCAGCAGCCCCGGCGGCGCGATGCATGCCGGCCCGGCCAGCGGATCGGCATAATGGCCCAGCGGGCGCAGTTCGACGCCCTGCGCCAGCCCCGCGCGCGACACCGTTTCCTCATCATGGCCACCGCGAAAATACGCGCACAGATCCAGGCCGCTGTCGGCCGGGCCGCACGCCAGTTGCTCATCGAGTTCGCTGGCGATGCCGCGCACCAGCGCGTCGCGTCGCTCGGCATTGCTGTCGCGCGTGCGGCGGATATGCCGGCCAAAGTGCCCTTCGGCGATGAAGTCGGCCAGCGCCATCTGCGGCACGATGGCCGTGTGCCGGTCCATCACGGCCTTGGCCTGTACCAGCGACTCGGCCAGCGCGGGCGGCGCCACCATGTAGCCCAGGCGCAGGCCGGGGAACATGACCTTCGACAGGGTGCCGACATACACCACGCAGCCATCGCGGTCCAGGCTTTGCAGCGACGCCAGCGGCGCGCCCGTGTAGCGGTATTCGCTGTCGTAATCGTCTTCCACCACCCAGGCTTTATTCTGCGCGGCCCACGCCAGCAAGGCCAGGCGGCGCGGCAAGCTCATGCTCACTCCCAGCGGCAGCTGGTGCGACGGCGTCACGTAGGCCAGCTTCGCCTGCGGGCAATGCGCCACGCCATGCGCCACGTCGAGCCCCTGCGCATCGACGGGCACGGGAAAGACCTTGGCGCCCGCCGCGCGCAGCGGGCCGCTGGCGCCCCGGTAGCCGGGCGACTCCATCCAGGCGCAATCGCCCGGCGCCAGCAAAATGGTCGACAGCAGGAACAGCGCCTGCTGCGAACCGGAGGTGATGACGATCTGCTGCGGCGTGCAGTGTATGCCTCGCGACGCCTTCAGGTACACGCACAGCAGTTCGCGCAGCGGCAGGAAGCCGGCCGGATCGCTGTAGCCGAAGTGGTGATCGGGACGGCGCCAGCGCCGCGCCTCCAGGCGGTTCCACACGTCGAACGGAAAATGGTCTATGCGCGGCATGCCGACGCGGAAGGCGCGCAGCGGGCCACGGTGAAACGCCACTTGCCGCATGGCCGCCACCACGCCCTGCCCGCGCGCCGACAGCGGCCGCAGCAGGCCGGGCGCGCTGGCGGCGGGCGGCGCTGGCGCGGAGACAGGCAGCGGCACGTCGGCGCTGATGAAGGTGCCGCGCCCGACCGTGCCATCGAGATAGCCTTCCGCCGCCAGCTGCGCGTACGCATTGAGCACCGTCTGGCGCGATACGCCCAGCAAGCGGCAAAACTCGCGCGTGGGCGGCAGCCGCATGCCGGGACTCAGGCGCCCGTCGAGGATGGCCGCCCTGATGGCGCCATACAACTGGCGGAACAGCGGTTCGGCGGCAGCGCGGTCGAGCGGCAAGGCGGCGATAATCTGGTTGACGTGGGCGGCAGGCATGAAAGAGGCATTTAAATTGGTAGCTTCAAGATAGCACTTATTGGCTGTTTTAAACAGCCAAGATCCCGACTAAGATGATGTTCCGATTCCTTCATCATGGAGCCTCCATGCAGCAGTTTTTCGCCACCGTGGCCTGGCAGCGCGACGGCCAGGATTTTGCCGGCCAGCGCTACAGCCGTGGCCACGCCTGGCAATTCGACGGCGGCATGACGGTGCCCGCCTCCTCGTCGCCGCTGTCCGTGCCGCTGCCCATGTCGGTGGCGGCCAACATCGATCCGGAAGAGGCGCTGGTGGCCGCCACGTCCAGCTGCCACATGCTGTTCTTCCTGTCGCTGGCGGCGCAGCGCGGCTTTGTCATCGACGACTACCGCGACGCAGCCATCGGCGAACTGGGCAAGAATGCGCAGGGCCGCCTGGCCATGACGCGCATCGTGCTGCGTCCGCGCATCGTGTTCGCGGCAACGCCACCCTCGCCCGAGGCCCTGGCCGCCCTGCACCACGACGCCCATGAACGCTGCTACATCGCCAATTCGCTGACGGCCGATGTCGTCGTCGAGGAGGCCTAGATGTACACGCCTTCCAGTTTTCGCGAAGAGCGCCTCGAGGTGCTGCACGGCCTGATCGCCGCCCACCCGCTGGGGGCGCTGGTATGCCACGGCGAGGACGGCCTGTGCGCCGACCATCTGCCGTTCGAGATCGCCGCGCCGACGCCGGAGGCCCCGTTCGGCATCCTGCGTGCCCACGTGGCGCGCGCCAACCCGCTGTGGCGCGCCGCAGGTACCGACTGCATGGTGATCTTCCAGGGGCCGCACGCCTACATCACGCCCGCCTGGTATGCGGAAAAGCAAATCAGCGGCAAGGAAGTCCCCACCTTCAATTACGCCGTCGCGCATGCGCACGGCCCCCTGCGCGCCATCGACGATGCGGCCTGGCTGCTGGGACTGGTGGAACGCCTGACGGCGCGCCATGAAGCGGGCCAGGCGCAACCGTGGCAGGTGGCCGATGCGCCGACCGCTTACATCGACAAACTTCTGAAAGCCATCGTCGGCATCGAGATTCCCCTCACGCGCCTCACGGGCAAGTGGAAGCTGGGACAGAACCGCACGCAGGAAGACCAGGCCAGCATGGCGCGCGGACTGGCGCAGGACAGCCAGCCCGGCGCGGCGCAAGCCCTGGGCGCGCTGATCGCCGCCAATGTCACGCCAGCCAGCTGACAGCCGCTGAAAACGTCAGGAACGACAGCGCCGTCGAGACCAGGATGATACGGGCGATGCGGGCCGTGTTTGCGCCGAAGCGTTCCGACAGCAAGGTGACGTTGCTGGCGCTGGGCAGGCAAGCCACCAGCACCATGCAGGTCAGGGCGAACGGGTCGAGCGGCGCGCCCAGGGCGATGGCCGCGTGGCCCGTGCCCCACACCAGCAGCGGGTGCAGCAGCAGTTTTTTCAGCGCCACGGGCACGTATTCCCCCAGCGGTGCCGGGTCGGCGGTGCTCATCTGCGAGCGCGCCAGCACGGCGCCGATGGTAAACAGGGCGACAGGCGAGGCGGCATCGGCCAGCAGGCCCACCGTCTGCATCAGGGGCTTGGGCAAGGCCAGTTCCAGCCACGACGACAGGGCGCCCAGCACGATAGCCCAGGGCATCGGGTTGCCCGCCATGCCCTTCAAGGCATTCATGACGGCCGCGCGGCCGCCGTGCGCGCCGCCGCTGCCGATGCGCGACAGGGCGATGCACAGCGAACTGGTGATGAGCATGTCGACGACGATGGTGACGATCACGGGGCCGGAAGAGCGGGGACCGAGCAAGGTCAATAGCAATGGCACGCCCATGAAGCCCGTGTTCGGGAAGGCCGCCACCAGCGAACCGAAGGCCGCGTTGTTCCAGTCGATGCGGTGGCTCAGGGTCATGGCCATGGTCACGCCCACCATGATCAGGGCGCACAGCAGATACACGCCGAAGACGCTGGCGTCGAGCAGCTGCGCGATGGGCGTGGCGGCGCCGAAGCGGTACAGCATGCACGGCAGCGCGAAGTACAGCACAAAGCTGTTCAAGCCGCCGATGGCGGCCAGCGGCAGCAAGGTGCGCCGCACGGCCAGGTAGCCGCACAGCACCAGGGCAAAGAAGGGAAAGGTGATGGCAAGGATGGTCAGCATGCAGCGATTGTAGCGTGCTCCCGCAATCCCCCGCCGGGCGCAAAAAAAGGCCGCTCGCGCGGCCCAAGGAGGTTTCGGAGAAAACGCCGGTGGCCTGTCAGGGCTTGAGCTGGGCGCGGATTTCGCCGGCCGGATACGTGTCGCTGTGCACATTCACGTACAGTTTACCGGCCTGGTAGCTCGCCTGCTGCGATGGCGTCAGCACGGTATTCGGCGGCACGGCAAACATGCCTTCGCCGGTTTTCAGCAGCGGCACGATGACGGGGCCATTCGCGCCGGCCGCCCCTTCGTGGATATGCGCCACGGTGGCCAGCATGCCCGTGTAGCGCACGCCACCGCTGACGCCGCGGTCCGGCGCCACGCGGATATTGCCGCTGCCGCTGGCCGTGCTGGTATTGGCCGGCACTTCCTGCGCGCCGGAAAGAGTCACGCCATGGCCGCCGGGCTGGCCGGGTCCATGGGTACAAGCGCCCAGCAGGGCGGCCAGCGCCAGCGCCACTGCAGCGCGGCAGGCGTGTGTTTTCAATGTGGTCATCACGGTACTCCTGGAACGGGGTGGGATCACGGAAGGCGCCACGCCCGCGCACGGGCATGGGCGCCGCACTGTTGCTGCACCTGCAGCGACAATAAGCGCAAGCCCGCCCGCCCGTTTTGCTTTTTACCAAACTTGCTGCACGCCAGCACCCTGCCTTCAGGCCAGATGGCCTTCCGCCACCCAGCCGCGGTTGGCGGCCGGCGCCTTCGGCTTGGGTGCGATGCCGCTGCTTTTTTCCGCATCGAGGATAATGCTGCGCATGCTGTCGCTGGCGGCAGGGCCCGGCGCGAATGCGTAGTACTCGTCATTGATGGGCAAGCCCGTCATGGCATCGACCAGCACAGGATCGGCGGCCAGGCCCGTGTCGCGGCTGGCGATGACGAGGCTGGCGCCTTCCGGGGCGAAATTCTCGTTACCCCAGGCGATAAAGGCCAGCAGCACGGGCTTGAAGGCGCGCCCGGACTTGGTCAGCACATAGTCGTAGCGCGGCGGCTTGGCGCAGTACAGGCGGCGCGTCATCAAACCGCCTTCCACCAGGTCGGCCAGGCGGCGCGTGAGGATGGTGGGGGCGATCTTCAGGCTCTTTTCAAATTCATCGAAGCGCGTCTTGCCGTAAAACGCTTCGCGCAGGATGAGGATGCTCCACCATTCGCCCACCTTGCCCAGGCTGCGAGCGATCGGGCAAGGCAAATTATTAAAGTTGGTATGTTTCATGACCATCTCCTCACGTTGATTCAACACAACAATCGAAAAATCTTGCAGTTGCAATACGGAAACTTCAGTTACTATCAAATCGAAAGCTTCGAGCACCCCATGATGGCGGCTTGAAAATACGCACAAACTCACACTTTTCTTGTTCAAGTACAATCATGGCTCGTTCAGTTCCCCTAATCCCGGTGCGAAAGACGGTGTCAGCCATGCCATGCGGCGTTGCTGCCCACGCCCGTTTTTTGCCAGATGCGTTCACGATGACTCCATTGAAGTTTGCCGTACTGCCAGCCCTGCTCGCCCTCACGCTTTGCCAGACCACCACCGCCGGTACCGTCTCTTCCGCATCGTTCCAGGCCACCCTCGTCATCCACGAGGTCTGCAGCGTCAGCACCCAGCGCGCGCTGGCGCAAGTACATTGCCGTCACAACACGCCCTACCATCTGCAGCAGCAAGCCACGCCGTCCGGCGGCGGCCTCGTCACCGTTACGTTCTAAAAATAAATCGTCGCCGTCACCGTATCCTTGTAGTCGCCGGGACGCGGCGACGTCTGTGCCGGCACCCGGCCAAAGATCGTCAGCGGCACGCTGGCGCCCGTGCCCGTGCCCGTCACCATGCTGGTGCCCGCCGTGCCGTCGCCCCACACGGGCCCGTCCAGGGTGGCCGACAGCAAGTAATTGACCTTGTCCGTGGTCAGCGTATTTTTCATCTGCCGCCCCGCCACGCTGGCCGCCACGACGCCGCCGTTGAGGGCGATCTGGTAGGCATTGTTGTTGACACAGCGCACGGACACGGTGCTGGTGCTGCGCAGATTGCCCGTCAGGATGCTGGCGTTGGCGAAGGCCATCGGCGTCACGCCGATGGTGCAATCGTTGATGGCCGTCGCGTTCACCGTAAAACCGAAGCTGCCGCTGTTGACGGTGCAGCCAGCCAGGTTGATCAGGCCGTACGTGGTGTAGGTATAGGTACCCGCGCCGGCAAAGCTGGAGGTGTACACCGTGTTGGCATTGGCCACCGTCGGCACGGCGGCCAATGACGTGCCGGCAGGAATCTTCGCGTACACGGTAAAGTTCATGGAATACGTGCCGGGCGGCGCCAGCAAGCCCGCCGACAGGGTCATCGCGAACGTCGATGGCGCGCCCGTGACGCTGGCGCCGCCCCAGATCTTCGCCGGCGCATACGTGCCATCGACGTACACGTTGTAGTCCATGCGGTTGCTGCCATTGCCCAGCTTGCGCGGCAGCGCCGACGTGGAATTCGTGCCCAGGCCCAGGGAAATGCACACTTGCGCATTTGGCGTCAGCAGTTGCCCCAGGTTCAGAGAGGAAAACACACAGCTGAACGTGCCCGTGGCCTGCGCCGTGTAATCGGTACCGGAAATCGGGCTGATGTTGCCAAAGTTGATATTGGTCATGCTTACCGAGCACGTGTCGGCCCGTGCCGCGCCACTCGCGCAGCCAAGCAGGACGATAAGGCACAGCAGCAGGCGGCGCATCAGCGGCCTCCCCCGGCAGGCAGGCAGCGCAGCGGCCCCAGCATTGGCAAGCCGCCCTGCGCCGGACGCACATACGCAAAGCGCACCGCGCACTGGCTGCCGCTGTCGCCGATCTGCAACTCGTTCTCCGCGCTCAACTCGTCGACAAAGGCCAGGCCGTCAAAACCCACCACCGTGCGCTTGCCGCTTTGCACGTGCAGCACGGGCAAGCCCGTCGCCAGCGGCTTGCCGTCGGCATCCTGCAGCACGATGGTGGCGGCGCTGTAGCGCTCGACAGGGAAGGCGGCAAGCACGCCGGACAGCATTTTCGGCACCACATTGATATTCGTCACGGGCACGCGCGCATCGACGTCAAGCGCATCGGTGCCGATGCTGATCTGGTTATTGCCATAAGGATTCAGATTGGGCACCAGCAAATAGCCGCTGCCGCCGGTGCTGCCGATCTGCCGGTTTTCATGCAGCACGGGCACATCGGCCACGCCGCCCGTCGATACCAGCGCAAAACCGTTGCCCACCTGGCGCGCGGCAGCCACGTGGCCGTCCATCAGCACCAGGGCGCCGGCGGCGCCGAGCGAGCCGGCATTGCTCATGGCATTCGTCTGCACGCGCGCCGTGACCCGCCCCAGATTGCCCAGGTAATCGACCTGTCCCTGGCGGTAGGCCGCGCCGCCCGACGTACCCGACTGCACGGCCCAGCCCACGCCACCGCCAAAATCGGCGCTTTGCTGGGCCGAGACGCTGCGGGTATTCGCGTCGTTTTGCCGGCTGGTATTCGCGCTCAAGGCGATATTGTTGTCAAACGCCATGCTCAAGCCCACATAAAATCCCCGCTTGTCCCGCTGCCGCAGATCCTGGAAGGCGCTGGCATTGATGAAGATGCCGTGGAACAAGGTGGCCGAATAGCCGACGGTAGCGATCTTCGAGGCGGGGATGCCGGGCGCGCGGTAGGCGATATAGCTGAAGTTCACGCTTTGCCCCGCGGGCAAGGCCAGGTTCAGCGAGACCCGGTCGGCGGCGCGCGCCACGGGGCTGCCATCGCGCGAAGCCAGATCGCCGTAACGGGCGCTGGCGCGCACGCTTTGCAGGTCGACGCTGTAGCGCGGTCCCAGGTACTGGTAGCCGACGCTCGCCTGCGCGCCACGGCTGCGGCCGGCGCTGACGGCCAGCGCGCCGTTGATGACGCCCGCCTGCCCCAGGCGCAGCAGGGCACCGGCGCCACCGTTGAGTACGCCCGGCCCCAGTTCGCCATGGCCTTCCAGCGTGACACTGTCGCTCACGCCATAGCGGCCCGTGGCGCTGGCCACCGGTTTCTTTTCATAGTCGAAGACGCGCTGGCCATACTCGCGCCGCAGGGCGCCCGCTTCGATGGAAAAATCGGTCAAGCCCTTGGCAAGCAGGCGCGTGTCGACATACAGGGGCAAGGTCATGGCCACGCTGCGGCCCAGCGCGTCACGCGTGATGACGGTCGCCTGCCCCGCGCCGTTGATGCCGGCCACCTGGTTCAGCACGAACGGGCCGCTGGGCACGCTGGCGGAGTATTGCTGCACCCCATTGACATACAGGCTCAGCGACGACGGCACGAGGGCCGAACCGTCGACCGAGGCGACGGGAAAGGTCAGCAGGTCGGGACGCAGCTGGAAATTCTTGCGCCATTGAAAACCTCCCATGCGCACGGCGCGGCTCCAGCTCAGCGAGCCGGAAATGAGGTCGCCCAGCTGCCATGTTTCCAGCGTCTCGGCATCGGCGTGATTCCAGAAGGTATCGAAGCGCATGTACTGGCGCTGGCCCGCGCCCAGGTTCAAGGTGCCGGTATTGCTGAACACGCCGCTGTCATTGAAGTAGCGGACATCATGGAACAGGGCCGTGCGGCGCGTCTGGCCCAGCTCGACATACGCTTCGTAATTGAGCACGGCGCCAGGCGTGACCCGGGCCGGCGGCGGGCGGCTGCTGGAACGGGCGCTGACCATGAATGGCGCGCGCAGGCTGTCGTCCACGCGCAGCGACAGGCTCTGGCGCGCGGCATCGTAGTCATAGCTGAGCCCGGGGATGGAGTCGAGCGCCACCTCGGCCTGGCCAGGCGCGCCGAAGCGCGCCGGGTCCAGCCCCAGCTGCTGCAAGTTCTCCACACTGCTGAGCAAGCCCTTACCCTGCTGGGTAAAGCGCAAGATCAGTCCCGTCGCTTCTGCGTTCAATATGACCTCCAGATACAATTCATTCGGTGCCGCCGGATTCCCGGGCAGGCTGGCCGGGCCAGGGTCGGCACCCGATACCGCCGCCCCTGATAAAGCTGTCCCCGCTGCTTCCGCTAGGTTACCCACGTTGCCCACATTGGCTGTCCTGGCCGCCGGCGCCATGGCGGCCAGCAGCGCCATCGAGCAAGCCTGCCAAGTGAGCGACCATTTCATGGTGTAACCCGGTTACGCTGGCGCGCGCCATGCTGGCAAGGTTCAGGGTGACGGCGAATTTCGGGCAACGAGCGCCTTTGCATTGACGGTGACGGCAATCGCCAGCGGTCCTTCGAGCGCGGCGTCCCTGGCAACGGGCAGGCGCCATTCGCGCATGCGCCCTGCCAGCACATAACCAAACAACCCCTTGCTGACAGCAAATTCCTTGCCGGCCTGGTTGGCCAGCACCATGCTGCCGATCTGCGCGTGGAAATTGCCGCTGTTCCTGATGCGCATCATCCATTCACCGTCCTTGCGGAACACCTGCCAGTCCAGCACTTCCTTGCCGGGCATACCGCTGGGCAGCACGAACACGGGCACCGAGTAGCGCAGGCGGATGTCGACGCCGCTGCGCGCGGGATCGTCATCGCGCCCCACCTCGTCGATCAGCACGCGGTAGGTGCGCTCCTGCGCCGACGCCCCCGCCTGCGTACGCACGAGACGGATGGTTTGCCGGCTGTTGGCGGCAATTTCCACGATGGGCGGGCTGGCCACCAGTTCCTGCGTCGGCGCCAGCGCTTCCTCGCCATTCGCCTGGTCCCACAGGAACACGCGCACCTGGCCGAACAGCGGCGCCTCGCCCAGATTCTGCAGGGTGATGCCGGCCGCTGTCTGCTCGGCCCGCATGGTGAGGGTCACGGGCGAAATCTGCAGGTTGGCGGCGCCGGCCATGCCGGCCCAGGGCGCGCTGAAGAGCAACAGCGGCCAGGACAGAAAGGCACGGCGCAACGTCATGGGCACTCCGCCTAAAAGTAGACGGTGGCGGTGATGGTCGATTTGTAGGTGTCGGGCATGGGCGTGGCCTGCGGCGGCACGTTGCCATACACGGTGATGGGCTGGGCCGTGCCGTTACCCGTGCCGCCCAGGGTGTCCGTGCCCTGGGTATTGCCCCAGACCGTGGCGCCGGCGGTCTGGAACAGGTTGAACTGCACCGTGGCCGCGTTGCCGCCCGTGCCGCTCAGATAGCGCGTCGTGCCGACAGAACCGGCGCCCGTGCCGGCATTCAGCCCCACGTTGTACAAGGTGGTATTGGTGCAGGTGACGTTCAGCGTCGTATTGACGTTAACGGCAGTAGCCAGTACACCCTGAGTTTGACCGAAGTCGAGTGGCAGAGCCGCAATCACGCAGTTGGCGATGATTTTCAGCGTGACGTCGAATGTCGTCGTATTGGTGCCATTCGAATACGAGGCGGCATTGCCGATGGCAGGCACGCCGACGGCGAGGACAGCGGCGGTGGCCACTGCGGCAAGAGGAGAAAATTTAACGCGTAACATAAAGCCTCCGGATGATGAAACATCATGGTCGGGCCCCTGTTCAAGAGGGCACTGAGGATAGTCACGGAATTGCCGGCGTTTTCTAGGGCACGCAAACCAGGACAACACATACATCGCTACGGAGTCCAACCGCGAGGGACTGCCACTTGCCTCGATTGCAAACCATATTTTTTTACAATCGACATTGCTTTAAATCAATGTACGATTCGATTATTAGCCATCTAAAAAATTGCCGCTTCTTCTTGCGGAGAAACATCTTTTGAAACACGCGAAAAGCAGAAAAAAAAGAAAAAGCGAGGCATAATAAGCCACAACTTGCTTTTTGGTTAAGTCATCCAAGCCATGCCACTGACCAGCGAAACCATTAAAAAAAACATCCTGATCGTGGACGATTCCGCGTTCGAGCAGCGCATGCTGATGGAGCTGCTCAGCGAGCAGCCGTATCGTTTCAGCATTGCCTTCAACGGCTACCAGGGCTACCAGCTGGCGCTGGCCACCCATCCCGACCTGATCCTGCTCGACGTGCGCATGCCTGAAATGGATGGCTACACGGCGTGCCGCCTGCTCAAGGCCAACCCGGAAACCGAGCAGATCCCCGTGATCTTCCTCAGCGGCGCCGATGCGGCCAAAGAGCGCATCATGGGCTTGCAGGTGGGCGGGGTCGACTACATCTCGAAGCCGTTCACGCCGGACGAACTGGCCGCGCGCATCCATATCCACCTGGGGTTGATGCGTAAAAGCAACAGTACGCCACCGGCCGCCACGCCGATCGGCGAGCGCCAGCAGCATCCGGACCTGGTCTTCGTTAATGCCGTGAAGCAACTCATCCTCGACAACCTGGGCAGCTTGCCGAACTTGTCCGAGATCGCCCGCAGCGTCGGCACCTACCGCGAGAAACTCACCTTGATGTTCCGCGAACAGACGGGCATGACGGTGTTTGCCTTCATCCGCGAAGCGCGCATCGCGCGCGGCGTGGAACTGCTGCAGCAGACGGAAATCGACGTGCAGGATATCGCCCTGCTGATCGGCTTTCACAACGCGGGCAATTTCGCCACCGCCTTCCGCGAACGCATGGGCGTCACGCCCAGCGCCTACCGCCAGCGCCTGCAGGAACAGGCGGGCCAGCGGCAGGTGTCAAACGGCCACTAGAACGCGCCGCTTAGAACTTGTAGTTCAGCTTGAGCGAGGCAAAACGGCCGCGCGGGTCGGCCTGCGTATAGTCGAAGCCGGAGGCCGAGTAATCCCACGGCGCGCGCTTGTTGGCCAGGTTCTGCACGATGAAGGTGACGTTCGCGGCCGGCGTGACTTGCCAGCTGGTGGTCACGTCAAACGTGCTGAAGGCCGCCACCGATTCCGCCAGGTGCGTGCTTTGCGCATAGCTGCCCACGTAGTTCCACGTCAGGGTCGAGGCCCATTTGCCCTGCTCCCAGGTGGCCGAGGTGACGCCGCGCCATTTCGGGATCGAGCCGAAATAATTGGTGCCGGCGCCGTCCGTCAGTGGCGCGCCATCGGACAGCGGTTCGGCAAAGCGCAGCACGCGGCTCAGCTGGCCGGCCAGGGTCAGCTTGCCCCAGTCCTTGTCGATGAAGCGCTGGCGCAGGTCCAGGTCGATGCCGGACACTTCGCGCTGGCCCTGGTTGCGGTACTGGCGGTACAGAGTGGTAATGCGGCCATCGGCATCGCGCGTGATCTTTTGCGGCGCGGTCGCTTCATTGGCGAGGGTGGTGGTGGCGCTTTCCGTGCCGATCACGCCCTCCTGCTTGATGCGGTAGTAATCGAGACCGATGCTCGAACTGCTGGTGGGCGACACCACCACGCCCAGGTTCAGGTTATTCGAGCGCTCCGGACGCAGCGCCGTATTGGCGATGGTAATGGCCGTCACGCCGCGCGTCTGCGTCGGCGTGATCGGGTCGCGCGGATCGAGCACGCTGACATAGCTGACGGCCGTGCTTTGCGTAATTTCCGGCAACGACGGCGCACGGAAGCCGCGCGAGACGGTGCCGCGCAGCAGCAGCCACGGCGCCGCCTGGTAGCGCGCGCTGGCTTTCGGCGAAAACGCATTGCCGAAATCGCTGTAATGGTCGGCGCGGCCCGCCAGGTTGACGGACAGGTCTTTCACGACGGGCACGTTGAATTCGGCAAACAGGGCCGACACGCTGCGCGAGCCGTTGATGATGTTGATGGCCGGGCGCAGTTCCGTGCCCGACAACACGGCCGTCGAGGTTTGCGAATCCATCTTTTCGCGGCGCCACTGGGCGCCGGCGGCAAAGCCCAGCGGGCCGGCCGGCAATTGCCACAGGTCTTTCGCGGCCGAAAAGTCGACCGTGTCGAGCGTCGATTCGGCCGGACGCAGGGTCGACAGGCGCAGGCGGTTGCGCACGGCTTCGCTGTTTTGCGACTGGTCAAAGAAATTGTAGCTGCCGTCGGCCAGCACCTTCTGGAATTCATAGCGGTTGACGAAGTTCTGCACGGGTTCTTCCAGCTTGCTGCTGGAGTGGCCCACGGCCGCATCCCAGTCCCAACCCGCCAGCGTGCCTTTCACGCCGGCCAGGGCGCGGTAGAACGTGACCCGGTCCTGCTTCAGGCGCGGCCCCAGGTCGAACAGGGTGGCCGTAAACGGCAGGGGCGTCGTGCCCGGATTGTTCGGATGACCCACGGGCAGCACCACGGGTATCGTGTCGAGCGCCTGCGTGGCGTTGTTCCACACGCGCGTGGCATTGTTGACCGTCAACGGCGCGCTGAAGGTCTGGTCGGCGCGCGAATAGCTGTGCAGCAAGTCGACATACGCTTCCGTCTCCGCATTCAGTTTAAAGGTGGCGCGCGCCGCCGTATGCACGCGCTCGATGCCGGGAATCAGGGTTTTATACGGCGACGGATTGTAGGCCAGCACTTGCCCCGTCTTGCCGGGCGAGATGTCGCCGTAATTGACCAGTTGCAGCGGGCCGCGCACGCCGCCCAGGATACGCGTGGGGTCGCTGCCCGCGTAGTTGGTGGCAACCCAGCCCAGCGCGCCGCGCTGCTGCGTGCGGAAATCCGCGTCGCGCATCCACGCCACGTCGCTTTGCTGCAGCTTGTCGCGCTGCTGCGCGTCGATCGAGAAGACCAGGCTGTAGCCGTCTTCCTCCAGCTTGCCAAAACCCGTCTGCAGGGCCGCGCTTTTTTCATGCTGGCCCGTGCCTTCGGTCGAGCCGCCCCACTGCGCCGTAATGTCCGTGCCCGTGAATTCCTTATACAGGATGATGTTGACCACGCCGGCCACGGCGTCGGAGCCATAGACCGACGAGGCGCCATCCTTGAGCACTTCGATGCGCTGCACGGCCGCCATCGGCAGGCTGTTCAGGTCGACAAAGGTTTCCTGCAGATTTTGCGCCGTGGCATAGCTGGCCACGCGCTTGCCATTGACGAGGATCAGGGTATTTTTCTGGCCGATGCCGCGCAGCGACAGGCCCGAGGTGCCGGCCGAGAAACTGCCCGTGTACTGCTCGTTGTAGCTGTTGCCGCTATTGGCGGAAATCGCGCGCAGCACGTCGGCGACGCTGGTCTTGCCGCTGGCCTTGAGCTCCTTGGCGGTGATGACCTGCACGGCGCTGGCGCCCTCTTTTTCGCTGACGCGGATATTCGATCCGGTCACGTTGACTCTCGCCATTTCCTCCTCGGCATGGGCGATGGTGGAGACGGCGGGAAAAGCGGCGGCGATGGCAAGACTGATGGCGAGTGGTTTGAACATGGTTTCCTCTTGATGGGATTGCGGCCTTTTTCAGGTGAAAAGGCCGAGCGGGGGCACGCGGACCGGGCAGGCCAGCGGGCAAACAACAAACGGGGGACGTGCGGGAATTACGGGATGCGTGGGCGGCCACGCATCGGCATCCACTGCGCCATGCAGTGCATGGTCAGCTGGTGCCGGGCGGCGGAAAAAATGGCAGAAAGGGTAAAGCGCGACATAAAAGACACCGGTAAGCGGGGAAATGCCACTATATCGCGGTGCCTTTATGGCGTGAACGAATTAAAAATTGAATGTATATACGATTTGGATCTAAGGACTTGTCATCTGACAACATTCACGCATCGGCGATGGTCGTGGCCGTGCCGGGCACGGGCGGCGCTGCGGCCGCCGCGCGGCGCGCCTGCACGCCCCACCAGTACCAGGAGATCAGCGCGTTGACCCAGTAGGCCGCGTACAGCACGGCCGTCAGGTGCAGGCCGCGGCTGTAGTACAGCGGCACGGCCACCGTGTTGACCAGCAGCCAGAAGCCCCAGGTTTCGATGCGCCGGTTCATCAGCAAAAATTGCGCGATGATGCTGAAGACCAGCACGGCCGAATCGATGAAGGGCGCATACGCATTGGTAAAGCGGTGCAGCAGCATGCCGTAGACGGCGACGGCGGCGATGCCGGCCGGCACGATCCACGCCAGGCTGCGCCAGCCCGTGCGCGTGATCGGCAAGGGCTGGCCCGCCGCGCCGCGCCGCCACTGCAGCCAGCCGATGACGCAGGTGACGATGAAGAACAGCTGCAGCATCACGTCGGCGTACAGGTTGACCTGGTAAAACAGCACGGCAAACAGCACGCAGCCGACGATGCCGATCCACCAGGAATGAATATTGTTGCGGCCGGCCAGGATGATGGAAACAGTCATCAGCGCATTGGCGGCGATCTCGAGCGGGGGAGTCAAGCGGTATTCCTTTGCAGTGGAGGCACGGCGCCACTATAGCCGATTCCACTGCCCGTTGTCCGCCGTGCCTGGCTATGGCGCGCGCCCGCGATTGTGCGAAAAGCGCGCACAAATCCACGAAAAACACGGCCATGGCGCCGTTGACGGCCCTCGCCCCTTGACTTATCCGGGCATTCTGGCAAATTGGATAGCAAGTTGACACTCTATGGAAGCACCTCCCGTATGCGCCTGCGCCATTTCCTGTTTACGGCCGTGCTTGGTGTAACTGCCACGCCCGCCGTGGCCTGCCGCATGACGATGGCGCTGGAGCAATGGCCGCCGTATGTCTACCGCGATGCGCAGGGCAGCTATACGGGGCTGGACCTGGAGCTGCTGCAGGCGATCTTCAAGGAAGCGCAATGCACGCTCGTCACGCTGCCGGAACTGCCCACGGCGCGGCGCCAGCTGCTGTTCCAGAAAGGCGGGCTGGATCTGATGCTGGCCGCCTCGGAGACGCCCGAGCGGCTGTCGTATGCGCGCTTTTCCATCGCCTACCGCGACGAAGCCGTGGGCCTGTTCAGCAAACCGGGCAATGCCGCCAGCCAGCCGCCGGTCGGCAGCTTCGCGCAGCTGGCGCGCGGCAAGTCGACCCTGCTGGCGCCCAAGGTGGGCTGGTATGGCGCCCAGTATGCGGCGGCCCGCGCGCAGCTGGAAAAGGAAAGCCGCCTGAATACCTTCGGCGGCTTCCAGCAAGGCGTGCGCATGCTCGATGCGGGCCGCGCCGACCTGCTGATGGGCGACGTGCTGGCCGTGCGCCACGAAGCGCGCCAGCAGGGCGTGGCCTTGCGTACCCTGCCCTTCCTCGCCCTGCGTGCGCCCGTGCACCTGATGCTCAATGCGCGCAGCACCAGCAGCGCCGACCTGGCGCGCCTGAACGCCGCCATCACGCGCCTGGAACAGCGCGGCGCGCTGGCGGCGATCCGCGCCCGCTACGAGGCGCCTTAGCCCCCTCAGCCCTTGCTGGCCGCTTCGAGGATTTCCAGCTTGGTCTCGCGGCCATTCTTTTGCACGCCCTGCGCCTTGTCGTAGCTTTCGATCAGCGCGCGGTACGGCGGCACGATGTGGTCCGTCATGATGGCGGCAAATTCCATCGCGTCGGCGCGGTTCCAGGTGCTCATCACTTCAGCCAGCACGGCATACGTGTCGATCGGCACGGCGCCGGCCTGGGTGACGCGCGCCATGGTGATGTCGGTGGCCATCTTCGACCAGTTGCCCGACGCATCGATGATGGCAAACACCTTGTAGCCGGCGGCCAGCGCGCTGATCGTGGGGAAGGCCATGCACACGCTGGTGAGCGTGCCGGCGATCAGCAGGGTCTTGCGGCCGGTCTTTTCAATCGCCTCGACCCACGCCGGATTGTCCCAGGCATTGATCTGGCCCGTGCGGGGAATGTAGACGGCTTCCGGGTTGAAATGGTGGATTTCCGGGATCAATGGGCCATTCGGGCCATCGGGCACGGAGGCGGTGGTGAAGGTCGGCATGTTGGCCAGGCGCGACAGCTTGGCCAGCGCCGTGACGTGGCCGCGCAGCACGTGCTGCTCGATGTCGCGCACCAGCTGGAACAAGCCGCTCTGGTGGTCGATCAGCAGCATGACGGCGTCATCGGGATCGATCATCGGGGGCAATCCGTTGAAATTGGCGGGGGTGCTCATGGTAGTCTCCTGGAAGTGGCGCCATCTGGCGGCGCCGTGTGCATGCCCATGCCGCGGGATGCGGCATGGGGTATTACTCGCTGCTTGCTGCTTACTGCTTGCTGCTTACGGCGCGATGCGGGCAAAGCGGCCGCTGTTGAAATCCTCGAACGCCTGCACGATTTCCGCTTCGCTGTTCATGACGAAGGGGCCATGGCCGACGATCGGCTCGTCGATCGGCTCGCCGCTCAGCAGCAGTACCACGGCGTCGTTGTTCGCCTCGATGGTGATGCTGTCGCCATCGCGCTCGAACAGCGCCATCTGCGCTTCGCGCAGCACGCTCTCGCCGTTGACCAGCACCGTGCCGTGCAGGACGATCAGCGCCGTGCTCCAGCCTGGCGTGACGGGCAATTCCGTCAACTTGCCCTGGGCCAGGCGCATGTCCCACACCTGCATCGGCGAGAACGTGCGGGCCGGTCCGTGCTGGCCGTCGAATTCGCCGGCGATGACGCGCACGGAGCCGGCGCCGTCCGGCAGCGTCACCGTAGGAATGGTGTCGCTGGTGATGGCCTGGTAGCCGGGCGCCGCCATCTTGTTTTTCGCCGGCAGGTTGACCCACAGCTGCACCATTTCCAAGGTACCGCCCGACTGCGTGAAGGCTGGCGAGTGAAACTCTTCATGCAGGATGCCGGCGCCTGCCGTCATCCATTGCACATCGCCGGGGCCGATCACGCCGCCCTGGCCCGTCGAATCGCGGTGCGCCACTTCGCCCTTGTAGACGATGGTCACGGTTTCAAAGCCGCGGTGCGGATGCGAACCGACGCCAGGTGGACGGGTGCCGGGTGCGAATTCGGCCGGACCTGCATAGTCGAGCAGCAGGAATGGGCTCAGCTGCTTGCCATGGCCGTTGTACGAAAACATCGAGCGCACGGGGAAACCGTCGCCGACCCAGTGCTGGCGCGGTGCGCTGTAGATACCGGTGATTTTGTTCATCTCGATCTCCTGTGTGAGTATGTTCGGCAGTGGAACTGCGATGGAGACAGAATACGCTTGCAACGATGAGTGCGCTAGACGGTAAAATGTGCCATCAGCGTTCTAAATATGGAACGATCAAGGAGAGGGCATGCAGGATCTGAATGACTTGTATTATTTTGTGCAGGTGGTCGACCATGGCGGCTTCGCCCCGGCCGGGCGCGCGCTGGGCATGCCGAAATCCAAGCTGAGCCGGCGCATCGCGCTGCTGGAAGAGCGCCTCGGGGTGCGCCTGCTGCAGCGCACCACGCGGCACTTTTCCGTCACCGAGGTGGGGCAGTCGTTTTACGAGCATTGCAAGGCCATGCTGGTGGAGGCGGAAGCGGCGCAGGATGCCATCGAGCTGACGCGCGCCGCGCCGCGCGGCACGGTGCGCCTGTCCTGCCCCATCGCCCTGCTGCAATCGCTGGTCGCGCCCATGCTGGCCAGTTTCATGCGTGAACATCCGCAAGTGACGCTGCTGCTCGAAGCGACCAACCGCCGCGTCGACCTGGTGGCCGAAGGCATCGACGTGGCCATCCGCGTGCGCCCGCCGCCGCTGCCCGACAGCGATCTCGTGCTGCGCGTGCTGGCCGAGCGCAGCCAGTGCATGGTGGGCAGTCCGCTGCTGTTTGGCGACGCGCCTGTCCCGCAGGCGCCGGCCGACCTGGCCGACTGGCCCAGCCTGGCCCTGGGCGCGCCGCAGCAGCATTACCAGTGGGATTTGTACGGCCCCGGTGGCGCGCGCGCGCAGCTGCGCCATGCGCCGCGTTTCGTCACGGGCGACATGCTGACCCTGCGCGACGCGGCCGTGGCCGGCGTAGGCGTGGTGCAGCTGCCGACCATGATGATTACCGCGCAGGTGGCCGATGGCAGCCTGCTGCCGCTGATGGAGCAATGGCGGCCGCAGCGCGAAATCATCCACGCCGTCTTCCCGTCGCGGCGCGGCCTGCTGCCGGCCGTGCGCATGCTGATCGACCACCTGGCGCAGGCGTTCGCCGCGCTGCAGGAAGAATGAAGCCTTTCAGGTAGGATGGCAGTCTCTCCCTGCGCCTGGAAAACCGCATGCGTCTATTGATCCTGTCCGACCTGCACCATGAGTTATGGCGCGACGATGCGCCGCAAGGCGACCTGGCCATCAGCCGTCCAGACGCCGTCATCCTGGCCGGCGACATCGACACGGGCACGCGCGCCGTCGCCTGGGCAGCCACCGCGTTTGCCGGCCTGCCCGTACTGTACGTGCACGGCAACCACGAAGGCTATGGCCACCACCTGGACAAGGTACGCCAGGAGCTGCGCGCGGCCTGCGCCGCCACGCCGAACGTGCATTTTCTCGACGCGAATACGCATCTGATAGCAGACCAGGACGGCAACAAGGTGCGCTTCCTGGGTGCCACCCTGTGGACGGATTTCCGCCTGCTGGGCGACGACACGCGCCAGACGGCCATGCGCGACGCGGAAGCCCTGATGAACGACTACAAGCGCATCCGCCTGGCCGGCATGGGCTTTCGCAAGCTGCGCGCGGCCGACACGGCCATGTTCCACGCGCAGCAAAAAGCCTGGCTGGCGCGCGAACTGGCGCAGCCCTTTGACGGCGGCACGGTGGTCATCAGCCACATGGCGCCGTCGCTGCAGTCGCTCGACGCCGCCCATGGCGGCGCAGCGCATGCGCCCGCCTATGCCTCGCGCCTGGAAGAACTGGCCGCGCAGGCGGACCTGTGGGTGCATGGCCACATCCACGCTTCGCGCGATTATCAGCTGGGCCCATGCCGCGTCGTCAGCAATCCGTGCGGCTACAAGACACGCGACGGCACGCCGCAAAACCCCGACTTTGACCCGGACTTCATCGTCGAGCTGCAGCCGCGTCGTTCGGGCGCTAATCGTCCGGCTTGAGACGCCCCGCCAGCAATTGCTGCAGGCGGTGCTTGCCGGCCCGGCGCGCCGCGCGTGGCGACGCCTCCGACTGGTGCGCGCCGGCGCCGCCGCGCAGTTTCGCCGCCGCCACCAGCCGATTGCGCGGCTTGGGCGTGGTTTTTAGCTTGATTTTCATGTTTTCTCCTTTCAGCCCTTGATGCAGACGACCTGGCGCAAGGTATGCACCACTTCCACCAGGTCGCTCTGGTGCGCCATGACGGCGTCGATATTTTTATACGCTGCCGGAATCTCGTCGACCACGCCGCCGTCCTTGCGGCATTCGATGCCGGCAGTCTGCTCGGCCAGGTCGAAGCGGTCGTAGCGGCGCTTTGCCTCGCTGCGGCTCATGCTGCGCCCGGCCCCGTGCGAGCAGGAGCAGAACGATGCGGGATTGCCCTTGCCGCGCACGATGAAGCTGCGCGCACCCATGCTGCCGGGGATGATGCCCAGCTCCCCCTGCCGTGCTGAAATGGCGCCCTTGCGCGTCACGTACAAGTCCTCATGGCCATGCGTTTCGCGCGCGATGTAGTTGTGGTGGCAGTTGATGGCTTCCCCGTCGAGCTGGAACGGCGGCGCGAACTTCACCAGCACGTCGAGCACGCGGCGCATCATCTCGCCGCGGTTGAGCAGTGCGTAATCCTGCGCCCAGTCCACCGCTTCCACATAGTCATCGAACACTGTCGAGCCTGCACTCAGGTAGGCCAGGTTCGCATCCGGCAGCTGCAGCTGGTGGCGCCGCATGTCCTTTTGCGCGGCGGCGATGAAATAGCGGCCGATCGCATTGCCGATGCCGCGCGAACCCGAATGCAGCATGACCCACACGCGCTGCTCCTCATCGAGGCAGATTTCAATAAAATGGTTGCCGCCACCGAGCGTGCCTGCCTGGCAGATCCACGTGCGCTCGAACTGGCGCAGCATCTTGGCGATGCCGCGATGGCGCTCGACGATGTGCTCCAGGCGGCCGGCGAGGGGGCGCGCGGCGCGCGCATGGCGCGAGCCCTGTACGCGGCTCCAGTCATGCTGCTCGAAGCCGACGGGGACCTCCGCTTCGATGGCGCTGCGCAGGCGCGCCAGGTTGTCGGGCAAGTCGCTGGCCGTCAGGGTGGTGCGCACGGCGTTCATGCCGCAGCCGATGTCCACGCCCACGGCGGCCGGGATGATGGCGCCGCGCGTGGGGATCACACTGCCGACGGTGGCGCCGGTGCCGGCATGCACGTCAGGCATGGCCGCCACATGCGGATGGACGATGGGCAGGCTGGCGATATGCTGCAGCTGGCGCAGGGCCTGCGCATCGATATCGTCGGTAAAAATATGCACGGGCACCCGGGCGCCGTGCAAGGTCTGATGAATGGGCATAACGGTATTCCTTGGGTTTGTCGTTATGCCGGGGTGCTGGTAAAGCAAAAAACCCCGGCGAGTTTCCTCACCGGGGTTTTCAAGGACACCGGCTCGGGACCGGCAAGATGCCGATGGCCCCGAGCGTCATGCACGGGGCTAGTGGTAGAACAATTTGCTGCCAGCCAGCTCGAACATGGGGATCCTTTCTTTTTGTTGGGTTAATCTGCACTACGGACATTGATTCTGCACCGGATGCTGCAGTGCGTCAACCGCTTTGCATGGCGAATGCGCCAACGTTGTTATTTTGTCGCAGCCTCGCCATCCTTGGCAGTTTCCTGGGCTTTCTGCCTGGCTTTTTCCTTGGCGATGCGCGCATCGAGCTTGGCTTCATTCCTGGCCGCATAATCGCGGCACGCCTGCGCATCGATGAAGGGATTCGGCGTGGCGCCTTCCAGCAGACGCCTGAGTTTTTCATCGGCGCCGGAATGGTCGGGGTGGGCCGAGATCAGGATATCGCAGGGCAGTTTGGCGAAGTCACGCATGGTGCGGCGGAAGGCCGGCGTCATGTCGGCATGATCCGCATCGCCACTGAAGTGGAAATCACCGGCGCCCACCGGCGTGAGGCTGGCGCCGAACACCACGTTCAGGCAATCATCGCCTGCCGCATCCTCGCACGAGACCCAGGTCCAGCTGGTGCTGCCCGGCGTATGGCCGGGCGTATAGCGTGCCGTCACCGTCACGCCGCCCAGGCGCAGGGTCTCGCCATCGGCGATCTCGCGCACGTTTTCAACGGCCGGCATGGCATCGATTGCGCCCGCCTGCGGATCCGTGTCGAGCACCTTGCCCGCGCGTAGCGCCTGCGCGCCCAGCGGGCTGGCGACGACTTGCGCGCCGCTGTCGCGCGCCAGCGCGGCGATGCCGCCCGAATGGTCGAAGTGCGCTTCCGTATTCAGGATGAACTTGATGTCCTGCACGCGAAAGCCCAGCTCGAGGATATGTTCCTCGATGGCCGCCACCGACTGCGGCAGCGCGCCGTCGATTAGGATCAAGCCGTCGCGCGTGTCGATCAGCACAGCGCTCAAGCCGCCCACGCCCACGTAATACGTGTCGCCATGGATGCGCGCCGGCTGTTGCGGACGGTTCCACTGCTCCGCGTACGGCGAGGCGATCGGCTGCGTCAGTGGATCGGCGGCCGGCGCGGCCACCTGCGCGGTGGATGCCAGCGGCGCGGCGGCCAGAGCGATACTCAACAAGGTCTTGGGAAGGAAGAAGGGCTGCATGCGGCTCCAGAAGTAAGTGTGCAATGGCGGTGGGCGATGCCACAGGGTAACGTCGGCGGCCGCACGCGGTCAAGCACGCCGCCGCGCGGCCGCCCGTTTGCGCTACGATAGAGGCCCGTCACTGCTCCCCTATCGCCATGCGTCTGCTGATCCTGTCCGACCTGCACCTGGAAGTCTGGGGTGACGACACCCCCGCCATCGACCTTGCCGCCAGCCGCCCCGACGTGGTGATCCTGGCCGGCGACATTGACACGGGCAACAACGCCATCGCCTGGGCCGCGCGCACTTTTGGCGCCCTGCCCGTGCTGTACGTGCACGGCAACCACGAAGGCTACGGCCACCAGCTCGAA
Organism: Janthinobacterium amylolyticum; assembly: GCF_051380655.1. Taxonomy (NCBI): domain Bacteria; kingdom Pseudomonadati; phylum Pseudomonadota; class Betaproteobacteria; order Burkholderiales; family Oxalobacteraceae; genus Janthinobacterium; species Janthinobacterium amylolyticum. The sequence continues at coordinate 157,270 of NZ_JBNYXL010000010.1, forward strand.
CACATGCAGGACGCCGTGCGCGAGGCCTGCGCCAGCGCCAATGCGCACGGCGCCAGCATCCGCCTGCTCGACGGCGACGCCGTGGAATTGAACGGCGTGCGCTTCCTCGGCGCGACGCTGTGGACGGACTTCCTGCTGTTCGGCGCGGAGCGTCAGGAAGAAGCCTTGAATGCGGCGCAAAGCTACATGCCCGACTACCAGCGCATCAGCACGGGCGGCGACACGCCACGCCTGCTGTGCGCGGCCGACACGGCGCAGCTGCACGCGCAACACAAGGCCTGGCTGCAACAGCAGCTGGCGCAGCCCTTCAATGGCAGGACGGTGGTCATCACGCACATGGCGCCGTCGATGCTGTCGGTGGAAGAGCAATACGCAACGAACTTGGGCTCGCCCGCGTTTGCCTCGCAGCTTGATGCAATGGTGGCGCAAGCGGACCTGTGGGTGCATGGCCACATGCACGCCTCGCTCGACTACCGCATCCAGGACTGCCGCGTGGTCTGCAACCCGTGCGGCTACAAGCGGCCGGATGGCACCCCCGAGAACGAAGCTTTTGACACAGGCTTTATCGTCGAACTGGCCAACGTGGCTTAATTTTTGCGGTAGCGCAGCTGCACCACGCCGCTGGGCAGCTGGCGCGTGCCATCGAGCCGCCAGTCGCTACGCGGCAAGCCGTCTTCGAACAGGCGCACGCCGCGCCCCAGCACCACAGGCAGCACGGACAAGGTCAGGCTGTCGATGACGCCTTCGCGCAAGCCGGCGCGGATGACGGCGCCGCCGTCCAGATACACGTGGCGGCAGCCCTCCCCTGCCAACGCCTCCAGCACGTCCCGCACGCTGCCTTCGCGGCGCGTTTCCCCGTGGCGCGGCACGAAGTCGCGGTGGCTGAGTACCACCACGCGCTTGCCCGCATACGGCCATGGTTCGAAGCCCAGCACGGCGTCATAGGTGGTGCGGCCGATCAGCAAGGTATCGACTTGCTCCATCAAGGCCGTGTAGCCGGTGGCCTCGGGCGAATCGGGTGCCAGTTCGGCCAGCCAGGACAGGTCGCCATCCTCTCCCGCGATACAGCCGTCGATGCTGGTGCCGAGAAAAACACTGACAATAGGCAGGTTCATGGATATTCCTTCATTTAATTCTACGGTGTAGAATTATGCCCATGGAAACCAAAAAACTTCAAGCCATCGAACCTGCCGTGCGCCGCGCCGGGCGGCCACGCCGCGCCGCGCCCGCGCTGGACAGCGCCAGCATCCTGCAGGCGGCTTTGCCCCTGCTGGAAGAGCAAGGCGAAGCGTTCTCGCTGCGCGCGCTGGCGCAGAAGCTGGGCGTCGACACCATGGCCCTGTATCACTACTATGCGGGTAAAGAGGAATTGTTGCTGGCATTGATGGCGGTGCGTTTTGCCGCGCTCGATCCGGCGCAGCCGCCGTTTACGCGGCGCCAGGCGCCGCCACGGCGCGTGCTCGCGCTATGCGCGCTGTACCTGGAGCTGGTCAGCGCCACGCCGTATTTCGTGCGCCTGATGGCGCGCGGACTGGTGACGCAAGCCGACGTGGCCGAACGCTTTGCGGCGCTGTTTGAGCAGGCCCTCGACGGCCTCGAACTGGATAGGAAAACCCGGCAGCGCGGGTGCGATACGCTTGTCGATTTCCTGCACGGTTATGCGCTGGCGGGCAGGCCGGCCAGCGAGACTGTCTGGCATGCATCGGTCGGCCTGATCCTGGCGGGCATGACCGCCGCAGCATGAAGAATCCGGGCCCACCCAGGCCCTGCCTGTCCGCCTCGCGCACCGGCAGGGCCTCAGGCCATCAAGCCATCAAGCCAGCAGCTTGAGCAGCGCCTGGGCAGCCGCTTCCGACGATGCGGGATTCTGGCCCGTGACCAGCAAGCCATCGGTGACGGCGTACGGCTGCCAGTCGCCCAGCTTGGAGTAAACACCGCCGTTTTGCTTGAGCATGTCCTCGACGAGGAAAGGCACGATGGCCGTCAAGCCGACGGCCTCTTCCTCCGTATTCGTAAAGCCTGTCACCTGCTTGCCGCGCACCAGCGGCGTGCCATCGGCCGCCTTCACGTGGCGCAGCACGCCGGGCGCGTGGCAGACGGCGGCGACCGGTTTGCCGGCGGCGATCATCTGCTCGATCAGCGCGATCGAATGCGGGTCTTCAGCCAGGTCCCACAATGGGCCATGGCCGCCCGGGTAGAACACGGCGTCAAAATCGGCCACCTTCACGTCGGCCAGCTTGCCCGTGCTGGCCAGCACGGCTTGCGCATCGGCGTCCTGCTTGAAGCGGCGCGTGGCATCCGTTTGCGACTCCGGTTCGTCGCTTTTCGGATCCAGCGGCGGCTGGCCGCCCAGCGGCGAGACCACCGTCAGCGTGGCCCCCGCTTCTTTCAACGCGTAATAAGGAGCGGCGAATTCTTCCAGCCAGAAGCCGGTTTTCTTGCCGGTGTCGCCCAGTTGGTCGTGCGAGGTCAGTACCATCAGAATGTTCATCTTGTTTCCTTTTCAGTGAGCTTGCGGGGTGAGGATTACAGTGCTGCTTCGAGAATGCGGCGGCTGCGCGCGAGGTCGATATCGCGGTGTTCGCCCAGTGCGGTCATGCCATGTACTTCCAATTGCTTCAGTACCGCTTCCACCGCTTCCTGGCCCAACTGATAGGCCGACAAACGGGTCGGGATGCCCAGCCCTTCAAAGAAGGCGCGCGTACGGGCGATGGCGGCATCGATGCGTTCGTCCTCGCTGCCTTGCGTGATGTTCCAGACACGTTCGCCATACTGTAGCAACTTGCCGCGTTTCTGTTCGCGCTGTACGTCCAGCAGCGCAGGCAGCACCAGCGCCAGGGTGCGCGCATGGTCGATGTCGTACAGGGCCGTCAGTTCGTGGCCGATCATGTGGGTGGCCCAGTCCTGCGGCACGCCGGCGCCGATCAGGCCATTCAGGGCCAGGGTGGCCGTCCACATCAGGTTGGCGCGCGTGGCGTAATCGTCGGGCGAGGCGACGGCCTGCGGCGCGATCTCGACCAGGGTTTGCAGCAAGCCTTCGGCAAAGCGGTCCTGCACCATGGCCTGCACCGGATAGGTCAGATACTGTTCCGTCGTGTGCACAAAAGCGTCAACCACGCCATTGGCCACCTGCGTGGCCGGCAAGGTGAAGGTCTTGCTGGGATCAAGCACGGAGAATTGCGGGTACAGCAGCGGGTTGCGGAAACTCAGCTTGTCATGCGTGGCTTTTTTCGTCACCACGCCGCCGCTGTTCATTTCCGACCCCGTGGCCGGCAAGGTCAGCACCGTGCCGAACGGCAGGGCACGCTGCACATTGGCGCCGCCGCGCTCGGCGATTTCCCACGGCTCGCCGTCATACAGGGCAGCGGCGGCGACGAACTTGGTGCCGTCGATCACCGAGCCGCCGCCGACGGCCAGCAGGAAGTCACTTTTTTCACTGCGCACCAGGGCCACGGCGCGCATCAGGGTTTCATAGCTGGGATTCGGTTCGATGCCGCCGAACTCCCGCACGCTGCGCTGGCCCTGCGCAAGAGCAGCACGCACCTCGGCCAGGGTGCCGGTCTTTTCCGCGCTGGCGCCGCCGTACAAAATCAGCACGCGCGCGTCCTGCGGCACCAGGGTGGACAATTTGGCGACGGTATCGGCGCCGAAGACGATCTTCGTCGGGTTATGGAATTCAAAATTTTTCATCAGTAGCTCCATTATTATTAGACTGGTCGTCTAGAAATCAATTCAAAAAAACGCGGACAGTAGCGTCATCCGCGCTCACACTCGCGATGGCACCCGCTTGCGCCTGCCATCGCTGCATGCTTCAGTACCTTGCCTTACATTACCTTGCCTTTCAGTAACCTGGCCGCTTCGGTAACTTGGCCGCTTTAGTAGCCGGCCTGCTTCAGTGCGTGGCAACCATATCCGCCGGCAGCTGCAACATGTCCAGGGTCGCCCGCCATGCCGTTTGCAGGGCGCTGGCGTCGCGCCGCAGCTTGGTCAGCATGGCCGCGCCCAGCCACAGCTGGTACAAGGTGGCTGCCATCTGCGCCGGATCGGCCACGGATGGCAGGGAATCGTCTACCCTGCCCCGCGCGATGGCCAGGGCCAGCCTGGCGATGATGCGGTGGGTGCCGTCGAGCAGCGCCACGCGCATCGGCTCCGACATGTCGGCCACTTCGCTGCTCAGCTTGACCACCAGGCAACGGCAGTCGCAACCGCTGCCGTCAAGGCTTTCGCTGGTCCAGCTGGCCCAATACGCCATCAGCGCCTGCGCCGCGTTCCGGCCCGGCAGGCCCAGCACGCCTTCCATTTCCGCCAGATAACCGGTGACGTAATCTTCCAGCATTGCCTCGCCAAACAATTCCTTGGACTTGAAGTAATGGTAGAACGAGCCCTTGGGCACGTCCGCGGCCGACAGGATCTCGTTCAGCCCCACGCCGGCAAAGCCTTTACGCGTGATGATGGCCTTGCCCTGGTCGATAATGTGCTGGCGCACGTCGGTGTATTCAGCTTTCATGCGAGGCATTGTAGCACAATTAGACCAGTCGTCTAGAATAAGTTGAGCCCAGAAGAAAATTCTGGGGTCAGACCCTCAAGGCCGCCAACTCAGAGGCTTGCGCTAACGGACGCGGGGGTCTGACCCCGGCAGTCGGATGTGTAACCTATGTCTCCCGACAAAGCGTTACCCATGTCTGCCGACAAAACACCCTGAGGGTCCGACCCCGGCTGTGCCGCATTTGGGTTCGCTTGCTGAAACCTAGGCAAACTTCTTGAAATCCGGCTTGCGCTTTTCAAAGAAGGCAGTAAACGCTTCTTTCGCCTCGGCGCCGCCCAGCATGGCGCTGAACAGTTTATTTTCGTCGGCGATGGCGGCCTTCATCGGTTCCATGCGGCTTTGCTTCATCAGGCGCTTGGTGGCGCGGATCGAGGCGGCTGGCAGGGCCACCAGCTTGGCGGCCTGGCCTTGCGCGAATGTCATCAGGTCGTACAGGGGCACGACCTTCGACACCAGGCCCATTTCCAGCGCTTCTTGCGCCGGGAACGACTCGCCCAGCATCAATTTTTCCGCCGCGCGCGGGTAGCCGGCCAGTTGCGTGAGCAGCAGGCTGGAGCCGAATTCCGGACACAGGCCCAGCTGCGTGAACGGCATCGAGAAGCTGGCGTTGTCGGCCGCGTAGACCAGGTCGCAGTGCATCAGCAAAGTGGTGCCGATGCCGATGGCCGGGCCGGAGACGGCGGCCACCACGGGCTTGCTGCTGCCGTACAGGGCGCGCATGAACTGGAACACGGGACGGTCATGGTCGAGCGAGCCGTCCTTCGGGCGCGCCGTTTTCATGAAGTCATCGAGGTCATTACCGGCCGTGAAAATCTCGCGCTTGCCGCAGATCAGGATGGCGCGCACTTCATCGTCCGTCTCGGCCGCCACCAGCGCATCGGCCAGGGTCTGGTACATGGCGCCCGTAATCGCATTCTTGCGTTCCAGGCGGTTGAATTCCAGGGTCAGGATGCCCTCACTCTTGCTGCACAAAATATCCATGTCGTCTCCAAAAAATAAAGGGCGCCGGAGTCATCCCACAGCGCCCTGTTTTACTGCTTTAGTCCGTCAAACTTAAACGCGTTCAAAGATTCCTGCTGCGCCCATGCCGGCGCCCACGCACATCGTGACCATGCCGTACTTCTGCTTGGTGCGCTGCAGTGCGTGAATGACGGTGGCGGCGCGGATGGCACCGGTGGCGCCCAGCGGGTGGCCCAGGGCGATCGCGCCGCCCATCGGGTTGACCTTCGATGGATCCAGGCCCAGGTCGCCGATGACGGCCAGGGCTTGCGCGGCAAATGCTTCGTTCAGCTCGATCCAGTCCAGCTGGTCTTGCGTGATGCCGGCGGCGGCGCATGCTGCCGGGATGGCGAATTTAGGGCCGATGCCCATGATTTCTGGCGGCACGCCGCGCACGGCGAACGAGGAGAATTTCGCCAGCGGGGTCAGGTTGTGCTCGCGCAGGATTTTTTCGCTGACGATCAAGAGCGCGCCGGCGCCATCGGACATCTGCGAGCTGTTGGCGGCCGTGACGGAACCCTTGGCGGCGAACACAGGCTTCAGCTTGGCCAGCGACTCCATCGACGAATCGGCGCGCGCGCCTTCGTCGGTGTCGACGGTGCGGCGCGTTACATCGACCTGGCCGGTGGCCAGGTTCGGCGTGCGCGTGATGATTTCCACGGGCGTCGTTTCCGCCTTGAAGAAACCGGCCTGCTGCGCGGCGATGGCGCGGCGGTGCGATTCAACGGAGAACGCGTCCTGCTGTTCGCGCGACACTTTCCATTGCTGCGCCACTTTTTCGGCCGTCAGGCCCATGCCGTAAGCCATGCCGATGTTCTCGTCGCTGAACATGTCCAGGTTCATCGATGGGTGGTGGCCCATCATCGGCACCATCGACATCGATTCGATGCCGCCGGCGATCATCACGTCGGCTTCGCCCACGCGGATGCGGTCGGCCGCCATGGCGATGGCCGTGATGCCCGAAGCGCAATAACGGTTGACGGTGACGCCGCCGACGGTTTTCGGCAAGCCGGCCAGCAGCACCGAGTTACGCGCGATGTTGAAGCCCTGCTCCGCTTCCGGGAACGAGCAGCCGATGATGGCGTCGGTGATCAGTGCCGGGTCCAGGCCAGGCGCTTGCGCCAGGGCCGATTGCAGCACGCGCACCAGCAGGTCGTCCGGACGGGTATTCTTGAACATGCCGCGCGGCGCCTTGCCGATCGGGGTGCGGGTTGCAGAGACGATGTAGGCGTCTTGAAGTTGTTTGCTCATTTTATGCTTTCAAAGATGTTGAACGAGGTTCGTGTTCTGTCGAATGTCCGGGACTGCTCAGGTAATCGCTTATCGCTTCTGCGACAAATACCAGTCCACCGTCACCTGTGCCGCCAGCGTGCCTTCGGCGTCGAAAATATCGACTGCCACGGGAAACGCCACCTTGCCATCCTGCGCCAGCTGCGCCTTCAAGGCAGCCAGGTCGCCCGGTACCCGGCCTTCGGCGCGCGTCGCGCCCCGGGCCACCTTCTGGTACTGGATGCGCGACTCCTTGGCCACCGGGCGCAAACCCAGTATCAGCTCGGCGAAGCCGCCAGCCATGGCCGCGCCGGAAGCCGTTTCGGCCAGGGTAAACAAGGCGCCCGCGTGCTGCGTGCCCAGGTGATTATTCAGTTTTGGATCTTCCGGCATCGACACCTTCGAGGTGCCGGCGCCGATGTCGTCGATGCTGATCCCCAGCAGCCGCACGAAGGGCAAGGTGTCCATCATCTGTTGTTTGATACGGTCATACACCATGCTTGGCCTCACGCGCAGCAATACTTTAAAAATAATGGACAGGATCGTCATCGACGTCAGGCTTAGTTGCGTACCGGCTTACCGGTTTGCATCATGCCCATGATCCGTTCCTGGGTTTTCGGATGGTTCAACAGCTCCAGGAATGCCTTGCGTTCCATATCCAGCAGCCACTGTTCGCTGACGAAGCTGCCCTGGTCCACGTCGCCGCCCGATACGATCTCGGCGATCATCTCGCCCAGCTTGAAATCGTGCGCCGAAATGAAGCCGCCGTCGCGCATGTTGACCAGCTGCGCCTTGATGGTGCCCCAGCCGTAACGGCCCGTGACCTGGATCAGCGAAGGGAGCGCTGGACGGAAGCCCGCGTCGAACATGGCGCGTGCTTCGACCTTGGCCACGTGCAGCAGCTCGTAGGCGTTGAATACGATGACGTCGTCTTCCTTCAGGTAGCCCATCTTCTTCGCTTCCAGCGCCGATTTCGACACGTTGGCGGTGGCTGCGTTGGTAAAGCCCGTTTTCAGGAATTGCAGGATGTCGTTACCCTTGGCTTCCTTGTAGGCGCGCTGCGCCGCTTCCTTCAAGCCGCCGCCGGCAGGAATCAGGCCGACGCCCACTTCCACCAGGCCGATGTACGACTCGATCGAGGCCACGCGCTTCGATGCATGCAGCGCCAGTTCGCAACCGCCGCCCAGTGCCAGGCCAGCGACCGCGGCGATCACCGGCACGTTCGCGTATTTCAGCGACATGAAGGTGTTCTGCAGTTCGGCGATGATCGGATCGACGGCTTTCACGCCGCCTTGCATGAACGCCGGCAGGGCCGATTGCAGGTCGGCGCCGGCCGAGAAGGCGCCGCCTTCGGCTGCATCGGCGTGCCAGATCACCAGGCCCTTGAAATTCTTTTCAGCTTCCGCCAATGCGAGTTTGAGTCCGTTAATCACGCCTTCGCCAATCACGTGCATCTTGGTCTTGAACGAGATGATCAGGACGTCGTCGCCCGTATGCCAGACGCGCACGGATTCGTCTTCGAAGACGGTGGTGCCGGCGGTCTTGCCGTCGATGGCGCCGCTGCCCAGGACGGGCGCGCGGAATGGCTGACGGTCATACACGGACAGGGTCGAGCGTGGCACGAAGCTGTTCGACACGGCGGAGTACGACCCTTCCGGCGTGTGCACGCCGCCTTTTTCGGCGACCGGGCCTTCGAAGACCCAGGCTGGCAGCGGTGCGTTGCACAGCGCGTGGCCGGCGTCGATGTCTTCCTTGACCCAGTTGGCCACTTGCAGCCAGTTCGATGCCTGCCACGTTTCAAACGGGCCGACGTTCCAGCCGAAGCCCCAGCGCATGGCGAAGTCGATGTCGCGCGCATTGTCAGCCACGGTGTCGAGGTGGATCGCGATGTAGTGGAAAGCGTCGCGGAAGATCGCCCACAGGAACTGGCCTTGCGGGTTCGTCGATTCGCGCAGCGCCTTCATCTTCTTGACCGGATCCTTTTCCTTCAGGATGCGGGCGATGATGTCGGCAGCCTTGGCGCCGCCAGCCACGTATTCACCGGTGGCGAAATCGAGGCGTTGAATTTCCTTGCCGACCTTCTTGTAGAAGCCCGCGCCGCTCTTCTGGCCCAGTGCGCCCTTTTCCACCAGCTTGGCCAGCACTTCCGGCGTCTTGTAGACGGCGGCGAACGGATCGTTCGGCAGGTAGTCCTGCATGGTCTTGATCACATGGCCCATGGTGTCCAGACCGACCACGTCCGCCGTGCGGAAGGTGCCCGACTTGGCGCGGCCCAGCTTGGCGCCCGTCAAATCATCGACGACGTCCACGGACAGGCCGAATTTTTCAGCTTCGTGCACGATGGCCAGGATGCCGAACACGCCCACGCGGTTGGCGATGAAGTTCGGCGTATCCTTGGCGCGGACCACGCCCTTGCCCAGGGTGGTGGTCAGGAAGCCTTCCAGCTGGTCGGAAATCTCCGGCTTGGTGAACTCGGTCGGGATGATCTCGACCAGGTGCATATAGCGCGGCGGGTTGAAGAAATGCACGCCGCAATAGCGCGATTTCAGGTCGGCATCGAAGCCTTCGGCCAGCTTGGTGATCGACAGGCCCGAGGTGTTCGAGGCGAAGATCGCGTTCGGGCCGATGTGCGGTGCGACCTTCTGGTACAGGTCGTGTTTCCAGTCCATGCGCTCGGCGATGGCTTCGATGATCAGGTCGCAACCGGCCAGCAGGTCCAGGTTGTCTTCGTAGTTGGCGACCTGGATCAGCGCGGCGTCGTCCTTGTTGCCCAGCGGGGCAGGCGACAGCTTTTTCAGGTTCTCGATGGCGCGCAGCACGATGCCATTCTTCGGGCCTTCCTTTGCCGGCAGATCGAACAGCACGACCGGCACTTTCGCGTTGATGCAGTGGGCGGCGATCTGCGCACCCATCACGCCGGCGCCGAGGACGGCTACTTTTTTAACGATGAAATTGGTCATATTTTCCTCAAGTCTTAGAACAGGTCTGCGTCGAGTGCCATCAGGTTGGCCGAACCGGAACGCGCCTGACGGATCAGGGTTGCCGTTTCAGGCTGCAAGCGGGCGAAGTAGAAACGTGCGGTAGCCAGTTTGGCGGTGTAGAAGGTGTCGCCGCTGGACTCTTTTTCGAGGGCGATCTTGGCCATCTGCGCGAACAGGTAGCTGTAGATCATGTGGCCGACGACGCGCAGGTAAGGCACGCATGCCGCGCCCACTTCGTCCGGATTCTGGAAGGCCTTCATGCCGATTTCCATGGTCAGCTTGGTGACTTTGTCGCCCAGGTCGCCCAGTGGCGTGACGAATTCGCTCATCGCTTCATCGGTGCCGTTGTCTTCGACAAACGCCTTGATCTTTTCGCCGAACTTGCGCAGCTTGGCGCCGTTGTCGCCGAGGATCTTGCGGCCCAGCAGATCGAGCGACTGGATCGTGTTCGTGCCTTCGTAGATCATGTTGATGCGCGCGTCGCGCACATACTGCTCCATGCCCCATTCCGCAATGTAGCCGTGGCCGCCGAACACTTGCATCGCGTCCGAGGTGGCGATCCAGGCGTTATCGGTGATGAAAGCCTTGATGACGGGCGTCAGCAGCGCCACTTCGTCGGCCGCTTCCTTGCGCACATCGGCGTCAGGGTGGTGCAGTTCGCGGTCGATCTGCAGCGCCACGTACGAAGTGAAAGCGCGCGCGCCTTCGGCGTAGGCTTTACCGGTCAGCAGCATGCGGCGCACGTCAGGGTGCACGATGATGCGGTCGGCCGGCAGTTCCGGGTTCTTGATGCCGGACAGCGAACGCATTTGCGTGCGGTCCTTGGCGTAGATCAGCGCGTTCTGGTAAGCGATTTCCGTCAGGCCCAGCGACTGCATGCCCACGCCCAGGCGGGCCGCGTTCATGAAGACGAACATGGCGTTGAGGCCCTTGTTCGGCTGGCCGATGATCCAGCCTTTCGCGCCGTCCAGGTTCATCTGGCAGGTCGAATTGCCGTGGATGCCCATTTTTTCTTCGATGGCGCCGCAGGTGATCGGGTTGCGCTCGCCTGGCGTGCCGTCCGCGTTCGGCAGGAATTTCGGCACCAGGAACAGCGAGATGCCTTTCGAGCCTTCCGGCGCGTCCGGCACGCGGGCCAGCACCAGGTGCAGGATGTTTTCCGCCATGTCGTGCTCGCCGGCCGAGATGAAGATCTTGTTGCCGGTGATGGTCCAGGAACCGTCCGCCTCAGGCAGCGCTTTCGAGCGCAGCAGGCCCAGGTCGGTGCCGCAGTGTGGTTCGGTCAGGCACATGGTGCCCGTCCATTCGCCCGACACCAGTTTCGGCAGGTAGACTTCTTTCTGGTGGTCGGTGCCGTGTTCCTTCAGGCACTCGTAGGCACCGTGCGACAGGCCTGGGTACATGGACCAGGCCTGGTTCGAGGAGTTCAGCATTTCATAGAACGAATTGTTCAGTACCACAGGCAAGCCCTGGCCGCCGTATTCCGGATCGCAAGCCAATGCCGCCCAGCCGCCTTCGACGTACTGCTTGTAGGCTTCCTTGAAGCCTTTCGGCGTGGTCACGTTTTTCGTGACGGGATCGTGGTGGCAGCCTTCGCGGTCGCCGGAGTGGTTCAGCGGGAATAGGACCTCGGAGGTGAATTTGCCGCCCTCTTCCAGCACCTGGTTGATGATCTCGGCGTCGACGTCGGCGTACGACGGCATTTGCTTCAGTTCTTCTTCCACTTGCAGGAATTCATGCAGGACGAATTGCATATCCCGGATTGGCGCGACGTATTGACCCATAATTTTCTCCTGAAGGCGATTAGCTAAAGTGTTGTACTTGTGAACTGCGTGTGCGTTGCTGCGGATACTGCCTGACGGCTTATTTGCTGGTAACTGAATTCTGGTACGACGCCAGCAGGCGGATGAAGCCCGCTTGCGCCCGTTCGATGCTGCCCGGCACGCGCAGGAAGCGTGCATCGTGATGCAGGGCCAGAATCAGGCCATACATCTCGTACACCAGCTGCTGGGCGTCCGTGTCCGCTTTCAGGTCGCCCGTGGCGATCGATTGCTCGACGCTGCGCAGCAGCGCGCCCTGCCAGGCCCGCACCATGGCCACCAGGGCCTCGCGGATGGGACCGGGACGGTCGTCATACTCGACGGCGCCGCTGATATAGATGCAGCCGGAAGCGATTTCCACGCTGACCCGCTTGACCCAGCGCGCGAACATCGATTGCAAACGCTGGATGCCGCGTGGTTCTTTCATGCTGGGGAAAAAGACTTCTTGCTCGAAACGATAGTGGTAGAGCTTGAGCACTTCCATCTGCAAGTCTTCGCGCGAACCAAAGTGGGCAAACACGCCCGACTTGCTCATGTTCATTTTGTCCGCAAGCAGCCCGATCGTCAGGCCTTCCAGGCCGTCGCGACTGGACAGGTCCAGCGCCACGTCGAGGATGGCTGCACGGGTCAGTTCGCCCTTGCGCATGAATTTGACTGAAGTATTCAAGAGGTCCGTTCTCAAAGTGAGGTTGCCGATCTGGCGGACTGGAGCGCGAGTAAAAAAAAGCACGCTCCGAAAAAATCCGAACGCTCGTACTATTATCCACTACCACGTAAAAGTCAAACGGGAACTTTAGAGCCGGTGTTCTATTGGTGCAGCGCAGCATTTCAGGGCCGCGTTTTTACCCGTGCTTTCAGGCCGGCAAATGCGGATGTTGTCCGCAACTTGCCCTAGGCTATGTCGGCTTGCGCCGCTGACGGCTTTCCTCAGTCGAGGTCGCCTGCCCTGCTCAATTGACGGCGGTCGCGCTTGGTCGGCCGCCCTTTGATGGTGCTGCCCGGCTCGCGGAACAGCTTGCGTTCCTCCGCCAGCTGTTCACGGCGGACAATGCTGGCCGGCGTTTCCGCGTACAGCAGGCGCGCCACGGGTGCGGCGCCGCGCTTGTCGGACAGGCCCAGCACGGCCACTTCCCACACCTCCGCGCCATTGTCGATGGCCAGCTCGTCGCCCACGCGCAGGCTGCGCGCCGGTTTCACGCGCTCGCCGCCCACTTTGACCTTTCCCGTATCGACGGCCTCGCTGGCCAGCGAGCGCGTCTTGAAGAAGCGCGCCGCCCACAGCCATTTGTCCAGCCTTACCGTTGTCATCTCGCTCATGCGTACTTGCCTACTGAAAAAATGCGCATTACCAGCCGGTACACGAGGAACGCGGCTTCATAGCCGATGCGCCGGAAGCGGCCGATGTGCTTGAAATCATCCTGGTGGATCACGATGCCGTCCGCCACGCCCTGCTCGATATGCTGGCGCAGGCTTTGCGCGAAGGCCACGTCCTTGATGACCACGTTGGCTTCCTGGTTCAGGAACAGGCTCAGCGCATCGATGTTGCTGGAGCCCACCGTCGCCCAGTCGTCGTCGACGACGGCCACCTTGGCGTGCAGCTGCGTCTTGCGGTATTCAACGATTTTCACCCCGGCGGCCAGCAGTTTTGGATAAAACGAATGCGCCACGGCATCCTGCATGCGGAACTCGCCCACGCCGATCAACAGCACCACGTCAACGCCCCGCTGGGCCGCCTGGGCCAGCGCGCGGCGCAGCTTGTGCCCGGGCGCGAAATACGGGTTGGCCAGCATCACGCTTTTGCGCGCCTGGCCCAGCGCCTGCAGGTAGGCGCGCTGGATGGTGCGGCGGTTGCGCAGGTTGTCGCGCACGACAAAGCCGGCCACCACGGGGTTCTTCGCCAGCTCCTTGCTGACGACGCGCATCTTGCGGTACAGCTTGATACGCCGCACGAGGTTCATTTTCCCCAACCGCGCCCACTGCGCCTGTACTTCCTCGTGGATGGCATCGACCAGCGGGCCCTGCACCTGCACGGCGAAGTCCCAGCGCGGCGCTTCCAGGCTGATGTTGTGGTCGTAGTCGCAAAACATGTCATCGTTGATATTGATGCCGCCCACCAGGGCGATCTCGCCATCGGCAACGCAGATCTTGCGGTGCGTGCGCGTAATGCCGCGCCGGAACCAGGGGTTGAAGATGCGGTGGTGCACGCCGGCCGCTTCCAGCTGCGCATGCATGGCGTTGACCCGGCGGTTGCCTGTGCCGAACCAGTCCGTGATCATGCAGACCAGCACGCCGCGCGCGGCCGCCCGCATCAAGGCGTCGAGCACCAGGGTGCCCGTGGCGTCGTCGGCGAAGATGTATGTCTCGAAATAGACTTCGGAACGCGCGCCGTCGATGGCAGCGATCAAGGCTGGAAAATAGTCGGTGCCGCAATACAGCAGCCGGATGTCGTTGTGGGCGATGAAATTGACTGTACGCATGCCGGCAGTCTACGCGAGTTTCAAGGCAGCAACTATCGGCGCGTGGTCCGACAATTTTGCCCACAAGGTGCCATGCATCACTTGCGCGCCTTCCACGTGGAAACCGCGCACATAGATGCGGTCCAGGCGGAACCACGGCAAGGCGGCGGGAAAGGTGCGCGCCGGCACGGGCGTGGGGGTCTTGCTCTGGCGCCGCGCCAGGGTGCGCACCAGGTCGCCCAGGGCCGAGTTCGACGCGCGCTGGTCGAATACCTCGACCACGCCCAGCGCATTGCGCAGCTTGTCGCTGAGCGTGTTGCGCCAGTCGTTGAAGTCGCCCGCAATGATGACGGGTTCGCCATCGGGCGCCGATTCCATCACGGCATCGATCAGCGCCTGCGTCTGGCGTCCCCGTCCCGACTCGAACAGGCCCAGGTGGACGACATAGCAATGCACGTCGGCCTGCGGCGTCTTGAGCACGCAATGCAGGATGCCGCGCTGCTCATAGGCGTGGTCGGAAACGTCGTGGTTGGTTTGCGAAGCGATGGGGAACTTGCTGAGCAAGGCGTTGCCATGGTGGCCATGGTCGTACACGGCATTCATGCCATACGCGGAATGGTGCTCGGCGCCGGCAAAGAATTCGTGCTGCGACGCTTCCGGCCAATGCTTGTGGCCGTTTTTCTCGGCGCCATAGCGGGCCGCATTGCGGTCGTGCTTGCCCTGCACCTCTTGCAAAAAAACAACATCAGCATTGAAGAGCGCAATCGCCTGCTTCAATGCGTGAACCCTGGGCAAGCCCCGCACGGAGGAAACGCCCTTGTGTATATTATAAGTTGCTACGCGGATTTTCATGCATTGATTCTACTCCCAGACGGGGTCCGCGCGGCGCCAGCGTAGGTGCGCGTGCGCACCTAAACCGACACAATCACGAACGCAATCAGGCCAGCATGCGGCCCACGCCCGCCGTCACGCTGACGATCAGAGCCGTGATGCCGGCGGCCCAGACGATTTTCACCAGCAGGGGGGCGCCGCGCCACGCCACAGTGCGCTTGCCCGGGGCAAACGCGCCCGGGTGCAGCAGCCAGCCGATGGCCATCAGCGGCATGCCGATCGGCGGCGTGCGGCCGGGCACGGTGGAACTGAACAGCAGGAAAATAAAGCACAGGCAAAAAACGATGCCGACGGTGCCCAGCAGTTTTTGCTGCGTGGTCAAATGAATCCAGTTCAACATGGAAGGCTTTCTTATCAGGGGTCAGGCAGGACGTGCCAGGCCTGTCATGGCCGGCAACTGCAAAATGGCTTCCGCGTTGGAAGAGGAAAAGCAACGGTCGGCGGCTGCCAGGTACGGCAGCCACGCGTATTGCAGATGTTCGCGCGGACTCAGGGTGATGGCAATGTCGCGCGGCACTTGCACGCTGAACACGTGTTCCGTGTTGCGCGTTACACCGGGCGCATAGCGGTGGCGCCAGATCGGGTAGATCTCGTACACGTTCGACAAGTTCCAGTCGCGCAGCACAATATCGCGCCCATCGGCAACGATGCCGGTTTCTTCAAGCAATTCGCGCGCGGCCGTCTGCAGCAGCGGTTCGTCGACGGCATCGACGGAGCCCGTCACCGACTGCCAGAAGCCGGGCTGGCCCGCGCGTTCGATGAGCAAGACGTCAAGGTCAGCCGTATGAATGACGACCAGCACGGAAACAGGAATTTTATGAGTCATATCAACAATGAAAAAGGCGCCACGACAGCGCCTTTTTTTTGCATAGCGGATCAAACAGCGGCCGCCAGGGCAGCCGCATGCTTCATTACACTACTTTTGGCTCGGCGCTGCGCAAACGGATGTGCAGTTCACGCAATTGCTTCTCGTCCACTTCCGACGGCGCATGCGTCAGCAAATCTTGCGCGCGCTGGGTTTTCGGGAAGGCGATCACGTCGCGGATCGATTCGGAACCCGTCATCATGGTCACGATACGGTCCAGGCCGAATGCCAGGCCGCCATGCGGTGGCGCGCCGTATTGCAGGGCGTCGAGCAGGAAGCCGAACTTCAGCTGCGCTTCTTCCGCATCGATCTTCAATGCACGGAAGACCTTGCTTTGCACTTCTTCGCGGTGGATACGGATCGAACCGCCGCCCAGTTCCCAGCCGTTCAGGACCATGTCGTAAGCCTTGGCGATGCAGGCGCCCGGATTGGTTTCCAGCATGTCTTCATGGCCGTCTTTCGGCGCCGTGAATGGATGGTGGGTTGCCGTCCAGCGGTCCGCTTCTTCGTCGTGCTCGAACATCGGGAAGTCGACCACCCACAATGGTTTCCATACGTCGTCGAAGAGGCCGGCTTTCTTGCCGAATTCGCTGTGGCCGATTTTCACGCGCAGCGCGCCAATGGCGTCGTTGACAACTTTCGCCTTGTCGGCGCCGAAGAAGATCAGGTCGCCGTCTTGCGCGCCCGTCTGCTCGAGGATCGTGGCCAGCACGTCGGCAGGCAGGAACTTGACGATCGGCGACTGCAGGCCTTCAGGGCCCTTGGCTTTCTCGTTGACCTTGATGTAGGCCAGGCCCTTGGCGCCGTAGATGGCGACGAACTGCGTGTAGGCGTCGATTTCCGAACGTGGCATGGAGCCGCCGCCTGGAATACGCAAGCCCACCACGCGGCCGTTCGGCATGTTGGCGGCGCCGTTGAAGACCTTGAATTCCACCGTTTTCATGACTTCGGTCAGGTCGGTGAAGGCCAGTTTGACGCGCATGTCCGGCTTGTCGGAACCGTACAGGCCCATCGCTTCGGCGAAGTCCATGACCGGGAACGGGTTCGGCAGGTCGATGTTCAGGGTGTTCTTGAAGACGACGCGGATCATGTCTTCGAACAGGTCACGGATTTCCTGTTCCGTCAGGAACGAGGTTTCGCAGTCGATCTGCGTGAATTCAGGCTGGCGGTCTGCGCGCAAGTCTTCGTCACGGAAACACTTGGTGATCTGATAGTAACGGTCGAAGTTGGCGACCATCAACAGTTGCTTGAACAACTGTGGCGATTGCGGCAGAGCGAAGAAGCTGCCCGCGTTGACGCGCGACGGCACCAGGTAATCGCGCGCGCCTTCTGGCGTCGACTTGGTCAGCATCGGCGTTTCGATGTCGATGAAGCCCAGGTTGTCGAGGTACTTGCGCACTTCCATCGTCACCTTGTAGCGCAGGCGCAGGTTGTTCTGCATTTGCGGGCGGCGCAGGTCCAGCACGCGGTGCGTCAGGCGCGTCGTTTCCGACAGGTTGTCGTCGTCCAGCTGGAACGGCACGGGCACGGAAGGGTTCAGCACTTCCAGTTCCGAGCAGACCACTTCGATCTTGCCCGACTTCAGGTTGTTGTTGACGGTGCCGTCGATACGGCTGGTCACGACGCCCGTCACGCGCAGGCAGAATTCATTGCGCACGGCTTCGGCGACCTTGAACATTTCCGCCTGTTCCGGGTTGCAGACGATTTGCACCAGGCCTTCACGGTCGCGCAAGTCAATGAAGATCAGGCTGCCGTGGTCGCGGCGGCGATGTACCCAGCCGCACAGGCTGACGGTTTGTCCCAGCATGGCTTCGGTGACGAGGCCGCAATATTCAGTACGCATAGACATAAAATTCTCAGTTCAGGTTAGTGAGTGTTCAATCCGGCCACGTCCCCGCGGGACGCCTGCCTTTATTCTTTGGCTGCCGGGGCCAGTACAGCGACAACTTCCGCAGGCGCCACCACGCCCATCGAGACGATGTACTTGAGCGCAGCATCGACGCTCATGTCCAGCTCGACCACATCGCTGCGCTTCATCATCAGGAAGAAGCCCGATGTCGGGTTGGGCGTCGTCGGCACGTACACGCTGACGTAGTCGCCCACCAGGTGGTTCGCCGCATCGCCGCCCGGCACGCCGGTCAGGAAAGCGATGGTCCAGGAATTCTGGTGCGGATACGGCACCAGCACTGCCTTGCGGAAAGCATTGCCCGACGAGGAAAACAAGGTATCCGAGACTTGCTTGACGCTCGAATACAGGGAATTGACGATGGGTATGCGATGCAGCAGCTTTTCCCACAGTTTCACCACATAATTGCCGACCAGGTTATTCGTCAGCAATCCCGTCAGGAACACGATGAGTATGGTCAGTATCGTGCCCAGGCCGGGAATGTCAAAGCCGAACAGCGAGTTCGGGCGGAAACGTTCCGGCACCAGCAGCAGCGACTGGTCCAGGGTGCCGATCACCAGATTGAGTACCCAGACGGTGATGGCCAGCGGTACTAAAATCAGTAATCCGGTAATAAAGTATTTACGCATCAGTTTCTCGGTAAGGGAATGGGTCGGCGCGGCGCGCGTTTCAGTCCGCTTTCGGCGCAGCGGCGGCCGGCGCAGGCGCGGGCGCAGCAGCGGGCGCGCTTTCGGCAGCGGGGGCTGGCTTGGCGTTGTCGGCCGGGCCCGTCGGAATGGCCGTGGTGGGTGCCGTGCCGCCGCGGAAATCGGTCGCGTACCAGCCGGTGCCCTTCAATTGGAAACCGGCGGCCGTCAATTGTTTCTTGAAACTGGGTTTGCCGCACGACAGGCACACCGTCAGTACTGGATCGGAGATCTTTTGCAAGACATCCTTGGCAAAACCACACTCGTCACAACGGTAAGCGTAAATCGGCATCTCTACTCCGAGAAAATCATCAAAAACCCTGAATTATAAAGCTTTTCCGCCGGCCCCAGCGGAAATCGCCCGGCCGCCGACCTTCCAGGCTCAGTCCGCCCGGCGGCGCCAGGCCATCCAGCGCTCCCTGTCCGCGAAAACGGGGATGGAATCATCCACAGCTTCATCGGCCAGGCACTCGAAATGCGGCGCCAGCAATTGCTGCAGCGTCTCACGCGACATTCCGAACGGCGGGCCCTTGGCATTGTCGTCAAAGAAAAAGTAGCCGACCAGCATGGCGCCTGGCGCCAGCAGCTGGGCCCAGCGCTGCGCCACTTGCGGCCACATGGCGCGTGGCATGGCGCACAGGAAAGCCCGCTCATAGATCAGGTCCAGCGGCGCGGCGGGCTGCCAGGCAAAGAAATCCGCTTGCACCACCCGCCCTGCCCGCTCGCCCAGCTGGACGCGGGCGGCCGCCACGGCGCCTGGCGAAAAGTCGATCGCCGTGGCATCCCAGCCATGATCAAGCATGAAGACCAGCTCATACGCAGAGCCGCAGCCGGGAATCAGGCAGCGCAAGGGCGCCGGGCTGTCGGCGACAAAGCGGCGCAGGCGCGCCGGCACGCCACCCTGGTCCCAGGGCGTGAATTGCTTTTCGAAACGCTCGTCCCAGAACGCGGGAGAGAGGGGATCGCGGGTCTGGAAGTCAGTCATCACTTACCTCCTCAGGCTTTAAAATGGCAGCTGATGCCAGCGCATATAGACTTGCAAACCCAGCGCGCCCAGCGCGAAGGCGCCCACGAAATACACGATAAAGCTCAGCAGGCGATTCGTCTGGCGTTGCTCTGCCAGCAATACCTTGAGCAGTTCCACATCGTTTTCACGCGGCTCGCCCTGCACCGTCAAGGCCTGGTGCAGCAAGCGCGGCAGTTGCGGGAAGATATGCGCATAGCGGGGCGCTTCGGCGCGCAGGCGCTCCATGAAGCCTTGCGGCCCCACCTGGTTGCTCATCCATTTTTCCAGGTAGGGCTTGGCCGTTTGCCACAGGTCCAGTTCCGGGTCCAGCTGGCGGCCCAGGCCTTCGATATTGAGCAGGGTCTTTTGCAGCAGCACCAGCTGTGGCTGCACTTCCACATTGAAGCGGCGCGAGGTCTGGAACAGGCGCAGCAGCACCTGGCCAAAGGAAATATCCTTCAGCGGACGGTCAAAGATCGGTTCGCAGCAGGCGCGCACGGCCGCTTCCAGCTCGTCGACGCGCGTGTCTTTCGGCGCCCAGCCCGACTCGATATGCGCCTCGGCCACGCGCTTGTAGTCGCGGCGGAAGAAGGCGAGGAAGTTTTGCGACAGGTAATCCTTGTCGTAATCGTTCAAGGTACCGACGATGCCGAAGTCCAGCGCGATATAGCGGCCAAACGATTCCGGCGCGATGGAGACGAGAATATTGCCAGGATGCATGTCCGCATGGAAAAAGCCGTCGCGGAACACTTGCGTGAAGAAAATCTCCACGCCATCGCTGGAGAGTTTGCGCAAATCCACGCCGGCAGCCACCAGGCGGTCGATCTGCGACACGGGAATGCCGACCATGCGTTCCATCACGATCACGCTGCTGGAGCAGTAATCCCAATACATTTCCGGCACCAGCAGCAAGTCCGAATTGGCGAAATTGCGGCGCAACTGGCTGGCATTGGCCGCTTCGCGCATCAGGTCCAGTTCGTCGTGCAGGTATTTGTCGAACTCGCCCACCACCTCTTTTGGCTTGAGGCGCTTGCTGTCAGCCCACAGGCGGCTGATCCAGCCGGCGGCGATGTGCATCAGCGCCACGTCTTCGTCGATCAGCTTTTTCATGCCTGGACGCAAGACCTTCACGGCCACTTCCTTGCCATCTTTCAAGGTTGCAAAGTGCACCTGGGCAATCGAGGCGGATGCCACGGGTTCGCGCTCGAAGCGGGCAAACAGCTGGTCCGGATGCGCGCCCAGCGACTTGGTGATTTGCGCGATGGCCAGGTCGGAATCGAAGGGCGGCACCCTGTCTTGCAGGCGCGCCAGTTCTTCGGCGATGTCGGGTGGCATCAGATCGCGGCGCGTCGACAGCACCTGGCCGAACTTGACGAAGATCGGCCCCAGCTCTTCCAGCGCCAGGCGCAGGCGCAAGCCCCGGGGCGAAGACAGGTTACGCCAGAAAATCAGGGTATCGATCAGCTTGGCCGTACGCGGTACTTGCAGGCCAGAAATTGCTATTTCATCCAGACCGTACTTGATGGAAACACGGATGATCTTAAACAGGCGCAGGAATTTCAATATCATGTAGACAAATCCGGTGAGGAGGACGGCGGCTGGACGGCGGCGGCCGCCTTTTCCAGCCTGGCAAGGCGCTTGGCAAGGCGTTCGACATCATCGCGCATGCGCGTCACGCCAGCCGAATACTCGTGCAAAGTGGTGGGACGGATCAGCATGGGCTGTTCGTCAAGAAAGTACTCGGCCACGTTTTCCGCCAGCTTTTGCTGGCTCGTGCGCACAAAGGCGGCCGCGTCCCTGGCACCGGCAACCAGACGCGTGGCCAGGATGGGGCCGACGACCTTTTCCAGGTCGTGCTCGGCGTCCCAGCGCAAGCCCTTGCTCAATTGCGAAATGGCATTGGCAAATTCGGCATCGCCTTCGATCTTGACGTAGGAAAACGCCCGCTCGCGGTTTTGCAGGATCAGCGGCACGTCCGACAATTTCACGCGGATGGTCACGTTAGCCGGCACGTCCGCCGGCCCCGTACGGGGAGCCGCTTCCAGCATGCCGGTGCTGTCGACGCGCATGCGCAGGGCCACGGCGCCCGTGTCGATGCACGCCAGCTTGCCCGCGTGCAGCGCCAATTGCTGGCGTGCCCACGGCTCCTGCGCCAGCAGGTGGTTGATGGTCGCGATGACGGGCGTCATGGGCGAAATATCGGGGAGTGGTGCCATAGTATGCAACGCGCCGCGCGCGCCCTCAAAAAGAAAAAACCGCCCGTAAAACAACGTGGGCGGTTTCGATCTTACCAGTTCGGCAGGAAAATTCCCTCAAGCACCACGAATTGACCATGGGCTTAAGCCGCCATTCAGGAAGTAGTTATCATTAACCCAATTGTTGAATGCCTGCCAATACCCAGCCGCTATTGCCGTTGACGGGTTTCGACATATTCCACACTTCGGCAAACGGTTCGGCCGCGGCACCGGGCGCCGAACGGATCAGGCCCGTGAATTTCACGCTGGCCAGATAATCGTTGACGCTTGTTTCAATACCCAGCAATTCGGCGTCGATGCTGACGACATCCGTAAAGTCAGCCTGCGCGCCCCGCTCCTGGATCTGCATGCGCAGTTCCGCAAACACTTCCGGCGAGGTAAATTCGCGGATGTCGTTGACGTCAGCCTTGTCCCAGGCCGCTTGCAGGCGAATGAAATTGCTTTTCGCATGGCGCAGGAACGCTTCCTTGTCGAAGTCGCCTGGCACGCCCCAAGGCGCGGCAGCCGGTGCCGCCTTGTCCAGGCCTACGCCGGACGAGACTGGCTGCAGCGGCGGCAGCGGTGGAATGCGCGAGCCGATATCCGGCGTGTTGCCTGCTGGCGCAGGCTGGTTGCCGCCAAAGCCGGCGAACGGCGCGTTGCCATTGCTGTTGCCGGCGCGCTTGCCACGCACCATGCGATAGATGAAGAAAGCCGCGCCTGCCAGCAAGGCCACCATCAGCAGGGTGCTGATCATGCTGGCCAGGGCGCCGCCCAGGCCAAAGTGCGACAGCAAGGCGCCCAGGCCCAGGCCCAGCAGTGCGCCGCCCAGCAAGCCCTTCCAGCGGCTAGGCGCCTTGGCGGCCGGTGCCGGTGCGGGAGCAGGCGCCGGTTGCGCCTGGCGTGGCGCGGCAGCCGGTGCAGGCGTCGGTGCCGGCGCTGGCGCCTGGCGACCTACGTTTTGCGACTGGCGGCCAAACGAACGGCCACCGCCCATGGGACGGGCCAGCGCCTCGCCCAGCATGGATACCGTGGTCGCGGCCAGCATCATGCCGACCATAAATTTCTTCAATTTCATTCCATCTCCTAAAAACACCAACGTTGATGCATTACATCTTGATACCGGTGTGCAAAGCGGCAATGCCTGCCGTCAGATTGTAGTACTGCACGCGCTCCAGGCCCGCCGTTTCCATCATGGTTTTCAGCGTTTCCTGGTCCGGATGCATGCGGATCGATTCTGCCAGGTAGCGATAGCTTTCCGCGTCGCCGGCGATCTTCTGTCCGAACCACGGCAGGACCGAGAACGAATACAGGTCGTACGGTTTTTGCAGGGGAGCCGCCACCTTGGAAAACTCCAGCACCAGCAGCTTGCCGCCCGGTTTCAGCACGCGGCGCATTTCCGCCAGCGCCACATCCTTGTGCGTCATGTTGCGCAGGCCAAAGGCCACGCTGACGCGGTCAAAATAGTTATCGGGGAATGGCAGTTTCTCCGCATCACACAACAAGGTGGGGGTGAGCAAGCCGCGATTCAAGAGGCGGTCGCGGCCCACGCGCAACATCGATTCATTGATATCGGTCAGCCAGACTTCGCCAGTCGGGCCCGCCTGCTTGGCGAAGGCCTTCGACAGGTCGCCCGTGCCGCCGGCGATGTCGAGCACCTTGAAGCCGGGGCGCACGCCCGCATTGGCAATCGTAAACGTCTTCCACAGACGGTGCAGCCCGCCCGACATCAAGTCGTTCATCACGTCGTATTTGGCAGCGACGGAATGGAACACCTTGGCGACTTCGCGCACTTTGTCGTCTTCTGCAACTGTTTTGTATCCGAAATGGGTCGTATTGGTCATGGTAGGCAGTCTGTTTGAACTTGGGTGCATTATACAAGCGGCAGGCGCATTTCCCCCTGACGCCGGAGAAGGTATTGCCTTTCCACCGTATTCACCGCCAGGGATGCCGCCTGCGCATAGGCCGCCAGCGCCCCGGCGCGGTCGCCCTGGCGGCGCAGCAAGTCGGCGCGGGCCGCATGCAGATAATGCGAGCTGGCCAGGCCGGGCAGCGCTTCCAGGCGCGCCAGCCACGCCAGGCCATGTTGCGCGCCATGCGCCATGGCGCAGGCGATCACGGCGTTGAGCAGTATCAGCGGTTCCGGCTTGTGCCGCAGCAAGGCGCCATACAGCAGGTGAATCTGGTGCCAGTCCGTCTCCCCGGCCGTGGCCGCCCTGGCGTGCAAGGCGGCAATTGCCGCTTGCAACTGGTATGGCCCCGGCGTCCGTGCGGCCAGTGCCTGCTCCAGCACGGCCAGCCCTTCGGCGATCAGCTCGCCTTGCCAGCGGCTGCGGTCCTGCTCTTCCAGAGTCAGCAACTGGCCGTCCGGCGACAGCCGTGCCGCGCCGCGCGAGGCTTGCAGCAACAGCAAGGCCAGCAGCCCCTGCACTTCCGGCTGGCGCGGCAGCAGGCTGTCGAGCAGCCGCGCCAGGCGCAAGGCTTCCGCGCACAGGTCGGCGCGCAGCAAGGCATCGCCTGCGCTGGCGCAATAGCCCTCGCTGAAGACCAGGTAAATCACCTGCTGCACCTGCGCCAGGCGCTGCGGCCAGGCTTGCTGCTCTGGCAACGCAAACGGGATGCCAGCCTCGCTGATCTTGCGCTTGACGCGCAGTACGCGCTGTGACAGGGCCGCTTCCGCCACGCCAAAGGCGCGCGCGATCTCGGCAGTGGACAAGCCGCACAGAGTGCGCAGGGCCAGCGCCACCTGGGCGTCGGGCGCCAGGGCGGGATGGCAGCAGATGAACAGCAGGCGCAAACGGTCATCCTCGATGGGCTGCGCATCCAGGGCAGGCTCGGCCGGCAAGCGGGACATAATGGCATCAGCATCCGGCACGCTCTTGCCTGCGCGGCGCACGTGGTCGAGTGCCGCATGGCGCGCCACCGATGTCAGCCAGGCGGCGGGATTGGATGGAATACCCGTCTGCGGCCACAGCTCCAGTGCCTTGCGGCACGCTTCCTGCAGCACGTCTTCCGCCAGGCCCAGGTCGCCGAAACGCCGCATCAGGCCCGCCAGCACCCTGCCCCGCTCCTGGCGAAAGACGTGCTCGACGGTCGCAATGGCGTCGCCGGCCATGCTCAAGCCGTGACGGGCCGCACCTCGATGGTGCCCAGGTTAGCCGCCGGGCAACGTCCAGCCCAGGCCAGCGCCTCGTCGAGGTTGGCGCAGGCTAGCAGGTAATAGCCGCCCAGCTGCTCCTTGGTTTCCGCGAACGGTCCATCCGTGACGACGGGCTTGCCATTTTGCACGCGCACGCAAGTGGCGCTGGCCACGGGCGCCAGTTCGGCGCCGCCGCGCAGCACACCGGCCGCGTCCAGCGCCTGCGTGTAGCTGGCAAAGTCGGCCATCAGGCTGGCCATCTGCCCTTCCGCCATGCTTTCATAGCGGGATTCATCGGCGTAGATCAGGATCAGGTATTCCATAGTCTCTTCTCCAAAAGAAAAATGCCCGCAAGCGCGGGCATTCATACGACGAATGGGACAGCGGTTATCCGACAGATTACCGCATTATTTTTTCAGCTTAATGCTTGTGGCCGCAGCTAGGCCCATGCACGTGGCCGGAAGACTGCTTGACCGTCATGTCGGCCTTGGCATCGCGGCCGCTGTCGCCCGGGTAGCCGGCTGCCGTCAGCTGGTCCAGGTAGGCTTGCCACAGTGTCGCTTTTTCCGCGCCCAGCTTGTACAGGTAGGCCCAGGTGTACAGGCCGGAATTGTGGCCGTCGCTGAAGGTGGGCTGCACGGCATAGTTGCCGACCGGCTCGATGCCCGTGATGCCGACCAGGCGTTTGCCTAGTTGCAAGGTTTCCTGGCCCTTGCCATGGCCTTGCACTTCAGCCGACGGCGAATACACGCGCAGGTATTCGAATGGCAGCGCAAACTCGCTGCCATCGTCGAAGGCCACGTCGAGCACGCGCGACTGGTTGTGCACGGTCAAGCCGGTGGGTTGCGGTGTTGCTGTTTTTTCAGTCATGACGATACTTTATGCAGATAAACGTTGAATGATGGCGTCGCGCAAGGCCGGCAGCAGGGCGCGGCGCGCGGCCAGCACGGCGGGCGCCGTTTCGCGCTGCACCACGGCCCAGCTTGGGCTGGGGAAATGCGCATCGTCGCGGTAGCGGGGAATCACGTGCCAGTGTACGTGCGGCGTCATGTTGCCGAAACTGGCCACGTTGACCTTTTCCGGCTGCATCACTTCGCGCACGGCCAGCTCGACTTGCCACACGACTTCCATGACGTAGTTGCGCTCGCCTGGCGTCAAATCCGTCATTTCCTTGACGTGCTTGTTCCAGATCACGCGGCAAAAACCCGGATACGCTGGGTCATCCACGGCCACCACGGACAGGCGGTCGCTGCGCCACAGCAAGGTCTCCAGACCCTGCTGGCTGGCGTAACCGTCCAGCAAGCTGCACAGATCGCAAGGCGTGGACATCAGACAAGCACCCGTTCGATACCGCCGTCATTGGCGCGCTTTACGTAATCCGGCATCCAGTTCTCTCCCAGCAAGTGTTTGGCGATCTCGACAACGATGTAATCGGCCGTCGTGCCCGAATCGTCATTGTAGCGCGACAGGCCTTGCAGGCACGATGGGCAGCTGGTGAGGATTTTCACGTCGCCCGTAAAGCCGTCGCCGCGCAGCTTGTCGGCGCCCTTGACCATCTCTTCTTCCTTGCGGAAACGCACTTGCGTGGAAATGTCCGGGCGCGTGACGGCCAGGGAACCGGATTCGCCGCAGCAACGGTCATTCTTCTCGATCTTCACGTTATCCACCGTGCTGATCAGAGAATTGATGGTCTTGCCAGACTCCTGCAGCTTCATCGGATTGTGGCATGGCTCGTGGTACATATAGCGCGTGCCGTTGACGCCTTCCAGCTTGACGTTTTTCTCCAGCAGATACTCATGGATATCCATGATGCGGCAGCCAGGGAAAATCTTTTCAAACTGGTACGTTGCCAGCTGGTCGTAGCAGGTGCCGCACGACACGAGCACCGTCTTGATGTCCAGGTAATTGAGCGTATTGGCCATGCGGTGGAACAGGACGCGGTTGTCCGTCATCATCTTCTCGGCCTTGTCGAATTCGCCCGCACCGCGTTGCGGATAACCGCAGCACAGGTAGCCCGGCGGCAAGACCGTCTGCACGCCCACTTCCCACAGCATCGCTTGCGTGGCCAGACCCACTTGCGAGAACAAACGCTCCGAACCGCAACCGGGGAAGTAGAACACGGCTTCCGTATCGGCCGTCGTCGTCTTCGGATTGCGGATGATCGGAATCACCTTGTCGTCTTCGATGTCGAGCAGCGCGCGCGCCGATTTCTTCGGCAGGTTGCCCGGCATCTTCTTGTTGATGAAATGGATCACCTGCGCCTTGACGGGCGGCTTGCCTGTCGATGGCGGCGGTGCCTTGGTCTGCTTCTTGGCAAATTTCTTCAGCAAGTCGTGACCCAGGCGCTGGGCCTTGTAGCCCCAGCCGATCATGACCTGGCGCGTGGCGTTGATGGTCACGGGATCGGTGGCGTTGAGGAACATCATCGTTGCCTTGGTACCCGGATTAAAGCTCTTCTTGTCCATCTTGCGCAGCAAGTTGCGCATGTTCATCGACACGTCGCCAAAGTCGATATTCACCGGGCAAGGCGTGACGCATTTATGGCACACGGTGCAATGGTCGGCCACGTCCTCGAACTCTTCCCAATGCTTGATGGAAATACCGCGGCGCGTCTGCTCTTCGTACAGGAAGGCTTCGATCAGGGACGAGGTCGCCAGGATTTTATCGCGTGGCGAATACAGCAAATTCGCGCGTGGCACGTGGGTCGAGCACACGGGCTTGCACTTACCGCAACGCAAGCAATCCTTGACGCTGTCGGCGATGGCGCCGATATCGCTTTGCTGCATGATCAGGGACTCATGGCCCATCAGGCCGAACGATGGCGTGTAGGCATTGCGCAAGTCCGCGCCCATGCCCGGCAGGTTCAGCAATTTACCCTTGTTGAAGCGGCCTTCCGGATCGATGCGCTGCTTGTAGCTGCGGAAGTCGCCAATCTCTTCTTCCGTCAAAAATTCCAGCTTGGTGATGCCGATGCCGTGCTCGCCGGAAATGACGCCATTCAGCGAACGGGCCAGAATCATGATGCGCCCCACGGCTTCGTGGGCGTCCTGCAGCATTTCGTAATTGTCCGAATTGACGGGCAAATTGGTGTGCACGTTGCCGTCGCCCGCGTGCATGTGCAGGGCCACGAAAACGCGCGAACGCAGGATGCGCGCATGGATGGCCGTCGCCTCGTCAAGGATCAGCTTGAAGGCGGCGCCATTGAAGATCTGGCGCAGCTGGGCGCGGATCTCCTGCTTCCAGGTAATGCGTACCGTGCGGTCCTGCACCACGTCGAACAATGTCGCGTTCGGCTGCGTTTCCAGGCGCGCATCGAAGACGGGCAGCAAGCGCTCCATGCCCAGTTCGGCCAGTTCGTGCTTGGCGTCCGCCAGCGGACGGTCGAGCTGGGCCAGCAGATAGGTCCAGCGGGCCGTGACTTGCGCCAGCAGCTGTTGCGCCTGCTCGGCGCGGTCGCCCAGCATTTCCGCATCGTCGACCCGGTCGTCCGACGCATCGTCGCTCTTGCCGATAGGCAAATTGCCCTTGGAAAAAAACTCGCTCAGGGCCTCGGCCAGCTGCAGCTTGTTCTTGATCGACAGCTCGATATTGATGCGTTCGATGCCATCCGTGTATTCACCCATGCGGTTGAGCGGGATCACCACGTCTTCGTTGATCTTGAACGCGTTCGTGTGCTTGGCGATCGCCGCCGTGCGGGCACGATCTAACCAGAATTTCTTGCGCGCTTCCGGACTGACGGCCACAAAGCCTTCGCCCACGCGGGTGTTGGCGATGCGCACCACTTCCGACGCCGCTTGCGCGACGGCATTTTCATCGTCGCCGACGATATCGCCAAACAGGGCCATTTTCGGCAGCACGCCCCGTTTCGACTTGGTGGCATAGCCGACTGCGCGCAGGTAGCGCTCGTCCAGATGCTCGAGACCCGCCAGGCGCAGGGTCGTGTATTGCTCGCCTTTCGCCGGCAAGCCATCGAGGTAATCCTTGATTTCCACGATCGATGGAATCGCGTCGCGTGCCTGGCCGAAGAATTCTAGGCAGACGGTACGGGCGAACTTCGGCATCTTGTGCAAAATCCAGCGCGCCGACGTGATCAGGCCGTCGCAGCCTTCTTTCTGGATGCCCGGCAGGCCGGCGAGGAATTTGTCGGTGACGTCCTTGCCCAGACCTTCCTTGCGGAACTTGCGGCCAGGAATTTCCAGGATTTCCGTCTTGAACGGCGCGTTCGGCTTGGTCGCGTCGCGCGTGCTCGGGTGACGCCATTCCAGCTGGAAACGTGCCAGTGCGATATCGTGGATCTTGCCCAGGTTATGGTCGAGGCGCGTGACGTCGAGCCAGTCGCCGTTCGGGTCGACCATGCGCCACGAGGCCAGGTTGTCCAGCGCCGTGCCCCACAGCACGGCTTTCTTGCCGCCCGCGTTCATGGCCACGTTGCCGCCGATACACGAGGCATGCGCGGACGTCGGGTCGACGGCAAACACGAAACCGGCCTTTTCCGCCGCTTCCGAGACTTTATTCGTGATCACGCCGGCGCCCGAATTGATCGTCGCGTACTCGTGCGTGAGGCCCGGCAAGACCGTCATTTCCACGGCGCCCAGGGTGATGAGTTTTTCCGTGTTGATGACGGCCGACATCGGCGTCAATGGAATCGCGCCGCCCGTGTAGCCGGTACCGCCGCCGCGCGGGATGATGGTCAGCCCCAGCTCGATACAACCTTTCACCAGGCCGGCCATTTCCTCTTCCGTGTCGGGCGTGAGCACGACGAACGGGTATTCCACGCGCCAGTCGGTGGCATCCGTCACGTGCGACACGCGCGTCATGCCGTCGAAGCGCACATTGTGTTTTTCCGTGTAGCGGCCCAGCACCTTGACCGTGCGCTTGCGCAAGTCGTAGGTCTTGCGGAATTCGTTGCCAAAGTCGGCCACGGCCTGGCTGGCAGCTTTTAACAGCAGTTCAACGTTATGGCTGCGCGCCTGCGCCACTTCCGGCGCTTCACCGGCAGCGAGCGCGTCGCCGCCGGCCGCATCGATGGACAGGCGGCGCTTGTCGACTTCGGCCAGGCGGTGATGCAAGGCATCGATCAAGCCCTGGCGGCGCTTGGGATTGTCGAGCAAGTCGTCCTGCAGATACGGATTGCGGCGCACGACCCAGATGTCGCCCAGCACTTCGTACAGCATGCGGGCGGAACGGCCCGTCTGACGGGCACCGCGCAGCTCGTCGAGCAGGCGCCAGGAGTCCTCTCCCAACAGGCGTATGACGATCTCGCGATCGGAAAACGACGTGTAGTTATACGGGATTTCGCGCAGGCGGCTTGCTGCGGGACCATTCGGCGTTTCTGCCAGTAAAGCTTGGATATGTGCGGGAGCGTTCATGAGTGTGGTGACGATGTGGACTGGACCCTAAAGACCCATTTTATCTTATTGCGCCGCACCATGCGGGAACAGCCTTATGCCGCCCAAGGTTTAAGCGGGGTCAGCTCAACCATAGCAAATATGGCAAACGCACATTTTCCATGAATAAAAAATCAGCTTGCCTGTCTTTTTCGCGAAAAAATGCCAAGGATCGGACTGACCTGCAAACTATCAGCCTGCCCAAAAATGGGGCAAATGCACGTTGCGGCGCGCACGATTTTGTCGCCGCTCAGCCCAGCATCTGGCCAATCCGGTGCCACACGCCATCGGGCACATACAGCAGCAAAGCCGTCATGGTCAGATAGCGCGCGCACTTGCCGATGGCCATGTAGGCAACGCTGGGCCAGAACGGCAGCTTGAGCCAGCCAGCCAGGGTGCACAGGGGATCGCCCACGAGCGGCAGCCAGGCCAGCAGCATGGTCTTGGCGCCATAACGGGCCAGCCAGCGGAACCAGCGCGTGTCGCGTTCCTTGGCGAACGCCTGCTTGGCACGGTAGCCCATCCAGTAGTCGACGATACCGCCCAGGGTATTGCCCATAGTAGCGACGAAAATGGCGGCCCAGAACAGGGACGGGTTGGCCTTGATGACGGCAAACACGGCCGGCTCCGAGCCCAGCGGTAATAGGGTGGCGGAAATAAAGCTGATCAGAAAGACCGATGTCAGCCCGACTTCCGGCGCTGCGATCAGTTGCAGCAACCAGGCGATTGCAGATTCGATCATTGAACACTTCGCGATGCGGTAAGGCTCTCCATTATAATGAAGAGCAGCTTGGGCGCCGCACAAACCGCGCCTGCCGGCAAGGGCGCACCCGCCCGCAGTTCCACAGAGCATAATTATCGCCTGGCTATCCGCCGCGGCGCAGCCGAGATCGACCGACACGCTCCAGACCTTTCTGGCCCAGAATCACTTGCTTGCAGACTATGAACATCGACTACCTCAAGAAAATCCTGACCGCCCGCGTCTATGACGTTGCTTCCGAAACGCCGCTGGAACTGGCCCCTGCCCTGTCGCAGCGCCTGAACAACCAGATTTACTTCAAGCGCGAAGACGTGCAAAGCGTGTTCAGCTTCAAGATTCGCGGCGCCTACAACAAGATGGCACAGCTCAGCGATGCGGAACGCAAGCGCGGCGTGATTTGCGCCTCGGCCGGCAACCATGCCCAGGGCGTGGCCCTGTCGGCCGCCCGCATGGGCTGCCGCGCCGTCATCGTCATGCCCACCACCACGCCGCCCGTCAAGATCGACGCCGTCAAGGCGCGCGGCGGCGTGCAGGTGGAAATCGTCCTGCACGGCGAGTCCTACACGGATGCCTACAACCATGCGCTGACCCTGGAAAAAGAACAGAAGCTGACCTTCGTGCACCCGTTCGACGATCCGGACGTGATCGCCGGCCAGGGCACGATCGGCATGGAAATCCTGCGCCAGCATTCCGGCCCCATCCACGCTATCTTCGTGGCCATCGGCGGCGGCGGCCTGATCGCCGGCGTAGCCGCCTACGTGAAACAGATACGCCCCGACATCAAGATCATCGGCGTGCAAACGGTCGACTCGGACGCCATGGCGCGCTCGCTGAAAGCGGGCGAACGGGTCACCTTGCCCGACGTGGGCCTGTTTTCCGACGGCACGGCCGTGCGCCTGGTGGGCGAGGAAACCTTCCGCCTGGCGCAGCAGTATGTGGATGAAGTCATCATCGTCGACACGGACGCCATCTGCGCCGCCATCAAGGATGTGTTTACCGATACCCGCTCCATCCTGGAACCGGCCGGCGCACTGGCCATCGCCGGCGCCAAGGCCTATGTGGAACGGGCCAGCCTGAGCAAGCACCCTGTCATCAACCAGACTCTGGTGACGATTGCCTGCGGCGCCAACATGAATTTCGACCGTTTGCGCTTTGTCGCCGAGCGTGCCGAACTGGGCGAATTTCGCGAAGCCGTGTTCGCCGTCACCATGCGCGAACAGCGGGGCAGCTTCAAGCGCTTCTGCTCGCTCATCGGCGCACGCAACGTCACGGAATTCAACTACCGCATCAGCGATGAAAAAGCCGCGCACGTGTTTGTCGGCATTCAAATTGCCGACCGGCATGAGTCAAGCGTGCTGGCGAAAACGTTTGAGGAACACGAGTTCCGCACCCTGGACCTGACCCACGACGAGCTGGCCAAGTCGCACATCCGCCACCTGGTCGGTGGCAAGAGCCGGCTGGCGCAGGACGAACTGCTGTACCGCTTTGAATTCCCCGAACGCCCCGGTGCGCTGATGCGCTTCCTCGACAGCATGGCGCCGAACTGGAATATTTCACTGTGCCATTACCGCAGCCAGGGCGGCGACGTGGGCCGCATCCTGATCGGCCTGCAGGTACCGCCCGATGAAATGGGAGAATTCGCCCGCTTCCTCGATACACTCGGGTATCGTTACTGGGATGAAAGCAGCAATCCTGTCTACAAACTGTTCCTCGGTTAAATGGAATACACCTAACCAAACCTACTGCGCGTCGGTATAGGTAGCCTGCGATGCTCACCGTACTAAAGTACGGTTGCGCTTCTCGACCACCTCTCCCTTCCGCTCGCTACGGTTTTGTTAGGTGTTGAAATTGCTCGGACCAGACTGATTGCTTTGCGCCAGTGCTTACCGTCCGAGTAAATAGGCTACCATGCGTGCTTGACTGAATTCACGCCACACGACCATGACCACCACCAACGACCTCGCCGAACAATCCCCGCTGGGCAAAAGCTCCGCCTACCGCAGCGATTACGCGCCGGAACTGCTGTTCCTGATTCCCCGCCAGGGCAAGCGCGACGAGCTGGAATTGCGCGGCACCCTGCCCTTCTTCGGCCTCGACATCTGGAATGCCTACGAACTGTCGTGGCTGAATCAGCGCGGCAAGCCGCAGGTGGCCATCGCCAAGGTCAGCGCGCCGGCCGATTCGCCCAACATCATCGAATCGAAATCGTTCAAGCTGTACCTGAACTCCTTCAACCAGACCAAACTGGACAGCCCTGAAGCGCTGCTGGCCTTGCTCAAACAGGACTTGTCCAACGGTTTCGGCGCGCCCGTGCAGGTGGAACTGACCTTGCAGGAAGACTTCGGCAAGCTGAAAATGGGCGAGTTCGACGGCGTGCTGCTCGATCGCCTGGACCTGGAAATCACGCAATACACGCCTTCGCCCCTGCTGCTCAAGGCGGCCTTGGACGAAGCTCCCGTGGAAGAAAAACTCGTCTCGCACTTGCTGAAATCGAATTGCCTGGTGACGGGCCAGCCGGACTGGGGCAGCGTGCAGATCGAGTATGCGGGACCGCAGATCGACCAGGAAAGCCTGCTGCGCTACCTGATCGGTTTCCGTGAACACAATGAATTCCACGAGCAGTGCGTCGAGCGCATCTTTGTCGACATCTTGCGCCAGTGCAAGCCACAAAAACTGTCCGTGTATGCGCGCTATACGCGCCGTGGCGGCCTCGATATCAATCCCTGGCGCAGCAACTTCAGCACGGGCAGCATGCCGGGCAATCTGCGCAACGCGCGCCAGTAAGCACCAGGGCAACAGCGGGCGGCGCGTTGAAAATGCCAACAGGAATGTTGACTGTGTTTTAAAACAACGTTGCCGTCATGCTTTACGGCATCATCAAAGCGCTGAAAAGTCGGAAAATCCGCATTCGGCGACGGAAAAAGCGGTGCGTCCCGCGTTTTTAATCAGGAAATAGCCGATATCCGCTGGTGTTATTTTTTTGTTAAAATGAAGGCAACAAGGGCCGTAGCGCCCACTGCGCCCGCAGCGGGCGTATACTGTTGAGAATTGGCGTTACAGGCCGCTGAAACAGGCCTATAATTCGGCTCGCAAGCCCTCTGCGCATTGCACCATTTCATTGAGTGTCATGACTAATCTTAGCAAAATACTATCCCTCGAAAACGTCCTCCTGGACCTGGAAGTCTCCAGCAAAAAGCGCGCTTTCGAGCAAGCCGGCCTGATCTTCGAAAACAATTACGGCATCGCCCGCTCCACCGTGTCGGACAATCTGTTTGCCCGCGAGCGCCTGGGTTCGACGGGTCTGGGCCACGGCGTGGCCGTGCCGCACGGCAGGGTCAAGGGCAGCAAAACCCTGAAAGCGCCGCTGGGCGCCTTCGTCCGTCTGGCCGAGCCGATTCCGTTCGAGTCGCCCGATGGCAAACCCGTCAATCTGCTGTTTTTCCTGCTGATTCCCGATCATGTCACCCAGCAACATCTGGAAATCCTCTCGGAAATCGCCGAAATGTTTTCCGATGACGCCTTCCGTACGGCGCTGGCCACGGATCCGGAACCGAAATCCGTGCATTCGCGCATCGTCAATTGGCAACCTAGTCTTCAAGCGGCGGGTTAAACTTCAGGTATTCCTCCACTCCTGAAGAAGACTGCCATGTTGCAAACGCCGCTGACGATACAACGCCTGTACGACGACAATCGTGAAAGTCTGCAACTGGGCTGGTTCGCCGGCTTCCCCGGCGGCGAGCGCCTGATCTCGGGCGACGTCTCGTCGGCCGCCGACCAGGTAGGCCACTTGAACCTCATCCATCCGGGCCGCATCCAGGTCTTTGGCCACCAGGAAATCAATTACTACCAGCGCCTGAAGGTCAATACGCGCACCCACGTGATCGGCGAGCTGATCGCCGGCGGCCCGCCCGCGCTGATCATCGCGCAAGGGCTGGAAACGCCGCCCGACATTCTCGCCATTTGCGACGAGCAAAACATTCCCCTGTTCTCCACGCCGCTGCCGGCCGCGCAAGTGATCGACTTCCTGCGCGTCTACCTGTCGAAAAAACTGGCGCAGCGCATCATCATGCACGGCGTCTTCATGGACGTGCTGGGCGTGGGCGTGCTGATCACGGGCGACTCGGGCCTGGGCAAAAGCGAGCTGGGGCTGGAGCTGATCTCGCGCAGCCACGGCCTGGTGGCCGATGACGCCGTCGAGTTCTCGCGCATCGCCCCCAACATGATCGAAGGACGCTGCCCGCCCCTGCTGCAAAACCTGCTGGAAGTGCGGGGACTGGGTTTGCTCGACATCAAGGCCATCTTTGGCGAAACGGCCGTGCGCCGCAAGATGCGCTTGAAACTGATCGTCCACCTGGTGCGCCGCAATGCGCTGGAAGAAGAAGTCGAGCGCCTGCCCTTCCTGTTCCCCACGGAAGACGTGCTCGGTTTGCCCGTGCGCAAGGTCGTCATCCCCGTCGCCGCCGGCCGCAACATCGCCGTGCTGCTGGAAGCGGCCGTACGCAATACCATTTTGCAACTGCGCGGCATCGATACCTTGCAGGAGTTCATGGAGCGGCAACGACTCGCCATGAGTGGCGATTAATGTTGCCAAGGAG
Source organism: Janthinobacterium amylolyticum (assembly GCF_051380655.1). Classification (NCBI taxonomy): domain Bacteria; kingdom Pseudomonadati; phylum Pseudomonadota; class Betaproteobacteria; order Burkholderiales; family Oxalobacteraceae; genus Janthinobacterium; species Janthinobacterium amylolyticum. The sequence goes on from NZ_JBNYXL010000010.1 coordinate 192,810, forward strand.
TTCGCCCTTGCAAGGGCGAACCGTTACGCAGGCACGCAGCAGTGCTGCGTGAATTCCCTGCTGCACCAACGACTCGCCATGAGTGGCGATTAGCAATGTAGGTCGGATTAGCGGGGCAAAGCCCCGCGTCATCCGACAACATTGTTGACGTGTGCGGCAAAGAAATACGACAGTCGAAATTGCAATAATCTGTAAAGCTCATTGCCTTGAAGGCAGAGGGCCGTTCTTTATTGTATGATCGGCCTATGCATATCGTCCTTATTACCGGAATATCCGGCTCCGGCAAATCCGTCGCGCTCAATGTGCTGGAAGATACCGGCTACTACTGTGTCGACAACCTGCCGCCCGCCTTGCTGCCCAGCCTGGTGCAAACCCTGCTCGACGAAGGTGCCCCGCAGTTGGCCGTGGCCGTCGATGCGCGCAGCGCCGAATCGCTGGCCAACTTGCCGCACAATGTGGCGCTGCTGCGCGACCAGGGGCACGACGTGAAAGTCATGTTCCTGACGGCCACCACGCATGCGCTGGTGGCGCGTTTTTCGGAAACGCGGCGCAGCCATCCGCTGTCGCATGAATTGCGTCCGAACCAGAATCCCGCCAGCCGCCGCACCCTGATCGAGTGCATTTCGGAAGAGCGCGAACGCCTGTCGGCCATCGAACAGCTGGGCCATGTGATCGACACCTCGGAGCTGAGCGCCAACAAGCTGCGCAGCTGGATCAAGGATATCGTCGCCTCCGAGCGCGCACCGCTGACCCTGTTCTTCGAGTCCTTCGCCTTCAAGCTGGGCGTGCCGCTGGACGCCGATTTCGTGTTCGATGTGCGGGCCTTGCCGAACCCCTATTACGACCTGGCGCTGCGTCCGCTCGATGGCCGCGACGCGCCCGTGATCGCCTTCCTCGACGCACAGCCCAGCGCGCTGGAAATGCTGGCCGACATCCGCGCCTTCATCGAGAAATGGTTGCCTTCTTTCAAGTCCGACAACCGCAGCTACCTGACGGTGGCCCTGGGCTGCACGGGTGGCCAGCACCGCTCCGTGTACATGGCGGAACGGCTGACGCAGTATTTCAGCGCCCATGAGCGCGTCGTACTGCGCCACCGCGAACGCGCTTAATCCAGATAGCGTAGCGGATGCGCCTGCGCCGGCCAGACCGGCGCAAAGAAACGCGCCACCATGGCTGTGTCGACCTCGTCCAGGCTGGCAGGATTCCAGCGCGGCGCATTGTCCTTGTCGACCACCAGCGCGCGCACGCCTTCGAGCACTTCGCCATGTTCGAAATTGTGGCGCACCACCGTGCGCTCCATGCGCAGGCAGTCTGCCACGCCCAGGTGGGCGCCCCGCTGCAGCAATTCCAGAGTCACCGACATCATCAACGGCGAGCGCTGCCGCATGGCGGCCAGTGCCTTGGCGGCAAACGCACTGTCGTCCTGTGCCAGCGAGGACAGGATGGCGGCCACGCTGCCGGCGCTGAAATGGCGGTCCAGCGCCGCGCGCGCCGTGGCCAGCGGCGCCGTGCCCGCGTGCGACTGGAACGGTGCGGCCAGGGCCTTGATGGCCACCGGCAAGCCTTCGCCCGGCGTCTCGTCAAGCAGGGCCAGCAGCGCAGGCATCTGCGTTTCCGGCAAATACACATCGGCCAGGCCCGTGTACAAGGCATCGGCCGCACCGATGGTCAGGCCCGTCAAGCCCAGGTACAGGCCCAGCCGGCCGGCCAGGCGCGACAGGAAATAACTGCCGCCCACGTCCGGAAACAGGCCGATGTTCACCTCCGGCATGGCCATGCGCGTACGACCCGTCACGATGCGCAGCTGGTTGCCGGGGCCGGCTTGCGCCACGCCCATGCCGCCGCCCATCACCACGCCATCCATGACGGTGATATACGGTTTCGGGTAAAAATGAATTAGATGGTTTAAAGCATATTCTTCCGTAAAGAAGTCTTCCAGCAGCGCGCTGCCGCCCTGCGGCGTGGCCAGGCCCGCGTCATAAAAGAAACGGATGTCGCCGCCGGCGCACAGGGCTTTGTCGCTGCTCGAGCGGATGACGACGGCGTCGACCTGCGGATCGTCGCGCCAGGCCAGCAAGGCGGCGCTGAGGGCGCGCACCATCTCCAGCGAGAGGGAATTGAGGGCTTTCGGGCGGTCGAGCACGATATGCCCGGTGCGGTTGCGGATGGCAGTCTGGACGAAGTCGCTCATGGCAGGATGGAAAGAGGTGAAGATGGCGCATTCTAGCGCTTTCACCACGAACATTGCGTTCCCGTCCATCCCCGGCGAGGGCGACGGGCGCAAAAAAGGGCGCGGTAGGCGCGCCCTTAGTTGATCACAGCGGGTTGAGAATCGCAGGCCGCTTAGGCGGCGGCGAATTCCTCGTCCGAACTGTCTGGCAGATGCTTGATCGCCTCTTTACCGTGCCCTTGCACTTTGGTTTTGTACTTCATCACTTGCCGGTCCAGCTTGTCAATCAGGCTGTCAATCGCGGCATACAGGTCTTGCGCCAGGCTTTCCACATACACAGTTTTACCACTGAGCCGCAGGTTCACTTCGGCCTTTTGACGTTTTTCTTTCTCTTTGAGGTTGTCGACGGTCAGAATCACGGCAATATCGATGACTTGATCGAAATGACGTTTTACGCGCTCCAGTTTCGTTTGTACGTATTCACGGATGGCTGGTGTCACTTCGAGATGATGTCCGCTGATGGTGAGATTCATACACACTCCTAAAGATGATCGGGTTCGTGCGGTCCATCGTATCCGGCCCGCAGAGGAACCGAAAAAAACTTACAAACACTTACGCAGGCTCACTGGCGGAATTTTCAATGCTTCCCGGTATTTGGCAACAGTACGTCGCGCAATCACCATGCCTTGTTCCCCCAGCATGTCCGCAATCTTACTGTCGGATAAAGGATTTTTAGGGTCTTCTGCTCCTGTCAGTTGCACGATCAATGCCCGTATCGCCGTCGATGACGCTTCGCCCCCCGCTTCGGTGGCGACGTGGCTACCAAAGAAATATTTCAACTCGAACATGCCATGCGGGGTCAGCATGTACTTTTGAGTTGTTACCCGCGAGATAGTACTCTCGTGTAAACCCAGTGTATCAGCTATTTCACGGAGCACAAGGGGGCGCATGGCAACGGCCCCATGCGAGAAAAAGTTCTTTTGTCTTTCTACTATCGCCTGCGCCACGCGCAAGATGGTATCGAAGCGCTGGCGCATGTTTTTGATCAGCCACTTGGCTTCTTGCAGCTGCGCGCCCATGGCCCCTTCGCCCTTGCCTTGCTTCAATAAATTGGCATACATGGCGTTTACCCGCAGGCGCGGCATGACGTCATTGTTCAAGGTGACTTGCCAGCCATTGCGCGCGCGCTTGACGACGACGTCGGGCACCACGTAGTCGGAGACATCCGAGGCGAACACGGCACCCGGGTGCGGGTTGCACAGGCGAATTACCGTCTGCGCCTCGCGCAAATCTTCATCGTCGCAATCGAGGGCTTTTTTCAGCTTGTTGAAATCGCGCTGGGCAAACCAGGCCAGGTGCTTTTCCACGATGACGAGGGCCATGCGGCGCGTCACCATGGCGATCTGCGGCAAGCGCCTGATTTGCAGCGCCAGGCATTCGGACGCATTGCGCGCGCCCACGCCGGGCGGGTCGAAACTTTGCAGCAGGGACAAGGCCGTGCGCAGTTCGTCGGCGTCGATTTCCAGTTCTTCGGGCAGGCGCGCCAGGATGTCGTCAAGCGACTCTTCCAGGTAGCCATTGTCGTCGAGCGCGTCGATGATCAGCTCGACCAGCGCGCGGTCGCGCAACTCGAGCACCGTCACGCGCATCTGTTCCATCAGGTGTTCGCGCAGGGTGCAGTGGTGGGCTTCCAGTTGTGGACGCGCATCTTCGTCGTCGGGCGCCTTGCCGCGGCTCGCTTCGCTCCAGTCGCTGTCGGCGCCATCCATGGCGGCCGGCGCATCGCCGCCTTCGCCGTCGAACGTTTCCCCTTCAGCGGGCGCGGCTGGCGCTTCCTGGCTCGGTGGCTGCGGTGGCGCCTCGGCCGGTGCGGCCGTGGAACTGAGGGCCCCATCGGACAGCAGGCGCAACGAACGGTCGAGGGGATCGTCGAGGCGTTCGAGCAAGGGGTTGTCCGTCAGCAGTTGCTCTAATTCCTGGTGCAACTCCAGGGTAGACAATTGCAACAGGCGTATCGATTGCTGCAACTGAGGCGTCAGTGCCAAGTGCTGCGAAGTGCGCAGCTGCAATGATTGTTTCATTGGCTCACATACGGAAGTGTTCGCCCAGATAGACCCGGCGTACCGACTCGTTCGCGATGATGTCGTCGGGGCGTCCCGACGCCAGTACCGAGCCCTGGTTGATGATGTAGGCACGGTCGCAAATACCCAGCGTCTCGCGCACATTATGATCGGTGATCAGCACGCCAATATTGCGCTCCTTCAAGAAGCGCACGATACGCTGGATCTCGATCACGGCGATAGGATCGACGCCGGCGAACGGTTCGTCGAGCAGCACGAAACGGGGGTCGGTGGCCAGCGCGCGGGCGATTTCCACGCGGCGGCGCTCGCCGCCGGACAGGGACAGCGCCTGGTTTTCGCGCAACTTTTCAATTTGCAAGTCGGCCAGCAATTTATCCAGCCGCTCTTCGATCTCGGCCTTCTTCAAGGGACGCCCTTCGATGGTCTGGATTTCCAGCACGGCGCGGATATTGTCTTCCACCGTCAGCTTGCGGAAGACAGACGCTTCCTGCGGCAGATATGACAAGCCCATCTGCGCGCGGCGGTGGATCGGCAGGCTGGAAATGTCCACGCCGCTGATATCGATGCTGCCGCCATCGGACGGCACCAGGCCGACGATCATGTAGAACGAGGTGGTCTTGCCGGCGCCGTTCGGTCCCAGCAGGCCCACCACTTCGCCGCATTCGACTTGCAGCGAGACATCATGTACGACTTGGCGCTTGCCATAGGTTTTCTGCAGTCCGCGAACGATCAGGGTACTGCCGCAACGTGTATTTTCCATTATTTCTTTCCTGGCGCAGGCGTCGCCGGCGCTTTCTCCGCCGCCGGGGCCTTGGTCTTCGGCTGGATCACCATGCGCACGCTGCCGGCGCCCGGGGTGTTGGTGCCGTTGTCGGAATTTTCCATCGTAAAGACTTCCTTGCGGCTGTCATACGAGATGAAGGCGCCATTGGCCACGTCGGTCACTTTCGTGCCCTCCAGGCGTGTCAGCTTGGCCTTGGAAAACAGTTTCACCACTTCCGTCTTGTTGTCGTATTCGACGCGCTCCGCTTCGCCTTCCACCCACAGGTCGCCCGCGCCATCGCGCTTCTGACGGAAGGTGGCCAGCTTGCCGGGATCGGCCCAGAAGGTGATGAATTGGTAGCCTTGCGGATCTTCCGTGATCAGGGCGCGGCCCGCCTTCATGGTCAGGGTGCCTTTCACCAGCACGACGTCGCCCGTGAGGGTGCGCACTTGCTTGACATCATCAACCTGGCCACGCTGGGCGGTGATGACGGCTTCCTTCTCGGAATCGGCCTTTTCGGCATGCGCCGGGCCCATCACTGCCAGCGAGCAGACGGTGGACAACAGGGTCAACAGCAAGACGTTTTTCATATTATGGTTTCCTTGTTTCATTCTGTCATTGTGCCGCGGCGGCTGGCCGTGGCTTCGGCGGGAGTACGATGCGCAAGGCGTTCTGCACTTCCACCACGCCGGTGGCGTTATTGGCCTTCATGCCGACGCCGTTGATGCGCGAGGCGCCCGTCAGGATATCGACAGGCACATCCGTTTCCATCCGCTCTTCATCGGGAAACACCGTCAGCGCTTCCGTCTTCATGGTGAGGTTCTGCGCCTTCGGGCTGGCCGCCCGGTCGATGACGACCTTGCGGTGCAGCTGCAGGCGGGTATTGTCCTGGTCGATATGCGCCAGCTCCGCATTCATGTTCAGCGGCGGCATGCCCGGCGTGAGCTTGCGCACGAAAGGCTGGTCGATATCGGACGAATCGTCGGCAGGATAATGCGTGAGCTTGGTACCCGAGACGATATAGCTGGGCTTGCCCGTCAAGTCCATGCGCACCATGCTGAAATTGGTAATGAAATAATCGGGTTCATCCAGATGCTTGCTGGCCTCGATATCCTGGCCATTCTTGTTCATCACCTCGAGCAGCCAAAAGCTGCCCAGCGCGACGACAACCGCGCCCAGCATGGTAAATATGATGCGCCAACGGTGGGCGCCTCCTGGCTTTTGCATAGTGCTTCACTCTCTTCAATGATACTGGCGGCAAGGCAGGTGCCTCACTCCAGGAACGGCGCCATGACGCGCGCATAGTTGTCCTGGGCGCGCAGCAGGAATTCGCAGATCTCGCGCACCGCGCCGCGGCCGCCGCCGGCCTGCGTCACGTAATGCGCCAGATCCTGCGCTTCCGCACGCCCGCCCGGCACGCTGACGGCAAAGCCCACGCGGCGCAGGATGGGCGCATCGATGACATCGTCGCCGATATAGCCGCATTGCTCTTCCGTCAAGCCCGTCAGCGCCAGCAGTTCGCGGAACGGCGTCAGCTTGTCATGGCCGCCCTGGTGCACATGGGTAATGCCCAGGTCCTGCGCGCGACGCGCCGTGATGGGCGAACGGCGCGCGCTGATGATGGCCGTCTGCACGCCCGATTCCTGCAGCAGTTTGATGCCCAGGCCATCATACACATTAAACGTTTTCATCATTTCGCCGTCCGGGCCGAAATGCAGGCTGCCGTCGGTGAGCACGCCGTCGACATCAAAAATCATCAGTTTGACCTTGGCCGCGCGCGCCAGGTTGTCCGCCACGCTGTCCATCAGATCACCTTCGCTTGCGTCAGGTCATGGATATGCAGCGCACCGACCAGCTTGCCGTCGGCATCGACCACCAGCATCTGGTTGATGCGGTACTGCTCCATCACGGCCACGGCATCGACGGCCAGGCGTTCGGGCGCGATGCTGCGCGGCTGCGCATGCATGACGTCGCGGATCGCCACTTTCGTGAAATCCTGCACGCGCTCGAACATGCGGCGCAGGTCGCCATCCGTAAACACGCCCACGGGACGGTTGTCCGCATCGACGACGGCCGTCATGCCCATGCCCTTCTTCGTCATTTCTTCCAGCGCCTGCAGCAGCGACGCCTCGACGGGCACCTTCGGCACCTGCTCGCCGCTGCGCATGACGTCATGCACGTGGGTCAGCAGGCGGCGGCCCAGGGCGCCGCCCGGATGCGAGCGGGCAAAATCTTCTTCCTTGAAGCCGCGCAAGTCCAGCAAGGCGACGGCAATCGCGTCGCCCAGCGCCAGCGTGACGGTGGTGCTGGCCGTCGGCGCCAGGTTCAGCGGGCAGGCTTCTTTCTCAACGGAGATATCCAGATGCACGTCGGCCAACTGGGCCAGGCTGGAGTTCGGTTTGCCCGTCATGGCGATCAGCATGCCACCCATGCGCTTGACGACAGGCATGATGGCCATCAGTTCCGACGATTCGCCAGAGTACGATATGGCAATAAAGGCATCGTCCGAGGTGACCATGCCCAGGTCGCCATGGGCCGCTTCGGCCGGATGCACGAACAGGGCCGGCGTGCCGGTGGACGAGAGGGTGGCGGCAATCTTGCGCGCGATGTGGCCGGACTTGCCGATACCGGAAACGACGACACGTCCTTTACACTCCAGCAACATCGCCACGGCGCGGCCGACGCTGTCGTCCGTTTCCAGGCGCGCATGCAGCGCATTGATGGCGTCGGACTCGATCTGCAAGGTGGTGCGGGCCAGCGCGACAGCGCGCTCGCTTGTCGCTTTCATGTCAATTCGATCAAAAGCTTTCAGCATTGTTTTTTCATGGGTTACACTCATGCCCAAAGTATAAACGAATTAGGAAAGCAAAAAACTTGCCAGTCGCAACAAACAACGATTTCCACTGAGCTCCCCGGGCAACCCATGTTTTCCTCGCTTGAACTGACCCTGATGTTACTCGGCAGCGCCGTACTGGGCGTGGTCGCTTTCAGAATGTTGCATTTGCCGCCCATGCTGGGCTACCTGGCCGTCGGCATTGTCATCGGGCCCCATGCGCTGGGCCTGGCGGCGGAAAACGAAGCGAGCCATACCCTGGCCGAGTTCGGCGTCGTCTTCCTGATGTTTTCCATCGGACTGGAATTTTCTCTACCCAAATTCCTCGCCATGCGGCGCATCGTCTTCGGCCTCGGCATGGCGCAGGTGGTCACCACCATCGTCGCCACCATCGTCTTCGGCTGGTTCGTCGGGCGCTACCTGTCAGCCTACATCCACCTGAGCTGGCAGGCCGCGTTCGCCCTCGGCGGCGCGCTGGCCATGTCGTCGACGGCCATCGTCTCGAAAATGCTCACGGAGCGGCTGGAACTGGAAAGCGAACACGGCCGCAAGATCATCGGCATCCTGCTGTTCCAGGACCTGGCCGTGGTGCCCCTGCTGATCCTGATTCCCGCCCTCACCCGCGACTCCGACAACCTGGCCGAAACCCTGGCCTGGGCGGGCGGCAAGGCGCTGGTCGTGCTGATCCTGCTACTGTTCATCGGCCAGAAGCTGGTGCGCGGCTGGCTGACCATCGTCGCCAAGCGCCGCTCGCAGGAATTGTTCATGCTCAACCTGCTGCTGATCACCCTGGGCGCGGCATGGATCACGGAGCGGGCCGGCCTGTCGCTGGCCCTGGGGGCTTTCGTGGCGGGCATGCTCATTTCCGAGACGGAATTCAAGCACCAGGTGGAAGAAGACATCAAGCCGTTCCGCGACGTGCTGCTGGGCCTGTTCTTCATCACCGTCGGCATGCTGCTCAATATCCGCGTGGTGTTTGAAAACTGGTGGCTCGTCCTGCTGCTGCTGTGCGGCCCCGTCTTGCTGAAATTTGCCCTGATCGCCGGCCTGGCGCGGCTGTTCGGCTCCAGCAACGGCGTGGCCCTGCGCACGGGGCTGGGACTGGCGCAGGCAGGCGAATTCGGCTTTGTGCTGCTGAACCTGGCAGGCGGCATCAAGCTGATGGACCCGTTCGTCGTACAGGTGGTGCTGGCCTCGATGGTGCTGTCGATGCTGGTGGCGCCCTTCCTCATCGCCAAGTCCGACGCCATCGTCATGAAACTGGCGGCCAATGACTGGATGATGCAATCGCTGGCGCTGACGAAGATTGCCACGCGCACCATGGCCTCGCAAAAGCACGTGCTGATCGCCGGTTTCGGCCGCAGCGGGCAAAGCCTGGCCACCCTGCTGGCGGAAGAAAAGATCGAATACCACGCGCTGGACCTGGATCCGGAACGGGTGCAGGAAGCGCAGCTGGCCGGCGCGCACGTCTCCTACGGCGACGCGGGGCGGCGCGAAAGCCTGGTGGCGGCCGGTATCTACCGGGCCAGCGCCGTGGTGATCACCTATGCGAACACGCCGTCGGCGCTGCGCCTACTGCATTTGCTCAATGAGATGGCGCCGACTCTGCCCGTCATCGTGCGCAGCCATGACGACAGCGACCTCGACCTGCTGAAAAACGCGGGTGCGGCCGAAGTGGTACCGGAATTGATGGAAGGCAGCCTGATGCTCGCTTCGCACGCGCTGATCATGATGGGCGTGCCCCTGCGCCGCGTGGTGCACCGCGTGCAGGCGGCGCGCGAGGAACGCTACGCCTCGCTGCGCGGCTATTTCCACGGCGCCAGCGACGCCGGCGACGAGGCCGAGCTGGAACGCCTGCATACCGTCACCGTGGGCGAGGACGCGCATTGCGTGGGCCTGCCCCTGAGCACCCTCGACGTGGCAGGATGCGGCGCTTTTGTGACGGCCATCCGCCGCGGCCGGGGCCGCCTGGAAGTCACGCCAGAGACGCAGCTGGCCAGCGGCGACGTGGTGGTGCTGCGCGGCAGTGCCGATGCCGTGGCAAAAGCGGAAACCTTGCTTCTTAAATAATCACTGTGCCGCTGCCTGCCAGCTGACAACCTTGTTGCGCCCATCCGCCTTGGCCTGGTACAGGGCCTGGTCGGCATGCGCCACCAGTTGCTGCGCCACCGCTTCGATGGGCAGCAGCGCCGCGTCCGCTTCAAGGCTGGCCACGCCGATCGACACGCTGACCCACGCCTGCGCGCTGCCGGGCAAGTCGAACATGGTGCCGGCGATACTGGCGCGGATGCGTTCGGCCACGAACGTGGCGCTGGCCAGGTCGGCATCGATCAGCAGCACGACGAATTCCTCGCCGCCAAAGCGTCCCAGCGCATCGGAGCGGCGCAATTCCTTGCGGATGCGCATGGCCACTTCGCGCAGCACTTCATCGCCGCCCTGGTGTCCATGGGTGTCATTGACCAGCTTGAAATGGTCGATGTCGATATACATGCATGAAATGCAATAATTCTGGCGCCGCGCGCGGGCGATTTCTTCCAGCAAACGCCGGTCGATATAGCGCCGGTTGTAGACGCCCGTCAAGGAGTCGGTCAGGCCGATGTACTTGAGCATTTCATTGCTGATCACGTTTTCCAGGCAGATGGCGATGATGGACGCCATGTGCTTGATGAAATCCGTGCCCAGCACGGGCGTAAAGCGCGCGGCGTCGCTGCTGGCCAGATTCAGGCTGCCGATCAGGCGCTTGTTGCGCAGCAAGGGCACCAGGGCCACGCTGCGCAGGGGGCCGTGGATTTCCGGAAAGCGCGGGCCATGCACGGCAGCATCGAACGGCCCCAGCAGCGGCAGCGGCGGCAAGGACGCTTCGCCATCGGCCGCTGGCACTGGCGGCGCAAAGCCCAGCTGCGCCACTGCGTGCACGAACAGCAGCTGCGGGAAGGCGCTGAAGTCGACGCCCAGCTTTTCCATCACCAGCACGATATCGTCATCCTCGTCGAGCAGGCTCAGGGTGACGCCGTCGAGGTCGGAAATCACGGGCAAGGTGCGGAAGATGGTGCCGATCAATTCGGGAAAGGTGGACGCGCCGACAATTTCCAGGTCGAACGCCTGGTGGCGGCACATGATGTCGTGGTTGCGCTCGACCTGCTCGAGCAGGAAGGCCATGCGGGCGCGCAAGGCCTGGTTCTCGGCTTCGAGGCTGGCAATGCGCTGGGCCGGCGAGGCGGCATCGCTCTCCTGCTGGCCTGGCTCTGGCGGTATTGCTTGATTCATAGAAACTTAAACCCTTCTGTGCGGGCGCCGCGCTTAAAATGCCAGTTCGAAACCGATTTCCTGCCCCACCACGATACGCTCATCCCCACCGGCCGTGACGATGGCATTCATGCCAAAGCAGATGGCGCCATCGAGCTCGGGTTTGGCCCGGTAGCTTTGCATGACGTCGAGCGGGTCCGGTCCCGGCACGCCGGTGGCCTGGTCGACCGAGGGAATCGGGCAGCGCGAGCATGGCTTGACGGGTTTTAATGTGGTGGCGCCGAACTGCAGGAAGTCGGCGTAGTCTTCCTCGAAGGCGCCGATGTCGCCGATGACCAGGTTGGGACGGAAGCGGTTCATCGGCAGCGGCTCGCGGCCGGCGGCGCGTAGTTTCTCATTGACATCGTCGAGCGAGGCGCTGCCCGCGAGCAGCACCGGGTAGCCATCGGCAAACATGGTCCCGGCAGCAACGCCATCCGTCCAGGTGGTGCTGGTGGCGCGCACCACGTCCGGATGGAAACGCGCGAGCCGGCACGGCACGCCGATGGCCTGCGAAAACCAGGTGGCCGTGACGTCGTCGCAGTCATAGGCGCGCACGGTATCGTCCCACACTTGCACGTCGAGCATCGGCGCCAGCTGCGGATGGGGCAAGCCCAGTTCGATTTCCAGGCGCAACATGCCGGGCGCGCGCAGTTCCAGGGTGGTGGCCTTGATGCGCGGCACGATCAGCGCCATGCGCGGATATTCGCGCTGGGTCAGGAAGCGCCCCTGCGCATCGACCACCATCCACTCGCGGTCAAACACCTGTTCGCTCATCAGACCCGAATGCGTCAGGACCGCCTCGCGCAAGTGGATGCCGGCGCAGGATTTGATGGGGTACAAAATGATGTCGGACAGGATAGCCATGGGCCGGGGCAGTATCGCAGCTTCTGCCAGGAAATTATTCAGAAGCGAAGTATGGCAGCAAAGCGGGCAAGCGTAAATCCGCCAGGCCCAGCCCGTGTGGCTGGCCTGGCGCAACAAGCATCAATAAGTGTAGAAGATGCGCTGGATTTCTTGCGTGCTGTTGGTCTTGGTCAAGGCCAGCATCAGCAGGATGCGGGCTTTTTGCGGGTTCAAGGTGTCGGAGACAACACTATCGAGTTCATCGTCGTTGGCTTCGCCATTGCGCGCCACGATGCCCTGGCCGACGCGGCTCGAGCGCACGATCAGCACGCCTTTCTGGCGCGCTTCCACCAGGGCCGGCTTCATTTGCGCGGCCACGCTGCCATCGCCCACGCCCGCGTGGATGATGCCCTTGGCGCCGGCGGCAATGAAGGCGTCCATGCCGACCCGGTTCATATTCGCATAGCCGTACACGATGTCGACTTGCGGCAAGGCATCGAGCTTGCTGATGTCAAATTCCGATTCCAAGGTGTGCTTGCGCGTCGACTGGCGGTAAAAGAAAGCCTTGCTGCCCTGGATGTAGCCGAGCATGCCCAGTTCCGGCGACTTGAAGGTGTCGGTGGTCGAGGTGTTGGTTTTCGTCACTTCGCGCGCCGCGTTGATCTGGTCGTTCAAGGCCACCAGCACGCCCTTGCCCACGGCTTCCTTGCTGCCTGCCAGCATGACGGCGTTGTACAGGTTGATGGGGCCGTCGGCGGAAATGGCTGTCGATGGACGCATGGCGCCCACGACAACGACCGGTTTGTGGCTTTTCACGGTCAGGTTCAGGAAATATGCCGTCTCTTCGATGGTGTCCGTGCCGTGCGTAACGACCACGCCATCGACGTCGGGCAAGGCCAGCAGCACGTTGATGCGCTTGGCCAGGGTCAGCCAGTGGGTGTTGCCCATGCTTTCGCTGGCGATCTGGAACACTTGCTCGCCCGTCACGTTAGCCACTTTCTTGAGTTCCGGCACGGCGGCGATCAGCCGCTCGACGCCCACGGTGGCCGAGGTGTAGCCCACGGTGGTAGTGCTGTCGGCGCCGCTGCCGGCGATGGTGCCGCCCGTGGCCAGGATCACCACGTTCGGCAATTTGACGGCCGCTTGCTGCGCGCGCGCGGGAGCGGTGGCGATAAAGCCCGTCAGCACGGTGGCCAGCATCAGCTGTACACAAGAATGGAATTGGCGTGAAAACATGGTGCTCCTGTTTGGTGATAGGGCAAAGATAACAAAGTCGTGTGCAAATTATATGTCATCCATGCCCAGGATTTCCCCAATTCATGCGTATCGCGCAAACGTGCGCGCCCGTCCGTGCGCTACAGTGGCGCCATCTCCACACTCCTGCCCCTGACCATGCGGCCTGGCTTCGTTTTCACGCTTGTATCGATATTGCTCACTGCCTGCGGTACGCAGGTGGAACTGCGCACGGCGGCGCAGCAGGAGCAGTTCGGCCGCGAATCGGCCAGCCAGGGCGACTGGGCGCAAGCCATGCGCGCCTACGCCGACGCTGCGCAAAATGCCGAGCTGGGCCATGGAGACGCCGCCTGGCAAGCCCGTTTGCACCACGCGGCGGGACGCGCCGCCAGCGCCGCTTGCCGCTACGAGGCGGCAGCATTCCATTTCCGTAGCGCCATCGCGCTGGCAAAGCAGGGCCGGCAATCGAGCGCCCTCAGCTACAAGGCGCTGATCGACCTGTACCAGCGCCAGGGCAAGACGGCCGAAGCGCTGGCCGTGCGCAATGAACCGGGCTGGCACGGGTCGCGGGCGCTGGGCGCGTTCGCCGATATCGAGTCGTTGCCGGTGGGCAAGCCTTGCGGCCCGCAACCTTAGCTACTGTCCTTAGCCACTTTCCTTCGCCACTGTCATGGGAGTTCGCCGATGCGCATCGCACGCACACTGTTGGCAGCACCTGTTTTCCTCGCCTGCATGGCGCCCGCGTGGGGTGCCGCGCCAGCCTTGCCCGCTTTGCCATTGTGGGAGGCGGGTGTCTTCGGCGGCACGGCCGTCACCCCTGCCTATCCGGGCGCCAGCGAGCGCTCGACGCGCACCTTGGCCCTGCCCTTCCTGATTTATCGCGGCGACGTGCTGCGCGCCGACCGCTCCGGCGTGGGCGCGCGCCTGCTCAATACGGACCGTCTTGATGGCGACATCGGTTTCGCCCTGTCCCTGCCGGCCCGCTCCAGCGACGTGCCAGCCCGGCGCGGCATGCCGGACCTGGGCACCCTGGTGGAATTTGGCCCGCGCCTGAAAATCAAGCTGGCCGAACCGACGCCGCAGGGCCGCCTGAGCCTGGAACTGCCCTTGCGCGCCGTCATCGAAGCGCGCGGCGGTCTGCGGCGCCAGGGCGCCACGTTCGAGCCGCGCCTGATCTACCGCCTGAACGATGCAGGCCAGGCATGGCATGTGGACGCCAGCCTGGGCGCCGTGCTGGGCAATGCTTCCATCAACGATTACTTTTATGGTGTGGCCCCCGCCTTTGCCACCGATCAACGCCCGGCGTATGCGGCAAAAAGCGGACTGATGCTTACCCGCCTGGGCCTCGGCGGTGCATACTTGCTGCACCCGGACTGGCGCGCCTTTGCCTTCCTGCGCTACGACAACTACACAGGCTCCGCCAACCGTGCCAGCCCCCTGCTACGCCAGAACAGCGGCACCTCGGCCGGCATCGGGCTGCTGTGGACGTGGCGCCGCTCCAGCCTGCCGGCGCGGGGGACGGACGAGTAGCGGCAAGCTGGCTTAAAACGCCGTCGTGGCCGACAGCATGACGGTGCGCGGCGCGCCCAGGCCCAGACTGGTCCATTGCGGCAGCGCCCAATACGCCTTGTTGCCGACGTTCGTCACGCTGGCGCGCACAGTCAGCGGCCGGCCCGCCACACTGGTGGCATAGCGGGCGCCCAGGTCAAACACGGTGCGGCCCGGTACGGACAGCGAGTTCTCGGCATTGATATATTGCTTCGATGCCGCCGTCGCATTCGCCGTCAGGGTCACGCCGGGGATGGCGGGCGTATCCCACTCCACGCCCAGCTTGGCTTGCAGCTTGGGCACGCCCGTTGCCTGCCTGCCCTGGTTCATGCCGCCCACCGTCTTGCTCAATACCGGATCGACATAGGCCACGCCGCCCATCAGGCGCACGTCGCGCAAGGGGGAACCAAAGAAGCCCCAGTCGACGCCACGGTTGCGCTGCTCGCCGCCAAAGGAAAAGACATTGCTGAGCGGATCGACATAGCTGCTGGGGCGCTTGATTTCATATACGCTAAGCGTATGCGCGAACTCGCCCAGGTCGACCTTGACGCCAAGCTCGGCCTGCTTCGACTTGTAGGGCGCGAAGACCTCGCCCGCATTGGCCGCCGTCAACGGCGCCGTGGCACCCTGGCTCAAGCCTTCGATGTAATTGCCGTACAGCGAGATAGTCTTGCTGGCCTTGACCAGCAGGGCGACGGCCGGCGTGGTGGCGCTTTCGTCGTAGCGCGAGGTCCGCGCCCCCGTCCTGATGTTGAAGCTGTCGCTGAGCACTTCCTGGCGGCGCCAGCCCACCGTCAGCTGCACGGTGTCTTGCGCAAAGGACAGCGTGTCGACCAGGCCAACGCTGGCCAGGCGCAGTTCCGCCTTGGAAATTTGCGGCGCCTCGAAGCGCGTCGCCGGACTCCAGACGGGGTGATAGATATTCGTGATCCAGTCTTTCGCCAGGGTATTGCGGCATCCGTACTGCTTGTCCGTGTGGTGGTAATACGTGGCGTTCACGGCCCATTGATGGCCGATCGCCCCCGTGCGCAGCTTGCCGCGCAAGCCCAGCTCCGCCGACTGCTTTTCCACGTCGAAGCCCAGGTCGGCCACGTTGGTGCGGTAGTCGCCGGCCGTGTTGAATACCTGGATCAGATAGGCGCCCGTCGACTGGTAGTCAGCCTGGCTGGCGCCGACGGCGGCGTAGGCCATCACTTGTTCGTTCACGTCCAGTTCGCCGCGCAGCATGGCGCCCTTGTCCTTGGTATCGTAGAACGCCCAACTGGGATTGAGCAGGGTTTGCGCTTTCGGCGGACGCGGCACGGGCAAGCCGGGGGCCAGGTTGACGCCCCGGTTCAAGCCATCCGTGCGGTCCTCGCTGTGATACAGGTCGGCGGACAGGCGCGCGCCATTAGGGCTAACTCGGCGGTGCTCACGATACCCTTCCTGTCGTCGACGGCCGGCAAGAAGCGGCACATACATATAAATGAGAATTATTCTCATTATATCGCAAAAAACAGGACAGCCGCAACCGTCCTGCTTGCTCGCTTGGCCATGCAGGCAATAAAAAACCCTGCAAATCAATGACTTGCAGGGTTCGTGGCGATTCCGTAGTGGAGCGGGTCGGAGTTAGACGTTGAACAGGAAGTTATAGCATATGTCATTGATTATATTGCATAATATACATAACACCCCCTTTTGTACTCACCAGCATACCCACTTTTGCCAAGGCTGCACAACTACATCTGACTAGCCGCAGTCTACCACGAGCGCTACCTGATAAGAATTGCAAATATTACACTCCACTCAGCAGGAAACCATCAAAGATGCATTTTCACAACAACAAAACTATTGTTTTGAAGGCTCAATACGTATACTATGAACTCACATTAACTGCGTTTGGAGAAAAATCATGGAACTTGGACAGGCTTTTTCGATGCGACATGTGGGCGCGATTACTGGCGCATCCGTGATTGAGCGTCCATCTCAGAACGGCAGCGTATGGATAGTTGAGTTTCAGCTCGCAGCGCCGCTTCCGTCCCATTTTTCTAACTTGCTTGAAGTAGCGCGCGGCGGACCAAAAATCTTCAAAACTGTTCAGGCGGCATTGAACGATGTTAAAAGCATCGGTGTGACCAGTCCGACAGTTCAGTTCACCACTTCTGATTCTTTCCGAGCCAACCGCTTCCAATGGCTATACGAGTGGATTAGAGGGTTACCACAACAAGGCTTTGATGAAGATAGAATTCTCCAAGCCTTCTCGACCAACCCTAGCATCAATCTTGATCTTAATGACGCAGCGGCAGTAAAGTTGGGACGTATCATCATTCAACATGCTTTAGGCAAAACTGATGGTAAAGAGCTGGAGGCATACTTGCCACCAGTGGAAGTACTCGACGTAAAATTCCTAAAACCGACTGATGATGGCTATCTGTGCCAAGCGTTCTGTGCTGACAGCGAAGAAAACTTCGTTTTTCTAGTGAGTTTGGACGTAACGGAAAAGAAACTGAAGTATGTCTTGGCGGATCGAAAAGCTGCACTGTGCAAGTTTGCTTTATTTGCTGCGCACCAACGACATCCACAAGGCTACACAGACCCTGACGACCCTCACCCAATGATAAACGGAGTGTGGCATCCACCAGCGGCCAAATTCAGGCTGACGTTGATCGATATAGAATGCATCAGGACCTTGCCTGTTGGAGCCACAGATATTGCCAATAAGCAAATTGTCAAACACGCTTAACATTGACCGTTAGATGAACTACAAACTAAGTCAATTAAGCCATGTGGTTGACATATGACTCGCTATTTCACTTGCAATGACTGCCGCCCTGGAGGGGCGTCATGAGGCCTCAAGTGATCCCCTAAACGGGGATCAGGCCGCTAAAGCGAAGGACCGGCCCGCTAGCGCGCTTTCTTTATATGAGCAAATTTTCACGACGGGTCTACAGCTGACAAGCCCCTAGCATTTAGCAGTAGCGAACGAGACTCAAGGAAGCCTCCGGCGGGTTAATTTTCCATAAACTGCCTCCATCCGATAGAGACAAGCATTCGGATACTTTACAGATAATGTCTGCCGAACCATCTCTTCAGTTTCCTGCGTTGCACGCACACCTATGGTTACGGACTCCAGTTCTTCAGGGTAAAAAAGAAGGTCGCTGTACTGCGCACTCCCTTCGTCCGAACGATAGGCAATTGCACGCCACTCACATTCTGCCGCCCACTGCTGTTCTTTTGTGTAGCAAACTGCCTGAATCGTTCTTTGCACTAGCCCAGGTTGCTCTTCGTACATCAAAAAATCTAAGCCCGATCCTACTACTGGCCGGTCTTTTGAATAGGCCACCGGCTTTGCTTCAAGAAGTGGCGTTGACCTCTCTTCAAGATGCCTGAAGCCCAATACACAGCCAGAATTTGCATCTGCATAGTACGCCCACATTACCGCATTATCGAACAGTGTTGAGAGGCATAAAATTCTTACTTTCTTCGAATTCCGCATCTCAAAGTAACCTCTTAGCGTGGACTCGACCTGATCGTCTGCGCCTGGATTATTCAATGAAAATCGCGCTATCAACTCCTCGCGTGCCATCCCGTCAGCAACAAGCTTCCTAGCCAAGGTCAGCAGCATTTTCACATTGGGTTTTAATGACTCCTCCCTTGTCGCTTTGCCATCAAATACTATGGCGGCTATTTCCCTTGAGAGTAATCCATAGGCGTCATTCATTGATGGATCAAAACACGGCATCCTCTGAAACTCCCCAATGTCATTGAATATTAGCGGGCTTGACCAACGTAACTTCGAGTTTTCCAGAATGAGACCAGCAGTACTTGCAGTTGTATATTTGTAAAATATTGAAGGGTGGCTCATAGATTTATTTTATAATTTTACAAATTGGAAAAATTGTCAACACAAGGGAATTTTATGCGAATTTGGATTAAGCGTATTGGTGTACTTACCATCACTAGCATAGCGGTAAACTTTCCTGCAGCATTATTCGTACAGTATCAGACTGATGGCCCAGCTTGGTACCTAATCTTGTCGGCCATCCTTATGGCAGGTGGGATGGGGATGTTTGCACTTGCTTTCGGCGCTGTTACTTTGCTTGCTGGGCGAGGCCGCACAGATGGTGGATTAAAAGCAGCTTTAGGCGCTGTCTCGATTGTCGGAATCCTTTCTGCGTATTCAGTTATCGCTGCTGCAATACGAAATTCTTAGTCAAATCACCTCGTTCAAGCCGCTTGCAAACTAGCGCGCAATGCCTACATTCAGGCAGTTGGAGGCGGACGAGCAGCCCAGCGTCCCTCAATCCATGCCTCCCAATCCCAAACGTACGCCAACGCTTCCTCGCCTTCCAGCACCGGACACGCTGAACCACGTAGCGCCTTCGTAAAGTGGTCGCGCCAAGGATCAGGAATATCCTGAATCCGAATAAAGTATCGTCGTCCAGCATTCATATAAACTGGTACGATATGAGCTAACTCTTGTAAATTCATCCTCAAACGCTCCTGGCTTTACGTCACTATTCGATGGAAATCGCGGCTCCTACCAAGCGATCTATTGTTAGGTCCTAAGAGGCAGTTTGCGGTATATTCTCGTCGATGAAACGGCGCAGGATATTCAACGCTCCATCGACTAGCGGCACCGAGGAATTTTCACGCATAAACACTCAGATCGCTAGAGCCGCTCGGGTTTGCCCCTGAAGGGCAGCTCGACTTCAGCGCCAACATCCAAGAATATAATCATGCGCGCGCCTCAAGTCGGCGCAACTCAAATTTCAAGGCGACCTGCTGGCCTGACATCAAAACATGCTCTCCTTTGCGCCAATCGCCGCAAGAGACATCGTCAGAGGCAACCCCAGCGGCGTGTAGCTCATGAGCCAAGTCAAGCAAATCGAAGCGCTCGATCCAACGCCCATCTTCCATCTTGGCGACGAAACCGGCATCAGTCAGGCGAACATCTGTTTTCATTATTTTTCCTTTGATCATTGGTACGGGGCAACGATTTTCCATCGCCTTGGTCGCGTCGGTGTCAGTGCCGACAGCTAGGTACTAGCGACTTTTCACGGTAAATTCTCGTTAAAAAAACCGGTCAAGGCCTTCAAAGTTTCCTGACGAACGAAGCCCAAAATATGTACGCATAAACACTCAGAAGTCGAGTGCGAGTCGTGATTGAGCCGAGTTGCCATCCTCACTTAGTTGAGCCATTACCCCGCTCAACCATCCTATGATAATCCCAGAATCGCAACAACCAACGGGGATGAAACGTTCGTTCATCAGCCTGTTGCAGCTGTTGCAAATAGCAATACAATTTACCCTAGTCCTCTAAGACCTTTGCAGATACCACGAGCACTAGATCGGTCTGAGTCTTGCTGTCCGACCCAGCGGACCAGGATGCAGGCAGGAAACTCAACCCGGATTTCGATTCCGACGACTGGGTATCCTGCAATCCGCCCAGCAGCATTACGTCACCATCTTTAAGACCTACAGTGGTGGTCAACTGGCGCAGGATGAGTGTCGGGGCCCCTATAAGCCCGCTACTATTTGCTTTAAAGCTACTGATCTGCGCATCCACGTCTAGGCTAATCTCTCCGCTCCCCAATACGCGAGGCAAGGCGTCAATGATGACCCCGGACGGCGTATACACAATGTTTTGAACCCGATTGCCTGCATTGTCGTTGCCACTACTGGAAACAGTGGCCGTTTTGTCACCCACCGTCAATTTAAGCTTGGTCCTGTCATAGCCAACAAGACGGCTGTTCGTAACCTGTTTGAAACGGGTATCGCTGTTCAGCGCATCGATGACCAGCTCAAAGCGTGTGTTCTTCAGACTGATGACCGAACCCGAATTAGTTGTACCGAGCGAAGCTCCCAGCTTAGCCCCCAGAAAGGAAGCCGCCAATGAAATGCCACGGCCAGAGCCGCTGCTGTTAGTGACTTCAATCCACGATGCCGAGACGTCGACCATCTTCGCGTGCGTGTCAAGACTGCGGCACAACGAAAGCATCTTGGAAACAGCTGCTTTTGAGCCAGTAAGCACCACCAATTCGCCAGCGACGATGGCCGCCTTAGCACCGAAACCAGCGGCGACAACTGCGCTCACAAATTCGCTGGTCCGGTGAGTGGGAGCAAAAAGTTCCGATTCTTCGTCTTCTTTCCGCGTTTGAAAACCTGCGGCATCTTGCACCACGTGACCATCGATGCCAATGGGCGCGATTTGCGGGCCAGTGAAGCTCAATGCCTGACTAGCCGAGTGCGCAGGTAGCGGCTGGCTCGCAATGACATCCTGAGGGCCGCTCTCACGGCTCAGCGACAGGTAGTAGATACCGCCCTTGAGCGTCGTCACAATTCCTTCGCGCAGGAGCAGGTCTTCAACGAAGCGTGGCAACTCGGCGGCGTCGATGTTCTTTACTTTGATCGTAATTCGTTTGTCGATTCCGATAACGTCGGGGGATACCACGAAGTCCCTGTGCATGATCGCCTTAAACATAGCTTCGCCGAACGCCATCAGCGGCGTGGCATCGAAGCTCAATGAAACCGGAGCAGGAGCAGGTGCGGCAAACGCCAAGACCGGGGCGAGGATCAGGGCAGAAAGGAAGCGTCTCATTGCGCACCTCCTCTGACCCACAGACCTGTCTCGATTTCGGCCTCCCAACCGCTGACACCAGACTTGAAGCGCAGCGGCGATATAACACGGCCATCGGAAAGAACCACGCTCACCGAACCGGAGTTGGTGAGAAACCCTTTGCCGGTAACGGTCTCGGAGAACTTGACCGGCTTGGCAGCATCGACCACGGCGGAAGTGGGGGTGAAAAACATCGGTCCAAGTACATGGGAACCTCCCCCCCCGAGTACGAGGCCAAACATTAGAGCGATTGCGAGAAACTTGGTCATGTGCTTGTGCGGTGGTTTGGGAGGGATCGGGCGGTCTGCGAGCAGTTCATAGTCCTGAGGGATACGTACAGGGCCAACGAAGCCAGGACGGATGCCAGTACGGGACTGTAAGTGCCAGCTAGGCAGCAAGCAGTGGATAGCGTGCGGATAGCTGTCCGAGAACACTTGTGTGGTGTTATAGGCGCGGTTCAGGTCATCGCCTCGGAAGTGCCAGCGGTCGGCGACGATGCCTTCCGGAGAGCAGCCAAGACGCACCACGCCGATATGCATGCGGGGCAGTGAGCCATCGCTGAAGCCAGCCGTGACCAGCTTGAAGGCGGCTGAAACAAACGGCACTTTCATCCGGTCGAGGCGGCTCATGCGCACCACGTACTCGAACAGGCTGTCGCGCAACTGCTTGTCAATCTGGCTGATGTTCTGGCAGATGAAGTACACGTCCCATCCGTACTTACGTGCATGGATCGCCCATTCCAGCAGCTCCTTACGTCCGCCAGCTTGGAAGTCCCGGGTATTCAACCAAGACGCGCATTCGTCGAGGAACAGCGCTCCGTTGTGCGACTCATCGAAACCGGGGAGAAGCTGCGGCGCGGGCGGCGTGTACTCAAACCCCTTGGAAGTGTATTTGAGCACAGGCTCGAAGTCGATGAAGCGGTTGCCTGAGCCGATGGCGTACAGGTCCGCCGACGTGGGTTTGTCCGGCACACGAATAACAGTTTGCTTCGACTGCCCCGGCATCATATGTTCCATGAACACGTCACAGTTTGTCGCAACGCGCTTGCCAGCGCGCAGGTAGTCGCGCAACAACTTCATCGCGCCCTTGCCCTTGCCGCTTCCGAGCTTTCCGGTGATTGCGTAGACGGCCATGTCACGGTCTCCAATAGCGCTTAGACGAGAACAAGCCGAAAACAAAACCAATAACAAAGCCGCTCAAAAAAAATATGAGAAATGTCATGATTAAACCAATTTATCCAAAGTGCGTTTCTTGTAGATGTAGAGCTGGCATGCCGTGTAGACGGACATGTAGCAACTCGCCAGCCCGTAAGTGGTCGGATTGAACCCAAGCGATAGGCCTACGGCAAACGAAGGATGCGACGTGCTGATCGCCTGAATAGCGGGACCGCACACGTACTGCGCACAGCCCTGTCCTGCGGCCCACAGAACGCTGACCATAAGCGCGAGAGTGGTGACGGCCCACACCTTCATGCCGATGTTGGATGTAGCGTTAAAGCCGATAAACGCTAAAATTGACTGGAACATGGGACTTCCTTTTTATGCGGCCAGAGCGCCGCGAATTTGTTGAACACAGCCAAGTAGGCAGAAGAACGCCAGAACACCGTTGATGAACGTCATAAACACATTAAATGGTCCACACACATCCATTTCCACCGACGCGGTGCCCGACGGATTGTCAAGCCTCGGGTTAACGCAGGTGGCGGTCGGGATGCTAGGGATAAAAGACCACCGGAAACTCATGCTGGTATTAATGAACGACTTCGAGTAGTCGTCCCAGGAAGTACGGCTGTCCTTGTATGCCTTTTCGGTAGAGATCATGGAACTATCGGCGGTCATATTCACCTCACAGCGTGGTTGCGAACTACCACCGCAAGCAGTGGCGACGGTTTGCCCCGACGCCGATATTGTCGCCAGAGCAATGACGAGAAAAATGAGAAAACGGATCATGGTCATGCCTTAATAGCGTTCTGTACCTGCCTAACACACCCATACACACAGGCAATAGCCAGCACGGCATTAAGAAAGAACGTGAATTTATTGAAGCCTCCACAGATGTCCATTTCGACAGGGCCTCCGGTAACAGGGTTACGAAGGGAAGGATTGACGCAGGCGGTAGTAGGAATCTGTGGGATGAACGACCACTGGAATTTATTCGGGTCGATGTTGTCCATCTTCCCCTTTAAGCCCACGTTGGCCTGATCGACACTGGCGCGCGAGGCAGCGTCCTTTTCCAGCATGTCGGCGTTAGTGTTAGCGACCATCGCACAAACACCCTGACCGGGTCCGCCGCAACCCAAGCCGTTGTTCGGATCAGGTGGTGGCGTGACAGCGGTATGTACGATGACGTATCCTCCGGTACCTGGATCGTAGACGCCAGTGTCAAAACAAGTCTTGCCGCCATTCGCCTTGTTAATGCAGACATCAAATCCGTTACCAGCGTTGGCCTTAACGTCGATGCTCGACTTGCCATCAGAACCTGGCACGCTCAGGCTAGAAGTGGACTCCATACCAGCACACCCCGGATTAGCGGGATCGGTCATGATCTGCTTGGTAGCAGGGTCAAACAGCATCTCGCAGGGGGTGTCCAACGGCTTCTTAACCTTGGTAGCGTCGGTAAGACTGCACCGGTAGTTGCCGTTGACGTCCTTCCCCCCATCCACATAACCAGGATCACAAGCCAAAGTCACATTGGTAGCTTGATCGAATAAATAAACGACGCTGACATAACGATAGACATTGCCAGTACAACACTCAATAACATGAGTGGTAGCAGACTTGCCGCCTGTTAAGCGCCAAAGATAACTCTCCGTATCCCGGATTGGACCAACACAGTCTGGATACTGTTGATCCTCCTTAGTCACACATGTGGCATGCAGAGCAACAAAGGGAATGGCTAATGGAGATGCGGGTAGTTTTTGAGGAACAACCAAAATCCCGGTTACAACACCGCCAGCGGAATAAGAGCCATTGTATATAGAGCGCTGTACCCCGGCGTCCGTACCAGCGACTCCAACATTTGCCTGCGTCAGCACCCCGATATCAGATGGCCCAACAGGAACGCCAGGAATTTCCTGTGCACTGGCTGGAGGTCCTTTGCCGGAAGCCGCAATGACCGGCTTAGGCGTCACATCGCGCTTACCCGGTGTAGGATCGTTGAACTTAGCAGGATTAGGATTCTCGCGCTTGGCATCTGGTTGGAGGTTAACCGTGAGGGCAGGCTTGGGCAACTGAGCGGCGGGAATGGGCGTCTTGGTCGTACATGGCGCGCTAAGCGCAAACTTATTACAGTCCCACCAGAACAGTGCGGCAAAGAAGCCGACCTGCCCGACAACCAGATCGGTAACGAGCAAATTGGAACCAACCAGCAGCCAAGGAATAATCAGCGGCACGATGGCCCGGGCGCTCCGAATCGGCACGACAATTAGGGATGCCGATATGAACGAGACGGCGAGGATTTTTTTAAACGAGGCCATTTTTGCACTTGCCATAAAAACGGCCAGAGTCGCTAAACGCTGGCCGAAAGGGTCTATAGGAGCGAGACCGTTTAACCGGCTTTACTGAATGCCTTTTTCATCATCTTGATGCCCCAGAAGCCACCAGCAACCAACACAGCAACCGCGAACGCGGCAGTGATGTAGGTAGTAGCCTGAGCCGACAGCGCGGTGATTGCATCGACGCCAGGATCGGCGGCTTGAGCGAACGAGGTGGCGGAAGCAGCGAAAGCAGCGACAGCTACCAGGCCTTTTTTGATATTTGCGTTCATGTGAAAATCTCTTTCAGGAGAGCCGTTAATGAAACCCCGGTTTGGCAACGCCGGGGAGTACTACAAATACTTAATGTGACAAGTGCATAGAGTTAATCAAGCGACTCTATCGCCTGACGTGCAATGCGCCGAATAGCCCCGCCTGCATAGCCGAGGCCGAAGGCGGTAAGGCAGTAGCCAACGATTTGGTAGACGCTCATTTATGGTCGAAGCAGCGGTGGACGATGTACTTGAAGAGATACACCCCGCCAACGAAAAGCGCGGTCAATAGCAGAATCGGCCAAATGGATTCAAGAAGAATTTTCACTCGTCAACCTCCTCTCGCCGTATTTCAGATTTAAATTTGGACTCATAGCATTCCAGCAACCAATAGAATTTGTAAGTGATCACACCAAGGAAACCAGCAAACCAAGACGCGGCGATCTGGGACAGAACGAAATTTTGGAACATCTCAATTTCGTAGTTAATCATCGTCATGACAGCCTTCCTGTGATCCACAGCGGGAACAAGATGACAAGTGCAGCAATCCAAAAGACAAATCCCGGCGTCACCGAATTAACTTTCTTCTGCCGCATTTCCTGCTCCAATTTCCTCTCTTGCATTGGGCGAAAATGCGTGTGTACACGACGAAATAGCCATTTCCCAAAATCAAAAAATATTGCAACAAGGAAGCCAAAAAACCATGACCAAGCCGTCTGAATACCAATGAGGCGCTGCAAGGCTTCAATTTCGAGATTGCTGATCGTCACCGCTGCCCCCCGGCAATCCAGCCCAGGGAGAAGATGACGACAACAGCAATAGCCAAAACAAATTCCGGCGTCATTGCGTCCATTCAAATACCTCCTCTTTTCATGTATCTAATAGCGTCGGCTACTCTTCGATGAGATCGAGCGTATGCTCAACCGGCACTACCTTCACAACCTCACCGGTTTGCTTATCCTTCGTTTCATACGGCTTGCGCTGGAAACCACCCAACACACACGGAACTGAGATTTCCTCGCCCTTATCGCCCAGACGAACTTTGCTACGAATTTCAACCATCTGCGGCCGCGAATAGACATCGGCCGCAGGCGTGATCACCTGTGTGTAGCGTTTTCCTTCATAGGTTTTGGAACCCTCGATACGACCGCTCACCATCACCTGCATTGCCTTGCTTGCCTGATGGCCCTTCTTGTCGTCCATCTTCATCATTACGTTCGATTCCGCCATTTTTTATTCCCCTAAACTATCTGCATAATTTCCGGCTTGCGTGCTACTTCTCACGATTGCGCGCCGGTACAAAACACAATCGCTTGCTAAACCTTTGAAGCTATTTTTAATGCACTGATGGCGTGCGCAAGCTTGTGACGGGTACCTCATGGCGGTCCCTATATTTTTCGCGTAGGTATTCCAAATGCACGCTCGGGGCACCTGGGGCACGTTTCCGATGCCGCAGGTAGACAGCGATGTGGTCCACCTCTGCACATCGAACGTGATTACGATCAGAAATTCGTCCAGCATCGAAGGGCGAAGAGACAATTTTATTTTTTGGCTGAGCCGCTGGCCTCGCTTCTGCGGACTGCGTATACTTATTTACACTAGTCCGAGGAACGGCAAGGGCCACCCCGGCCCGGTCTATCGTCCAGCGGTAGCGGGTGGATTCGTAGACCGCATGCGGCTGCGCCGCAAGATACACGCCTACCGGCCTGTGTGCCTCCACCTGCTCATATCGCCCCTCAACGTCCTCCTCCCTTGTCGCCAGCCTGATCGTCGTGTTGCGGCCACACGTGGGGCCGCCCATAGCCCATATGAAACGGGCGAAGTCGGCGCGCTGGGCGATGGCGGGATTTTCGGACTCGACTTTCTGCGCGGCCTGGTACGCCTCGCGGATAGGTTCCGGAGCATTGCGCACCGACTCCTCCGACAGGCGGCGGAACTCGCGCCATACGCCCACCGGCACGCCACCGATCTGCTGGAACTGGCGAATGCCGTGTACCTGCGCCCAATAGGTGACGCGCTGAGATGCCGTGAATTCCTTTTTGTCGAACTTATCGGGCACGATGACGTAAGTGCGGCCATCCTCGAATGCCTTGTGATCGCCCACGCCTGCGCCGTCAATGCTCTTGCAGACGTACTTGATGATGTAGCCCGCCGCCGTGCCTTTCCCCGCCTCGATCCGTACCAGCTTGACGCGGTTTTTGATGGCGCCTGGCTCGTCGCCATCCTGGCGCATGGCGTAGGCATTTATCACGCCTTCCATCTCGGCCTGGTGTTCAGGCGCGACGAACAGCAGCATGTGCCAGTGCGGGCACCCGTCCGTGTGCGGCTCAGCGATGCGGAAGCCGTAGGGCTGGATACCGCGACGATGCAGCGCGGAACGGATGGCGGACCATACCTTGACCAGATACGCCTGTGCCGCGCGCGGCGTCGGACTGCCGAATTCCGTGTACTTTGCGTTCGTACCGCCCACCGAGTGGTATTTGCTGGGGCATGTTATGGTCCAGAACATGCCTACGTGGCGCATCTTGTCGGCTACCTCTTCAAAGCCGCGAATGCGCAGCATCAATTCGCCGCGGCGAAGCGTTTTATTGCCCATACCCAGTTCGGCCAGTTCGGCCAGGCTGTAGACGTCGCCGTTTTCATTGGTGGCCGTCACGGCCGCCAGCGCTTTCTGGTTTGCCTCGTTCTGCGCCGCTTGGGCCAGGCACGTTTCGCGGCTCACATACGGATCCGCTCGCACGTAGGTCAGGCCCAGCTGAATAGACGTATGTTCGAAGCGGCGCATCAATTCCTTGCGCAGTGCGCGGCGCCACCATGCATGATCTGCGGCGCGCGAGATATAGCCGCGTATCGTTGCAGCCACTGGCGACTTGACGCCGCGACGACTGCATATCGCGTCAATTCGCGCCTTGATGGCGTGCTCATCGTGCAGACTTGAGCACACCTCGTAGCACTCGCGCGCGGCCTGCAGTGCGGCTACCGAGATAGCGCCCGGGCCGGTCATCATGCCGTTACTATCGGCCAGCGGCAGGCGCTGGTCGTCGGCTAGAATTGCATCGATCACTTCGCCACGGCGGCAGTTCAATCCTCCGAACAGACGATGCACGGCGTTCGCCATGCGCGACGGAATCCCCATGTCCAGCATCAATGTACCTTACTTGCCAGGTTGGAGGCATGCCCACCGCACATGCATTTTTGTATAGCAGTAAGCTCGCACAGCAAATTCTGAAGCGCGTTCCAAACGATATCTCGCTCGGCCGTATCAAAGGACATTAGACCGCTATTGGCGCGCTCTATGGGGAAATCTGCCGCTCTAATGGCAACAATACGGGCAGAGATTGACGCACGCGACCAAAAAATGGCACGAACAGCTTCTGCATCGACAGCACGAATCGCCGGGTTTAAATCGTTCATTTGTACGGAGCGCTTCATGCCGCAGATTCCTGTGAATTTAAAGTATTCTGAGGAGCAGGTCCGCCTTTAGCGGACACACGGCAAAATTCGCCCGCACCCGCTACCGCGTGCACGTTCGAGCTTTGCCGTGACGCCGTACTAGGAGTGTCAATAACCATGAAACTCGGCGAGGCTGAACCGCGACGAGACTCGACAAGTTGTCCTATATTTTTCCGAATCGGACAACCAAACTCAGTTCCAGGCGCAGGTGCAGCGAGGGCGGCTTCAGCCGCGAAAAGGTCCGCAGATGGGACACGTGCGCCATGAGGATAAATAACCTCAGCACGCAAAACACTTCCCCAAAGTTTCGAAAGGGATTCATTTTTGATCTGCTGAGCGGTCAACACGCAAAGTAAAAAGTCGTTGAAAGCACCTTGCGAAAGCATGGTTACACCGCTGAAAATCCGATACGTAAATACTGGATGCGCGCAAGGAGAGCCATGGCCACAAGAATTTTTCACAACGGAAGTTTGATTCATGAACGACGATTCCCGGCTATCCACGCATCAAGTTCGCTCTGGACAAAACCCAGCTTGCGCTTACCCAAACAAACTGGCCGTGGGAAATTTGAGCCGTCGTCACGCAGCCAACGCCACAACGTCACACGACTTATGCCGAGAATTTCTAGAACATCTGAATATGAACGAATGCGCATGGCGCTCCCCGAAAGACAATGAAACCGGGGAGAATGTTGGCAGAGGGAAAGATAGAAAGCACGGGCAATAAATACTGGCCTAGAGCGGCCATTTAATGCCCGTGACGGGGAGTTGTATCCGTGCTAGACGGCTGGTGCACCAGGGGGAATGAAGTTTGGAAGTGAATCGATATCAACGTCATCGTCGAGCCAGGTATCAAAAACGCTTTCATCCACGACGGAAACGAACGTCTTTCCATCGAACTGCGCTTTGTATAGAAAAGATTCGCCGAATTCGCGCTGTGCCTCGCTTTGGGCCGCCACGTAGTCAAATCCCTTTCTTAAGCTTCGTAATGCTGAACTTGCCTTGGTACGCAACAGATCAGCCCGGTCCTTCGAACTCGCTACTTGGTCCAACAGGCCACACGCATCAAGCACCATCGCAAGACACCGACAATGATCCGAAGTGGCCGCTTCGGTCACGGCAGAATTGGCGACGCGAATAGGCAGCCAATCGTGCTCAATACACATGATCACGAATTCCGATGCCAGATTGCGAACCACCACATCCCCTTTACGCCCTATAGAATGACCGCCAGATAGCGATGTAGCTGCCCCTGCCAACCACCTAGTACACTCGACTACATCAGAAGAAGCACGCGATTCAAACAGGACACTCGATTCAAAATCATCAAGCCCATGAATTGCATCAAGAAGCGCCACCGACAACTTCCGAATGAGCACAATACGATCTCGAGCCGCATCGATCTTGCACTCCCGGTCGCGCTGGGCAGCATATAAGCGACGCAGATCAAGCAACTTCCCGATAAACACTTGCGCGCCCAGAATCACCGACTCCCCACGATTCCTGCGCGACTCACGAACTGTTTCGACAAACTCGACAAAACGCCTCAGAACATCGTTTTCCTGAACACCTATCTCGCCACCAAAAGACATTGAACTCGTCATTGTTTTCTCCACTCATCCAGAAGGTCGGCCCATTTTTGCATCATGACACGCCTCTCCTCAAAGTAGGTGGCATGGTTGTATGCGCGACGGACAGCGTTTGGCTCCGCATGTGCAAGCTGAGCCTCTATAACATCATGGCGAAAGCCAATTTCATTCAATCGAGTAGAGCCAGTTGTTCGCGTCCCATGCGGACTATATTTGGTCGCCCATCCCAGCTTTTTCAAAGCTTGCCGCAAAGCCGCATCGGCCATCGGGCGCGCACGGTCATCTCGATTTGGGAAAACGAATTTCGTATTCCCCGTTACGGGCCTCATAGCCTTCAGCAAGTCAAGCGCCTGCGTCGGCAACGGTAGCACGTGCTCTCGACGTGCCTTCATCCTCTGCGCTGGAATTTTCCAAAGCGCATTTTCGATATCGAACTCAGACCACTCTGCCTTAACCGATTCATTAGGTCGCGTAAGCGTCAACCACATCAATCGAAATGCATTGATCGTCTGGAAATTACCTCCGTGGCCGTCAAAATCAACAAGCAGCTTGCCAATTTCCTCAACTGACAAAGCCCGCTTGTGCTGGGTTTTATTGGGCGGCAACGATTTACGCACCGCCCACACCGGGTCGGTATCGGCGCGCAGCGTCGCAACCGCAAGTTCGAACACCGACGACATCGTTCGCTTGGCTTCGGCGGCAACGGACGGCGCTCCGCGCTTAACAGTCTTCATGAGAATATCGAGTACATGAGCGGATGTAATTTGTCGCACGGGCAACTTCCCAATTGACGGGAAGACTACTCTCTGAAGCATGTCCAACCGTCGCGTCTTAGTCACATCCTCCCAATCTTTCAACGCTAACCATTCTTTTGCAACGGCCTCGAAAGTATTAGCGGAATCCATCTCACGCCTAATTTTTTCAAACTGCCGATTTTGAACAGGACTGACTCCCAGCCTTACCAACTTACGCGCGTCTTCGCATTTTTCGCGGGCATCGGCGAGGCCAACGCTGGGGTAGTCGCCAAGCGCAAAAAGCGATTCCTTACCTGCGAGCTTAAAACGATAGCGCCATGCCTTCACGCCACTCGGCTTGATTTCAAGATACAAGCCCTTGTAGTCGTTCAGCCGGTAGAGCTTTTCCATCGGTTTGGCGCTTCGGCAGCGTGCGTCAGTCAGCATCTTGTCTCCGGGCAATTGATGAGTTACCGGATTGTACCCACCAACACCCGCAATGCCAAGCAATTGTACCCACCCATGTACCCGCAATTTTCATGAATACTCAAGAAATATTGTGAAACGATCAGAAACGAGAAAGCCGCGAATTTCGCGGCTCTCATAGGGAAAACTCAAGAATTTTTCGGCATCATGAAACACAATGAAATGCCATGAAACAACACTCCCAATTTAGACGTTGAACAGGAAGTTCAGCACGTCGCCATCCTTGACCACGTATTCCTTACCCTCGGCGCGCATCTTGCCCGCTTCCTTGGCGCCCGCCTCGCCCTTGTAGGCGATGAAGTCGTCATAGGCGATGGTTTGCGCGCGGATGAAGCCGCGTTCGAAGTCGGTGTGGATCACGCCTGCCGCTTGCGGTGCCGTGGCGCCAACGGGGATGGTCCAGGCGCGCACTTCCTTCACGCCCGCCGTGAAATAGGTTTGCAGGCCCAGCAGCTTGTAGCCGGCGCGGATCAGGCGGTCCAGGCCTGGCTCTTCCATGCCCATGTCGGCCAGGAAAGCGCCCTTGTCGGCATCGTCCAGGTCGGCGATTTCCGCTTCCAGCGCGGCGCAGATGGCTACGATAGGCGCGTTCTGCGATTTCGCGTAGTCCGTCAACTGGTCCAGCAGCGGGTTATTCGTAAAGCCCGTGTCCGAGACGTTGGCGACGAACATGGCCGGCTTGGCCGTGATCAGGCACAGCGGCTTGATCAGTTCCATTTCGTCGGCGTCCAGGCCCATGGCGCGCACCGGTTTGGCGTCGTTCAGGTAAGGCATCATACGTTCCATGATGGCCAGCAGCTTGGCCGCATCCTTGTCGCCCGAGCGGGCTTTCTTGTTTTCGCGGTGGATGGCTTTTTCCACGGTGCCCATGTCGGCCAGCGCCAGTTCGGTCTGGATGACTTCGATATCGTCGAGCGGGTTGATCTTGCCGGCCACGTGGATGACGTTGTCATCTTCGAAGCAGCGCACGACGTTGACGATGGCATCCGTCTCGCGGATGTGCGACAGGAACTGGTTGCCCAGGCCCTCGCCCTTCGATGCACCGGCCACCAGGCCGGCGATGTCGACGAATTCCACGATGGCGTTGACCATGCGTTCCGGCTTGACGATGGCGGCAAGCGCATCCATGCGCGGATCCGGCACTTCGACGACGCCGACGTTCGGCTCGATGGTGCAGAACGGGTAGTTCTCAGCCGGGATGCCGGCTTTCGTCAGTGCATTGAACAGGGTGGACTTGCCGACGTTCGGCAAGCCGACGATACCGCATTGGAGACTCATGGGAAAACCTTTAAATAATCAATTTTGCCGGCAAGCGGCTGGTGCAAAAACGGCCGGTACAGGCGTTTTCTGGATAATCTTGCTGTATAAATGCTGGTAAGGGTCAATTGTACCTCTATGCACCCTACTCTTCAAAAAAACCACCCTCTTTGACGCTAACTGTCGCTATCGCCGTCGTCCGGCTGCGACGCGTCGAATTCCAGGATGTCGCCGGGCTGGCATTCGAGCATTTCGCAAATTTTTGACAGGGTATCGAAGCGCACGCCGCGTACCTTGCCCGATTTTAAGAGCGACAGATTCTGCTCCGTGATGCCGACAAAGGCCGCCAGTTCCTTCGATTTCACTTTTTTCCTGGCCAGTACCAGGTCGAGGCGCACGATGATGCCCATCAGATGAACCCGCTGTTTTCATCGGCCAGGCGCTGGCCTTCGTGGAGGATTTGCGCCAGCGCAAAGAAAACGCAGCACAGCAGCAAGGTCCACAGATCGCCGCCCGTGATATCGATGACCAGGCGCAACTGGCTTGTCCCCTCTTCCAGCAAGCCGAACAGCATGCCGCGCACGGTCGGCTCCAGCAGGGTCAAGAGCGTTCCCAGCAGCAGGCAAGCCGCGAAGCGGCGAAAGTACGCCGCCACTGGCGGCGTAAAGTACACGCCCTGCTCGAACTGGCGCAAGACCCGCCCCAGCTGGCGCACGGCATCGCCCAGCACCAGCAGGGCCGGCAAGGCCAGCGCCAGGCCCAGCGCCCGTTGCCACCAGGGCATGGCCGCCAGCAAGGCGTATGGCTGACTCTGCAGCTGCAATACCAGCTCGTACATGCCTGCGCCCGCCACGGTGCCGTGCGCGGCCGGCGCGGGTGCCAGCCAGCCCAGCACCGTCAGCAACAGGTAGACGACGAAGAAGCTTTTCACGCCAAGGCGCACGCGCCGGCTCAGTACAGCTGGCCCCGCATTATTTTTTTGCATATTTAAAAGTATACGAAAAGACAAAGTATCGTTAGAATAAATTATCGTAAAACAATAATTAAATCATGTTTTGCGACCATTTTACCATGCTCACCACCCCTATCGACTGGAGACACCATGAAAACCCTGCTTGCCACACTTGTTTGCAGCACCACCTTTTTGCTCGGCGGCACCGCCCGCGCCGATGATGTGAACGCCATGCTGCGGCAGGCGCTGGCCGACAGCAGCGTGCCGGCCATGGCCATCCTCGTGATCCGCGACGGCAAGATCGATACGCAGGCGCAGGCAGGCGTGCGGGCCAATGACGGCAAGGACGCCGTGCGCGCCGACGATGTGTGGAATATCGGCTCCAACGGCAAGGCCATGACGGCGACGCTGATCGCGCGCCTGGTGGAAAAAGGCGTGCTGTCCTGGGATGCGCCCCTGTCGCGCATGCTGCCTGGGCTGAGCGCTGGCATGCGCGCGGAATACCGCGACGTCAGCCTGGCGGACCTGCTGGCGCACCGCGCCGGCCTGCCGCCCAATCCCGATGAGGCGTGGATCAATTCCACCTACACGGATACGCGCCCGCTGCCGCTGCTGCGCCTGGAATACGCGCAACGCGCGCTGGCAGACGCGCCGATCGCCACGGCGCGCGGCGAATCGCATTACTCGAACAGCGGCGCCATGATCGCCGCCGCCATCGCGGAGCGGGCAACAGGCAAGACCTACGAGGAATTGATGCAAAGTGAGGTGTTCGGCCCGCTGGGCATGCGGGCCGCCTTCGGCGCCACGGTGCGCGGACAAAACCTGGGCCACAAGGAAGGCAAGCCGATCGCCGGCTTGATGGCGGGCAATCCGCTGATGATGGCGCCCGATGGAGAGATTAACCTGAGCATGGCCGACTGGGCCAAGTTTGCGCTCGATCAACTGCAAGGCGAGCAAGGCAAGGGCAAGCTGCTCAAGCAAGAAACGTATGTGTTCCTGCACACGGCACAGGGCGAGACGAACGCGGCACTAGGCTGGGGCGTGATGCATTTCCCGCCGCAGGCACCGCAGCGCGTACTCACGCACCTGGGTTCGAACGGCTACTGGCACGCGCTGATCGCACTGGCACCCGGCAGCGGCGACGGCTTGCTGATCACCGCCAATGCGGGCGAAGGCAGCAGCGCCCAGGCCAGCCAGCAGCAGATGGCGAAAAGCATCATGGCCGGCTTCGGCAAAGCCAAGCCCGGGAAATAACTAAGGCAAATAACTAGGCCGTATGCAGCTTCATGGTAGCCGCCTCGAACTTGCCCTCGACGATCAGCGGCATGACTTGCAGGGATTTGGCTATCGCCTGCTCGATCAGTTCCTGGTCTTCGCGGCGCGGGCGGTGCAGCACGAAATCGGCCACCTGCTGCTGCATGCTCAGGGTGCGCGGGTGGCCGATACCCAGGCGCAAGCGCCAGTAATCCTGCGTGCCCAGCGCGGCCGTGATGTCCTTCAAGCCATTGTGGCCGCCGGCCGAGCCGCCTTTTTTCAGGCGCGCGATGCCGGGCATCAAGTCGAGCTCATCGTGCACTACCAGCACTTCATCGGCGGCAATCTTGAAAAAGCGCGCCAGCGCGCCCACGGACTGGCCCGAGCGGTTCATGAAGGTCAGCGGCTCGAGCAGCCAGACTTCCTTGCCGCCAATCGACGTTTTCGCCATCATGGCGTTGTAGCGCGAGTCGCGCTGCAAACGCGTGCCGGGCAAGCTGTTGGCAAGATTGTCCACCAGCCAGAAGCCGGCATTGTGGCGGGTTTGTTCGTATTCGGGTCCCGGATTGCCGAGGCCGACGATCAGGCGTATGGGCATGGCTGTGTCTGCAATGTAAAAGAAAGCATTATCGGTGAAAACAGGCGGAAAAAAACCCGCGCGGCGAACCTGGCGGGTTTTTCCTTGCAACTACCGCATTGCTGCGGCGGCAAAATTACTTCTTGTCAGCAACTTCAGCAGCAGCGGCTTCAGCAGCAACGTGGCCAGCCGGTACCGAAGCGGTAGCGATGGTCAGGTTGGCGCCGTGGGTGACAGCGGTCACGCCAGCTGGCAGGACCAGGTCGCCTACGTGCAGCGAGTGACCAACGTCGATGTTCGACAGGTCAACGTTGATGAATTCTGGCAGTTTGCCTGGCAGGCAAGCGACTTCGATTTCGTTGGCAACGTGGCTGATGGTCGCGCCGTGCAGTTTGACTGCTGGGGAAACGTCAGCGTTGATGAAGTGCAGAGCCACTTTCACGTGGATAGGCTGCGATGCGTCAACGCGCTGGAAGTCAGCGTGCAGAACCAGTTGTTTGTATGCGTGGACTTGGAAGTCGCGCAGCAGAACTTGCTGGGAAACGCCGTCGATTTCCAGATCCAGGATCGACGAGTGGAACACTTCTTTTTTCAACGCGTGGTACAGGGCGTTGTGATCCAGCGAGATCAGCACCGGGGCTTCAGCGCCACCGTAGACGATACCAGGGGTTTGGCCGGAAATGCGCAGGCGGCGGCTCGCTCCGGAACCTTGCAATTCGCGTTTAAATGCGATAACTTTCATGTGAAACTCCAAGAAGAACAAGGCTTGCGCCTTGTGTTATGAGGATGCCCGCGACCAGGAATCCTCGAAAATGGGGTGCAAAACACCCCGAAAATTAAAACACTGCGGCGCAACAGGCAAAAAGCCGGTCGCGCCGCAGGCATTACGTCTGTTACTGCCGATCGAATCAGTCGATGAACAGCGAGATGACGGAGTCACCCTTGATGATGCGTTTGAACGTCTCGGCCAGCAAAGGCGCGCACGTCAATTGACGGATCTTGCCGCAGGCCAGGGCCGCTTCGGACAGGGGAATCGTGTCCGTTACGACCAGCTCATCGAGTGGCGAAGCCGAAATACGGTCGATCGCCGGGCCCGACAGCACCGCGTGCGTGCAATACGCCACGACTTTTTTCGCGCCGCGCTCTTTGAGCACTTCGGCAGCCTTGGTCAGGGTGCCTGCCGTATCGACCATGTCATCCATGATCACGCAGTTGCGGCCTTCGACTTCGCCGATGATGTTCATCACTTCGGACACGTTCGCTTTTGGACGACGCTTGTCGATGATGGCCAGGTCGCAGCCCAGGCGTTTTGCCAGGGCGCGCGCACGTACCACACCGCCGACGTCCGGCGACACCACCAGCAGATCCTGGTAGTTTTTCTTTTGCAGGTCACCCAGCAAAATTGGCGAAGCGTAGATATTGTCGACTGGGATATCGAAGAAACCTTGAATCTGGTCAGCGTGCAAGTCCATGATCAGGACGCGCTCGACACCGGCTTCTTCCAGCATGTTCGCCACCACCTTGGCCGAAATCGCCACACGCGCGGAGCGTGGACGACGGTCTTGGCGGGCGTAGCCGAAGTAAGGAATCGCGGCGGTGATGCGGCCAGCGGAAGCACGTTTCAAGGCATCAACCATCAGCATGATTTCCATCAGGCTGTCGTTGGTTGGAGCACAGGTGGATTGCAAAACAAAAACATCCTTGCCGCGCACGTTTTCGTTAATCTCGACCATTACTTCGCCGTCGGAGAATTTCGAAACGTTTGCTTTACCGAGAGGGATGCCGAGGTTTTTTGCGACCCCCTCTGCCAACGCTGGATTCGCGTTGCCGGTAAAAA
Source organism: Janthinobacterium amylolyticum (assembly GCF_051380655.1). Classification (NCBI taxonomy): domain Bacteria; kingdom Pseudomonadati; phylum Pseudomonadota; class Betaproteobacteria; order Burkholderiales; family Oxalobacteraceae; genus Janthinobacterium; species Janthinobacterium amylolyticum. The sequence continues at coordinate 230,049 of NZ_JBNYXL010000010.1, forward strand.
CCATCAGGTTTTCGTAAGCCATGGGAGTCCCAAGAGGTGATATAGAAGTCTTGAAAAGCACTAACCGGGCATAGGCCCGGTCAGTCATTGTTTAGAATATGCCGCGTGGCGACCTATCTGCTTTTTCCCGTACTGGACGCTAACTTCGCATCGACAGACTACGGTGAAATGGTGGCAGGGGAAGAAGGATTCGAACCTTCGCATGCTGGAATCAAAATCCAGTGCCTTAACCAGCTTGGCGATTCCCCTACGTTACTGACTGCTTGCCGTCATGTTGGCCAGTATTATACCGACTATTTGACGCTAAGCAAAATCTTTTTTTGCTGCCTGCTTTTCATTACAACATCGTGAGCATCGGATGGCGACCCAGCGCTTTTGCCTTCCAGGCGACCCAGACTGGTGGCACATTGCTGAGCACCGCATCCGCTTCTTCCTGACTGCCAAACGCACTAAATACACAAGCACCGGAACCAGTCATCCTGGCCTCACCGTAAGCACCCAGCCATTCTACCGCATCTGCTACCGGCTTGAAAAGACTGCATGCCACTTGCTGTAAATCATTCTTGCCAAACCCGCCCGCATCGTTTCCTTCTGCGAGGTGCCTGGAAAAGTCCGCTATTGTGACGGGTTCGGTATTCCTCGTCAAGCCTTCCGCGCAAAAAATTGCGGCGGTGGGCACTTGCACGCCCGGCTCGATCACCACGTACCAGCAATCGGGCGTGGCGACCGGCTGCAAGGCTTCGCCCACGCCTTCGGCAAAGGCGTTTTCACCAAAGATGAAAAACGGAATATCGGCCCCCAGCGGCAAGCCCAGCGCCATCAATTCCTCGCGCGTCAAATCCGCTTGCCACAGCCGGTTCAAGGCCATCAGTGCCGTGGCCGCATCGGACGAGCCACCGCCGAGGCCGCCGCCCATGGGCAGCACCTTGTCGATGGCGATATCGACGCCGCGCGGCAAGGCGCCCGTACGGCGCAGCACTTCGGCCTGCAGCAGCTTTGCCGCGCGGATGACCAGGTCCTGCTCTTGCGGCACGCCGGCCAGTTCCGTCACGCGGCGAATCAGCGTGTCGTCGCGCAGCGCGAAGTGCAAGGTGTCGCCATGGTCGAGCAACTGGAACACCGTCTGCAGCAAATGGTAGCCATCGGCACGGCGGCCGTTGACGTGCAAAAAGAGGTTCAGCTTGGCCGGTGCCGGGCAATTGTTCAAGGTCGTCAAGGTCATGGTGCGGGTACGGGTACGGATGGGGCGGGATCGAGCACGATGCGCAGCGACACGGCATCGGCCTGGGCGCTGGCATTGCGTTCGGCATCGATGCGCCGCGGTTGGGGCAAGGCGCCCGCGGTGGTCTCGGACGCATCTTGCCACGACACATAGCGCAGGCGCCAGCCGTCTTTGGTCGTCACGCTGTCGTTGGCCGGCGAAGCGACGAAACGCTTGCCATCGGCGTCCACGGCATAGCCCTGCAGCCAGTCGCGCAAGCCCGACACGGGCAAGGACCAGCCCAGCATCTGCGCGCTCAGCGCATCGACGTCGGGCGCCCGGCGCGGCGGCTTGCCGCTTTGCGTCAGCACGGCTTCCCGCGGCGTGACGGCGATCGTCGCCAGGGTGCTGCCGACGGGCGAATACAAGGTCACGTCCGTGCGCTCGGCCGTCTGCTGCCAGTTGAAATTGACGGTGGCCGATTCCGGCTTGTCATTCTTCTGGTAGACGACGTTCAGACGGCCCGTCAGTTCGACCTGCTCGCGGTAGGGGGCGACGCTCTGGCCCGACGGAGCGACGGACGAAAAGGGGGAAGTCAGGGTTGAGCAGGCCGAGAGGGACAGGCAAAGGGCGGTAAGAGCCAAGAGGTTTTTTGACATGGGAAATTTTTTGAGTCCACCCCAAGTGCAAAACCCGGGGTCAGATCCAGAGGGTCTGACCCCGGCATTTGCCCTTGGGTTAACAATCACAAACTGACATTCAAGCGCGCCAAGGTGCTTTTCAGCGCGTCGTTTTTCGGGTCCTTGCTGCGCGCTTCGCGCCACAGCTTTTGCGCTTCGTCCTTGTCGCCCTTCTGCCACAGCACTTCGCCGAGGTGGACGGCGATTTCCGGGTCGCTGCGCACGGCGTAGGCGCGGCGCAGGGCCGTTTCGGCGGCGGCCAGGTTACCCATGCGGAATTGCACCCAGCCCATGCTGTCCATGATGAACGGGTCGCCCGGCGCCATCTGCAGCGCCTTCTCGATCAGGGCGTGTGCTTCCGGCAGGCGGATGCCCCGCTCGGCCAGCGAGTAGCCAAGCGCGTTGTAGGCGTGCTGGTTGTCGGGTGCCAGCGCCATCACGCGGCGCAGGCTGGCCTCCATCAGGTCCATTTTATCCAGGCGTTCGGCCAGCAAGGCGTAGTCGTACAGCAGCTCGGGGTTGTTCGGGAAGCGCAGCAAGGCGTTTTCCAGCACCGTAAATGCGCTTTGCAGATAGTTCGCGTCGCGCAGGAATTGCGCATCGACCAGCAGCACCTGCGCCTGCACCGCCGGATCGGAGGTCTCGATTTCCGTCAATGCCTTGCGCGCTGCATCGAGATTGCCGCCACGGGCGATCAGCTGGGCGCGCCGCAAACGCGCATCGACATAGCCGGCCGAAGCGCTGTTGTCGACCTTGTCCAGCCAGGCAATGGCGCCGGCCATGTCGCCGCGCGTCTCGGCGATCTGCGACAGTATCATCAGGGCCTTGAACGGATCGCGCGTGTCGCCGGGGTTTTTATCCAGCACGGCCAGGAAGCGCTTGAAATACTGCTCCGCGCCCTTGGTGTCTTCCAGCTGCAGCGCCACGATCCCCAGCGCATACAGGCCGCCGACGTTGTCAGGCTGGCTTTTCAGCAGCAGCAGGAACTGGTCGCGCGCCGCTTCGAGCTGCTTTTGCTCGACCAGCAGGCGCGCATAGGCGGCGCGCACTTCGACGGCATCGGGATTCTTTTGCAAAAACGCGACCAGCACCTTGTTTGCCGCCTCGGGCTCGCCCGTTACCTGCGCCAGGGTCAGCGCGGCCAGCTCGGAATTGGGCTTGATGGCCAGCGCCTTGTTCGCTTCGCGGATGGCGCGGTCACGCTCGTCGATCGACAGGGCGCCCTGCGCCAGCACCAGGTGCGCTTCGAACATGTCCAGGTAAGGTTCCACCAGGCGCGTGAGCATGGAATAGGCATACAGCTTGTCATTCGAACGCGCGAGGATCTGCTGCATCTGGAACAGGGCCACGCCGCGCGCGCCCTGCGGCGCATTGGCCAGGCGCTGGGCGAAAATCGGCTCCGCTTCGTCGATCTTCTCCGTCAGGACGACAAAGCCGAGGAAAAACTGCGTCGCCTCGTCGGAATCGGGCGCCAGCTCGCGCCACAGGCGGATGGCGGCCAGCGCTTCGCCGCCCTGCTTGGCGGCCAGCGCCATTTCGGAAGCGCGGCGCGCCAGGCGCGGGTCGCGCGTCTGCTGCGCCGCCACCATCATCGTCACGTACGGCCCCTGCCACTGGCCGCTCTTGAATTCCATTTCCGCGCGGGTCAGCTTGTACAGCAGGTCGCTGCTCAACTCGACCTTGGGCAGCTTGTCGCCGCTGTCCCCATCCTTGGACACGGCTTCCGGCGCCTGCGGCGAACTGGCCACAGAAGGGCTGGCCGCGGCATCGGCAGGGGCGGCAGGCGTCTGCGCCATGGCATGCGTAGCCATCAGGGCGGACAAGGTTACAATGGCGAAAGCGTTTTTCAAAGGCTGATCCTGGCTGAACGGCAAAGTTTGATTCTACGCCCAACCCGTACATCGCGTACTTCACGTATGTAACGAAATATATACGTCATGGCTGCGCAATGTGTCCGGGCCAGCCACCGGCCAGCGACGCGCCTGTTTTTTACCCGGTTTTCAACCATTCGAGCCCTATGCCAGAATTGCCAGAAGTCGAAGTCACACGGCGCGGTGTCGCGCCCCATCTCGAAGGGCGCGCCGTGCGCTCCGTCGTGCTGCGCCGCGACGGCCTGCGCTGGCCCTTTCCTCCTGCCCTGGGCGAACAGCTGTCCGGCCAGACCATCGGCCTGACGGGGCGGCGCGGCAAATACCTGCTGATCCACTTCCGCCATGGCACCCTGATCATCCACCTGGGCATGTCGGGCCATTTGCGCGTGCTGCCACCGGGAACGCAGGCGCAAAAGCACGACCATTTCGACCTGATCGTGGACGACGCCGATGGCGCGCAGCACGTGCTGCGCATGACGGACCCGCGCCGTTTCGGCGCCGTGCTGTGGCACGACGAGGCTGACGGCCCGCTCGACAGCCACGTACTGCTGCGCGGCCTGGGCACGGAACCGCTGGAAGGCGGCTTCACGGGCCAGCTGCTGTTCGAGAAAACGCGCAACAAGAACACCAACATCAAGCAGGTGCTGATGGCGGGCGACATCGTCGTCGGCGTGGGCAATATCTATTGTTCCGAAAGCCTGTTCCGCGCAGGGATCAACCCGAAGACGCCGGCCCGCCGCATCGGCCTGGCACGCTATGAGAAACTGGCGCAGGCGATCCGCGACGTGCTGGCGGAAGCCATCGTGCAAGGCGGCAGTACCCTGCGCGACTTCATCGGCGTCAATGGCCAATCCGGCTATTTCCAGCAGACGTATTTCACGTACAACCGCGCGGACAAGCCATGCCGCGTGTGCGGCGCGCCGATCCGGCAAATCGTGCAGGGACAGCGTTCCACGTTCTACTGCGTGAACTGTCAAAAATAAAGGGGACCTGATGGTCAGAGACTTGGAACAATACAGCGCATGGCGCCAGGACGTGCAGGCCGCCTTGCAGGCTTACCGGCAAGCCGCTGGCGCGGCGGGCCTGGTCGACGGCGCCTCCGCGCTGCGCCTGGCGCGCTGTGGTTCCCGCCTGCTGGACGACCGTCTCTCTGTCGCCTTCGTGGCGGAATTCTCGCGCGGCAAATCCGAACTGATCAACGCCATCTTCTTTGCCGACTACGGCCAGCGCATCCTGCCCTCGGGCGCCGGCCGCACCACCATGTGCCCCACCGAACTGCTGTACGACGCTGCCTGGCCGCCATCGATCCGCCTGCTGCCCATCGAGACGCGCGCGCAGAACCTGTCGACCAGCGACTACCGCGAGCTGCCCGCCGCCTGGAGCGTCCTGCCGCTGAACATCGAGGCGGGCGGCGACATGCAGGAAGCGCTGCGCCAGGTCAGCCTGACCAAGAAAGTCAGCCAGGAAGAAGCAGCCCGCTACGGCCTGTACGACGCCGACGATGCGGACGCGCCGTCGATGCTGGACGACGACGGCCAGGTGGAAATCTCGATGTGGCGCCACGCCATCATCAACTTCCCCCATCCGCTGCTGAAACAGGGCCTGGTCATCCTCGACACGCCGGGCCTGAACGCCATCGGCACGGAGCCGGAACTGACCCTGAACCTGATCCCGAACGCGCATGCGGTGCTGTTCATCCTGGCGGCCGACACGGGCGTCACGCGCAGCGACATCGAGGTATGGCGCAACCATATCGGCGCCGGCGCAGGGCGCCTGGTGGTGCTCAACAAGATCGACAGCATGTGGGATGAATTGCGCGGCGATGCCGAGGTGACGCAAGCCATTGAACGCCAGCAGGCCAGCGTGGCGCATCTGTTGGCATTGGATGCCAGCCAGGTGTTTCCCGTCTCCGCGCAAAAGGCCCTGGTAGGCAAGATCAACCACGATGCGGCGCTGCTGGAAAAGAGCCGCCTGCAGGCGCTGGAAACGGCGCTGTTCGAGGGCCTGATCCCCGCGCGCAAGGACATCATCCGGCACCAGCTGGCGTTCGACCTGGACGCCATTGAAGCGGCGCAGCAGGTGCAGGCGGCGGCGCGCGCGCGCGGCATCGCCGAACAGCTGCACGAGCTGCACAGCCTGCGCGGCAAGAACCAGAGCGTGATCGCGCACATGATGCGCCGCGTGGATATCGAAAAGAAGGAATTCGACAGCAGCCTGTTCAAACTGCAGGCCACGCGCGCCGTATTCACGCGCCTGTCGACGGAGCTGTACACGAGTTTGGGCATGGACATCGTGCGCGACGATATCGATGGCGTGCGCGCGGCCATGCAGCGCAGCCGCTTTTTCACGGGCTTGCGCGAAGCCGTGCGCCAGTACTTTGAACGCATCGGCCAGAACCTGGACCGCTCGGAAGGCAAGACGGCCGAGATCACGGAAATGATGAACGTGATGTACCGCAAATTCGCCACCGAACATGGCCTGGCGCTGGCCTTGCCCATGCCGTTTTCGCTGGCCCGCTACCGCCAGGAAATCGCCGACATCGAAGCCGTGTATCACAAGCAGTTCGGCACGGCGACCCTGCTCACCACCAGCCGCGTCGTGCTGATGGAAAAATTCTTCGATACCATCGCCTCGCGCGTGCGCCGCAGTTTCACGGCCGCCAACGATGACGCCAGCGCCTGGCTGAAAGTCATCATGGCGCCGCTCGAAGCGCAGATCGTCGAGTACAAGGAACAGCTGAAACTGCGCTTTGCCTCGATCCAGCGCATCCATGACGCCACGGGCAGCCTGGAACAGAAAATCGCCGGCTTCGAGGCCAGCCTGGCGGCGCTCGAACGCGACAAGGCGCAATTGGCGCAACTGCTGGCCACCTTGCGCGCCGCCAGCGCAAGCTGAGCGCAACATAAACAACAGAACACTGGAACCCTTGCATGAAACGTCTGCTGCATCCGCTCTCGCCCGCCACGGGCGCAACTCAGTTTGATAACGCATTTGAAAATTACGTCGACCCGACTTTTTCCGCCACCGTCATCGCCTGGCAAAAGCAGCATGGCCGCCACGCGCTGCCATGGCAAAACACGCGCGACGCCTACCTGATCTGGCTGTCCGAAATCATGCTGCAGCAAACGCAGGTCACGGCGGTACTCGGCTACTACGCGCGCTTCCTGGAGCGCTTCCCTACCCTGCGCGACCTCGCTAGCGCGCCGGTCGAAGACGTGATGGCACAATGGAGCGGCCTTGGCTACTACACGCGGGCGCGCAATCTGCACAAGTGCGCGCAGCGCGTGGTGGCCGAATACGATGGCGTGTTCCCCAGCGACCCCGCCCTGCTGGCCGACCTGCCCGGCATCGGCCGCTCGACGGCGGCCGCCATCTCCGCGTTTTCCAGCGGCACGCGGGCGGCCATCATGGACGGCAACGTCAAGCGCGTATTCGCGCGCACCTTCGGCATCGACGCCTATCCGGGCGAAAAACGGGTCGAGGAAGCCATGTGGCGCCGCGCCGAAGCGCTGCTGCCTGAAACCGGTATCGAAGCCTACACGCAGGGCTTGATGGACTTCGGCGCCACCCTGTGCACGCGCAGCAGCCCCGATTGCGGCCGCTGCCCCTTGCAGCCGCGCTGCGTGGCCTACGCCACCCATCGGGTTAAAGACTTACCTGTGCGCAAACCCAAAAAAACCAGCCCGGAAAAACACGCCGTCATGCTCGTCGTCATCGACAATGGCCAGGTGCTGCTGGAGCAGCGTCCCGGCTCGGGCATCTGGGGCGGCCTGCTGTCCTTGCCCGAACTCGACGGCCACGTGCTGGCCGATGCAGACTCTCCACGCGACATCGACCAGCAGGCGCTGGCGCGCGCCGTGGCGCCGTTCGGCACAATCGAAACGCAGGAGCGGCTGCTGCCCATCGTGCACGTCTTCACGCACTACAAGCTGCATATCGTCCCCTGCCGCATCACCCTGGCGCGACGCCTGGCGCTGACCGGGGAAGCGACGCACGTCTGGTACGACGGCGCGAAGATCGCGGACGCGCCGCTGCCGGCGCCCATCAAGAAACTGCTGCTGGACCTGTTCGGCGATGCGCGTTCGGCGCAGCGCAGCATGTTCTAGTGCGCTTTTTACTGTTCGCGCTGGCGGCGCTGTGTCTGCATGGCGCCCTGGCGGCTGACGAGCTGCCAGAGGTCCGCATCGGCGTGCTGGCGTACAAGGGCGGCGACGCCGTGCAGCAAGACTGGTCATATGTGACGCGCCACCTGCAGGCCAGCATCCCCGGCATCCGTTTCATCCTCGCAGACTACGACCAGGCCGGCCTGACGCGCGCCGTGCAGTCGCAAGCGATTGCCTTTACCATCACCAGCAGCGGCCATTACGTGGCGCTCGAACACAGCGACGGCGCCAGCCGCATCGCCACCCTGGAATCGCCGTGGACGGATTCGCCGCGCCAGGCCATCGGCTCGGCCATCGTCGTGCGCAGCGCATCGCCCCTGCACGACCTGGCCGACCTGGCGGGCAAGAACGTGATGGCCGTGGCGCCAGACGCGTTTGGCGGCTACCAGATCGCCGCGCGCGAACTGCGCGAAGCGGGCGTCGATCCCACGCACGATTTTGCCAGCCTGCGCTACAGCGGCTTTCCCTCGCAGCAGATCATCGACGCCGTGCGCGACGGGCGCATGGATGCGGGCATCGTGCGCACCTGTTTGCTCGAACAGATGGTGGCGCGCGGCGAGGTGCAGGCCGATGCACTGCGCGTCATCACCACGCGCCCGATACCCGGCTTCCGCTGCGCCACGTCCTCGCGGCTGTATCCGGACTGGCCCTTCGTGGCCCTGCGCCAGACGCCGCCCGCGCTGGCCAAGAAAGTGGCGCAGGCCCTGCTGGCCATGCCGCGCACCAGCGAGGGCTATAGCTGGACGGTGCCCAGCGATTACCAGATCGTCGATGAACTGTTCCGCGACCTGCGCATCGGCCCCTACGCCTACCTGGACAAGCTGACGTTCGAGACGGCGCTGCGCCGCTACTGGGGCTGGATGCTGCTGGTGCTGGCCCTGCTCGTTGCCTGGGCCGTGCACACGGTGCGCGTGGAATACCTGGTCAGCCGGCGCACGGAGCAGCTGCGCGCGGCGCAGCACCAGCAGCGCGCGCTGGAAGAGCAGGCACGCCAGCGCCAGGCCACGCTTGACCACACGGCGCGCCTGGCGATTTTGGGCGAGATGGCCAGCGCCATCGCGCACGAATTGAACCAGCCGCTGGCGGCCATCGGCAATTTCGCGCGCGGCATGGCGCGCCGCATCACGGCCGGGCGCATGGAGGCGGCGCCACTGCTCGACGGCGCGCAGGAAATCGCCACGCAAAGCGAGCGCGCGGGCGCCATCATCCGGCACATTCGCGCGATGGCGCAAAAGCGTCCCGCGCACAGCACCGGCTTCGCCCTGGCCGGCGCCGTGGAGCAAGCCGTGGCCCTGTTCCGCGCGGCCCATCCGCAAGCGAATATCATCTGGCGCCACGATAGCGTCAGTCCTGACGCACGCGTGCTGGCCGACCCGCAGCAAGTGCAGCAGGTGCTGCTCAATCTGCTGAAAAATGCGCTCGATGCACAGGTGGAAAGCGACAATCCCGCACACCCCATCGGCGTGCTGCTGCACCGTGAAAACGGCGCCTGCACGGTGGCCGTGCGCGACGCCGGCTGCGGCCTGGAGGCGGCGCAGATGGCGCGATTGTTCGAACCGTTTTTCACCACCAAAGCCGAAGGCCTGGGCCTGGGCATGTCGCTCAGCAAAAGCATCATCGAGTCGTTCGGCGGCAGCCTGTCGGCGCACGCCAACGCCGATGCGCCAGGCTTGACGGTCTGGTTCCGCCTGCCCGAAGAGACGGGCATGGCGGCACCCACAGACATACAAGAGGACATACCATGAACGAAAGCGATGCGATCATCTTTGTCGTCGACGACGACGCCGCCATGCGCCGCTCGCTGGCCTATCTGTTCGATTCGGCCGGCTGGCAAGTGGAAACGTTTGAATCGGCGCGCGACTTCCTGCAGCGCTACGCGGGCCATGCGCCCGGCTGCTTGCTGCTCGACGTGCGCATGCCTTTGATGAGCGGGCTGGAGCTGCAACAGGAGCTGTCGCGGCACGCCATCGCGCTGCCCGTGATTTTCCTCAGTGGCCACGGCGACCTGGCCATGGCCGTGCAGACGATGAAGGCGGGCGCCTGCGATTTCCTGGAGAAGCCTTGCAAGGACCAGGTGTTGCTGGACGCCGTCACGCGCGCCGTGGCCCGCAGCGTGGCAGAAAGCCGCAGCGCCGCCAGCGCGAATACGGCGCAATCGGCACTGGCCAGGCTCACCGCGCGCGAACGCGAAGTGGCGCTCTTGATGGCCGAAGGCAAGGCATCGAAAGTCATCGCCCGCGAACTGGGCATCAGCGACAAGACGGTGCAGGTGCACCGCCACAAGACGATGGAAAAACTGGGTCTGCATTCGGCAGCCGAGGTGGCCCGGCTGCTCATGGCGGGTGGGGAGATTTAACCGGGGTCAGACCCACCGGGTCTGCCCCCAGCCGTTACGACCTTGGGGTAAAAGGTTCGAACATGCTTCTCAGCGAATAATCCGCGCCGGCAGTCCCTGCCGCACCGACGTGCCCGACACGGGATCGACAAACACGTTCTTGTCGCCGCGGCTAGGATCCGTCAAGCCCAGGTCGTTCAAATTGATGCCGGCACCGATGGCCGGTTCATCGGGCTGGCGCAGCTTGCCGATGCGGTGGGCGCGCGCGCCGTGTTCCTTGTGGCCGAAACCGTGTTCGACGGCGATCACGCCGCGCTGCACGCCATGGCGCAGCATCACCGTGGCCCTGGCCTTGCCGCCAGGCGTTTCCAAAACAATTTCATCGCCATTTTGCAGCTTCAAGCGGGCCGCGTCGTCGGGATGCACGGCGACGGGGTTGTCGGGGTGAATACCGCGCAAGCGCCGCGCGCCGATGCTGTACGAGTTTTGCAGCGCCGATTTATAGCTGATCAACTCGAACGGCCACTCGCTGACGGGATAGGTTTTACGCACAGGCGTGCCGTCGGCAAACGCCGCGACTCGCCACGCGGGCGTGCCGGGAAAACGCTTGCCGCTCAGGCTATTCTTGCTCACGCCCAGGCCCTCGTTGTACAGCATCATGGGTTTTAAATAACGGTGCGTGGACCAGTCCTGCGGATACGGCGTCTCGTCCATCACCGGCACGGGAGCAACCGGCGCCTTGGGGTTCGCGGGCGGCGGCAGGCGCAGGCCGAACATTTCGCCATAGCTCTGGTAGCGCCCTCCCCGCGCCAGCATGAAGGCTACCTTGCGCCACTCTTCCGGCTTCAGGGTGCGTTCCAGTTCGGGGCGGATGCGCGCCACGCCGGACAGTTCGATGTCGTCGTCGCTCGCTTCCGGCACGGCCGTCTTGCCCTGCCAGGCGATGTTGGCGCCGCCGCGCAGATACCAGTCTTCCGCCCGCTGCAGAGGGAAGCGCTGGCCGTCCATGTCCTGCAAGGCGCCAGGACCGAAGCCGGGCAAGGCCATCGTTTTGGCCAGCGCGATGAAGAACGATTCCATGCAGATGGTCTGGCCGTCCGGCGTTTTTTGCACGCGCGGCTCGACCACGGGCCAGCGCGCCGTACTCATTTTGACGGGCATGCCGCCCCACGCACCGGCCCAGCCCCAGCTTTCGTACAGCAAGGTATCGGGCAGCAGATAATCGGCAAAGGCCGAGCTTTCATTGATGAAGGGGTCGATGGCGACGATCAGCGGAATCTTCGTCGGATCGGCCAGTTCCTTGCCGATCTGCGCGCGCAAGCCCGTGATGCCGTACACGGGATTGCAGCTCCACAGTATCAGCGCCTTCAAGGTGTATGGGTAGCCGTTCATGGCGCTGGTCAGCCATTCTGTGGCCAGCGCGGGCGCGTTCGGATACCACGGCGCCCTGGCCGGATACGCCTTGCCCGCTTCTTTCTTCAGCTTGAATTCCGAGGTTTTCTCGTACGGCACATTGCGTCCGATCGGCATGCCCGCCGCCTTGATCTCGCCGTCAAAACTCTCGAGGTTGTAGCGCGGGCCGGGGCCCGCATCCTTGAAGCTGCCGCCGTTGACGAGGGTGCCGCCCTTGCGGTTCAAATTGCCGATCAGGGTATTGAGCATGACCAGCGCGTACGCGTTATAAAAGCCCGCGCCCGACATCATGCCGCCGTGCGCATTGACGGCCGCACGCTTGCCATGGCTGGTGAGTTCCTGCGCCAGGCCTTCGATGATGTCGCGCCCGATACCGCAGGCGGCCGAATACTCGTCCATGCTGTGGCGCTGCGCTTCTTCGTTGAGCATCGTCATGGCCGTCTTCAGGTGCAGCGGCGCGCCGGCCACGTCCAGCGGGCCGTCGAAGAACAGGCGCGCCTCGCCCTTGGCCGCAGTGTGCGGCACGATCGCCTGCGTGGCGGCGTCCATCACGCAAAATGCGTCGCCATCATTGTAGCGCTCTTCTTCCGGCAGTTCCACCGCGCCGATGTCGGACGCGCGCAGGTAGCGGCCGTCGCGCGGATGGCCTTTCTGGCTGATGATCAGATGCGTGGCGTTGCACCAGGCGGCCTCGCCCGCCGCTTCCGCCACCTTCAGGTTCGGCTGCGCGAGGAAGTGGCGGTCATAGCGTTCCTGCTCGATGATCCAGCGTATCATGGCCATGGCCAGCGCGCCGTCCGTGCCCGGCTTGATCGGCACCCAGCGGCTGCGGTCGCCCGCCGCAAGGCTGTCCGCATTCGTCAGCACGGGGTCGACCACCACATAGCTGAATTCGCGCTTGCCGGAACGGGCCTTGGCGATCAGGGTGCCCTGGCGCTTGAACGGGTTGCCCGCATTGCCCGGCGCAGTGCCGACAAAGATGCAAAACTCCGTGTTTTCCAGGTCCACTTTCGCGTGCGGCATTTTCTTCATGTCGCCGAACATGGCGCCCGAGCCGCTGCGGTAGGCGCCACCGCAATACGAGCCGTGGTTGACCAGGTTCAGGCTGCCGTACGACTGCTTGAAAAAGCGCGTGCCGAACGCCAGGCGGCCATCGTCGGTGCTGCACATCAGGCCCACCTGATTGACTTGCGGGCCCAGTTCCGGCTGTGCCGGATCGATCGGTTTTTCCAGCTCGCGCAAGGCGCGCAGTCCCTGTACATGGCCCTCGCCAAACAGGTCGCCGCCCTCTGTTACTTCCTTGACCAGCTGGTCAAAGGCGATCGGTTCCCACTGGCCGCCGCCGCGCGGACCCACGCGCTTCATGGGCGCCAGCACGCGGAACGGCGACTCCATCTGTTCCAGCACGCCGTTGCCGCGGCCGCAAGCCGTCGAGCGGCCCTTCAAGCCCTTTTCCTGGAAGCGCGAGAGCGACACAAAACTGTCGCGTATCGAGGTTTGATATGGCAGCGCCGGATCGGCCGACAGGGGGCTGTAGGGGTTGCCCGCCACGCGCAGCACCTTGCCGCTTTTTTTATCCAGGCGCACGCGCACGCCGCAAAAGGTGGTGCAGCCCATGCACATGGTGTAGCTCACTTGCTGGTCCGGATTGAGCGTCAGCTTGCCCGTGGTCGTATCGACGGAAAACTCGGGCTGCAGGGAATTTCCATGCAGTTTCTGCACAGGCTTGTCCTTGCCCAGCGCGTGGTCGACCATGCGGCCGGCCGTGGTGGAAAAGCTGGCGGCAAAGGCGGCCAGGCCGCCGCCGATGGCGCCGTAGCGCAGCAGCTTGCGGCGCTTTTCTTCCTCGGCGCTGCGGTCTTCTTGCGGTTCTGGTGTGGTGTGATCGTTCATGATTCTCTCCTTAGTGCGTGGCCATGGCGGGACGGCTGCGCATCGCAATAGCGCGTCCGGCCCATGGCAAAAATTCCAGCATCAGCAACAACAGCGCGAGCCACAGGCCGGCCGTGCCGATGATCCCCAGCAAACCATCGTTCCCCATCGGCAGGTGGTAGTCATACAGGCCGGCACCTGTCTTCGGGATCGTCTGGCCACCGATAAAAATCGTCCAGCGCATCATCCAGGCGCTGTGCAGCGCGATCAGGCCGTTGACCAGGCCACTGGTGGCCGGGCGCCAGATGGCCAGCGCCATCGGCACGATGGACGACAGCACGGCCCACACAGCCGTGAGCTGCCATTGCGGCATGCCGGCCACCTGCGTGAACGCCATGCTGTGGCTGGCGCTCACGCCAGAGAGACTGACGAACAGCCAGCCGCCGCCCAGGGCCAGCACCAGCGCCAGCGACAGGGCCAGCGCGCGGTTCAGCGACACTTCCAGCGCCTGCTCGCGGCCCGGCAGGAAGCGGTTGAACAGCAGCGCCAGGCCCACCGCTCCCACGAATGCGGTGGCAGCAAATTGCGCCGGCAGGAAGGGCGTAAACCACAGGGGACGGGCGCGCACCACCATCACTTCCATGCCCGTGTACAGGCCCACGACAAAGGCGGCCAGCAAGGTGAAGGCGGCAGCACTGACGATGGCCTTGCGCGAGGCGGCGCCACCGCGTCCCAGCAGGCGGTAGGCGAAGGCCAGGCGGTCCTTGCCCTGCCCCCGCGTGGCGAAGTCCACGCGCAGCGCCAGCCACGCGTACAGCATCAGGCAACCGAGGTAGAGGGGAATGAAGAACGAGCCCCACGACATCCACGACTGCGGCTGGAAATAAATGTAGAAATGGTAGAAGCGGCCCGGCCCGTGCAGGTCGGCCAGCAGCGCCACGGGCGCTGTCATGCCGCAGACGAGGGACGCCAGCAGCGCGATGCGCCCCAGTCGTTCATACGCCTTGCGGCCGAAAACGAAGTACGGCAGGGTCAGCATGAAGCTGCCGTAACTGAGGCCGATGAGGAAAAAATACTGCACCGCCCACGGCAGCCATGCCGCTTCGCGCGTGACGTTGAGAATTTCGGTGATGTGGCTGTCCATGGTTTATTTCCCGTGTTTGCTCGGTTGCCAAAGAGTCGCTTCGCCCTCGACATGGCCGGCGAAACGCGTGTCCAGTCCCAGGTAAAACACGTGGGGCTGGGTTCCCTGCTCGGGTTTGAGCACCTTCACCTTGTTCTCGCTGAGCAGCTGGTGCACCATGCTTTCCGGATCATTCAGGTCGCCGAAGATGCGCGCACCGCCCACGCAGGTTTCCACGCAGGCCGGCAGCAAGCCTTCGTCGACGCGGTGCGCGCAGAACGTGCATTTGTCGGCCTTGCCCGTCTCGTGGTTGATGAAGCGCGCGTCGTAGGGACAGGCCTGCACGCAGTAGGCGCAGCCCACGCAGCGGTCGCCATCGACGACGACGACGCCATCCTTGCGCTGGAAGGTCGCACCAACGGGACAGACGGGAATGCAGGGGGGATTGGCGCAGTGGTTGCACAGGCGCGGCAGCATGTAGGTGCCGCAGCGGTTCTCTTCCTTGACTTCATAGGTGGAGACGACGGTGCGGAAGCTGTTCTCCGGCGCGGCGTTTTCCATGATGCAGGAGACGGTGCACGCCTGGCAGCCGATGCACTTCTGCACATCGACCACCATCGCCCAGCGCTGGCCGCCCTCGCCTTTGGTGGCCGCTTTACCGGGCAGCGGCGCGATGGCCGCCCCGACGGTAATGGCGGGCAAGGCGCGCAAAAAACTGCGGCGCGATTCAATCATGACACTCTCCTTGACGATGGGCGGCAAGCCCTTGTTGACTTGCTGCCATGATAGAAAAGAAGGTGACGCGCGGGTATTGGGGTGATCGGGTGGAGACCTAGATGATCATGCCAATTGACAGGATGGACAATGCGGAGTAACGGGGCTGCGCCAACGATGTTGTCGCATTACGTCCTGCATCAGACTGCGCATGACCATTTGCAGTGGTAGGTCGGGTTAGCGTGCCAGCGCGTAACCCGACAACCCTGTTGGCACGGACTGTGATGGTATCGCGCAGACATGTCGGATTACGCTGCGCTAATCCGGCCTACATCAGACTGCGCATGACCACTTGCAGTGGTAGGTCGGGTTAGCGCGCCAGCGCGTAACCCGACAACCTTGTTGGCACGGAGTGTGGTGGTATCGCGCAGACATGTCGGATTACGCTGCGCTAATCCGACCTACATCAGACTGCGCATGACCACTTGCAGTGGTAGGTCGGGTTAGCACGCCAGCGCGTAACCCGACAACCCTGTTGGCACGGACTGTGGTGGTATCGCGCAGACATGTCGGATTACGCTGCGCTAATCCGACCTACATCAGACTGCGCATGACCACTTACAGTGGCAGGTCGGGTTAGCGCGCCGGCGCGTAACCCGACAATCTTGTTGGCACGGAATGTGGTGGTATTGCGCAGACATGTCGGATTACGCTGCGCTAATCCGGCCTACAATTCATCCAGAGAATACAGCCTGCGGTGTTCGCGGATCGCGTAGCGGTCCGTCATACCGGCGATGTAGTCGGCGATCTTGCGCGCCTGCTTCGTCACGTCATCACCATTGATTTGATAATCGGGCGGCAGCAGGGCCGGTTCGGCCATGAAGCTGTCATACAGTTCGCGCACGATGCGGCTGGCCTTTACGCGCATGCGGTTGACCTGGTAGTGGCGGTACAGGTTCGCGCGTAAAAAGCGTTTCAGATCCGTGGCATCCTTGCGCATGGCGTCCGAAAAACGGATCAGCGGGGCACTGGCGCGCACTTCGTTGACATCGCGCGGGGCGGCGTCGGCGAGCAGCTGCGTCGAGGTGACGATCAGGTCGTCGGCCAGGGCCGTGATCAGGCGGCGCAGGGTTTCGTAGATGGCGCGCCGGCCCGACAGGCCGGGAAACGCCTGCTGAACGTCGCGCCACAGGCGGCCAAAGAACTCGACTTCTTCCAGCTGGGCGATGGTGATCAGGCCGGAACGCAGGCCATCGTCGATATCGTGGCTGTTGTAGGCGATTTCGTCGGCCAGGTTGGTCAGCTGCGCTTCCAGCGTCGGCTGCGTACGGTCGATGAAGCGCTGGGCCACGGGTCCCAGTTCGCGCGCGTGCGCCAAGGAGCAGTGTTTCAGGATGCCTTCGCGCGTCTCGAACATCAGGTTCAGGCCATCGAAGGCGCCGTAGTGCTCTTCCAGCGTATCGACCACGCGCAGGCTTTGCAGGTTGTGCTCGAAGCCGCCGTGCTCGCGCATGCATTCATTGAGCACGTCCTGGCCCACATGGCCGAACGGCGTATGGCCCAGGTCATGCGCCAGCGCGATGGCTTCCACCAGGTCTTCGTTCAAACGCAGGTTGCGCGCGATCGAACGCCCCACCTGCGCCACTTCCAGGCTGTGCGTCAGGCGCGTGCGGAACAAATCTCCCTCGTGGTTGAGGAAGACCTGGGTCTTGTATTCGAGGCGGCGGAAGGCCGAGGAATGGATGATGCGGTCGCGGTCGCGCTGGAACTGGCTGCGCGACGCGTGTGCCGCTTCATCAAAGCGACGTCCCTGGCCCTGTGCCGAGTGGGCCGCGTAGGGGGCAAGGAAGTCTTCGGGCGTCATGGCTATTGCACTCCGGCGGCCAGGGTGGCCAGCACCAGTTCGTGCGGCGCGGCCGTGATGCATGGGCTGCCCAACGGTTTCAAGAGGATGAACTTGATGGCGCCGCCCTCATTCTTCTTGTCCACTTCCATCAGCTCCAGCCAGCGCGCCACGCCAAGGTCCGGCGCTTTCACGGGCAGGCCGGCGGCGGCCACCAGCGCGCGCACGCGCTCGACGGCAGCCTGGTCGATATAGCCCATGCGGCAAGACAGGTCGGCCGCCATCACCATGCCGCAGCCGACGGCTTCGCCGTGCAGCCAGTGGCCATAGCCAAGGCCGGCCTCGATGGCGTGGCCGAAGGTGTGACCGAAATTCAGGATGGCACGCAAGCCGCCTTCGCGCTCGTCCTGGCGCACCACGTCAGCCTTGATTTCGCACGAGCGGGCGATCGCATACGCGAGCGCGCCCTTGTCGCGCGCCATCAGCTTGGGCATGTTCGCCTCGATCCAGTCGAAGAAGGCAGCGTCGATGATGGCGCCATGCTTGATCACTTCGGCCAGGCCGGCCGACAGCTCGCGCGCCGGCAGGGTTTCCAGGGTCGAGGTGTCGGCGATCACGGCGCGCGGCTGATAGAAGGCGCCGATCATGTTCTTGCCCAGCGGGTGGTTGATGCCCGTCTTGCCGCCGACGGAGGAATCGACCTGCGCCAGCAGCGTGGTGGGCACCTGCACAAAGCCGATGCCGCGCATGTAGCTCGCTGCCGCATAGCCGGTCAGGTCGCCGATCACGCCGCCGCCCAGCGCCACCAGGGTGGTCTTGCGGTCGCATTTATTGGCCAGCAGCGCGTCGAAGATCTGCATCAGGCTGGCCCAGTTTTTATATTCTTCGCCGTCCGGCAGGACGATGCTGATCACTTCGCGGCCATCGCTGGCCAGCGCCGCCTGCAGGCGGCCCAGGTACAGCGGGGCGACCGTGGTATTGGTGACGATGGCCACCTTGTGGCCGCTGATATGGCGCAGCAGCGCATCGGCGTCGGCCAGCAGGCCGGGACCGATGGCGATCGGGTAGCTGCGTTCGTCAAGGTCTACGCTCAACAACATTTTGGATTGCTCGTTCATCGAAGGCTCTGCATGAATGACGCAGTTGGGCGAGGCCTCGCATTCGAGGCTGGCCAGCTGCATCAGGATAGTCTGAACCATCGATTGTACGTTAGGACGGCCCGTGTCGATCACAATGTCGGCCACGTCCATGTAATGGGGTTCGCGCTGCGCCGTCAATTCTTCCAGCTTCCTGCGCGGGTCGGCCGTCTGCAGCAGGGGGCGGTTCTTGTCATGGCTGGTGCGCGTGAGGATGTTGCTGACACTGGCGCGCAGGTACACCACCGTGCCCCGCTCCTTCAGGTAGGCGCGGCTGTCGGCATTGAGAATGGCGCCGCCGCCGGTGGCCATGACGATGCCTTGCTGGGCGCTCAGGTCGCGGATGACCTCGGCCTCGCGCCGGCGAAAGCTCGCTTCCCCCTCGATTTCAAAGATCCACGGGATGGTCGCTCCCGTGCGTGCCTCGATTTCGTGGTCGGAATCGACAAAGCGCAAGCCCAGCTTGCGGGCCAGGATGCGCCCGATCGTGGTTTTGCCTGCGCCCATGAGGCCGACAAGAAAGATATTACTGTTAGAAATTTCGGACACTATTTGCATTTCACTCAGGCGACAACCCGGTCTTGCAGCTGTCGCCCTGTGGCTCCATTATTGGCATGTGAACGTCAGTTTAAACGGATAGCTGGTAGTTAGTAAATGTGGCGTGGTGATATTGACATTGAATGTCGCCACACCGGCAGTACACGCCTGACCCGACGGACTGGTGATCGTGACGAGATGGCTCGTCCCCTGATACATGGGCGGCAGGCTGGAAGCGCTGGGGAAGGTCTTTTGCACGGTCGCTGGCGAAACACCGCCATTCGTGGCACGCACGATATTGGCAACTTCCACAATTGTTCCGCTTGGCATCGGATTATTGTTGACATCATTGATCTGCAACGTAAAGACTTCCGGCACATTCCAGCTCACGACGCCCAGGTCCGTCACCGCATCCGTGCGCAAGGAGGCGCCGCCGCCATTCAGGAAAGCCGTGGCCGGACGGCTACCGCTGATAAAGAAATTGATTTTGGCAAAGATAGGGACGGCACTGCCATCGCTGGTGCTGGCACAGATCGTGCCGACGCCAGGACGGGTGCTGTCACTGCTGCCGAGCGGACCGTTGCAGACGGTGGCCGGCGTATTCGGTGTCGGTACGCGTGGCTCCTGGGCGCGGAAGTCCACCGAGCAAGCGCCGTTGACTGAGTTGCAGCCGCCCTTGCTTGCGCTGCCCACCACGCCCACGTTGCTCTGGAACGCAACGGGCGTGCCATCGGCCACAGGATTGCCAAACTTGTCACCCATGGCAACCGTCACGGAAGCGGAAATCGCGCTGCCGTTGGCATCGACGTTCAAGCCTTCGACGTTGCTGTCACTGATGGCCAGCGAGAACGCTTTCTGCACTGGCGTTCCCGTCGAGACAACGATGGAGTCCGACAGGGTCGACACGCCCTTGCCGTCGAGCGTGGCGCGGATACGGAAAGACAACGGGGTGGAGCGGGAACTGACGCTGGTGGTCACCTCACCATTGGCATCGGTGGTGCCGGACAGGGGATTGAGGTCAACTTCCGCATTCGGATCCGCCTTCGAGAACGACACCTTCAAGCCCGGCAAGGGATTATTGAAGGTATCGAACACACGGAATTTCAAGCTGGCCGTTTCGCTGCGCAAGAGTCCACCCTCGCCTTTGATGACGATGGATTTGTCTGCCGGCAAAGCTGAATAGAACTGGATCGATGCCGCTTGTGGCGCCGCAATTTGCAGCACTGCGCTGCGGCTGCCCGAGACACCACTGGCAGTAGCCGAGATCACATCGTTGACGCCACAACCAAGATCGCGGTAGACCGCACGCGCGCTGCCGTTGGCCGTTTGCACCACGGAGGCAAAGGTGGCCTTGCCGGCTGTCACGCAGGAAGAAGTGAAATTCACCGCCAGGCTCTGATCCGTATATTTCACGCTGCCAGACAGCACGTCCAGCGCAACCTGAGTCGAGCCATACGCCTCCAGCGCAGGCGATTCAAAGACGATATTGCCAAATGCCAGGGTTGTTGCGCCCACGACATAATTAATGGCGCTGGTCGAGGTCGTGCCATTCATGACGACGGCCGCGGTCAAGGTACCCGCGCCGCCCACTGCCAGGCTGACAGGGCGCAGGATCACGCGCGCCTCGCCCTTGGCATCGCTCAGGGTCGTGCCGGCCGAAGGCGACATGATCGCCAGCGCATTGTCCGTTGCGAACACCACCAAAGCATCCGGCAACGGCTTGCCGTCCTGGTCCTTGATGGTGGCCACCGCCGTCAAGGGGGCGGAACTCGACAAGGCGTTGCTGGCGCTGCCGGAAGCTGTCAGCAAGGCGACGCCGATGCTCGCTTTCGAAGTCACGGTGGAAGAAATCTGGTAGTTGGCTTCGCCGCTGATGGTAGCCGTGGCAGTGGTCACGCTGGCTGTCACCTTGCCCGCACCGCTGGCAGCGTTACTGGCAGGGCGCATGGTCACGCTGGCGATGCCCTTGGCATCGGTCAGGGCGGTACCGGGCACCAGCGTGGCCAGCGAGGCATCCACGCCGAATGCCACCAGTGCATTGGCGACGCCTGCGCCATTTTTGTCGAGCACTTGCGCCCGGACAGTCAAGGGAGCGTTGGCGCTGACGGTATTGCTGGGCTGTCCATTCGCATTGAGCAAACTGACGCCGACCGTTGCGGCCACCCCGCCCGTCGCGCCGCCACTGCCGCCGCCGTCCAGGGTGGGATCGCCGCCACCGCCGCCACATGCGGCCAGCAAGGCGCCCAGCGCCAGCAAGGCCAGCCAATTCGATACCCTACTCCAACAAGTGTTGCCAAATGAAAAATTCCGCATAGTCGCCATCAGTCCGCTTTCGTCTGCATTGTTACTTAAACGTAAAGATGTGACATTAACGTGTTGCAGGCCGATCTGCCACTATTTTCGGCGTAATGAACACCATCAGTTCGGTTTTTTCTTGACTGCGGCCCGTACTGCGAAAAAAAACACCGAGCACGGGGATGTCGCCCAGCAATGGCACCTTGCTGTCCGTACCCCGTTCGGACTGCTGATAAATACCGCCCAGCACCACCGTGCCGCCATCTTCCACCATCACCTGCGTGCGCACGTGCTTGGTGTCGATGGCAAAGCCGGAACGCGTTTCCTGGCCCACGCTATCCTTGTTGACATCCACTTCCAGCACCACGTTGCCGTCGGGCGTGATCTGCGGCGTCACTTCCAGGCGCAGATTGGCCTTGCGAAAAGTGATCGAGGTGGCGCCGCTGCTGGTGGCCACCTGGTAGGGCAATTCGATGCCTTGCTCGATCAGCGCCAGTACCTTGTCCGCCGTCACCACGCGGGGACTGGAAATGATCTTGCCCTTGCCGTCCGCTTCCAGCGCGGACAGTTCCAGGTTTAAAAACCGGTTGGCGGCCGCCGAAAACAGGCTCAGGGCGAAACTGGCCGGCTGCAAGCCATTGATGCTGGCGGCCGGCAAGTTGACGAATTGCGAGTTCGGCACGAAGGCGCCGGCACCGGCCACCGCCTGCCCCGTCGCCTCGCCCACGCCCTGGTAGCTGCCGCCGACGGCCGCGCGGCGCCCGCTGCCACCGAGGGAAAAACCGGGCAGCTGGCCCGCCGCCAGGCGCTGGTCCGTAAAACCCAGGCGCGCGCCCAGGTTGCGGCTGAAACTGTCGTTCGCCTCGACGATGCGCGCCTCGATCATGACTTGCCGCGTGGCGATATCCGTCCTGGCGATCAGCAGGCGGATCTGCTCCAGGCGCGCCGGCACGTCGCTGACGAACAGCTGGTTCGTGCGCGGCTCGATCAGCACGCTGCCACGCCGCGACAGCAGCCGGCTGCGCCCCTCGCCCGCATCGAGGCCAAATACCGTGCGGAACGCTTCGGCCTTCTGGTAATTGAGCTGGAAGATGGCCGACTGCAGCGGTTCCAGCTCCGCGATCTGCGCGCGCGTTTCGAGCTCCAGCTTTTCGCGCGCGAGGATTTCCTCGCGCGGCGCAACCCACAGCACATTGCCCGTGCGCCGCATGTCCAGGCCCTTCGCTTGCAGCACGACATCGAGCGCCTGGTCCCACGGCATGTCGCGCAGGCGCATGGTCAGGGTGCCCGTCACGCTGTCGCTGGCGATGATGTTGTGGCCCGATACATCGGCCAGGATGTGCAGGGCGGCGCGCACCGTCACGCTCTGGAAATCCACGGAAATTTTCTCGCCGGCATACAGGCGCGGTGCCGGCCCCGGCACTACCGCCGCGTCCTGGGCCATGGCAAAGCCCTGCAGCAAGACCAGGCACAGCCATCCCCATAGCTTCATGGCGCCTCCTCCGCTGGTGCATCCTGCCGCGCGCTGGCCCTGGCGGCGGCACCCGATTTTTGCAACGCCAGGCTGCCGCGCCGTTCGCGCCAGCCACCGCCCGGTTCGCGCAGCACTTCCCGGTACTCGAGCGCCTGCTCGCTGACCTGCGTCACGCGGCCATGGTCCGGTCCCAGATACTGGCCGGCGGCCACGCGGTACACGCGCTCGCCGGCCAGCAACAGCGCGCTCAGGCGCCCGTCTTGGCGCACGCTGCCCACCATGCGCATGGCAGGCACGGCCACGCTTTCCAGCGCTTCGCGGGGACGGCGCAGGTCGGGCGCGGCCGCCCCACCCTGCTGCTGCCCAGCCTGCGCCACGGGCAAGGCGCCGAACGGGTCGGCAAAGCCGGCGGCCTCGTAGGGTGGCACGTCCACGTCGACGAGCGGCTGCCAGGCCAGCGCCGCCGGTACTGGGGCTGGCGCCGCTGGCTTCGGCGCCAGTGCCGCTTGCGCCGCCCGCTCTTGCGCGTCGGGCAAGCGGTAGGCGTGCAGCACGGCATCCAGGGTCAGCAGGCGATCCTTGCCTGCGGTCAAAACCAGCTCATGCACGGTGACGATGCGCGGCAAGCGCGCCAGGTCGGCCAGCAAGGCGCCCATGGCGTGATAGCCGCCGCGCAGCTGGATGGCGATCGGCAAGGCGACGTAATGCCCCTGCGGCCGGGCGGCACCGGGCTTGAAGAGGGAAAACTGCACGCCGCGCGCCTGGCCTGCCGCATTGATGTCACTCAATAGTGCCGCCATCGCCTGCTGGTCGGGCAGCTGCTGCTCCAGGCGGGCAAGTTCGGCGCCCGCCTGGCGCTGCTGCAAGCGCCATTGCGGTAACTGCCCCACCCTCGCTTGCGCCAGGAGCAGGCCGGCGCGCAGGCGGGCCTCTTCCCCCTGCGCCACCTGCACGGCGGCAACCAGCCCATCGAGCCACGCCAGGTACAGCAGGGCGGCCATCAGCACCCCGGCCAAGGTGGCGCAGGCAAACCGCACGCGCAGCGGCCACTGCGACGCCGTCTTCAAGCTCAGCATGTTCTGTCTCCTCGGGATCAGGGTCGCGGCGCTGGCGCGGCACCGCTTGCCAACGCCAGCCGCACCGTCCACGCCACCGCGACGCCTGCCGTGCCGCCTGCCGCATCGCGCACTTCCAGCAGTTCCGGCCGCGACCACGGTGCCGCCTCTTCCAGGGCCAGCAGCAGCGCCGCCACTTGCTCCTGAGACACAGCATGCCCCTGCAGCCGCACCATCGCCGCTTCCTCGCGCACGCTGTGCAGGGCGACGCCGGCCGGCATCGACCGCGCCAGCAGCACCAGCATGTGCACCCAGGCAGGACGCTGCGCTTGCAACCCGGCAATCGCTTGCTGGCGCAGCAGCAGCGCGGCCGTGTCGCGCCGCACCTGCTGGCCCGTGGCCAGCACGGTTTCCGCCTGCCACATGGCGCGCCGCGCTGTGTCCTGGCGCTGCAGGTGCTTATCCAGGCGGTGCTGCAACCAGGCGCCCGCCAGCACGCTCAACAGCAGTCCCAGCAAGGCGCCGCCGGCCAGCAGCCACAGCAGTGCCTGTGCGCGCCGGCGCCGCGCCGCATGGCGGTGCGGCAAGAGATTGATGCGCGCCAGCTGCGCCGCGGCCTTCATCGGGCGAAGCGGTGCAAGGCCAGGCCCCAGGCCACCTGGTACGCCTGGCCAGCGGGCATGGCTTGCCAGCCACCCTGCATAAGGGCCGCCTGCCGCGCCAGCGCCTCGCTATCCATGATGACGGCCTGCAAGCCCGCCGCCTTGACCACATCGAGACGGCACTGCACGCTGGCGCGCCGCGCCGCCACCAGCAGCACGTCGATCTCGCCGGCTTCCTTGTCAAGCCGGTTCTGCAGGGCGGGGGCAGGCCCGAGCACGAAAAAATCCAGGCGCGCATCTTCCAGCGCAAACGGCATGTATTGCGCCGCCTCCAGTTCCACCAGGATTTCCAGTTGCTCGTCAGGCAAGCCCGCCGGCAAGCGGATCGCGTGCGTGATCAGCGCCGTGGCCGGCATGGCCAGCGCCACCCTGGTGCAGCCGCTGCCGCTGTTCAGGCAAGCCTGGCGGATGGCCGCCGCCAGGCCGGTCTTGTCCTCGACATTTCCCTCAAGCATCATTCCCTGCGGCAGCACGGCTGTGCCGCAATGACGGCACGCCACGGTGCCGCGCCGGCGTCCCAGTTCGACCACGCGCACGGCATCGTCCGCCATGTCGAGGCCAAGCAGGCCGATGCCAAGAAAGTTGGGTATGGATATCTTTTTCATGGGGATATGCCGCCCAAGGAAAAGGCTGCGGCCATCCGAAATCCTAGCCCCCGCGCCGGGCCCTTGTATACGGATTTCACGCCCGCGCTTGCGGCACCCTGCCCTTATCTGGCCCTGCCGTGATCTGGCGCAGAATAATTGTTACCAAATCCTGGTTGCCAGCAGGCTCAGACACGCTTATATAGAGTAGCGGCAACGCACGCCTGTCCTCCAGGCCAGCGCCCAGCCGTGCGGCGGCCCCGGCAAGCTCGCTTATAATTGAGCGGCATAAATTTACTGAAAGACACGATACGCATGACATCTTCATCCCCCGCCGGCAACGCTGGCTCGAAACCGCCCAAGAAGGGCAGCAAACCCAAACGCTTCCTGCTGATGGCCCTGGCATCGTTCCTGGGCCTGGGCGTCGTCGGCGTATTGCTGGTGGTATTCGGCCTGGCCATGGCGTATCCGAACCTGCCGGCGCTCGATACCCTGACCGATTACAAACCGAAGATGCCGCTGCGCATTTTCACCTCCGACAGCGTATTGATCGGCGAGTTCGGCGAAGAGCGTCGCAACATGGTGCACATCAAGGATATCCCCGATGTCATGAAGAAAGCCGTGCTGGCCATCGAGGATGACCGTTTTTACGAGCATGGCGGCGTCGATTATCTGGGCATTACCCGCGCGGCCCTGCACAACCTGACGGGCGGCGCCAAGCAAGGCGCCTCGACCATCACGCAGCAGGTGGCGCGCAACTTCTTCCTCTCCAGCGAACAGACCCTGAAGCGCAAGGCGTATGAAGTCCTGCTGGCCTGGAAGATCGAGAAAAACCTCAGCAAGGACCAGATCCTGGAAGTGTATATGAACCAGATTTATCTGGGTCAGCGCGCCTATGGCTTCGCCTCGGCCGCACAAATCTATTTCGGCAAGAATATCCAGGACCTCACCGTGGCAGAAGCGGCCATGCTGGCCGGCTTGCCGAAGGCGCCATCGGCCTACAATCCCGTCGTCAACCCGAAGCGCGCGCGCATGCGCCAGCAATACATCCTGCAGCGCATGGCGCAGCTGGGCTACATCACGCCGGCGCAGTACGAAGAAGCCAAGAATGAAGAGCTGAAAGTGAAGACCGACAGCAGCGCCTTTGGCGTGCACGCGGAATACGTGTCGGAAATGGCGCGCCAGCTGGTCTACGAGCAATTCAAGGAAGATACCTATACGCGCGGCCTGAACGTCTACACCACCATCACCAAGGCCGACCAGGACGCCGCCTACCTGGCCCTGCGCAAGGGCGTCATGGATTACGAAAAACGCCACGGCTACCGCGGCCCGGAAGCGTATATCGAGATTCCGAAAACCAAGGCGGAAGCGGACGATGCCATCGAGACGGAACTGGCCGACCATCCGGACAGCGACGACATCATCGCCGCCATGGTGCTGCAGGCCTCGCCCAAGTCCATCCAGGCCGTCACCTCGGCCGGCGAAGAGATCACCATCACCGGTCCCGGCCTGACCTTCGGTTCGGCCTGGCTGTCGGAAAAAGCGGCGCCGAACCGCCGCATCAAGCGCGGCGCCGTGATCCGCGTCATGCAGGAAGGCAGCAGCTGGGTCCTGACGCAGATGCCGGAAGTGCAATCGGCCTTCGTTTCGGCCAGCACCACGGACGGCGCCATCCGCGCCATGGTGGGCGGCTTCGATTACAACCGCAACAAGTTCAACCACGTCACGCAGGCATGGCGCCAGCCCGGTTCCGCCTTCAAGCCTTTCATTTATTCCGCTTCGCTGGAACGGGGCCTGTCGCCGGCCACCATCATCAACGATGCGCCGATCTCGTTCGACGCGGGCCAGACGGGCGGCCAGGCGTGGGAACCGAAGAACTACGACAGCAAATACGACGGTCCCATGACCATGCGCAAGGGCTTGATGAAATCGAAGAACATGATTTCCATCCGCATCCTGCACAAGATCGGCGCCAAGTATGGCCAGGAATACGCCACGCGCTTCGGCTTTGACGCGGACAAGAACCCGCCCTACCTGACCCTGGCCCTGGGCGCCGGCAACGTCACGCCGCTGCAGATGGCGGGCGCGTATGCCGTGTTCGCCAACGGCGGCTACAAGATCAACCCGTATCTGATCGCCAAGGTCACCGATAGCGACGGCAACGTGTTGTCGCAAGCCAAGCCGGACCTGGCAGGCGAGGAAGCCAACCGCGTCATCGACGAGCGCAACGCCTTCATGATGAACAGCATGCTCAATGACGTCGTGCGTTTCGGCACGGCCAACAAGGCCATGGCCTTGAAGCGCCCTGACCTGGCCGGCAAGACGGGCACCACCAACGATTCCATCGATGCGTGGTTCGCCGGCTACCAGGCCAAGCTGGTGGGCATCGCCTGGATCGGCTACGACCAGCCGCGCAACCTGGGCAACCGCGAAACGGGCGGTGGCCTGGCCTTGCCGATCTGGATCAACTACATGGCGAAAGCGCTGAAAAGCATTCCCGTCGAGGAACGCGCCGTGCCGGAAGGCCTGATCCACGTGGGCGACGAGTACTACTATGCGGAAAACCCGCCAGGCACGGGCGTGGGCAGCCTGGAAGGCGCGGCGCGCGGCACGCCGGAGGAAGAAAAGGCCAAGGAAGCCGTGAAGAACGAGCTGTTCTGACGGCAATTTCGTGGATCGGGTAGGTCGGATTAGCGGCGAAGCCGCGTAATCCGACACCACCCCGGCGCTAACAATGTTGTCGGATTACGCGCTTGCGCGCTAATCGACCTACGTTTCAGCAATAAAAAAGAGGGTAGCCCATGCGGGCTGCCCTTTTTTATTGCATGCGGCTGACAGGATTATTTCAACACCACAGTCGCACCCGCCTGTTCGCTGGCCATGGCGGACAGGGCCGCAAACAGTTCGGAGCCGTCGCGCGTGTTGATCCACTCTTCGCCCACGCGCTTGTAGTGGAAGCCGCCGGAGCGGGCCGCCACCCACATTTCACGCATGGGAGCCTGGCTGTTGACGATGATTTTCGTGCCGTTGTCGATGAACTCGATTTCCAGCACATTGCCGCTGCGGCTGCATTCGACGTCGAGCACGTCTTCATCGTTCAGCCGGTCCAGCGCCGCCTCGATCTGGGTCAGGGTGGCTTCGGCCAGGGCCAGGAATTCCGATTCGCTCATGCTACACTCCAAAGATCTTAATCAAACCGTGATTCTAATCGTGAAGTCATCCTCAGCGTTTTATATCGGCATTGCCATTGTGGTTACTAGCATCCTGGCCGGCTGCGGCCAGACCGGCCCCCTGTACCTGCCCAAGCCGCCAGCGGCCAAGGGCGCGCCGGCAAAAGGACCCGTCGAGCCGGCTCCCGTGCCGCCGCCACCGCTTATCGTACCAGCCGTACCAGCGACCTGAGCGGCACTTAAATCCGGCGTGCCGGGGTGGCTGCCGCGGCTGCCCTGGCACTTTTCGCGCGCTTGCTCCAGGCAAAATAGACGCGCATTGCCAGCAATAGCGCGACGATCACACCGAACAGTATCGGTTGCGCGAAATTGTGCTTGCCCGCCTTCATCCACCAGAAGTGCAAAATGCCCAGCGGGGCGATCACATAGATCAGCCGGTGCAACCACTGCCAGCGCTTGCCGCCCAGGCGCTTGACCATGCCGTTCGTGCTTGTCACGGCCAGCGGAATCAACAGCACGAAGGCGATGAAGCCCACCGTGATGAACGGACGCTTGAGCACATCCTTCCACATTTCCTGCACATCAAAAAAGTGGTCGAACCATAAAAAGGTCGTGAAGTGCAGTGCCGCGTAGAAAAACGCAAACAGGCCCAGCATGCGCCGCAGCTTGATCAGCCAGTTCCACTGCGTGAAACGGCGCAACGGCGTCACGGCCAGGCTGATGCAGAGGAAATACAGGGTCCAGTCACCCGTGCCGCGCGTGATGAATTCCAGCGGTTCCACCAGTTGCCCCGTGTACGTCAGCCAGACCATGCGGGCGAACGGCACCAGCGCCAGCAGGAAAATCAGGCTTTTCAGCAGCGACAGCTGCCTGCTTGTGGGGTTGATGGCCATGCGGCGTCCTTAAAAGAATTTCTTCAGATCCATGCCCGCATACAGCGAAGCGACATCGTTGTAGCCGTTGTACATCAGGGTCTTGCGCTTGCGCGTGAGAAAACCGTCTTCGCCGATGCGCCGCTCGGAAGCTTGCGACCAGCGCGGATGATCGACGTTGGGGTTCACATTCGAGTAAAAACCGTATTCGGACGGCGCCGACAGGTTCCAGGATGTGCGCGGCTGTTCCTTGACGAAACGGATCTTGACGATGGATTTGGCGGATTTAAAGCCATATTTCCACGGCAACACCATGCGCACGGGCGCGCCATTCTGATTCGGCAAGGTTTCGCCATACATGCCCAGGGTCAGCAGCGCCAGCGGATGGTTCGCCTCGTCCATGCGCAAGCCTTCCGTATAGGGCCATTGCAACACGCGGCTGCCCACGCCCGGCATTTGCTTCTTGTCGGCCAGGGTGATGAATTCCACATACTTGGCATTGCCCGTCGGCTCGACCTTCTTGATGATTTCCGAGAAGGAATAACCGATCCACGGTATCACCATCGACCAGCCTTCGACGCAGCGCAGGCGGTAGACGCGCTCTTCCAGCGGCGCCAGCTTCAGCAGGGCGTCGAGATCGAGCGTCATCGGCTTCTTGACTTCGCCTTCGATGCTGACCGTCCACGGCCGCGTGCGCAAGGTGCCCGCGTTTTGCGCCGGGTCACTCTTGTCCGTGCCGAACTCATAGAAATTATTGTAGGTGGTGGCGTCTTTGTAGGCCGTCTGCTTTTCCAGCGCCGAATAGGCGGGATTGAGCTTGGCGGCCAGCTTCGGATTGGTGCCCTGCGCGAATGCTTCGCGGCTGGCCATTTCCAGCAAGGCCGCGCTGGAGATCGAGCCCAACGCCACTTGCTTGATGAAACTGCGGCGCGATTCAAACACGGCGCGCGGCGTGATTTCGGAAGAATACGGCAACTCAATGCCGTTGGGACTGCGCTTGATCAACATGGCGGCTCCGGAAAAAGGTGATTGGATATACCTTACACCAGTTTTTCCGGGCCGTTCATGACGCTTCTGTCATGCAAAAAGCAATTACAACTTTCCGTAAGAATGCAGGCCTGAAAGAAACATATTGACGCCCAGGAAAGCAAACGTCGTCACCAGCAAGCCCACCAGCGCCCACCAGGAGGCGACGCGGCCGCGCAAGCCCGTCATCAGGCGCATGTGCAGCCAGGCCGCATAGTTGAGCCAAACGATCAGCGCCCACGTTTCCTTCGGATCCCACGACCAGTAGCCGCCCCAAGCCTCGGCCGCCCACAGGGCGCCCAGGATGGTGGCTACCGTAAAGAAAGCGAAGCCGACGGAAATGGCCTTGTACATGACGTCATCGAGCACTTCCAGCGATGGCAGGCGGTCGACCAGGTAGCCGCTCGATTTGAGCAGGTAGGCCGATGCCACCATGGCCGACAGCGCGAACGTGCCGTAGCCGATGAAGTTGGCCGGCACGTGGATCTTCATCCACCAGCTTTGCAGGGCCGGCACCAGCGGCTGGATCTCGGCCGCGTCGCGCGTGACCGTGTACCACATCAGGAAGACGACGGCGGCCGAAATCACCAGCATGACGAAGGCGCCCAGCTGGCGCGTGGCGTAATGCTGCTCGTAATACAGGTAGAACATGGCCGTGATCAGGGAGAACAGGATGAACACTTCATACAGGTTCGACACTGGAATGTGGCCGACGTCGGCACCGATCAGATAAGACTCGTACCAGCGCACCAGCATGCCCGTCAGGCCCAGCACCACGCCAGCCCAGCACAGCAGCGAGCCGACGGACGAGCCAAATTCCGAGCGCGCCACCAGGCCGATCCAGTAGAACAGGGTCGACAGCACGAACAAGGTGCCCATCCACAAGATGGCGGACTGGCTGGACAAGATATATTTCAGGAAGAATTTCTGGTTCGCCATGTCCAGGTGGCCAGCGTACAGCTCGATGGCGAACAGCGACAGCACGGCCGCCACGGGGATCAGCCAGCGCACGGGTTTCCAGTACCAGCCCAGCCATGCAAAGGTGGGGGCCGATGCCAGCAGGATGGCCTTTTCATAGATATCCATGAATGCGCCAAAGCGAACCAGGCCGAACAGCGCGGCGGCCAGCAAGCCGGCGCCGTACACCCAGTCAATCAGGCTCAGGCGTTTAAAGAATCCCGGTTCCTGCGTATATATTTGCTTGTTTGCAATTTCCATCATTTTCTCCATTCCCGGCCACCGCGCCGTGCCGTGCCGCAACTCAGCTCATTCAACTCAGCGCAGCTTACGCCGATTGCGGCAGCTTTGCCTTCAAGTTCTCAAATTCTTTTTCAAAGTCCAGGGTCTTGCGCTGCGTGCTCATGGCCATCAGCGCGTCGCTGCCGCCCTCGCCATCCTTGATCCACACCCACAGGCGGCGCTCGCGGATATAGAACATGGAAAACACGCCGATCACGAGGAACAGGCAGCCCAGGTAGACGACGCTCTTGCCCGGCGAACGCGTCACCTGCAGCACGGACGCCTTGATTTCCTTAAAGTCATCGAGCTGCAGGTACACGGGCGCGCCATAGAAGAAGCTGTCGGACAGCGCATTCGTCGCCAGTTGCAGGAAGCGGCCATGCTTGTCATCGGCCTCGATGGCTTTCAAGCCATCCTTGGCGCGCGCCGCCTGCCACAAGTCCCACAGGCTGCCATTGAGAATTTTCATGAAGATGTCGGCGGCCTTTTCTTGCTCGGCGGCTGGAATTTTCTCCAGGAAACGCGAAATGGCGAGGAAGCCGCCCTCTTGCCCGCTGCCGGCAAAGATGCCCAGGCTTTTCGCCGCCGACTCCTGCAGCTGGCTGCGCAGCGCTTCCGCGCCCGCCTGCGGCATGGCCCGCGCCGCATAGCGGGCGGCGGCCTGCTGGCGCAGTTCCGGGTCTTGCAGCGCGGCACGCAAGCGCATCCATTCCGTCACGCTGTAATTGTCGTCGGCGGGAATGCGCAGGTAGCTGAACGGATCGCTGGGGTTGACGCGCATGCCTGCCAGGAATACCGTGGCGCCATCGACCGTCACGGGCTGCATGTAATTCTGGTACTCGCGCGCCTGGCCCGTCTTGTCGCGCAATTTGTATTGCACCGACGGTCCCACGTTCTTCAGATCCTTGTTATTGGCGTTCTTCGCGGCCGAACCCAGACGCTTGTCGAGGCCCACGGAGAATTTCTCGTTAAAACTTTCCGCCTTGCTGACGGCGCGCACATCCTGGCCGGCGCTGAGGTTTTCCACGTTGAACGGGCGGAAACCCGACCATTCCACCGTGTAGGAATTGCCATCGCTGCGCTCGAGCGGCGTGCTGCCGCCCACTTCGCCGCCGATGTCGAAGCGTTTCGTCGTCTTGCCCGTCATGGGGAAGCCAGTCAACTTGAGCTTGCTGCCACCATCTTCAAAGCTCGACTGGTACAGGGCCAGGCCCTTGTACAGCAGCGGCTGGTTGACTTTGATGGTGGCCGGAAAGCTCTCGCCCGTTTCATGGTCGGTGACGACCACGTCGCTGGCAAACAGCTTGGGCATGCCCGTACTGTAGAAATCGATGTGGAATTTCTTCAGCAGGATGGTGATGGGCAAATCCTGGATCAGTACGCCATCGGCCTGGGGGATGATGGCCGTATTGCTCGACGAGCCTTCCGGAATCATGGTGTTACCGCGGAAGGTAGGGTTCGACAGGCTCAGGCGGTGCTGGGCGGGAATCTCGGCGATCACGCCGCTGCCGGCAAATGGCGTCTTGCCAAAGAACCACTGTTGTACGCGGATCGGCATTTCCGAATCGAGCAAGCCGCCCACGCAGATGATGACGATGGCGCCGTGGGCAAAGATATAGCCCCATTTATTCGCTGCGCCGCGCTTGGCGGCCACCAGGGTGGCATTATCCTTTTCAACAATTTTTGCCTGGTAGCCGGCGTCTTTCAGGCGCATCACCATCTGCTGGGCCAGCACGGCGCGCGGCAGCGGCACCTGCCATTCCGTCTTGTGGTGGAAGTTGCGCAGCGATTGCTCACGCACATTGTCGCGCCAGCTGCGCATGTCCTTGAGCATCTTCGGCGCATTGCGCACGATGCACAGCGAGGTCGAGGCGACCAGGAAACCCATGATGACAAGGAACCACCATGCCGAATACACGGAATACAGGCTCAGCTTGTCGAAGACGGAAAACCAGAACGGCCCGAACTGGTTCACATAATTAGGCATGGGCTCGTTCTGCTTGAGCACGGTGCCGATGACGGACGCGACGGCGATCAGGGTCAGCAAGCTGATGGCAAAGCGCATCGACGAGACCAGCTCGACGAATTCAGCCAGGCTGCGGCGTTGGGTCTTTAACTCGATTCCGGTCGTGCCTGTGCTCATACGTTGTTACTCATACGGGATATGCAATCTTCAAGAAAATGAGGCATGGAGCAAACATAATTTCTCCGCGCAAGGCGGCAGCATACTACTGTTTGGCCCTTGCCATAAAAAAGGGCAGCCCGCTGAGACGGCCGCCCTTGTTCATGTGCGCTGGAACGCGTGGCAATCTCTTGCCACTATGAAAACTTACTTCAGGCCGGCGATGTAATCGGCAACGGCGGCAATCTCGTCATCCGACATGCGGGCGGCGATGGTGTGCATTTCAGCACTGTTCTTGCGGGCATCCGCCTTGGTGCTGCGGAACAGGGTCAGCTGGGCCACCGTGTAGTCCTGGTGCTGGCCGGCGATGCGCGGATACTGGACGGGAATGCCATTGCCCGTCGCGCCATGACAGCTGGCACAGGCCGCAACTTGCTTGGCAGCAATACCGCCACGGTAGATTTTCTTGCCCAGGTCGATCGTATCCTTGTTCTTCGCGGCACCCGGCTTGGACAGCTGCGTGCCCAGATAGGCGGCGATATTCTTCTTGTCGGCGTCGCTGAGCATCTTCGCGTACGTCGTCATGACGGGCTGGTTGCGCTGCGGCGTGGTGAAGTCGACCAATTGCTTGTAGATATAGCTTTCGTGCTGGCCGGCCAGTTTCGGGTTGACCGAGATGGTCGAATTGCCGGCGGCGCCGTGGCAGGAGACGCAGGCGGGCAAACCACGCGCCGCATCGCCATCGGCGTACAGGGTGGCGCCCTTGGCCGCATCGGCCTTGACGGCGACCGCTGGCGCGGCAGCTGGTTTCGGTGCTTCGA
This sequence comes from Janthinobacterium amylolyticum, assembly GCF_051380655.1. Classification (NCBI taxonomy): domain Bacteria; kingdom Pseudomonadati; phylum Pseudomonadota; class Betaproteobacteria; order Burkholderiales; family Oxalobacteraceae; genus Janthinobacterium; species Janthinobacterium amylolyticum. Next base: position 264,257 of record NZ_JBNYXL010000010.1, read on the forward strand.
CCGCGGAGGCAGTTGCCGATACAGCCAGCAAAGCGAGCAGCATGGAGTGGACAAACGGTGAAAACGCACGATTCATTCAGGCACCCTGAGACAGTGAGAAATTAGTGGTGGACATTGCCGCGCCCTGGGGATTTTTGCTTTATTTTCAGGGCCGCAAGCCGCATCGCTGCTACGCCGGCAACAATAAACAACCCCTTATTGTACAATAGCTTCTTGGCGTTATCGCTCCCTTATCGCTCCCTTTTGTTGCTTTACTACTCCCATGTCAAAACTCTGGCAAGCCCGCTTCTTTACGACCGTCAACCAACTGCGTGACCTGCCCGATACCACGGTGCCGGAAATCGCTTTTGCCGGCCGCTCCAATGCCGGTAAATCGACCGCCATCAACATCTTGTGTAATCAGAAAGGCTTGGCGTTCGCCTCCAAGACACCTGGCCGTACCCAGCACATCAACTACTTCTCCATCGGCGGCGCCCACGTGGCGCAGCACCGCAAGGATGCCACCATCGTCGAAGAGATCGAATGCCTGCTGGTCGACTTGCCGGGCTACGGCTACGCGGAAGTGTCGGGCTCGGCGAAATTGCACTGGCAGCGCCTGCTGGGCGACTACGTGCAGCGCCGCGAACAATTGGCCGGCCTGATCCTGATCATGGATTCGCGCCGCCCGTTCACCGACCTGGACATTCAAATGCTGGAATGGTTCGCCCCGACCGGCAAGCCGATCCACTGCATCCTGACCAAGGTCGATAAGCTCAACCGCAATGAATCGGTCAACGCGCTGCGCCAGGCCAAGGCCAAGCTCGACAGCTATGTGGACGAAGACGGTATCGGCTTCCCGTTCACGGTGCAGCTGTTCTCGGCCCTGAAACGCGTTGGCATCGAAGAAGCCAATGACAAGATCATGGAACTGGCCGGCATCAGCGAAGACGGCGCCGCCCAGATGGTCGAGCTGATCGAGATGGAAGACGACGTCGAGCCGGAAGCCGGAACCGACAAGCCCGCCTGATTATCGGCAGCGGCAAGCAAAAAGGCTGCCCGCTCACGCGGTGCAGCCTTTTTTATTGCCGTCAGTCTTGCGACCGCCTAGCGCCTTCCCGGCCCTGGCCGCTTGTCGCCAAAGAATTCCTGGCGCAGGAAGGCCATTAGCTCGGCCGTATCCTCGACCCGCGCGCTGAGGTTGACGTTGCGCCCCAGGCGCCGCGATTCCCAGACGAAGTCGCCTGGTTTTTCGGCACGGATCAGCTGGATCATCTTCTTCAGGATGGCCGTTTCGATATCGGGTTCGTTGCCCAGCTCGACTTTTTCCTGCTTCAGCCAGTTGCGCTTGAAGTTGCCATTCCAGCCCTTGAACTTGACTTCGGCACTGAAGGACGTCTGGTTGACGATGGAAAACACCCCGCCAGAATCCTCGCGGTCACTGCCGGAATTGCGTCCCTGCGCGCCGGCGATATTCGCCTTGGCCACGCGCATGGCGCGGTCGTTTTCGCTCTCTTCGGCCGGCGGCGCGGGATTTTGCGCTTCGCGCTGCTTGCGGCGCTGCTCGATCATCGAGCTCATGTCTTCAGCCGGCGGCGGCGGCAACGGCACTTTCGATACCAGCGGCGGCGTAAATGTTTCCAGTTTCGGCTTGTCGCGCGGCACGTCTTTCGTCACCACGCGCTTGCTTGGCGCCGGTGGCGGTTTCACCTTGGCCACTTTCGTGTCCTTCGGCTTGGGCGTGGGTTTCGGTTGCGGCTTCGGTTGCGGCTTGTCCTTCAGGGGCGCGATGTAGACCATCGCGCTTTCCTTCTTCGGCGGTGGAATCTTTTCGATTTTGTCGCTACGAAACAGCACATACGCCGCCAGCAGCACGTGCAGCAAGACGGACACGCCAAGCGCCACCTTGCGCATGGTGCTGGTCCTGGACCCGTAGGCCGGTGGTGGCTGGATCACTTGCCCGCAGGTGGGACAAATATCGGAATCGGCAGCCAGCAAATGGGTCGTGTCATGCAAAATGAATCGTGCTTTCTGTGTAGCGACAAAAGTAATCTTACAGGGCAGCCATAGTGCCAGAGTCCCTTGCTTTTGGGAACACTTCCTCGGCATTTCCAACCCGAAGCGTACAGGATAGCGGCATTCCTTGCAGCGCTAGCCAGAGTACCCGAGCCGACTCTTGACGGTTGTTACCGTATGTATCATGGCCCATACAAAAGCGGCGCGCCATTCACAGGGGAAGGGCGCGCCGCTTACGGGTCATGGCAACACTCAAGCCTTGTTGTCGAGTGCGACCAGTTGCTCGTCCGTCAACGGCCCCGTGCCGCTGAACTTGTCCAGGAACAGATAGATGACGGGTGTAATGAACAGGGTAATGACTTGCGAGAAGATCAAGCCGCCCACCACGGCCAGGCCCAGCGGCTGGCGCAGTTCGGCGCCCGCGCCCAGGCCCAGGGCGATCGGCAAGGCGCCCATCAGGGCCGCCGCCGTGGTCATCATGATGGGGCGGAAACGCAGGATGCACGCCTGGCGGATGGCCTCAGGCGGGCTCATGCCTTCATTGCGCTGCGCATGCAGGGCGAAGTCGATCATCATGATGGCGTTCTTCTTGACGATGCCGATCAGCATCAGAATGCCGATGATGGCGATCATGGTCAGGTCCATATTGAACAGGCGCAGGGTCAGCAGCGCGCCCACGGCCGCCGACGGCAAGCCGGCCAGGATGGTCAGCGGGTGGATGTAGCTTTCGTACAAGACGCCCAGCAGCACATAGATCACGGCCAGCGCGGCGATGATGAGGATGATCTGGCTAGCCTGCGAGCTCTGGAAGACGGCCGCGTCGCCACCGTAGCGCGTGATGATGGAAGCCGGCAAGTTCATGTCCTTGGACATCACGTCGATCTTGCCGGTGGCGATGCCCAGCGGCACGTCCGGCGCCAGGTTGAAGGCGATCGTTACAGCCTGCAATTGCCCCTGGTGATTCACGGACGTGGGACCGATCGTGCGTTCCACGCGAGCAATACTGGACAATTTGACCAATTCGCCCGACTTGCTGCGCACGGACACGCGCGTGAGTGCATCGTCGTACTGGCGGTCCGCCGTGGCCGCTTCCAGGATCACGTAATAGCTGGCCGCCGAGGAATAAATGGTCGACACCTGGCGTTCGCCAAAGGCGCTGTACAGGGCCGTACGGATGTCGGACATCTGCACACCGAGCAAATTGGCCTTGTCGCGGTCAATTTTCAGCGAGGCTTGCAAACCCTTGATCTGGGAGTCGCTGGTAACGTCGCGGAAGGCGGGATCGGCACGCATGCCGGCAATAAATTTTTCAGCCCAGTCATTCAAGGCGTCGGGACTGACGCTTTGCAAGGTGTACTGGTAGCGGCTCTTACTCTGGCGCCCGCCCAGCTGCAAGTTTTGCACGGGACGGAAATACACGGCCATGCCAGGCACGGCACTGGTCGCGCGGCGCAGGTTTTCCAGCACCACGGGCATTTTCGGGCGCTCGCTGCGCGGTTTCAAGACCATGAACATGCGGCCCGTATTGCCGCCGCCGACGAAGGAGGTGACGTCCTGCACGCTGGGGTCGGCGCGGATCACCTCGGCCATGCGGTTCTGCAAGGCAAGCAACGCTTCCGAGGAAATATCTTCCGACGCTTCCGTATTCACCTGGATCTGGCCCAGGTCTTCCTCGGGGAAGAAGCCTTTCGGGATGGTGCTGTACAGGATCACCGTCAGGGCGAAGGTGACGACGGCAACGCCCAGCACCACGTTGCGGTGCGCCAGGGCCTTGTCGAGCATGAACACATAGCCATTGCGCAAGCGCGTAAAGCCCGCTTCGAAATGGCGGCCGATGAAGCTCTTTTCACCATGGCTGGGGTCGCTGTCGTTGTGCTCGCGCGAGTCGGCCGGCAGGAAGCGGCTGGCCAGCATCGGCACCAGGGTCAGCGAGACGATGGCCGACACCAGCACGGCCAGCGAGACGACGACGGCGAATTCGTGGAACAGCAGGCCGATGACGCCCGGCATGAAGAAGATGGGGATGAACACGGCCACCAGCGAGACGGAGATCGAAATGATGGTAAAGCCCATCTCTTTCGCCCCGTCCAGGGAGGCGCGGATGGGCTTCTTGCCCATCTCGATATGCCGCACGATGTTTTCCAGCACCACGATGGCATCGTCGACCACCAGGCCCACGGCCAGGGTAATGCCCAGCAGGGACACATTGTCGAGGCTGTAGCCGAGCCAGTACAGCAGGGCCAGCGCGCCCAGCAGAGAGATGGGCATGGTCACGGCCGGAATGAAGGTGGCAGCCGCGCGGTGCAGGAACAGGAAGATCACCAGAACCACCAGCACCACCGTCAGGGCCAGGGTCAGGTTGACATCGTGGATGGCTTCGCGGATCGACAGCGAGCGGTCATTGACCAGACTGATCTGTATCGACTGGGGCAGTTGTTCCTTGAAGCCGGGCAGCAAACGGCGCACGCCATCGACCACTTGCACGGTGTTGGCGTCCGGCTGACGCTGCACCATCAGGCTGATCGAGCGCTCGCCATTGAAACTGCCGGCCGCCTTGATCGATTGGAAACTGTCTTCGACCTCGGCGACTTCCTTCAGGCGCACGGGCTGGCCATTGCGCGTGGCGACGATCAGCTCGGCAAAGTCGGCCGCCTTCATCATCTGCGGATTGCCCTGGATGGTCAGCGTCTGGCTGGGGCCGTCAAGAATGCCCAGCGGCGAATTCGTGTTCGACGTGCGCAGCGCCGTGGCCAGCTCGTCCATCGTCAGGTTGCGCGCATTCATCAGGTCCGCACGGGCGCGCACGCGCACGGCGAAGCGCTTCTGGCCATTGACGATGACCTGGGCCACGCCAGGCAAAGTCGACAGGCTCGGGGCGATCAGGTTTTCCGCGTAATCGTTGAGGTCCGACAAGTTCAAAGATGGCGAGGTCAGTTGGATGAACAGCACCGGCGCGTCGGCCGGATTGACCTTGCGGTAGGACGGCAAGTCCGTCATTTCCGTGGGCAACTGGCGCTGCGCGCGCAGCAGAGCCGCCTGCACGTCGACGGCCGCTTCATTGACATTGATGCTGGCATCAAATTCCAGGGTCAGCGAGGTGTTGCCCAGCGTACTAGTCGAGGTGATCAGGCTGAGGCCGGAAATGGTGGAAAACTGCTTTTCCAGCGGCAAGGCTACCGAGGACGCCATGGTTTCCGGGCTGGCACCGGCCAGGTCGGCGCTGACGTTGATGACCGGCGTGTTATAGCTCGGCAAGGCCGCCACGGGAATCTGCAGATAGGCCAGCACGCCGGCCAGGATGATGGAGAGGGACAGCAGCACCACCATGGTGGGGCGGCGGATGCTCAGTTCGGACAGGTTCATGCTGGCTTGCCCTGCGCTGCGGCGGCGCCATCGGCGGCCTTGTGTTTGTCCGCCAGGCGCACCTTGCTGCCCGGACGCAGGTTTTGCTTGCCATCGACGATGACTTGCTCATCGCCGTTCAAGCCCGTGACGACGGCATTCGGCCCGAACGCGTACACGCGGGCGATCTTGCGCATCTTCGCCGTGTTGTCCGCTTCCATCGAGTAGACGAAAATGCCGGTGGTATTGGTGATGATGGCGTTTTGCGGGATGACCAGTGCATCCTTGAGGGTACGCACGGTCAGCTGCGTATTTACATACTGGCCAGGCCACAAGTCGGTGCCGCCATTATTGAAACGCGCCTTGACCTTGATCACGCCCGTGGTGGGATCGACAGCGTTGTCGATGAAACTCAGCTTGCCGTCGAGCTGCTTGCCGCCAGCGTCTGCCAGCAATGCCGTGACGGGCACCTCGCCCGCCTTTTGCGCCGCCAGCAAGGCCGACAAGCTGCTTTCCGGCAAGGTGAACGCCACGTCGATCGGGTCGAGCTGGGTGATGCTGGTGAGCGACGTGGTCGGCTGCACGAGACTGCCCGCGTAGACACTGATGGCCCCCACCCTGCCCCCTTGCGGCGCGCGCAGGACGGTGTAGCTGGAATCGACCTGGGCTGCACGCAAGGCAGCCTGGTCGGCGGCCAGCAGGGCACGCGCCGCGTCGAGCTGGCTTTGCAGGGTATCGACGGCGCCCTGGGCGATGAAATTCTTGCTCAGCAAATCCTGGTTGCGCTTGAGCTGGCGCTCCAGATCGGCCACCGAGGCGCGGTCGCGCAACACTTGCGCCTGCGCCTTGTCCACATTCGCGTGTTCGCTGCGCGCGTCCAGCGTGAACATCAGCTCGCCCTGCTTGACGAACTGGCCTTCGCGGATATGCACCTCGGTGATCGTGCTGGTGGTCTGCGGGTGCAAATCGACGCTGCTGATCGGCGTCACGCTGCCGTTCGCTTGCAGCAGCATCGGCACATCCTGGCGCAGCGGCTTGATCACGCTGACGGTGGTGGGCGCCTGCATGCCGCCCTTGCCTCCTTTGCCATCCTGGCCAGCGGCAGACCCGGCGGACTGATGATTGAAATACCAGATACCGCCGCCGATACACAGGGCCGCACCCACCACGATTGCCAGGCTAGTCTTTTTCATTGTTCTGTCACGCTGTCGCAGCGCAGGGCTGCAGGTTGAATGTAGTTGCCAGAGGGCATAAAGCGCAATATTGTCGCATGGAAATGCTCACTTTCCAGCGTAATACTCTGGCACGATGAGGGTGACTTCCAGTCCACCCTCGGCATGGTTTGCCAGCAAGACCGTGGCGCCATGCTGCTCGGCGATATTGCGCGCGATCGTCAGGCCCAGGCCGGTGCCGCCCGATTCACGCGAACGCGAAGTCTCGATGCGGTAGAACGGCTCGAACACTTTCGCCAGCTGGTCCGGCGCAATCCCGGGCCCGCCATCGCGGATGCGGATACGTGCCGCACCGGCAATGCGCTCGACGGTCACCTGCGCGTACGCGCCATATTTGACGGCGTTGTCGATCAGGTTCACCAGGCAGCGGCGCATGGCGATCGGGCGCGCCATCAGGGCCATGCCCGCACGGCCGTCTAGCGTTACTTTCTGACCGGCATCCGCCGCATCGGAACAGACGCTGTCGAGCAGCGAATCAAGGTCCAGCGCCTGCATCGCTTCCGTGCTGTCCATCGAGCGGGCCAGGTCCAGCCCTTCCTTGACCATGCTTTGCATGGCGGACAGGTCGCCCACCAGGCGGTCGTACAATTCCGTATCCGCCACTTTTTCCAGGCGCAGGCGCAAGCGCGTCAGCGGCGTCTGCAAGTCGTGCGTGATGGCGGCCAGCATCTGCGTGCGCTGTGAAATATGCTGGCGGATGCGTGCCTGCATGGCATTGAAGGCGGCGCTGGCCTGGCGGATTTCACTGGCGCCCGAGAGGGTCAGGGGCGGATGGTTGATGTCGTTGCCCAGGTCTTTCGCCGCCTGCGCCAGCTGCTTGAGCGGACGCATGGTCATGCGCGTGACCAGATAGGCGAGGATGGCAATGCTGATCAGGAATGGCAGCAGGGTCATCCAGTCGTTATGTTCGTTGAACGCGGGCTGCTGGCGCGGCGGCAAGACCATCAGGCGCAGCACGTGGCCATCCTGCATGCGCACGTCGAGATTCTCGCAAGTGCCGCCCCATGGCTTGGCGCCGAACATGCCCGGCGATTTGCGCGGCTCGATGCAGGCGGCCGGACGCTCGGCCAGCGCGGTGACCTTGAAGCCTTCGCCCAGCTTGGCTTGCAGGGCAGTGGAAAATTCCGTGGGCGAGCCCGGCTTGTGTTCCGTCTCGGGCCGCAGTTCCAGGCGCACGCTGCCCTTGTTGGCCACCTTCAGGTAGGCCGCGCGCGAGGCCATCGGCACCACGTCGGCCGCCATCACCAGCTGCTCGGCCCGCTCAACGGCGTGGTAATCGCGGTATTGCTCGATGGCGCGCTGGCGTTCGCCCACGGCCAGCCACTGCGTCAGCGCGGCCGAAGCGACAATGCCGATCAACAAGAACATGAAGACCCGGCCCGTCATCGACCCCAGGAAGGCCTTCACGCGTGCGGCTCCACATTGACTTGCCCGGCCAGCACATAACCGCCATTGCGCACGGTTTTGATAATTTGCGGCAAGCGCGCATCTTCACCGAGCTTTTGCCGCAAGCGGCTGATCTGGATGTCGATCGAACGGTCGAACGGATCCGCATCGCGGCCCTGTGTCAGGTTCAGCAGCTGGTCGCGGTTGAGCACGCGGTTCGGGTGTTCCAGGAACACGCGCAGCAGGCGAAATTCCGCCCCCGAGAGCATGATCACCAGGCCCGTGGGATTGAGCAAATGGCGCGCCGTCAGGTCCAGGGTCCAGCCGGAAAAGCGGATTTGCTGGGCCTTGTCCGACGGCACGTTCGACGGCATGGCATGGCTGCGGCGCAGCACGCTGCGTATGCGCGCCAGCAATTCGCGCGGCTCGAACGGTTTCGGCAGGTAATCGTCTGCGCCCATTTCCAGGCCCAGGATGCGGTCCAGCGGCTCATTGCGCGCTGTCAACATGATCACCGGCACCGTCGACTGCGCGCGCAGCTTGCGGCACAGGGTCAGGCCGTCGTCGCCGGGCAGGTTCAAGTCGAGCACGATCAGATCGGGCCGCGTTTCGTCGAGGATTTTCCACATGGCCGTGCCATCGGCCGCACCCAGGGTGCGGTAGGCGTTGGTTTCCAGGTAGTCCGCCAGCAAGCTGCGGATATCGCGGTCATCGTCGACGATGAGAATTGTAGAAGTGGGTTCCATAGAATGAATTATCCCCACTTCGCCAGGGCTTGCACAGCGCATTTGTATCGTCTTGTATATAGGGGAGCCGAAGAAACATATAGATACAAACTGTCTGGCAGCGGACACTTCGGGGAAACATGGCGCGTCCAACATGGATTCATGTGCAGCACATGTACATTTCTCAATACTTATAAAGGAATCCAGATGAACGCCTCAATGAAAACCTTGCGCAAAAATGTGATCATCGCCATGAGCGTGCTGAGCATGGGTGCGGCATCGCTGACCGTCCACGCCCAGGAAGCGGCCGCCAGCGCGCCAGCTGCCAGTACCCAGGCCAAGCCCATGCATGAAGGCCACCGTGGCGGCCCGCGCGGCGAACGTAGCGGCAATCCCGCCGAACGCATGGCCAAGTACCAGGCCCGTTTGCATGACAAACTGAAGCTGACAGCCGCGCAGGAACCGGCCTGGGCCACGTTCACGGCCGCCAACGCGCCGAAAAAACCGATGGGTGACTGGAAAGCCAAGCGCGAAGCCATGGCCAAGCTGTCGGCGCCGGAACGCATGGAGCAGTGGATCGCCATGTCGAAGGAGCGCATCGCCAGCCAGGAAAGCCGATTGGCTGCGCTGAAAACGTTTTACGCGGTGCTGACGCCGGAACAGAAGAAAGTGCTGGATGACAGCGTGCCTGGTGGCAAAGATGGCGGCATGCGCGGCCACCATCGTGGTCATGGTGCACACCATAAAGCAGGCTGAGCGTAGGTCGGATTAGCGGCGGAACGCCGCGTAATCCGACAACATTGTTGCGGTGTGCGGTGGTGTCGGGTTACGCCCTGGCGGGCTAACCCGACCTACCTCGACCTACCCCGACCTGCCCAACCTACCCGCCTACTCTTCCAGCTTGCGCAGCGAGGTCAGGAAGGTTGCGGCATTCTGGAAGCCGATCACGCGCGACTGGGCAATCTCCTGCCCCTGCGGGTTGAACATGATGATGCCCGGCGGGCCGAACAGCTGGAAACGCTTCAGCATGGCCTTGTCGTCCGCGTCATTGGCCGTCACATCCACTTGCAGCAGCACGGCTCGCCCCATCTTCTCGCGCACGGCGGGATCGACGAAGGTCAGTTTTTCCATCTCGATACAGGACACGCACCAGTCGGCATAAAAGTCCAGCAGGGCCGGCTTGCCGTTCAGCTGGGCCAGCGCCGCGTCGAGCTGCGCCACGGTTTTTACGCGCGTAAATGGCTGCGCATGGACCTGGCCACCACCGAGGTGCGCCAGCGGCGCCAAGGGGTCGCGGCCACCGCTGGCCACGCCGACCAGTTGCATCGCGCCCAGCACGGCAAACACCAGGCCGAAGGCCTTCGCCACCCAGGCGTGCTGCGCGCCGCTTTTACCCACCAGCAGATACATGCCATAGCCGACAAACAAGACGGTCCAGCCCAGCATTTGCACGGCGCCCGGCAAGACGGGCGAGACCAGCCACCAGGCTACGCCCAGTTGCAGCACGCCAAAAAAGCGCTTGACGGCATCCATCCAGGCGCCGGCGCGCGGCAGCAAGGTGCCGGCCGACACGCCCACCAGGATCAACGGCACGCTCATGCCCACCGCCATGGCAAACAAGGCGCCGCCGCCGATGATGACGTCGCGCGTCTGGCTGATGTACAGCAAGGCGCCAGCCAGCGGCGCGGCCACGCACGGGCCCACGATCAGGGCGGAAATGGCACCCATGACGAACACGCCCGCCAGGCGGCCCGACGATTGCTGGTTCGACACGGAGGTCAGCTTGCCTTGCAGGAAAGCCGGCACTTGCAGTTCATAAAAACCGAACATCGACAGCGCCAGGCCCGCCATCAGCAAGGCGAAGAAGCCCAGCACCCACGGGTTTTGCAGCTTGGCCGCCAGGCCTTCGCCAGCCAGGCCGGCCGCCACGCCCAGCGCCGTGTAGACAATCGCCATGCCCAGCGCGTAGGTGAGCGACAGCAGCAAGCCACGCGAACGGCTGACCTTGGCGCCATCGCCGATGATGATCGACGACAAAATCGGCACCATCGGCAGCACGCAGGGCGTAAACGCCAGACCCAGGCCCAGCAGCATGAACAGGGGCACGATGACCAGCAGCTTGCCGCCCTTCAGGGCCGACTCGATCTTGCCCATCTCGTTTTGTGCCGGCGCAGGGGCTGCCGCCACGGGCGCCGCTGCCGCGTCCGGCGTGCTGGTGATGTCCGCCTGGGGAATGCTCATCACGGATACGCCAGGCGAGGCCTGCGCCTGTGGGCCGTTGACGGCCGCCGTGTCGACTGCCGGCGCGGCCGGCAAGGCGAACTTCGACGGCAGGCCGGCGCCTGGCGCCTGGCTCTGGCCCCCACCACCACCACCGACCAGCTGCGCCGTGGCGTCCTGCGGCGCATAGCACAGGCCTTTGTCGGAACAGCCCTGTCCCGTCGCCTTCAGGGTGAAGGCGCCAGCCGCTTCCACGGGAATCGTGATGGTCAGGGTCTTGCGGAAGGTTTCTACGTTCTTCTGGAAGGTGTCGTCGAATTTGACTTTGCCTTTCGGATACACGGGCGTGCCCAGCTTGGCGCCCACGGCCTCGAACTTGAAGCGCTCGTGGTACATATAGTAGCCATCGGCAATCACATAGGTGACGGCGATGGTGGCCGGGTCCTGCATGCGCGCGGAAAACTTGAAAGCCAGTTCCGGGTCGAGGAATTCATCATCGGCGCGGGCATGGCCCGTGCCAAAGATGGCCATGGCCAGCAATAAACAGGTGGCAAACCAGAGCAGCAGTTGACGTAAGGGGGCGGCGCGCGCAGTGGCGCTGGAAGGAAAACGGGACATGAACGACCTTTTTCTGCGGCATCAGCTGTGCCATTCAACAAGAGACGCGCGGGGCGTGCAGTGGCTGCAGGGCCGGCGCGAAAGGTGAATAGTACACTGCAGTAAGAATAGCTGCAGCAGAAAACAAAAAAGCCAGGCTAGGCCTGGCTTCTCAGATGCGGCTACTGGGATTACTCGCCAGCAACTTCAACTGCTTCGGTCGTATCTGGACGATCCATCAGTTCAACGAACGCCATAGGAGCGTTATCGCCGACGCGGAAACCCATTTTCAGGATACGCACATAACCACCGTTACGGTTGGCGAAACGTGGGCCCAGTTCAGCGAACAGTTTGACGACCATTTCACGGTCGCGCAGGCGGTTGAAGGCCAGACGCTTGTTTGCCAGGGAGTCGGTTTTGCCCAGGGTCAGAATTGGCTCGACAACGCGGCGCAGTTCTTTTGCTTTTGGCAGGGTGGTTTTGATCGCTTCGTGACGCAGCAGCGATACTGTCATGTTGCGCAGCATTGCCAGACGGTGGGACGAGGTACGATTCAGTTTACGGAGGCCGTGACCGTGACGCATGATAAATCCTTTCGGTGAGTGTTTAAATGCCAGTTCTTCGATCGGCTGGGCGGGAAACCCGTACAGCCGCGGACCGGTTTGGTACTACAAAATAAAAGCCTGGGACACCTGTCCCAGGCAGTTTGCTACAACTACGAATAACGATTACTTTTCCAGGCCGGCAGGCGGCCAGTTTTCCAGCTTCATGCCCAAGGTCAAGCCGCGCGATGCCAGCACTTCCTTGATTTCGTTCAGGGATTTGCGGCCCAGGTTTGGCGTTTTCAGCAGTTCGTTTTCCGAACGTTGGATCAGGTCGCCGATGTAGTAGATGTTTTCCGCTTTCAGGCAGTTCGCCGAACGCACGGTCAACTCCAGGTCGTCGACTGGACGCAACAGGATAGGATCGACCAGCGGAGCGCGCGATGGCGCTTCGGCGGCGGCTTCCGTGCCTTCCAGGGCAGCGAACACATTCAACTGGTCCACCAGAACGCGGGCCGACTGGCGGATCGCTTCTTCCGGCGAGATTACGCCGTTGGTTTCGATGTTGATGATCAGCTTGTCCAGGTCGGTGCGCTGTTCAACGCGGGCCGATTCAACGAAGTACGATACGCGGCGCACTGGCGAGAACGACGCGTCCAGGATGATGCGGCCGATGGTCTTGTTGGTGTCTTCCGACAGGCGACGCACGTTACCAGGAACGTAGCCGCGGCCTTTTTCAACCTTGATCTGCATGTCCAGCTTGCCACCGGCGGTCAGGTGGGCGATCACGTGGTCAGGGTTGATCAGTTCGACGTCATGCGGCAGGTCGATGTCGGAGGCCAGGATCGCGCCTTCGCCTTCTTTTTTCAGGGTCAGGGTTACCGAATCGCGGTTGTGGACTTTGAAAACCACACCCTTCAAGTTCAGCAACAGATCGACGACGTCTTCTTGCACGCCATCGAGGGAAGAATATTCGTGGACGACGCCAGCGATCGTCACTTCGGTCGGCGCGTAGCCTACCATCGACGACAGCAGAACGCGGCGCAACGCGTTACCCAATGTGTGGCCATAGCCGCGCTCGAACGGTTCCATCACGACCTTGGCGTGACCTGCACCGAGAGCTTCAACATCGATAATACGTGGCTTCAACAAACTGTTTTGCATGAAATGTCCTTTTCAATACCCTCGGCTCATTACACCGATAAGGCTGATGGCATTAGTAAAACGCCCACTCAAGAAGGTGAGTGGGCGGGAGTCTTGCTAACTACTATTAACGCGAGTACAGCTCGACGATCAGCGATTCGTTGACGTCGTTAGCGATTTCGTTACGCTCTGGCAGGGACTTGAAGGTACCTTCCATTTTCTTGGCATCAACCGAAACCCAGCTAGGCATACCAACTTGTTCAGCCAGCGACAGTGCTTCAACGATACGCACTTGCTTTTTCGATTTTTCACGAACAGCGATGATGTCACCAACTTTAACTGCGTACGAAGCGATGTTCACAACGATACCGTTCACGGTGAACGCTTTGTGGCTGACCAGTTGACGCGCTTCAGCGCGGGTCGAGCCAAAGCCCATGCGGTAGCAAACGTTGTCCAGACGCGTTTCCAGCAACTTCAACAGCGTTTCGCCGGTGTTGCCTTTACGACGGTCTGCTTCAGCGAAGTAGCGGCGGAATTGACGTTCCAGCACGCCGTACATGCGCTTGACTTTTTGCTTTTCGCGCAGTTGGTTACCGTAGTCCGAGGTGCGGGCGCCGGATTTGACACCGTGCTGGCCTGGCTTGACGTCCAGTTTGCACTTGCTGTCCAGCGAGCGACGTGCGCTCTTCAGGAACAGGTCTGTACCTTCACGGCGGGAAAGTTTTGCTTTAGGTCCGATATAACGTGCCACGATACTTCCTTTTTTTAAATGATAACGCCCCAGCCACATGCATGATCAAACACACTGATGCGGTTAGGCGCTAGTCTGATTTGGTTTCAATCAGACGGTGGCTGAAAACGAAAAACCCGTCAAACAGGATTTGACAGGCAAGAACAGCCGGGCAGTATAACCGTTTCCGGCTCCCTGCTCCAGCGTTTTCACACAACTGTACTGAGTTACAACAGACAGCAAAGCAGCTGGCGCCGAAGCGCCCTCTGCAACACTATCTTAGATACGACGACGTTTCGGTGGACGGCAACCGTTGTGCGGTACCGGCGTCACGTCCTGGATCTCGGTGATCTTGATGCCCAGGTTGTTCAGCGCGCGAACGGCGGATTCACGACCAGGACCTGGGCCCTTGATACGTACTTCCAGGTTCTTCACGCCACACTCAACAGCAACTTTACCAGCGGCTTCCGCGGCGACCTGCGCTGCGAATGGGGTCGATTTACGCGAACCCTTGAAGCCTGCACCGCCGGAGGTAGCCCACGACAAGGCATTGCCTTGACGATCGGTGATGGTAATGATGGTGTTATTGAACGATGCGTGGACATGTGCGATGCCTTCAGCGACGTTCTTTTTAACTTTTTTACGCACGCGTGCTGATGCGGCGTTATTTTGCGACTTAGCCATAATTATTCCCTAGCGGATTATTTTTTCAGCGATTGAGCGGCTTTACGCGGTCCCTTGCGGGTACGTGCGTTCGTACGCGTACGCTGGCCACGGCAAGGCAGACCCTTACGATGACGCATGCCGCGGTAGCAACCCAGATCCATCAAACGCTTGATGTTCATGGACAGTTCACGACGCAGATCGCCTTCGACGATGAATTTACCTACTTCATCGCGCAGCTTTTCCAGTTCGCTGTCATCCAGATCTTTGATCTTTTTGTTGGTTGCTACACCGGTCGATGCACAGATTTTCTCTGCGCGTGGACGGCCCACACCGTAGATGGCCGTCAGGCCGATAACGGTATGCTGATGATTTGGGATATTAACCCCTGCAATACGTGCCATTTGTTATTCCTCGATTAACCTTGACGCTGCTTGTGACGTGGTTCCACGCAGATAACGCGGACTACGCCTTTGCGCTTGATGATCTTGCAGTTGCGGCAGATCCGCTTGACTGATGCGAGAACTTTCATTTTTGGGCTCTTTCTTTCGCTTCTTTGGTTTGATTCAGTGTGTTACTTGGTACGGAACACAATGCGGGCTCGGCTCAGGTCGTACGGCGTCAACTCCACCGTCACCTTGTCTCCAGGGAGAATGCGAATATAATTCATCCGCATTTTACCTGAAATATGCCCGAGCACCACGTGTCCGTTCTCCAGCTTCACTCGAAATGTTGCATTTGGGAGATTCTCAAGAATCTCGCCCTGCATCTGTATGACGTCGTCTTTTGCCATTCGGTATGTTTACCGCGCTTAACGCGTCGGAATTCCGCCCTTGAAATTTGCTTTGCGCAGCAGCGAATCATATTGCTGCGACATCACGTAGTTCTGTACTTGCGCCATGAAATCCATGGTGACAACTACAATAATCAATAAAGAAGTACCGCCGAAATAGAATGGTACTTTCCACTGGGCTTGCATAAATTCCGGCAATAAACACACCAGGGTGATGTAGACTGCGCCGGCAAGTGTCAAGCGTGTCAGGATCTTGTCGATGTAACGGGCTGTCTGCTCGCCTGGACGGATCCCGGGAATGAACGCACCGCTTTTCTTCAAGTTGTCCGCTGTTTCCTTGCTGTTAAATACCAGCGCTGTATAGAAGAAACAGAAAAACACGATCGCCACTGCGTACAACAGCGCATGGATAGGCTCACCAGGCCCCATCGATGCTGCCAAATCTTTCAAGAACCGCACCGCAGGGTTAGCGTTGTCGGCGCCCTTTGAAAACCAGTCCACGATAGTGGCCGGGAACAAGATGATCGAAGAAGCAAAGATCGGCGGGATCACGCCGGCCATGTTCAGCTTCAACGGCAAATGGCTGGTTTGACCGCCATAAATCTTGTTGCCTACCTGGCGCTTCGCGTAATTGACCAATATTTTGCGCTGACCACGTTCGACGAATACAACGAAGTACGTTACCAGTGCTACCAGGATCACGATGAAAATCGCGCTGAAGCTGCTGATCGAACCATTCGACACCTGAGTGAACAAGCCACCCAACGCCGACGGCAGACCGGCTGCAATCCCGGCAAAAATGATGATCGAGATGCCATTCCCCAAGCCACGCTCGGTAATTTGCTCACCCAACCACATCAAAAACATTGTTCCGGTCAACAAAGTGACGACCGTCACGAAGCGGAATGCAAGACCAGGTTCCAACACCAGACCAGCTTGCGACTCCAGTGCGACTGCAATGCCTAACGCTTGGAACAGTGCCAGGGCAACCGTGAAATACCGGGTGTACTGGGTGATCTTGCGACGACCTGCTTCGCCTTCTTTTTTCAACGCTTCCATCTGCGGTGACACGATCGACAGCAATTGCATGATGATCGAGGCCGAGATATAAGGCATGATACCCAACGCAAACACTGTAAAACGAGACAAGGCACCGCCCGAGAACATGTTGAACATGCCCAGGACGCCGCCTTCGTGCTCCTTGAACAGCGAGGCTAATTGTGTCGGGTCAATCCCGGGAACCGGGACGTGAGCACCGATACGATAAACCACCAATGCGCCAAGCAAAAACCAGAGCCGTCCCCAAGGGAAACCGGCCGCTGCACTTTTAGCAAGTTGTGGATTAGTCGCCAATTTTCGCTCCGATCAAGCTGTTAGCGGTCAACTCAGGCTACCGAGCCGCCGGCTGCTTCGATGGCTGCTTTCGCGCCAGCGGACACTTTCAAGCCCTTCAAATTCACCGCTTTGGTGATTTCGCCGGACAAGATCACGCGCACGTCACGGGCCAACACGCCCAGAACGCCAGCTTGCTTCAAGACCAGAATGTCGACATCGCCAACAGCCAGGTTGTTCAGATCGGACAGGCGCACTTCAGCTTTGAAGGTTGCGTGCATCGATTTGAAACCGCGCTTAGGCAGACGGCGTTGCAGAGGCATCTGACCGCCTTCGAAACCGACTTTATGAAAGCCGCCCGAACGCGATTTCTGACCTTTGTGACCACGACCCGAGGTTTTACCCAGGCCGGAGCCGATACCGCGACCGACGCGACGCTTGTAGTGCTTAGCGCCTTCGGCTGGTGCAATAGTATTCAATTCCATGATTTGCTCCGTTCGTGTAAGCCCGAAGGCTTACCCGACAACTTTAACGAGATACGATACTTTATTGATCATGCCGCGTACGGATGGGGTGTCTTGCAATTCGGAAACCGAATTTACACGACGCAGACCCAGACCGCGCACGGTAGCGCGATGCGATTCGCGCGTACCGATCAAGCCCTTGACCAATTGCACTTTGACTGTGTTTGTCATTTTGTCCACCTTAAGCCAGAATGTCTTCGACCGACTTGCCGCGCTTGGCAGCGATATCGGAAGCAGTGCTCATTTTCGACAGGCCGTCCAGCGTAGCGCGTACCAGGTTGTATGGGTTGTTCGAACCGGTGGATTTCGCCACCACGTCCGTCACGCCCATCACTTCGAAGATAGCGCGCATTGCGCCACCAGCGATAACGCCAGTACCAGGCTTAGCTGGGTTCATCAGGACCTTGGAGGCGCCGTGACGACCAACAACCGTGTGATGCAAGGTGCCGTTTTTGAGCGGTACTTTGATCAGGTTGCGACGGGCTTCTTCCATTGCCTTCTGCACGCCAACTGGCACTTCTTTCGATTTGCCCTTGCCCATGCCGACGCGGCCATCGCCATCACCAACTACGGTCAGCGCGGCGAAACCCATGATACGACCACCCTTGACCACTTTGGTCACGCGGTTGATCGCGATCATTTTTTCGCGCATGCCATCATCCGGCTTGTCGCTTTGCATTTTTGCTTGCATTTTTGCCATGATTGATCCTTAGAACTTCAGACCGGCTTCGCGTGCGGCTTCTGCCAACGCTTTCACACGGCCGTGGTAACGGAAACCGGAGCGGTCGAACGCAACTTCGGTAATTCCTGCTTTCAACGCTTTTTCAGCGACGCGCTTGCCGATCAAGGCTGCAGCAGCGGCATTGCCGCCTTTGCCGGATTGGCCTGCCAGTTCAGCGCGAACTTCCGCTTCAGCCGTCGAGGCCGAAACCAGGACTTTAGCGTCCGGGCTGATCAGGTTGGCGTAAATGTGCAGGTTGGTGCGATGCACCGACAAGCGATTTACTTTCAATTCCGCAATCTTGATGCGGGTTTGGCGTCCGCGGCGAAGCCGTGATTCTTTCTTATCCATCGTCAGCCCCTAATTACTTCTTCTTGGTTTCTTTAAGCTTAACCACTTCGTCCGCATAGCGAACGCCCTTGCCTTTATAAGGCTCAGGAGCGCGGTAAGCACGAACTTCAGCGGCTACCTGGCCAACCTGTTGACGGTCGATACCTTTAATCAGGATCTCGGTCGGGGTTGGTGTTGCGCAGGTAACGCCAGCTGGCATGTCATGCACTACAGGGTGCGAGAAACCCAGGGACAGATTCAGCTTGTCGCCTTGAGCTTGCGCCTTGTAACCCACGCCTACCAGGTTCAGCTTTTTCTCGAAACCCTTGGTGACGCCAACAACCATGTTGTTGACCAGTGCGCGCAGCGTGCCGGACATGGCATTGGCTTCGCGGCTGTCGTTCGCCACGTCGAAACTCAGGGTTCCTGCATTGTTTTCCACTTTAACCTGGCCGGTAAGGGCCTGGGAAAGTACGCCCAGCGGGCCTTTTACGGTGATCGCTTGTGCGGAGATGGCGACTTCGGCGCCAACTGGCACTACGATAGGCATTTTAGCTACTCGAGACATGTGTAACTCCTTAAGCCACGTAGCAAATAACTTCGCCGCCGACACCGGTAGCGCGTGCTTTGCGGTCAGTCATGACGCCTTGCGGAGTCGACACGATCGCCACACCCAAGCCATTCATCACAACAGGGATCTCGTCTTTACCCTTGTAGACGCGCAGGCCCGGACGGGACACGCGCTCCAAGCGCTCAATGACGGGACGGCCAACATAATACTTCAAACCGATTTTCAGTTCCGCTTTGCCACCAGCTTCGGCAACAGCGAAATCTTCAATGTAACCCTCGTCCTTCAGGACGCTGGCAATCGCAATTTTGACTTTCGACGATGGCATGGCCACGGTCGTCTTTTGCACGCCTTGTGCATTGCGAATGCGGGTCAGCATATCGGCGATAGGATCGCTCATACTCATTGCATATTCTCCTATTACCAGCTTGCTTTTGTCATACCCGGAATTTCACCACGCATGGCGAATTCACGGAGCTTGATACGACCCAGACCGAATTTACGGAATGTGCCGCGCGGACGACCAGTGATGGCGCAACGGTTACGTTGACGCGTCGGGTTCGAGTTACGTGGCAGCGCCTGCAGTTTCAGGCGAGCTTCGTAGCGCTCTTCTTCCGATTTCGATTGGTCATCGACGATGGCCTTGAGAGCTTCGCGCTTAGGGGCGAATTTCGCCACCAGGTCAGCACGCTTGATCTCACGATTAATCAGTGACAGTTTGGCCATGATCAGTTCCTGAAAGGGAATTTAAAGGCGGCGAGCAAAGCTTTGGCTTCGTCATCGGTCTTAGCGGTTGTCGTGATGCTGATATTCATACCGCGCAACGCGTCAATCTTGTCGTATTCGATTTCAGGGAAAATGATCTGTTCCTTGACACCGATGTTGTAGTTGCCACGACCATCAAATGCACGGCCGTTCACACCACGGAAATCGCGTACGCGCGGCAGAGCCACGGTAATGAAGCGATCCAGGAACTCGTACATGCGAGCGCCGCGCAGGGTGACCATCGTACCGATCGGGTAACCTTCACGGATTTTGAAGCCTGCGATCGCTTTGCGGGACTTGGTGGTCACTGGCTTCTGGCCGGCGATCTTGGTCAAGTCAGCAACTGCGTGCTCGAGAACTTTTTTATCCGCGATAGCCTCACCAACACCCATGTTCAGGGTGATCTTGGTCAGGCGTGGAACTTCCATTACCGACTTGTAACCAAACTTGCTGGTCAGGTCGGCAACGACTTTTTCTTTATAGAATTCTTGGAGACGTGCCATGATTTCTTAAGCCTTCACTACTTCGCCGGAGGATTTAAAGATGCGGACTTTTTTGCCATCCACTTCTTTGAAACCCACGCGATCTGCCTTGCCAGTCGCTGCATTAAACAATGCAACGTTGGACACGTGAATTGGCATGGTCTTATCGACGATACCACCAGTTACGCCAGTCATCGGGTTTGGCTTAGTCGCTTTTTTAGCGATGTTAATGCCGTCAACCACGATATGTTCAGCATCGATACGCTGCTGTACCACACCACGTTTGCCCTTGTCTTTCCCGGTCAGAACGATGACTTCGTCGTTTTTACGAATCTTATCCATTACGACTCCTTACAGGACTTCCGGTGCCAGGGACACGATTTTCATGAACTTCTCAGTGCGCAGTTCGCGCGTGACAGGTCCAAAAATACGGGTACCGATCGGTTCCAGCTTGGCGTTCAACAGAACGGCGGCGTTGCCGTCGAACTTCACCAGGGAACCGTCTTGGCGGCGAACACCTTTAGCGGTGCGCACAACCACGGCGTTATAAATTTCACCTTTTTTGACACGGCCACGTGGCGCAGCAACCTTAACGGTTACCTTGATCACATCGCCAATGCCAGCATAACGGCGCTTGGAGCCGCCCAATACCTTGATGCACATTACTTCTTTGGCACCGGTATTGTCAGCCACTTCGAGCCGGCTTTCAGTTTGAATCATAGTATTCTCTTTCCCAACTTAAGCCGAAGAATCCACACAATGTAGACCCACGGTCAGTCTTGGTCCCGCCAGAGCCGCCCTGCTGGGCTTCACTGTTTGGGTGCATGACCTTCATACATCAACTGACCGCGAATGCTACTGTCTGTGGCCAGACACTTTGCGGCGTTACATGAACGAAGCCCGCAAGTATTACATACAATTTGCGGGCCTGCAAGTACTAATTAAAAGCCACCGCCGAAACGGTGGTTTTTATTTAAACGGTTGGTGCGGCTTGAACCACACGTGTCACCGTCCATGCCTTCGTTTTGGAGATCGGGCGACCTTCCTGGATCTCGACCGTGTCACCGGCCTTGACTTGGTTGGTCTCGTCATGCGCGTGATACTTGTTCGAGCGCATGATGATCTTGCCATACAAAGGATGTTTTACGTGGCGCTCGATCAGAACGGTAACGGTCTTGTCCATCTTGTCCGAAACCACTTTACCGATCAGCGTGCGCTTGAGCGACTGTTTCACTGGTTCGTTCATTTGGCTTCCTTCAGATTCATTACCGTCTTCACACGCGCGATATCGCGGCGTACCTTCTTGAGCTGCGAAGTGTTGCTCAGCTGCTGCGTAGCGATTTGCATGCGCAGGCCGAACTGTGCCTTCAACAGGTCATTCAGCTCTTTTTGCAGAGCTGGCTGGTCCTTGCCGCGGAGTTCAGATGCTTTCATATACAACTCCAATTATTGGCCGACTTGGCGGATGACAAACGTCGTCGCCAGTGGCAGTTTAGCGGCGGCAAGACGGAATGCTTCCCGTGCCAGCGCTTCATCAACGCCATCCATTTCGTACAGTACTTTGCCTGGCTGAATTTCAGCGACGTAGTACTCAGGATTACCTTTACCGTTACCCATACGGACTTCAGCCGGTTTGTTCGAAATCGGTTTGTCCGGGAAAATACGGATCCAGATACGGCCACCGCGCTTGATGTGACGCGTCATTGCACGACGCGCCGCTTCAATTTGACGCGCAGTGATACGACCGCGCGCAACTGCCTTCAGACCGAATTCGCCAAACGACACGGCGGTGCCGCGGCTGTGCGAAATACCGGTGTTACGGCCTTTCTGCTCTTTACGATACTTTCTGCGTGCTGGTTGCAGCATGATTATTCTCCTGCTTTCTCAGCTGGTGCTGCTGCGGCGGCCGGTTTAGCGGCGGTACGCACACGTGCACCTGGTGCTGTGGATGGTTTCGCACCGGCACCGGCTGGACGTGGACGGCCAGCTGGCTTGCCATCGTCACGGCGTGGGCCGCGGCTTTTCTTCTCGTCAGCTGGGGTATCGATGACTGGTGCATCGCCGTTAGGCGCGCGGTCACCTTTGTATACCCACACCTTGACACCGATGATGCCGTAGGTGGTCGACGCTTCGCTGGTACCGTAGTCGATATCGGCGCGCAGGGTATGCAGAGGCACGCGGCCTTCGCGGTACCATTCTTTACGTGCGATTTCGATACCGTTCAGACGGCCGGACGACATGATCTTGATACCGAGTGCACCCAGGCGCATTGCGTTTTGCATTGCGCGCTTCATGGCGCGGCGGAACATGATACGTTTTTCCAGCTGCTGCGAGATCGAATCGGCGATCAGTTGCGAATCGATTTCCGGCTTGCGAATTTCTTCGATGTTCACGTGAACAGGCACGCCCATGATCTTGGTCAAAGCGGACTTCAGTACTTCGATGTCTTCGCCTTTTTTACCAATGACCACGCCTGGGCGCGAGCTGTAGATCGTGAAGCGCGCGTTCTTGGCTGGGCGCTCGATAACGATGCGGCCAACGGATGCGTTCTTCAGTTTCTTTTTCAGGTAAGCACGTGCTTTCAAGTCTTCGTTCAGCATGGCAGCGAAATTACCGTTGCCTGCATACCAGCGCGAAGCCCAGTTACGGGTGACCGCCAGACGGAAACCGGTTGGATGAATTTTCTGACCCATCGTGGCTCCTTAGTTACCGACAGTCACGTAAACGTGACAGGATTGTTTCGAAATACGGTCGCCACGGCCTTTTGCACGCGCGGTGAAGCGCTTCAGGACGGGGCCCTTTTCGACGTAGATCGTTTTCACGAACAATTCGTCGATGTCCGCACCATCATTGTGCTCGGCATTCGCAATAGCGGATTCCAGAACGCGCTTGATGATCGCAGCACCTTTTTTCGGGCTGAATTGCAAGATGTTGAGTGCAGCGTCAACTTTCTTGCCACGGATCAGGTCAGCAACCAGGCGGCCCTTTTGGTCCGACAGGCGCACACCTTTGAGGATAGCTTTAGTTTCCATTATTTCTTAGCCTTTTTGTCAGCTGCATGGCCCTTGAACGTACGGGTCAGTGCGAATTCGCCGAGCTTGTGACCAACCATGTTTTCGGAAACATAAACCGGCACGTGCAGCTTGCCGTTATGAACCGCGATCGTCAGGCCGATGAAGTCAGGCATGATTGTCGAACGACGCGACCAGGTTTTGATTGGCTTTTTGTCTTTGGCAGCTTGCGCAGCTTCAACTTTTTTCACCAGGTGGGCGTCACAGAACGGCCCTTTTTTCAATGAACGTGTCATGTGCTACCCCTTATTTCTTGCCGCGGCGCGAGACGATCATGGAAGTCGTACGCTTGTTGCTGCGTGTCTTCTTACCTTTAGTCTGTTGGCCCCAAGGCGAAACTGGATGACGACCAGCTGCTGTTTTACCTTCACCACCACCGTGCGGGTGATCGACCGGGTTCATGACCACACCGCGAACGGTAGGACGAACACCGCGCCAGCGCATCGCACCAGCTTTACCGATTTTACGCAGGCTGTGCTCGGCATTGCCGACTTCACCAACGGTAGCACGGCACTCGATGTGCACGCGACGTACTTCACCCGAGCGCAGACGCACTTGAGCGTAGGTACCTTCACGGGCCATCAGCACAACGCCGGCGCCGGCGGTACGTGCCATTTGGGCACCTTTACCTGGCAGCATTTCGACGCAATGCATCACGGTACCGACTGGGATGTTACGGATTGGCAAGCAGTTACCCGATTTGATCGGTGCTTCCGAACCGTTCATCACGCTGTCGCCAACGGCCATGCCTTTGGTTGCGATGATGTAGTGACGCTCGCCGTCGGCGTAGCACAGCAGAGCGATATTCGCGGTGCGGTTTGGATCGTATTCGATACGTTCCACTTTCGCTGGAATACCATCTTTGGTGCGCTTGAAGTCGATCAGACGATAGTGTTGCTTGTGACCACCACCGATATGACGGGTGGTGATGTGACCGTTGTTGTTACGACCAGCGGTCTTGGATTTCTTTTCAACCAGGGCAGCGAACGGACGACCTTTGTACAGGTCGGCATTCACCACCTTCACCATGCCGCGACGGCCTGGCGAGGTTGGTTTCATCTTAACGAGTGCCATTATGCAGCCTCCTCGGAGAAGTTGATTTCCTGGCCAGGCTTCAGGCACACGAAAGCACGCTTGGTATGGTTACGACGACCGTTGAATTTGCCGGTGCGCTTTTGCTTACCTTCGCGGTTTGCAGTTTGCACGGACAGAACTTCAACCTTGAACAGCAGTTCGACCGCTGCCTTGATTTCAGGCTTGGTTGCATCCGGCAGTACGCGGAATACAATTTGCTCGTTCTTTTCCGCGACCATGGTGGCCTTTTCGGAAATCACGGGCGCCAACAGCACCTTCATCAAGCGTTCTTCGCTATGTTTCAAAATCGCGCTCATGCCAGCATCTCCTCAATCTTGGCCAGTGCAGCTTTGGTGACCAGGATCTTCTTGTAGAACACCAGGGACATCGGGTCTGCGTGACGTGGCTCAACGACGAGTACGTTAGGCAGGTTGCGCGATGCCAGTTCCAGGTTTTCGTTCAGAACGTCGGTGATGATCAGAACCGAATCAAAGCCCAGGCCGTTCAATTTTTGCGAGAGCAGCTTGGTTTTTGGCGCGTCAATCGTCAGATCGTCGATGACGATCAGGCGCTCTTCGCGAGCCAGCTGCGACAAGATCGAGCAGATACCTGCGCGATACATTTTTTTGTTCACTTTGTGGGTGAAGTTTTCGTCAGGCGAGTTCGGGAAAATCCGACCACCGCCGCGCCAAAGTGGCGACGACGACATACCAGCACGAGCGCGGCCGGTACCTTTTTGGCGCCATGGCTTTTTCGTCGTGTGGTGAACTTCTTCACGGTCTTTTTGCTTGCGGTTACCACTACGTGCATTCGCTTGATAAGCGATGACGACTTGGTGGATCAGCGCTTCATTGTAGTCACGGCCGAAAATCGTATCGGCTGCAGCAACGTTCGAGGCGGCTTGACCTTGCGCATTCAGAAGCTTGAGTTCCATCGTTTAAGCTCCCTTCTTGGCTTTGGTTTTGATGGCTGGCGAGACAACTACCTGGCCATTTTTCGCACCTGGAATCGCGCCTTTGACCAGCAACAGCTGACGGTCGGCATCGATACGGGCGATCACGAGGTTCTGGATCGTACGGTTAACGTCACCCAGATGACCGGTCATGCGCTTACCAGGGAAAACGCGACCTGGATCTTGTGCCATACCGATGGAACCTGGAACGTTGTGCGAACGCGAGTTACCGTGCGTTGCACGGCCAGAAGCGAAGTGGTAACGTTTGATAACGCCTGCATAGCCTTTACCGATGGTAACGCCTTGCACGTCGATCTTTTGACCGACTTCGAACAGGGAAGCGGCGACAACATCGCCAGCTTTCAGTTCAGCGGCTTTAGCAGCGTCAACGCGGAACTCTTTCAACAGAGTACCGGCTTCAACACCAGCTTTAGCGTGATGACCAGCAACAGCTTTGGTCACGCGGGAAGCGCGACGTTGACCGAATGCGACCTGAACAGCGGAGTAACCATCTGTTTCAGGGGTTTTGATTTGCGCAACACGGTTGTTCGATACGTCCAACACGGTGACAGGAATCGAATCCCCTTCATCCGTGAAAATGCGCATCATACCAACCTTGCGACCGAGAAGGCCTAGGCTCATTTTTTCTCCATTCCCACCTGCGATTGGGCGGGGCTTGTTTAACTACAAAGTAACGTAGGACTCAAAAAAGACGAATCCATACCGAAGCCGGCTAGTATATAGCACAAAAACCCTTGACGCAACAAGTTAACACGAGGTATGTCAAAGTGTTGCGCGACGCCCCTGCGGGAGTTGTCGGCGCGGCTGAAAAAGGCTGTTTTCACGCCAGAAAAAAGGGCGCAAAGCCCCGCCGCATGCGGCTTGCGCGCCGCTCGGCTATCACGACAGTCGCTGGCAAGCACGCCAGCCGCTGGCGCCAACAAGAAGGGCGCGCGCATGGCGTACGCGCCCTCCTCCCGCATCAGTCAGGCAAGGCCCCCTAGCAGTAACAGGGCGCCCTGGCTCAGACCTTGCACTGCGCGATGCAATGCTGGTAGATCATCTCGCAAATGGGGCTCGATGCCGAGCCGGGCATGCCGCCCGAACAAGTATTGGCCCGGATGGCGCACTCCAGCGTGCAGTCATTGCCGGCCATGGCATACGATGCGCTGCAGCCGATGGCAAACAGGAATAGCGCGATTTTCTTGTACATGCATGTCTCCACTCATAGGTTTCTGGTTAAAAAATCATCGGTGCTGCCCGTGCGCCCGCAAGGCGCAGCACCAGCAGGACTTACTGCTGGCAATTGGCCAGGCAATGATCGTACAGGTCGGTACAGATGGGACTGCCGCCCAGGTGGGCCCGGCAATTGGCCACTTTCTGCCCGCATTCGCTGTAGCACTGCGTCACATCGCCAGCGGCAAACGCATAGGACGCGCTCAGGCCGAGCGCAAACAGAAAGGCCGCGGTTTTCTTCATCATGGTATGTCTCCGTTGGTGTATTGATGAAACGATGGAAGGACCGGCAGGCAGCATCTGGTCCGACATTACTAAAAAAGTAACACCAATAGAATACCGTAAACAATACCAACTAAACACCAATTTGTTGATAAATCAGATAAGTTTATGCGTTCGCTATTTTTACCCTGGAAAAGCCGATGGCCAGCCCGGGAACGTTCCGGGCTGGCCATCGGCCTGCCGCATCATGTCGACGGCAGCAACCCTATTCTTGCACCGGGCCTTTGCCAATCTGATACCAGTCAACCTTGCGCGTCGCCACCATGATGGCGGCCAGGACGGCGAACAGCAGGATGCTGCCCATCACCAGCGCATTGTTTTCCGAGTTCAGCAATCCGTACAGGGCGCCATACAGCATGGTCAGCGCCACGCCGAAGCCGATGCCGCGCCAGGCGTTGTGCAATACATGCGCCAGGTAAAAACTGGTCAGCGCGATACAGGCGGCGCTGGCGATCAGGTAGGCGGCAAGGAAAGCGATATGCTCGGCCAGGCCCACCAGCAGCAGGAAGAAGATCACCAGCGACAGGCCCACCAGCAGATATTGCACGGGATGGATCGGCAGACTCTTCAGGATCTCGAAGATGAAGAAGGCGGCAAACGTCAGCGCCACAAACAGCAAGCCATACTTGGTGGCCCGGTCCGACTGCGAATACACATTGATCGGCTCGATGAAGCCGACGCTGAAACGGTCCACCTGGCCCAGCGGCGCGCTGTCGGGCACCTTGAACTCGCCCTCGATCGTGCTCAGCTGCGTTTGCGCATTGCTGGCCAGCGACGAGATATTCCACTCGACCTGAAAGCCATCGGCATTGATCTGGCGGTGTTTCGGCGACGGCAGGAAGCGCCCGCCAAACTGCGGATGGGGCCAGTTCGACTTGATGCTGATCTGGCTGTTTTTCGCCACAGGCACGAAATGCTGGCGTTCGATGCCGTCCAGTCCCAGGTCAAAACTGAATTTCACCTGCTGCGCTTGCGCCAGCGGCATGGCGCCCAGGGGTGCATGCAGGCCGCTGCGGAAGGCAAACAGGTCGGTGCCCTGTTCGAATTCGATCTGGCGCCCGCCCCAGTCGATTTTCGGGATGTTGCGGATGCCGCGCACGTCCTCGATGGACAAGGCAACAAACGGCTCGCCCAGGGTCACGCGCGCGTCCGGCGTCTTGCGCGGCAACTGCTCAAGACTGGGCACCGTGAAGTCGCCCTTGAACGCATGCTGGCCGCTGTACACCAGCACCTGGTGGATGCCACGGTAGCGGCGGTCGGTCTCGATGGTGCCTTCCTGCAGCAAGAGGTTCGGGTACACCAGCAAGCGGCGCTGCATGACGCGGCGCTGCACCTGTGTCTGCGCCGGCACGCTGCCTTTCTGCTCCTTGTCGACGGCGATCTCGACCCGCTCGTCATACTGCTCCACATACGGGATCACGAGGATGGGCCCGATGATGGTTTGTTCGCGCACCGAATCGGCGGCGATGCTGTTGACGGCTTCCTGGCGGAATTCCATCCTTTCCTTGATCGTTTCCTGGATCATCAGCAACGGCAAGCCGATCAGCAGCATCAGGCCGAATACGATCAACGCTTTGACGAATAAAGTTTTTTGCATGGCGCATCCTTGAAGTAAGGATGCCAGTGTAAAAAAGCCATGTGCGCTGACTGTGCGCTGCGTGTGAAGTGCGGAAATAAATTCAGGCCATAAATTCAGACCATAAACGGGCGAGCTAGGCCAGCGGCAGGCACAGGCAGGCGCAGGCGCCACCCTGCGCATGATTGATGACCTCGACCGTGCCGCCATGCAGCGAGGCCACCTCGCGCACGAAAGGCAGGCCCAGGCCCGTGCTCTTGCCGCTGGCGGGGCGCGGCAGCGAGTAAAAGCGCTCGAAGACGCGCTCGAGCGCATACGCGGGGATGCCCGCGCCACGGTCGCGCACGGCAATTTCCACCTGGGCGCCCTGGCGCCGCGCCGTCAGGTCGATGCTGCTGCCCGGTGGCGCGAAGCCGGCCGCGTTGTCAAGCAGGTTGCCCAGCGCCTGGCGCAGCAGCAGGGCATCGCCGGCGACCAGCAGCTCGTCGGCGTCGAGCTGCACGCGCACGCCGCGCGCCGCCAGGGTGGCGGCCGCGTCCTGCGCCACTTGTGCCAGCAGCGGCGCCAGCGCGATGCGTTCCGGATGCTCGAGGCGCTGCTGCTTTTCCACGCGGACCAGGGCCAGCAACTTGTCGATCAACTGCCGCTGGCGCGCGTTCTGCTCCAGGATGCTGGCGAGGAACTGGCGCCGTTCGGCCGGCGGCATGTCTTCCTGCAGCAGTTCGGCCGAGGCCTGGATGGCGGCGATCGGACTTTTCAATTCATGCGCCAGGGTATGCATCAGCTGCTCCACATACTCCTTGCCTTCGAGGCGGATGCGCATGGCTTCCAGCGCCCGCCCCAGCGTGCCGAACTCATTGCTGCCCAGCGCCGGCAATGCCACCTTGCGCCCCGCCTCCACCTCGCCGATATAGCGCATCAGCTTGCCCAGCGCGTGGTGCAACCACCAGGCAAAGCCCAGGCCGATCAGCAGTGACAGCAACAGCAGCACGGCGCCGCGCTGCAGGATCTTGCGCTGGCTGCGTTCGACGAAGGCTTGCACGCTGGCATTCGGCTTGGCCACCGTCAGCACGCCGATCACCTCGCCGCCGTCGCGGATGGGAGCGGCCACGTGCATGACCGTCGACATCTCGTCGTCCGCCACGCTGCGCGTGCTGCGCGCGCCATATTTCCCCTGCAGGGTCAGGTAGACGTCGTTCCAGCGCGAATAATCGCGCCCCACGTCGCGCCCGCTGGAATCGAACAGCACGATGCCGCGCCGGTCCGTAATATAGATGCGGTAATCGAGGGTCTGCTTGCGCACGCCATTGATATTGATATCGACGCCGTGGCGCGCGTAATCCTGCATGCGGGCCAGCACCGCCGAATTGGCCAGCGTGCCGGCGCGCAGGTCGGGCGCCACCAGGTTGGCCAGCAGCTGCGAGGTATCGACCAGGGTATCTTCCAGGGTCGAGCGCACGCCCGGCTTGACCTGCTCCATGAACACATTCAGCAGGAACCAGGCGGCCAGCCCGACGATCAGGAAGTAGCCGAGCAGGATACGCAGGCCGATCTTCATGCGCCGGCCAGGCTGTAGCCAAGGCCACGGTGGGTATGAATGGGATCGGTCTGCGCATCGACGGCGCGCAGCTTGGCGCGCAGCGATTTCACGTGCGCATCGACGGTGCGGTCGAGCGTATCAGGCGCCCCGCTCCACACGCGCTGCATCAGCTGCGCGCGCGACAGCACGTGGCCAGGATGCTCGAGCAGGGTTTTCAGCAGCAGGTATTCATAGCGGGTCAGCTCGAGCGGCTGGCCGTGGAACAGCACCCGCGCCTCCAGCGCGCGCAGCTCGAAGCGCGCCGGCGTTGATGCTGGCTCGGCGGGGGCGGCTATCGTCATGCCAGCCTCGCGCGGCGCTGGCGCGGCGCCCGCGCGGCGCAAAATGACGCGGATGCGCGCCACCAGCTCGCGCGGTGAAAACGGCTTCGTGACGTAATCGTCGGCGCCGATTTCCAGGCCCACGATGCGGTCGATCTCGTCGCTGCGGGCCGTCAGGAAAATCACCGGCACGTCGGAAAACTGGCGCAGGCGGCGGCACACCTCCAGGCCGCTCATGTCGGGCAAGCCCACGTCCAGCACCACCAGTACAGGCATGGCTGCGGCGCCGCCAGGGCCGGCACGCAGCGCGGCCAGCGCCTGTTCGCCCAGCATCACGTGCTGCGGCGTGAAGCCATCCGTGCGCAGCGCATAGGCGATGCTGTCGGCAATCGCCTGCTCATCTTCCACCAGCAGGATGGTCTTGCTCATACGCCAGCTGCCTCGATCAAATCACACTGGCCAATGGAATCAATAGTCATCAGATTAGTTATAAAAAAGAGTACTTAAAAAGATATTTATGGCTGTAAAATAACATTGACGGATAAAAAACCGCCGTCTTACCCAGGCAGGATTACAGCGATGACCATCGCTGACTGCCTTTTTCCTCGACCAGCACCGCAGCACCCAAGGATTCCTATGCACGCCCCGCTCCGAGTTTACCTGCCCGTCTTCCTTCTCCTGGCCGCTCTCAACACCAATACGGCTGCGGCCACCCCCGTCAGCCCGACCGTCAAAAGCGCCACTGCTTCGATCAGCAATATCGAATACAAACTCAAGGATCTCGCACCGAATGATGGCATTACGCCGGAATTGCGTCTCGACCTGTCGAAGACCTATACCGACAGCCGGAGCCACATCTCATCCTATGAAAAGTTTCCCGAGATCGAGGATCGCGCGTTCTCGCAGCACAGCGCCGGCCTCGACGGTGCCGAGAACGCCATCAACCTGAACAGGGGCACAGCGCAATTCTACCGCTCCGGCGGCACCCTGGGAGGAGGTAGTTCGGCCGCCTTCCTCGGGGTTCCGGGCGACACGTTCAGCAGTACCTCGTTCTACACCGCATTCTCGCTCGCGCCGCGCACTTCAGTCACCTTCACCGGGCATATATCGCTTTCCATCGATGTCGATGGCGGCGTCTTCGGCCACCCGCTGAGCGGCGACTACGCAGCCGCCACCACCAGCATTCGCCTGGGACGCGATTACCCCGGATACACCGACAGCTTCGAGCACCTTGGCAGCAAGCTCGGCACGTGGAAGGATAGCTGGACGCTGGAACAGGACTTCTCCCTCACCTTCAGCAATACGGGAAGCGTCTGGTTGAGTGACATCGGTTTCATGGCATACCAAGGTGTCAATCTGAAACAGTATCAAATGTGGCCAGCGCCTGTCCCTGAGCCGCACACCTACGCCATGCTGGGTTTGGGCATATGCCTGCTAGGCACAGTGATCCGACGCCAGCGCCGTGGCAAGCTGCACGGCAAGTCCGGCACCCAGGCACGCTAAGGCCCAAGCCGCCGCGGCGCTCAGTACCCGCAGAAAAAGTCCAGGCGGGCGCGCAAACTGATGTACGATGAGCGACAGCTTGACTCCACACAGATACCTGTTTAATGACTATCGAGGAGACCATGAAAAGCCCTGCCATCACCTTGCTGTGCATCGCCGGCCTGCTGGCCGCCTGCACGACGCCCGTGTCGCTCACCACCACCTCCAACGAACAGTACGATGCCTGCAACGCCGCCGAGCTGAAAGGCCAGCTGGGCGAAGCGGAACTGGCATGCGTGCAGGCGCTGCGCACAGCCGAGAAGGCCGGCGCCAGCGCGGAAATCCTCTCGCAGCGCCAATACAACCTGGGCCGCATCAAGCGCCTGCAAGGCAAGAATACGGAAGCCGAAGCGCTGTACCGGCAAGCGCTGGCCACGGAGGAGTCGGCAGAACCGCGCAGCGA
The DNA here is from genome assembly GCF_051380655.1 of Janthinobacterium amylolyticum. NCBI lineage: Bacteria > Pseudomonadati > Pseudomonadota > Betaproteobacteria > Burkholderiales > Oxalobacteraceae > Janthinobacterium > Janthinobacterium amylolyticum. The sequence continues at coordinate 296,340 of NZ_JBNYXL010000010.1, forward strand.
TGCGCGCGTCGGCCGGCGCCTGGTGGAACTGGCCTCGGCGCTGTCGGCGCAAGGCAAGTGGCAGGAGGGCAGCGGCTACCTGGAACGCGCCCTGCCCCTGCTGCCGAAACTGTCGCCAGCGTCGCGCACGTATTCGGCCGAGGTATTGCGGCAGTATGCGAAACAGCTGCAGGGCGGCCCGCAGGCGGCGCTGGGCCAGCGGTTCGCGGCCGTGGCCGCCGGCCTGCCGTAAGGGCGGCAAGCTGCCACGACGCCCTTGCGCCGCCGCGCGGCCGCAGGGGCATCCACGCAGCCCAGCTTATTGCCGGGCCACGTGGATGCTGGCCTTGATGTGCTTGAGGTGCGCGACGATGGTGAAGGTCATGACCACCAGCAGCGACCATGAACTCCATTTGCTGACGTGCACCGCCGACCAGGCGCCAAGCTGGTTCGGATAGCGCCACACGCCCCAGAAGGTGCTGATGTTTTCGGCCAGCCAGATAAAAAATCCGACCAGCACAAAACCCAGCAGCAAGGGCATGCTGCGATCGCTGTCGAGCGGGCGGAACACGACGGTGGTGCGCGCGTACAAGCCCAGCGCGCAGGCGGCCAGGTACCAGCGGTAGTCGCCGATGTAGTGGTGGGTGAAGAAGTTGGCGTAGATCAGCAGCGCGATCAGCACCGCCATCCAGTACGGCGGATGGTGGCGGATGCGCATGTCGAGCAGGCGCCAGGTCTGGATGATGTAGCTGCCAACGGCCGCGTACATGAAGCCGGAAAACAGGGGCACGCCAAACACCTTGGTGTAGGCGAAGTCGGGATAGCTCCACGACTGGATCGAACCCGACACCTTGAACACCTCCAGCGCGAAGCCAACCGCATGAAACAGGCTGATGGCCTTCAATTCATCCCACGTCTCCAGCCCGCTCCAGAGCATGGCGCCCTGAATCGCCAGCGCCGCCAGCAGCAGCACGTCATAACGCGGCAGGCCGAGCAGGCCGGCGCGCGGCACCAGGAAGACGGCGGCAAAAAACAGCCCGACGAACAGGCACGCCCTCGCCTCCTTGATGCCGAAATACAAAAATTCCGTGAGAAAGCGCGGCCAGCCGCGCAAGCGGCTACGCGGCGCGGCATTTAACAGATGGGCATCGAGGGCATTGAGCATGCCGCAACTTTATCGACGGGCCGCGGCACTGTAAAGCACTATTGCAGGCGTATGCTTGCCAGTAGCAGTGGGATGGCGGCCGGGCGCGCATGGGCGGTCTCAGGGGACGAAACGCGCAGCAGACAGGGAGCGGACAAGGCCACGCGCAGAACGCGGGCACCAAAAGCAATGGGGCCGGGCGCGTTCGCGATTGCGAACAGGCCCGGCCCCATCATCAGGCAGCGGGACACCCCGCCGGCCTGTTAACAACGATTACTGCAGTTTGATTTCGACATCAACACCAGCTGGCAGGTCCAGCTTCATCAGCGCGTCAACGGTTTTGTCCGTTGGGTCAACGATGTCCATCAGGCGTTGGTGCGTACGGATCTCGAACTGATCGCGCGAAGTTTTGTTGACGTGCGGGGAACGCAGCACGTCGAAACGCTGAATACGGGTAGGCAGTGGTACTGGGCCTTTGACGACAGCGCCGGTGCGCTTCGCGGTTTCAACGATTTCCAGAGCGGACTGGTCGATCAGCTTGTAATCGAAAGCCTTCAGGCGGATACGGATTTTTTGGTTTGGTGCCGACATGATATTTCCTTAAAAGAACGAACCGCGCGGTGTGCACGGCAATGAGGTCATACGGGAATTTCTGACGCAACAACCGTCAGGGTCGACATGATAGCACCAAAATGCTTGCCAACCCCGGCAGTTGAATAAAAAGAAGGGCGCCGGGCGACGACGCGTCTTCTTTTATATCTGCTTAATAATTAAGCAATGATTTTTGCAACCACGCCGGCGCCGACGGTACGGCCGCCTTCGCGGATAGCGAAGCGCAGACCTTCTTCCATCGCGATCGGGTTGATCAGCTTGACGGTGATCGACACGTTATCGCCTGGCATGACCATTTCTTTGTCTGCT
>NZ_JBNYXL010000011.1:0-275551 GCF_051380655.1 Janthinobacterium amylolyticum
GCTAACAGCTTAGCCATATTTCCCCCAGGGGTATGGCGGAAAACAATCCGGAAATAAAAAAAGCCGCTCCAGGCGACTTTGATTATCATGTGATTTCTGCGCTGTTGGTGGAGGTAAGCGGGATCGAACCGCTGACCTCTTGCATGCCATGCAAGCGCTCTCCCAGCTGAGCTATACCCCCCGGGCGCAGAAACACTGCTACTTCTTCACTACAACAACACCAGACTTAACTGGCGTCCCCAAGGGGATTCGAACCCCTGTACTCACCGTGAAAGGGTGATGTCCTAGGCCTCTAGACGATGGGGACCTGGATACTACATTTTACTTCTACAGTTTGCTACTTTACTCCTGCGCTGTTGGTGGAGGTAAGCGGGATCGAACCGCTGACCTCTTGCATGCCATGCAAGCGCTCTCCCAGCTGAGCTATACCCCCCGGGCGCAGAAATAATAAAAGCCGCACTTGGCGACTTTGTTCCACTACTTGCTTTCCATCCAGATTCCGCTTTTTACGGACCTGAACTTACAACAATCAGTACAAACAACTGCCACTACTATACCACAACTACCTGGCGTCCCCAAGGGGATTCGAACCCCTGTACTCACCGTGAAAGGGTGATGTCCTAGGCCTCTAGACGATGGGGACCGCGGAACTTCCTAACAACAACTGCACCACTTCAACAACTAACAAAACCTGACTGCAATTTTGCTGCTGGTGGAGGTAAGCGGGATCGAACCGCTGACCTCTTGCATGCCATGCAAGCGCTCTCCCAGCTGAGCTATACCCCCGTTGGTGCAGAAACAAGAGTATAGCAAAGAAGTTTCACTCTGCAAATACCCTTTTTCGTCTATGAGCAACTTTTCATAGGGACGGTTTCCGCACGCTGTTTCTACGCTGATTTCTACGCGTATTCAATCGCGGCGATTACAGCCACTTTGCCAGGCGCGCCAGCACGGTCTCGCGACCAAATACCACCACCACCTGGTCGATGGCCGGCGTCTGCAGCTGCCCCGTCAGGATCAAACGCAAAGGCATGGCCAGCAGCGGCATCTTGATGGTGTTGGCGGCCAGCACTTCCTTGATCATGGCGGCGACTGCTTCCTTGCTCCACTCCACCGTGGCGATGCGCTCGGCGAACTGCGCCAGCACGGGCTTGATCGCGTCCGTGATGTGCTGCGCCACCAGATCGGCTTCCGGCTGAGGCTCGCGGAAGAACAGCATCGAAGCGGCAGCCAGTTCGTTGACGGTGTTCGCGCGCTCTTTCATCATGCCCAGCACCAGCGCCAGGTCCGGCGCGCCTTCGAAGACGGCGCCAGCTGCCAGCATCTGCGCTCTAGCCAGGTCGGCCAGGCGCGTATTGTCGGCCTGCTTGATGTAGTGGTTATTGAGCCACTTGAGCTTTTCCAGGTCGAACTGCGCGGCCGACTTGGTCAGGTGGTCGAGGTTGAACCACTCGCAGAACTGCTCCACCGAGAACACCTCATCGTCGCCATGGCTCCAGCCCAGGCGCGCCAGGTAGTTCAGCATCGACTCGGGCAGGAAGCCCTGCGCCGGGTAATCCATGACGCTGACGGCATCGCGGCGCTTGGACATCTTCTGGCCATCCGAACCGAGGATCATCGGCAGGTGGCCGTACAGCGGCAGCGGCGCGTTGATGGCGCGCAGGATGTTGATCTGGCGCGGCGTGTTGTTGACGTGATCATCGCCGCGCAGCACGTGCGTGATGCCCATATCCCAGTCGTCGACGGCGACGCAGAAGTTATAGGTTGGCGTGCCGTCCGGACGCGCGATCACCAGGTCGTCCAGTTCGCGGTTCGAAATCGTGATGGTGCCCTTGACAACATCGTCCCAGCTGACGTCGCCGTCGAGCGGATTCTTGAAGCGCACGACAGGCTTGCGATCAGAGGGAACGGTTGGCAGGGTCTTGCCCGGCTCCGGACGCCAGGTGCCGTCATAGCGCGGCTTTTCGCCGGCGGCGCGCATGCGCTCGCGCATCGCTTCGACTTCATCGGGCGACGAGTAGCAATGGTAAGCCGTGCCTTCGGCCAGCATCTGCGCCACCACTTCGCGGTAGCGGTCCATGCGCTGCATCTGGTAGAACGGGCCTTCGTCGTGGTCCAGACCCAGCCACTGCATGCCTTCGATGATGGCTTGCACCGCTTCCGGCGTCGAACGCTCCACGTCCGTGTCTTCAATGCGCAGCACGAAGGTGCCGCCGAAGTGACGGGCAAATGCCCAGCTGTACAAAGCGGTGCGGGCGCCGCCAAGGTGAAGGTAGCCGGTCGGGCTGGGAGCGAAACGGGTGCGGACGGGAGTGGCGGTTGTGGTCATCGAAGTAATCAGGCTTGAATAAGTAAAACGCCATTTTACTACCTAAGCAAAGCCCTAAGGCAAACCCCGGGGTCAGTCACTTCGTGATCAAAATGGGGCCCACTGGGTCCCATTTCCCCTGAGGGTCTGACCCCGGCCCTTCAAGGGGCTTGTCTTATAGTGCCAGCAGCCGCCTTTTCACCTCTTCCGCCTGCGCATGCAGCGCCTGCTCGAACAGGGCCACCAGCTGCGACAGGGGCCGGTGCAATGGCTTGACCAGGTTCACGGTAAACGGCAGCGACACACTGAAGCGGCGGATCTGCAAGCCCTGCCCCGCATAGTCGAGGGCCGTGAGCGGGTTGACGATGGCCAGGCCCACGCCTTCGCGCACCATGGCGCAGACGGAGGCGGCGCTGTGGGTGTCGAGCGCCATGCGCCGCTCCACGCCGGCCTGCGCGAAGATAGCGTCGATCTGCTGGCGATACGGGTCGACGGCGGCCAGGCTGATAAAAGGCTGGCCGGCGAAATCCTCCGGTTGCAGCACGGCCTTGGACGCCAGCGCATGGCCGTCCGGCAGCACGCACACTTCATCGACGGACATCAAGGTATCAAGCACGGTGCCCGGCGGCGCATTGCCCACTTCCGTCAGGCCGATGTCATGGCGCTGCGCCGACAGCCATTCTTCCAGCAGCGGCGACTCCTGCGGCGTAATGCTGATGCTCACCTTGGGGAAATCGGCGACGAACAGTTTGCAGGCCTGCGGCAGCAGCGACTGCGAAAACACGGGCAGGCAGGCAATCGACAGCTGCCCCTGGTCGAACTGGCGCAAAGCCGTCGCCGTGCTGACGATGCGTTCCAGTCCAAAATACGCGCGCTGCACTTCCTCGAACAGCTGCAGCGCCTGCGCCGTCGGGCGCAAGCGCCCCCGCTCGCGCTCGAACAGGGTCAGGCCCGTCAAATGCTCGAGGCGCGCCAACTCGCGGCTGACGGTGGGCTGCGAAGTATGCAGCATGGCGGCGGCGGCCGTCACGCTGCCCGTCGTCATGATGGCGCGGAAGACTTCGATATGGCGCAAAGAGATAGTCATGTCCATATCATAAATGAATAAGGTCAGCTTAAATGGATATTTTATGTTTACAAAGAAAACCCGCATCATGGTCAGCATCGCAGGTCGGATGAACGGGCAAAGCCCGCGTAATCCGACGCCACCCTAAACATGACAAAGACCACCACCATGAAGCCAGTGCCAGACGCCACCCTCGCCCAACTCGCCCAGGAACACGGCACTCCGCTGTGGGTCTACGACGCGGCCACCATCCGCGCGCGCATCAAGCAGTTGGCGCAGTTCGACACCGTGCGTTTCGCGCAAAAGGCCAATTCGAACATCCATTTGCTCACTCTGATGCGCGAAGCGGGCGTGCACGTGGACGCTGTGTCGCTGGGCGAGATCGAACGCGCGCTGCAGGCGGGCTTCACGCCGGCGCAGACCAACGGCGCCGCCGGCGTGGTCTTCACCTGCGACCTGTTCGACCGCGCCACCCTGGCGCGCGTGGCGGCAGCAAAAATTGAAGTCAATTGCGGTTCCGTCGACATGCTGCGCCAGCTGGGGCCAGTGTCGCCCGGCCACCGCGTCTGGCTGCGCATCAATCCCGGCTATGGCCACGGCCACAGCAACAAGACCAACACGGGCGGCGAAAACAGCAAGCACGGCATCTGGCATGAAGAACTGCCGGAAGCGCTGGCCGTCATCCGCGCCCATGGCCTGCACCTGGTGGGCCTGCATATGCACATCGGCTCCGGCGTCGACTACAGCCACCTGGAAACCGTCTGCGGCACCATGGTCGACCTGGTGAAAAACATGGGCCACGACATCGAAGCCATTTCCACGGGCGGCGGCCTGTCGGTGCCTTACCGCGAAGGCGAACAGCCCGTCGACACTGACCATTATTTCCAGCTGTGGGATGCGGCGCGCAAGCAGATCGAGGCGCACCTGGGCCACCCCGTGCACCTGGAAATCGAACCGGGCCGCTTCCTCGTCGCCGACAGCGGCCTGCTGGTGGCCGAAGTGCGCGCCACCAAGCAAATGGGCGGCAACCATTTCACTTTGCTCGACACGGGCTTCAATGAACTGATGCGCCCCGCCATGTACGGCAGCTACCACGCCATGTCGGTCATCGCGCATGATGGCCGCGCTCTGGACGCTAGCCCCGCATGCGCCACCGTGGTCGGCGGCCCCCTGTGCGAATCGGGCGACGTGTTTACCCAGCGCGATGGCGGCGTGGTCGAAACGCGACTGCTGCCTGCGGCGCAGGTCGGCGACTACGTGGTCTTCGAAGGCGCCGGCGCCTACGGCGCGTCGATGTCGTCGAACTACAACAGCCGTCCGCATGCGGCCGAATACCTGGTCGATGGCGAGCAGTCCCGCCTGATCCGCCGCCGCCAGACTGTGGCCGAGCTGATCGCCCTGGAACAGTTCTAAGCCGTTACCAGGCGGTTTCCAATCCGCGCCCGCGTGCGGGCATGCGCATCTGCTACCATCGGCACAACTCGATGAAAGCCCGCCATGCCCGCCACCACCCTCACCTTGCGCCGCAGCGCCAGCTTCGCGCTTCCACTGCTGCTCTCCCTTGTCCTTGCCGGCTGCGCCGCGCTGCCCTCGCTGGAGGGCCGCGTGGCGTCCAGCGTCATCACCGATACGGCCAACACGCAACTGGGTCTGGCCATCGCGCCACTGGCGGCGCAGCATCCGGGCGTGTCCGGCATCTATCCGCTGGCCGACGGGCGCGATGCGTTTGCCGCGCGCGCACTGCTGGCAGGCGCCGCCCAGCGCAGCCTGGACGTGCAGTACTACATCTGGCACAAGGATATTACCGGCACCCTGCTGTTCGACGCCCTGCGCCAGGCGGCGGAACGGGGCGTGCGCGTGCGCCTGCTGCTCGACGATAACAACACGGCGGGCCTGGACCAGACCCTGAGCATGCTGGGCAAGCAGGCGAATATCGAAATCCGCCTGTTCAACCCTTTCGTCCCCCGCTCTCCGCGGGCACTGGCCTTTGCCACGGATTTTTCTCGCCTGAACCGGCGCATGCACAATAAATCCTTCACGGCCGATAACCAGGCCACCATCGTCGGCGGGCGCAATGTGGGCGATGAATATTTCGGCGCGGCCGGCGATGTGCTGTTTGCCGACCTTGACGTACTGGCCGTCGGCCCCGTCGTCAACGACGTCTCGCAGGAATTCGACCGCTACTGGAACAGCCCATCGGCCTATCCGGCGCAGCTGCTGCTGACCAGGGCCGTCGATGGCGACGCGGCCACCATCGCCGCCGAGGCGGACCGCATCGACGATACCAAGGCAGCCGAAGAATATGTGCAGGCACTGCGCACTACGCCCTTCGTCAGGCAGATGATGGAACGCACCCTGCCGTTCGAATGGGCACGCACGCGCATGATCAGCGACGACCCGGCCAAGGTGCTGAACCAGGCAAAACCCGGCAGCAGCGTGGCGGAAAACCTGCAAGACCTGCTGGGGGTGCCGGAAAAGGAACTCGATCTGATTTCGCCGTATTTCGTGCCCGGCAAGTCAGGCACCCAGGCCTTTGCCGACCTGGCGCACAAGGGCGTCGGCGTGCGCGTGCTGACGAATGCGCTGGAAGCGACCGACGTGGCGGCCGTGCATGCCGGCTATGCGAAGTGGCGAAAACCGCTGCTCGAAGCAGGCGTGCTGCTGTATGAATCGCGCCGCTCGTGGGAAGCGGGCGACGCGCGCGAACAGCCAGGACGCTTCGGCAGTTCAGCATCAAGCCTGCACGCGAAGACCTTTTCCGTCGATGACCGGCGCATCTTTGTCGGCTCGTTCAACTTCGATCCCCGCTCCGTCGAATTGAATACGGAAATGGGCCTCGTCATCGACAGCCCGGTGCTGGCCAGCCAGCTGGGCCAGGCCATGCGCACCACCATCCCGCAGCGCGCCTACCAGGTCATGCTGGCAGCGGACGGTTCGCTGTACTGGATCGCCCGCAACGCCAACGGCAGCACCACGCGCTACGACACGGAGCCGGGCACCAGCATCTGGAAGCGCATGGGCGTGGCGATTTTGTCGGTGCTGCCGATCGACTGGCTGCTGTAAGCGGATTGGCCAGCGATGTAATCGGATGACACAGGGTTTTGCCCCGCTATGGCGGCGCCAGTCCAACGCAGGTCGGCTTAGCGCGCAGCGCGTAAGCCGACTGCATCACAGGATGGGCCAACACTGTTGTCGGATTACGCGGGGCGTTGCCCCGCTAAGCCGACCTACGCTCTTCGCCAGGCCAAGGGCGGTCGTATTGGCGGCGGTGCCGACACACAAACAACGGCGGTGGTGTTGGCGGCGGTGCCGACACGCAAACAATGCCGGTGGTGTTGGCGGCGGCGCTGCCGGCACACAAACCACGTAGGTCGGGTTAGCGCGCAGCGCGTAAGCCGACGACACTACAAACCTGGCCAACACTGTTGTCGGATTACGCGGGGCCTTGCCCCGCTAATCCGACCTACGCTCTTCGCCAGGCCAAGGGCCGTCGTATTGGTGGCGGGACCGACACGCAAACAATGCCGGTGGTGTTGGCGGCGCTGCCGGCACGCAAACCTCGTAGGTCGGCTTAGCGCGCAGCGCGTAAGCCGACAACACCACAAGCCGGGAAGCTTACCGCACCGCTTCCGTCAAAATTCGCCCTTCCGACGCCGACGGCTGGCGGATGCGCAGCAGGTGGGCCAGGGTCGGCGCGATGTCGACCACTTCCGCGTATTCGCCATACGCGCCCGGCTTGATCCAGCGCGGGCCGAAGACCATCAGCGGCACGTTGGTGTCATAGGTGTACGGCGTGCCGTGCGAAGTGCCGCCGCTACCCTTGCCGAAGTACCAGGCCGGCTTTGTGACGACCATCAGGTCGCCCGACAACTGGCGATTCCAGGCGCGGCGCATCAAGGTGTCCATGCGCGTGGCCACGGCGCCCGTCTCCATCTGCGTGCGGGTATACACTTGCGCCAGGCCGTCCTGCTGCAGCAGGAAGCGGGCCGCCGTGTCTTCCAGGGCCGTACGATTGACGCCGCGCTTTTCCGCCAGCGCGTAGTCGAGGTAAATGTTCGGCAGCGACGACGTGGTCACCAGCTTGTCGATACCCAGGCTTGCCGCCAGGTGCTGGTTCAGCGCATCGACCAGTTTGGCGCCATCGATGCGTTTGGCCGAGAAGCCGCGCGTTTCGGCGAATTCCGGCACATTGGCAAAGCCATGGTCGGCCGTCAGCACCACCAGCACATTGTCCATGCCGACTTTTTTATCCAGGTCGGAAAAGAAACCGGCCAGCATGCGGTCCAGGCGCTGCAGGTGGTCGTGCGACATCTTGCTTTCCGGACCGTAGGCATGGTTCACATAATCGTGCGCGGACAGGCTCACGCCCAGGATATCGGGCACGCCCGCCGGGTTGCGGCCCAGGTTTTCGCCATCGATGGCGGCACGGGCGAATTCCAGGGTCAGCTCGTCGAGGAAAGGGCCGGACTTCAGGCGGCTGTAGTACTCGCCATCGAGCTTGCCGCTGTCGCTGTAGTAGGCGAACGGGAAGGTGTTGCGCGTACCCGCCTTGGCGGGAACGATGTCGTCGCGCGCGTCATTGGCGTAGGCGCCATCCGCCAGCAGCGGCGTCCAGCTCTTGCCGTAATAGCGGTCCTGCGGCCTGGCCGCCTGGTAGCGCTGCACCCATTGCGGGTGCTGCTGCATATAGTATGTGCTGCTGGCGAAGTTGCCCGTCTTTTCCATGTACATATAGGCGGTGCCGGTTTTCCCGGCCAGCAGGATGGCACCGCGGTCCTTGCCCGACACCGTCACGACCTTGGCCTGGTTGCCCGTCGAGTAGCGCAGCTCGTCGCCCAGGGTGCTGACGCGCAGCTTGGTCGGCGCCGTGCCGTCGTCTGGCTGCGTTTCTTCGCCGATATAGTGGAAATTGCCGTCTTCGGTGCAGTACACGGATTTTTTCGTGACGGGATCGATCCAGTTATTGCCGATCACGCCATGCTGGTAAGGGTAGGCGCCCGACAGCACGGCCGAGTGGCCGATGGCGGTAACGGTGATGCCATGCGCCTGGTGCGCATCGCTGAACCACGCGCCCTGCTCCAGCAGCCGGCGGAAGCCGCCCTGGCCAAACTGGCCGCGGTAGCGCGTCACCTGCTCTTGCGGCAGGCCGTCGACCACCAGCACGACTACCAGCTTGGGCTGCGCCACGGCAGCCGACGCCACAGGAACGGCCTTGGCCGCATGCGCCTGGCATGCCGCCACGCTTGCCACCAGCAGCAGCGCCTGCGCCAGTTGCCGGGAAAGGGAGAAATTCTTCGTCATATCCGCTCGTTTATCAATACACATTATCGGGATGCTATCGGGTAGCCCTATGCTGGCCAGCGGGCAGCATACGCAGACTATATGACGCAATGATGACAATAAGCAACACTATGAAAAAAACAAGGCCGGAATCCCTTGGGAGTCCGGCCTGTCGAGGCGCTGCAAAACTGGCTGGTGGCTACTTGACCGTCACCTGGATGCTTTTGGCCCATTCCGGTCCGTACGACTGATGGGCGCCATTGGCAAATTGCATGGTCAGCGTGTACTGGCCCGGCGGCAACTTGACTTCCGTTTCCGTCTGCCCCTTGCCGAAATGCAGGTGCATATCGTCCATCGGGATCATCTCGCCCGCCTTCATGGCGCCCTTGTTGATCAGCAAATGATGGTGGCCCGTCTTGGCCGTCATGTCGCCGGCCGGCTTGACATCCATGCCCTTGACGGCGAATTTGACCTTGAACGGGCTGCTCACCGTGGCCCCGTCAAGGGGTTCGACGAATGACACGGACTGGGCAAAGGCGCTGGCGGCCAGCAGGCTGCCGGCAATCACGACGCCGGCCCGGCGCAGGAATACGGTAGTCAATTGCATGATGTCTCCTCTTGTTTAATAACAACACGGACTGCATGAAACCATATTCCTGGCGACCATGGCGCCGGGGAGCTGCTGGGGTCAGTCGCTTCGCGATCGGAGCGCATCCCATTGGGATGCACTCCCCCGGCGGGTCTGACCCCATGGTCGATCATCAATCGTTCTTGATCACGATGCTCGGGAACTTGCTCGTCATGTCCTTCGCCTTTTCCGCCACCTTGATGGCGATGGTGCGGGCGATCTGCTTGTAGATCACGGCGACAGGGCCTTCCGGCTCGGCCACGACGGTCGGCGTGCCCGAATCCGTCTGCTGGCGAATCGCCATGGTCAGCGGCAAGGCGCCGAGGAATTCCACGCCAAAATCCGCGCACATCTTCGCGCCGCCGCCGGCGCCGAAGATTTCTTCCGCATGGCCGCAGTTCGAGCAGATGTGCGTGCTCATGTTTTCCACCACGCCGAGGATAGGAATGCCGACTTTCTCGAACATTTTCAAGCCCTTGCGCGCGTCCAGCAGGGCAATGTCCTGCGGCGTCGTGACGATGACGGCGCCCGTGACAGGCACTTTTTGCGACAGGGTCAGCTGGATGTCGCCCGTGCCTGGCGGCATGTCGACGATCAGGTAATCGAGGTCGCGCCAGTTGGTCTGGTCCAGCAACTGCTGCAGGGCTTGGGTAACCATCGGGCCGCGCCACACCATCGGCTCGTCCGGATCGATCATGAAGCCGATCGACGACACTTGCAGGCCGTGGTTTTCCATCGGCTCCATGCTCTTGCCATCGAGGGTCTTCGGCTGGCCGCTGATGCCCAGCATCATCGGCTGCGACGGGCCATAGATGTCGGCGTCCAGCATGCCGACGGTGGCGCCTTCGGCCGCCAGGGCCAGGGCCAGGTTGACAGCCGTCGTCGATTTGCCCACGCCGCCCTTGCCGGAAGCGACGGCAATGATGTTTTTCACGTTGCTCATCGGCTTCAAGCCGCGCTGCACCGTGTGCGAAATGATCTTCGACGACACGCCAACGCTGACATTGCCCACGCCCGGCAGCACCCGCAGCGCGGCCAGCACGGATTTGCGGATCAGGTCGATCTGGCTTTTCGCCGGATAGCCAAGCTCGATATCGAGCGAAATATCATCGCCATCGACCTTCAGATTCTTGACGGTTTTACTGGAAACGAAATCTTTATGTGTATTTGGATCAATAACCTGGGCCAGTGCGGCCTTGACGTCTTCTACTGTGATGCTCATGACAATCTCCGTATGCAATACGCGCAGTCTAGCGTAAATTTGCATGGCGCGATGGAGACAAAAGCACTACTTGCCGGCCCGGCATCTGCTCATATTGCGTTTCCGCTGTTAAAATGCCCTATTATCCATCCCAAAAGTGCATCAATCATGACTCGCAAGCTGTTCGTCACCACTGCCCTGCCTTACGCAAACGCCGCTTTTCACATTGGCCATATCATGGAATACATCCAGGCCGATATCTGGGTCCGGTTCCAGCGAATGCAACGCGATGGCGCAGCCGGCCGTGAAGTGCACTTTGTGGGCGCCGACGATACGCATGGCACGCCCATCATGATCGCCGCCGAAAAGGAAGGCATCACGCCGCAGCAATTCGTCGCCAACATCGCCGCCGGCCGCGCCCAGTACCTGGACGGTTTCCATATCGCCTTTGATAACTGGTATTCGACCGACTCGCCGGAAAACGTCGACCTGTCGCAATCGATCTACCGCAAGCTGCGCGATACGGGCCTGATCGTCACGAAAACCGTCGACCGCTTCTTCGACCCTGTCAAAGGCATGTTCCTGGCCGACCGCAACATCAAGGGCGAATGCCCGAAATGCGGCGCCAAGAACCAGTACGGCGACAACTGCGAAGTGTGCGGCGCCGCCTACCAGCCGACCGACCTGGTCAATCCATTCTCCGTCTTCACCAACGCGACGCCCGTGATGAAGCCGTCGGAACAGTATTTCTTCAAGCTGTCCGACCCGCGCTGCTTCGAATTCCTGAAAAGCTGGCTGAATACACCCGGCCGCCTGCAGCCGGAAATGGTCAACAAGGTCAGCGAATGGCTGGGCGAAGCCGGTGAAAAGCTGGCCGACTGGGATATCTCGCGCGATGCGCCCTACTTCGGCATCCCGATCCCGGACGCGCCGGGCAAGTTCTTCTATGTGTGGATGGATGCGCCTGTCGGCTACCTGGCCAGCCTGAAAAACTATTGCGACAAGAAAGGCATCGATTTCGACGCCCTCCTGAATGACCCGTCGACGGAACAGATCCACTTCATCGGCAAGGACATCGTTTCCTTCCACCTGCTGTTCTGGCCCGCCATGCTGAAATTCGCCGGCCACCCGGTGATCGACAAACTGAAAGTCAATGTCCACGGCTTCCTGACGGTCAACAACGAGAAAATGTCGAAATCGCGCGGCACCGGCATTTCGCCGCTGCGCTACCTGGACCTGGGCATGAACCCGGAATGGCTGCGCTACTACATCGCCTTCAAGCTGAACTCGAAAGTGGAAGACCTGGACTTCAACGGCGAAGATTTTGTCGCCCGCGTGAACAGCGACCTGATCGGCAAATACGTCAACATCGCCAGCCGCTGCGCCGGCTTCATCGCCAAGAAATTCGACGGCAAGCTGGCGTCGACGCTGTCGGACAGCGCGCAAGGCTGGATCAACCGCGCACTGACGGTGGACGTCAACGGCGTCATCGTCGAGCGCCAGGCCAGCATCGCCGCGCACTTCGAGAACCGCGAATTCGGCAAGGCCTTGCGCGAAATCATGGAAATCGCCGACATCACCAACCAGTATGTCGATGAAAACAAACCGTGGATCCTGGCCAAGGATGCGGACAAGACCGCCGAGCTGCACGACGTGTGCACGACGGCCCTGATCCTGTTCCGCCAGCTGACGATTTTGCTGTCGCCGGTGCTGCCGGGCGTGGCGAAGAACGTGGCATCGTTCCTCAACGACGCAGAATTTACTTGGGCCGACACGCAGGTGTTCGGCGACGCCGTCTCGAACAGCATGCTGGGCCGCACCATCGGCGCCTACAGCCACCTGATGACGCGCATGGATGCGAAGATGATCGAAGCGCTGTTCGACGCGCCGCAAGCGGTCCCCGCCATTGCCGCACCGGCAGGCGACGCTGCGAATGACGCCGCTCCAGCACCCGCCGCGGCAGTACCGGCCACGGCCATCGAGGAACTGGCGCCCGAGATCAAGATCGACGATTTCCTCAAGGTCGACCTGCGCATCGCCAGGATCGTCAACTGCGAACTGGTCGACGGCTCCGACAAGCTGCTGCGCCTGACCCTCGATGCGGGCGAAGGCCGCTTGCGCAACGTGTTCTCGGGCATCCGCTCGGCCTACCAGCCGGAAGAACTGGTCGGCAAGCTGACGGTGCTGGTGGCCAACCTGGCGCCGCGCAAGATGAAGTTCGGCATTTCCGAAGGCATGGTCATGGCCGCATCGAGCGCCGACGAGAAGGCCAATCCGGGCATCTACATCCTGAACCCGTGGCCAGGCGCCGAACCTGGCATGCGCATCCGCTAAGCCCGCACAAGGACCGATGATGAATATCGTGGTGCGCGAAGCAACAGATGCCGATGCACAACTGATCGCCGAGCTGACCCGCGCAGCATGGGCCGGCAAGGTGGCCCCGTCGTCGAGCGGGCACCACGAAACAGCCGAACTGGTGGCGGAGCAGTTGCGCCACGGCGGTGGTTTCGTGCTGCTGATCGACGATGTGCCAGCTGGTTCGCTGCGCTGGATGCCACTCGACAGCGATCCCGCCATCTGGAAGATTTCACGCATGGGCGTGCTGCCCGCCTACCGGGGCGGCAACGTGTCGCAGCATTTGCTCGAAGCCATTATTCATCACGGCCTGTCGTGCCAGGCGGAAGAACTGCGCCTGGCCGTGCGGCGCGACCAGCGCAAGCTGATCGATTTTTACGCGGCCTTTGAATTCGACCTGGCCGAGGAACTGGAATATTCGCACGCCAACCCCGCCGAACCGGCGCCGATGGTGATGCGACGCCTGCTAAGGTATTGATTTTTAGCATTTTTGCCCCCGGCTTGCCCATACAACAACCCGCCAGTGCATCCGGCGCGGTAGAATACGGCCGGCTGACCTTACTTATAAGACACTCAGAAGACACTATGAAACTGCCTGCAAAACACAACAACTACGTATCCGACCACACCCTGTTCATCGCTGAACTGAAGGCCAAGAACCCTGGCATGGAAGCGGGCCAGCAAGCGGGCCGCGCCCTGCTGTGGGACAAGCCGCCCGTCAGCATGGATGAGCAGGAACGCCAGATGGCATCGGCCGTCAAGCAACAGGCTTACGTTTACCAGAACAAGAACTAAGAGCTGGAACCGGCACGATGTTGCCTGAAGAGTCTGCAGTCACGCCGGAAGCCGATGCTACCGGCGCCGGCGCAGTCATCGAGTTGCCCGAAGCCGCCGCTGACGGCGACGGCAGCGGCGACCCTGCAGCATCTGCAAGCACGGACGCGGCGCCCGCCGCCGATCCCATCGAAGCCGGCATTGCCCGCCTGTATGGCGAACCGCTGCTGCGCATGCCGACGGACTTGTACATTCCGCCGGACGCGCTGGAAATCTTCCTCGAAGCCTTCGAAGGCCCGCTCGACTTGCTGCTCTACCTGATCCGCAAGCAAAACTTCAACATTCTCGATATCCCGATGGCGCAGGTAACCCTGCAATATCTGAAATATGTCGACCAGATCCGCGTGCGCAACCTGGAACTGGCGGCCGAATATCTGTTGATGGCGGCCATGCTGATCGAAATCAAGTCGCGCATGCTCTTGCCTTCGCGCAAGAGCGACGTCGAGGAAGATGGCGGCGACCCCCGTGCCGAACTGGTGCGCCGCCTGCTCGAGTACGAGCAGATCAAGCTGGCCGCCTACGACCTGAACGCCATCCCGCAGTTCGAGCGCGATTTCGTGCGCACGCAGATCTTCATCGAGCAAAGCCTGACGCCCACCTGGCCCGACGTGGAACCGGTGGATTTGCAGCAGGCGTGGCTAGACGTGCTGAAGCGCGCCAAGCTGACCCAGCATCACCGCATCAGCCGCCAGGAACTGTCCGTGCGCGAGCACATGTCGAGCATCCTGCGCCACTTGCAATCGTCGCGCTTTGTCGAGTTCAGCGAACTGTTCGACATTGCCGGCGGCGTGCCCGTGGTGGTGGTCAATTTCGTTGCCCTGCTGGAACTGGCCAAGGAAACCCTGATCGAAATCACGCAAGCCGAACCGTTTGCACCCATCTACGTCCGGCTGGCCTATTCGCCTGCCTGACTCCCTCCCTTTGTCACTGACCACCGTACAACGGGGTTTTAGCGAAAGCAATCCATGAAAATTATTTCCGACATCGAAGAATTGCGCGACCAGCTCAGCGGACAGCTGCGCACGGCATTTGTCCCCACCATGGGCAACCTGCATGAAGGCCATCTGTCGCTGATGCGCCTGGCACGCAAGCATGGCGACCCCGTCGTCGCCTCGATCTTCGTCAACCGCCTGCAATTCGGCCCGAACGAAGACTTTGAAAAATATCCGCGCACCATGGCCGCCGATATCGCCAAGCTGGAAAAGGAAGGCGTGTACGTGCTGTTCGCGCCGACGGAAAAGGAACTGTATCCGGAACCGCAGGAATACCGCGTGCGCCCGCCCGATGACCTGGGCAATACGCTGGAAGGCGAATTCCGCCCGGGCTTCTTCGAAGGCGTGTGCACCGTCGTCACCAAGCTGTTTTCGTGCGTGGGCCCACGCGTGGCCGTGTTCGGCAAGAAGGATTACCAGCAGCTGATGATCATCCGCAACATGGCGCGCCAGTTCGCGCTGCCGACGGAAATCATCGCCGCCGAGACGTACCGTGCAGACGATGGCCTGGCCTTGTCGTCGCGCAATATGTACCTGTCTGAAAGTGAACGCGCGGAAGCGCCGGAACTGTTCAAGGGCCTTAATTTCGTCGCCGAGGAAGTACGCAAGGGCAACCTGGCCGTGGAAGAACTGGAACAGGCGGCCATGCGGCTGCTGGACGGCCGCGGCTGGAAATCGGACTACATCGCCGTGCGCAAGCGCGCCAACCTGCAAGCGCCGAACGCGGCAGAGCTGGCCGCCGGTGAACCGCTGGTGGTGCTGGCCGCCGCCAAGCTGGGACAGACGCGCCTGATCGACAACCTGGAGATTTGACAGGGTCTTTTCAGCATCACCACGACGGGGCCATACGGCCCCGTTCTCTTATGTGCGCTACTTTTCCAGCCCTACCAGCCTGAGCTCGGCGTACAACGCCTTGCCCCTGCCACGCGCCGCCTGCAGCATGTCATAGCTGGCCGCATCGAGCACGATTTCCTGGCCACCCCACAGCTTGCGCTGGTGCGCGGGCAACCTCAGGCTGCGCAGCATGGCGCGTGCCTGCGCCGGATCGGCAGCCAGCAGGCGGATGGCGCGCGCGTGGCGCCGCATCCCCGTCAGGATGGGCAAGCCGCCCTGCGGGCCGCTCTGGCTCAGGCTGACATAGTCGTGGCCACCCACGCGGTGCAGATAGGCATGCCTGCCATCGCCTTCACCGTCGTTGGCCGGCGGCACGGCGGCTTCCTGGGCATCGGACGGCGGCGCTTCATTGCCGACTGATGCAACAGACGCAACCGGCGCAACCGGCGCGACGGCGGCTTGTTCAAGGCTCACGCCGCAAGCGGCCAGCAAGGCCGTGCTCAGGGCAAAAAATAATACGGGTGCTCGGCGCATGCTGCGCTCCTTCTTGTCGGGGGCGGGGACAAAGGGGAAATACTGCAGCGATCATGGGCCAAATTATTTGACGTGTAAAGTTAACTTTGGGAAATATTTTATTCCTTTGCGCAATCTTGCAGTCGGCATCATATTGCCGGGTCTGCATCAGGCAGCGCAACAATGATTATTAACATAAATTGCACACTGAAGCCAGATACACCATCTTTATCCATCCGAAAATAAAGACCACAATGGCGCTACTGGCTCGTATCCCGGGCCTCCCACCACACAGGAGAAGCACCATGCACACCGCATCCACCCACGCCAAGGTTGCCATCGTCACGGGCGCGTCGC
Source organism: Janthinobacterium amylolyticum (assembly GCF_051380655.1). Taxonomy (NCBI): domain Bacteria; kingdom Pseudomonadati; phylum Pseudomonadota; class Betaproteobacteria; order Burkholderiales; family Oxalobacteraceae; genus Janthinobacterium; species Janthinobacterium amylolyticum. The sequence goes on from NZ_JBNYXL010000011.1 coordinate 16,369, forward strand.
GCGGCATAGGCGCGGCCATCGCCCGCCGCCTGGCACGCGACGGCATGCAGGTCGTCGTCAATTACGCCAGCGGCAAGGTGGCGGCGGAGCAGCTGGTTGCCGCCATCGCCGCCGATGGCGGGCAAGCCATCGCCGTGCAAGCCAACGTGGCCGATGCGGCCGAGGTGCAAGCGCTGTTCGATGCGGCCGTGGCAGCCTTCGGCGGCGTCGACGTGCTGGTCAATAATGCGGGCATCATGCCGCCCACGCTGCCCACCCTGGCCGACACGGACGACGCCACCTTCGACAGCCTGTTCTCCATCAACGTCAAGGGCAGCTTCAACACCATGCGCCAGGCGGCGGCGCGCCTGCGCCACGGCGGCAGCGTGGTCAATTTCTCGACCAGCGTGATCGGCCTGGCCCTGCCCGGCTACGCCGTCTACGGTGCCACCAAGGCGGCCATCGAGACAATGACGAATATCTTCGCCAAGGAATTGCGCGGCAAGCACATCACCGTCAACGCCGTGGCCCCCGGCCCCACGGCCACGGCGCTATTCCTGAACGGCAAGACGCAAGAAACCATCGAACGCATGAGCAAGATGGCGCCGCTGGAACGCCTGGGCACGCCGGACGACATCGCCGCCGCCGTGGCTTTTCTGGCAGGACCGGATGGGCGGTGGGTGAATGGCCAGACTCTGCGCGCAAATGGCGGCCTGGTGTAAGCAAGACGCAAGCTGACGAAAAAAAACGCTGCCAGTTCGCACTGGCAGCGTTTTTCCTGATAACGGTCAGACCCGGATCAAGCGCCGGCTTTTTCCAGCTTCTCGAAAATCTTGTTCAGCTTTTCATCCAGGGTCGCGGCCGTGAACGGCTTGACCACATAACCGCTGGCGCCCGCTTGCGCGGCGGCGATGATGTTTTCCTTTTTCGCTTCAGCCGTCACCATCAGCACGGGCAGCTTGGCCAGTGCCGGATCGGCGCGGATATGCTGCAGCATCGTCAGGCCATCCATGTTCGGCATGTTCCAGTCCGAGACAACGAAATCGTAGGATTCCGCGCGCAGCTTGGCCAGGCCCATGACGCCGTCTTCCGCCTCGTCGACGTTGGCATAACCCAGTTCCTTCAACAGATTCCGGACAATGCGGCGCATCGTCGAAAAATCGTCAACGACTAAAAATTTCATCTTTGGATCAGCCATGAATAACTCCGTTGTTTCTGTAGCGGTTTGTTAATAATATCGACATGAATGCCGACATTATGGTCGACACTACGGCAGCAAGTTGTAGGATAGCATTTTCGTTGCTTTTAGGCGAACAAACTTGCCTCAGATCATATAAAACGTGGCTTACACGCGCAAAGCACGCATGCCATGTGCCGCCAGATGGCCCAGCACCATGCCGGGCAGCGCCGTCAGGGCGCCGACCTCATGTGCAGCACCGATGGCAATCGCCTCGCGCGGCATGCCAAACACCACGCAACTGGCTTCATCCTGGGCGAAATTATACGCTCCTGCGGCCTTCATCTCCAGCATGCCCTGCGCGCCATCCTTGCCCATGCCGGTAAGGATCACGCCGACGGCATTCTTGCCGGCCGATTGCGCGGCCGAGCGGAACAGCACGTCGACGGACGGGCGGTGGCGGTTCACCGGTTCGCCCTGGTCGATCTTGGTCATGTAGTTGGCGCCGCTGCGCGTCAGCGTCAGGTGCGAATGGCCGGGCGCGATGTAGGCGTGTCCCGGCAGCACGCGTTCACCGCCCGCCGCTTCCTGCACCGATATCTTGCACAGCGAATCAAGGCGGCGCGCGAACGAACGGGTAAACCCTTCGGGCATGTGCTGCGTGATCAGGATGCCGGGACAATCGGACGGCATCTGCATGAGGAATTCGCGGATCGCTTCCGTGCCGCCCGTCGAGGCACCCACGATGATCAGCTTTTCGCTCGACGTCAGCGGGCTGCGCAAGGCAGGCAGCGGCGCGGCCGTCTTGTCGCCGGCCGACGGCAGGGTGCGCGCGCGGATGCGTGCTTTCGAGGCGGCGCGGATTTTGTCGGCGATCATGTCCGTGTATTCGCGCATGCCGCTCTGGATCGAAATTTTCGGCTTGGTGACGAAATCGACGGCGCCCAGTTCCAGCGCGCGCATGGTGATTTCCGAACCGCGCTCCGTCAGCGACGACACCATCAGCACCGGCATCGGGCGCAAACGCATCAGCTTTTCCAGGAAATCGAGGCCATCCATCTTCGGCATCTCGACGTCCAGGGTCAGCACGTCGGGATTGGTCTGCTTGATCATCTCGCGCGCCACCAGCGGGTCGGGCGCCGCGCCCACCACTTCCATGTCGGGCTGGCTATTCACGATCTCCGTCATGACGCTGCGGATCAGCGCCGAGTCATCCACGATCAATACCTTGATCTTCATAGTTTTCCTTCCAGGCCTTGCGGCCCTTATTCTTTATTAAATTAGTACACCGGACAAACCGCCGCAAGCCGCACAGCGCGACGCGCAGCAGCTTTGGTCTGGCGTTATCAGAACAGCTCGACCTCGCCGCCGACCGGCGCCACCTTGAGGCGGCTGGCGTAATCGAGTTCGCGGCGGACCAGCGTATCGTTATGCGTCTGCATCAGCTTTTTCACCAGCACCTTGCCGCTGCGGGGGAAAAAATACACTTTTCGGGGGTGGATGTCGTTCAGGTCTTCCGCCACCACGCGCATTTTTTCCGCCTTCAGGTAGTTGATGACGAAGGCAGCATTGCGCTCGCCGACGTTGATCGCCGTGAAGCCGCGCAGCACGGCGCCGCCGCCGAATACCTTCGCTTCCATGTTTTCGCGCCGCGCACCCGCCTTCAGCAGATCATTGATCAGGATCTCCATGGCGTAGGTGCCATAGCGCATGGAGGCCGAGATCGGGCTGTTCGGATCGCTGCCGCCATCCGGCAGCATGAAATGGTTCATGCCGCCCAGGCCAGTCACGCGATCGCGGATGCAGGCCGATACGCAGGAGCCGAGCACGGTAACGATCAGCATGTCCTTGTTGGTGAAGTAGTACTCACCAGGCAGGATCTTGGCGGCGTCACAATTGAACGTCCTGTCGTAATAGACGTTAGTGGCAAATTGCTCTTTGGGTTCCAGGCTCATATTTCACTCTCATGTACGATGCGACGATGCCTTGGGTGCGCTGCCCCGTGGCTGGTCGAGCTCATAGACTGTTTTACCGCGCAGCTTCAATGAATCCGACACGTACAGAAAATTCTCCGAATGTCCCGCGAACAGCAGGGCATCGGGTTTCATCAATGGCACAAAGCGCGACAGGATCTTGCGCTGGGTCGCCTTGTCAAAATAAATCATCACGTTGCGGCAGAAGATGACGTCGAACTGCCCCGTCAACGGCCAGCTGTCGGCCAGCAGGTTGAGCGGCTTGAAGGTGATCATCTGGCGCAGTTCCGGGCGCACCCTGACCTGCCCCTCGCGGTCGCCCTTGCCGCGCAAGAAAAAGCGCCGCGCGCGGTCGGCCGGCATCTTGTCCAGGCGGTCCAGGTTGTAGACGCCATTGGCGGCCGTGGCCAGCACGTTCGTGTCGATATCCGTGGCGATGATGGTCACCGGCGGCGTAAGCGTATTGAACGCCTCGCACACCGTCATGGCGATCGAATACGGCTCTTCGCCGGTGGAACTGGCCGAACACCAGATGGTGATCGGCCCGCTCAGTTTCTTCACATGTTCGGCCAGCAGCGGGAAGTGGTGCGCCTCGCGGAAGAAGGACGTCAGGTTGGTCGTCAGCGCATTCGTGAACGCTTCCCACTCGTCGCCCATGCGGCCCGCTTCCAGGTCGTCCAGATAGCGGACGAACGAGGAAATGCCGGTCGCGCGCAGGCGCCGCGCCAGGCGGCTGTAGACCATCTCCTGCTTGCTGTCGGCCAGCGCGATGCCGGCCCGCTTGTAAATCATGGCGCGGACCCGCTCGAAGTCCTTGCCGGTGAAATCAAATTCCTTGACCGAATCCGTTTTAGTTTGCGGCATTTGTTTTTACCTCTCCATAACTACTCTGAACAATGCCTTTGCAGTATAACTAGCGGGACCGGGAATACCTTAAAACTCTTCCCAATCGTCGCCGCCGGCTGCCGCCAGCTTTTTTGCGGATGGCGGCGTGGCGGTCTTCACCGCCTGCGCCACCCGCTTGCCACTTGCCGCCTTGAGGGCCGGACGCGCCGCCACCGCCTTGACTTGCGCGGGGATGGCTGCCTGCACCTGCTGATGCCCGCTGCCAAGCTTGAAGATGCTGACGGCGTCGGCCAGCTTCTGCGCCTGGTCCTGCATGCTCTCGGCGGCGGCCGCCGCTTCCTCGACCAGCGCCGCGTTCTGCTGCGTCATCTGGTCCATCTGCGCGATGGCCTGGTTCACTTCCTCGATGCCATGGCTTTGCTCCTGCGTCGCCGCCGTGATCTCGCCCATGATATCGGCCACTTGCCGGATCGATGTGACGATCAGGCCCATGGTCTGTCCTGCCTCGTCCACCAGACGGCTGCCGGCGTCGACCTTGTCGACCGAGTCGCCGATCAGGCCCTTGATCTCTTTCGCCGCGCCGGCGGAGCGCTGTGCAAGATTACGCACTTCGGAGGCCACCACGGCAAAGCCGCGTCCCTGCTCACCCGCGCGCGCCGCCTCGACAGCCGCATTCAGGGCCAGGATATTCGTCTGGAAGGCGATACCGTCGATGACACCGATAATATCGACGATCTTGCGCGAACTGTCCTTGATGGAACCCATGGTATCGACCACTTGCGCCACCACCTTGCCGCCCTGCTGCGCCACCGACGACGCCGACACGGCCAGCTGGTTGGCCTGGCGCGCATTGTCCGCGTTCTGCTTCACGGTCGACGTCAGTTCTTCCATTGACGATGCCGTCTCTTCCAGCGAACTGGCCTGCGTTTCCGTGCGCGCCGACAGGTCGGCGTTGCCGCTGGCGATCTCGCGCGATGCCACGGTGATCGTCTGCGTGCCATTGCGCACGTCGCTGACCGTCTTCACCAGGCTCTCGTTCATGTCCTTGAGCGCCTGCTGCAGCGCGCTCGTTTCATCCTTGCCTTCGACCACCACGCGCGAAGTGAGTTCCCCCGCCGCCACTTTCTGCGCCACGGCCAGGGCGCCGGACAGCGGCACCGTGATCGAGCGGGTGATGAAGATGGCGCACCAGGCGCCGATCGCCACCGCCGCGCCGCCCAGGATGAACAGTACCAGCATCAGGCGCGCATCGGCCGCCAGCGAGCCATCCATGAAACTTTGCTGCGCCACGTGCTGCAAGTCGAGCAGCTTGTTGATATCGGCCAGAGTCTTCTTGTTCAAGGGATCGATGCGCGTGGCGATGACCTTGGCCGCGCCTTCGCTGTTAAACGCCAGCACCTGCCCCATCGCCTCCTTGAAGGCGGCATCGACTTCGCCGTCGACCTTGGCGATGTTGGCCAGCAGCGCCTTTTCGCTGTCGGACAGGCCCAGGCTGGCCAGCTTGCCGCGCGCGCCGTCATAGATCTTGCGGTGCTCGCGCACCTTGCCCTCTTCCACCTGCATCAGGCCCACGTCGCCCTGCAAGCCGATATTGCGCATGGCAATACCCGTTTCCAGCATGGCGCTTTTCATCAGCGAGGCCTGCGTATTCTTTTCTCCTGCCAGTGCCAAGCCAGTCAGCAACTCGGCCTTGTTGCGGTAATTCAGCGCATTCGCCGACACGATCACCACCACCAGGATGGCCAGGATGCTGCCAAAACCAATGCCCAACCGCGTACCAATCTTAAAATCGCGCAAACTCATTACAGTCTCCAATATTTATGTGAACGGCGCCCGTTCAACCGGACGGCGCCGTGTTATGGCCTGGTCTCTGACGGACCTTGCAGCCTGCCGGCGCGCCTCAGGCTGATGCCCGCGCCAGTACATGCATATCTGTAGTGATTCTTTGCGTGGCAAAACGGCGGCGCACCCGGCGCCGCCCGCCGGCGTTACGCTGCCAGCTTGTCGATCAGGCCCATCTCGCTGCTCGACATCAGCTTGTCGATGTCGACCAGGATCAGCATGCGCTCGTCGATGGTGCCCAGGCCGATCATGTAGTCGGTCGAGAAGGCGGTGCCCATTTCCGGCGCCGGCTTCACCTGCTCCGGCGTCAGGGTGGTGACGTCGGAAACGCTGTCGACCACCATGCCGACAATGCGCCCGCCGATGTTCAGGATGATCACCACCGTGAACTGGTCGTACACGGGCGTGCCCAGGTTGAACTTGATGCGCATGTCGACCACGGGAATGATGATGCCGCGCAGGTTGATCACGCCCTTGATGAATTCCGGCGCATTGGCGATGCGCGTGACGGCTTCGTAGCCGCGGATTTCCTGGACCTTCAGGATATCGATGCCGTATTCTTCGGAGCCCAGGGTAAAGGCCAGGAATTCACGGCCGGCGATATCCTTGCCGTCGCCCGGTTTGCTGCCGGATGCTTGTTGATTATCTGACATGGTGTGTTTTCCTATCTTGATCTATCGGTGTTACGAAAAAATGGACTCGTCCGCCAGCTGGCGGGAGGAGCGGATCAGTGCGGCGACGTCGAGAATCAGCGACACGCCGCCGTCGCCCAGGATGGTGGCGCCGGAAATGCCCACCACCTTGCGGTAATTCGATTCGAGGTTTTTCACCACGACTTGCTGCTGGCCCACCAGGTCGTCGACGAACAGCGCCGCCTTGCGCCCTTCCGTCTCGAGGATCACGCAGATCCCTTCCGACGGACTGGTAAAGCGCGGCGCGATGTCGAACATCTGGTACAGCGGGATCAGTGGCAGGTATTCGCCGCGCACCTTCACCACCTGGCCGCGGCCAGCGATGTCCTTGATGTCTTCAACGGCCGGCTGCAGCGATTCGATGACAAAGCCCAGCGGTAAAATATACACCTCGTCGCCCACGCGGATCGACATGCCGTCCAGGATGGCCAAGGTCAGCGGCAGCGAGATGGAAATCGTCGTGCCAAAACCCTTGGCCGAGCGGATGTCGACGACGCCGCCCATGGCGCTGATATTGCGCTTGACGACATCCATGCCCACGCCGCGGCCCGACACGTCGGTGACGGCTTCGGCGGTGGAAAAGCCGGGCGCGAAGATCAGCTGCCATACTTCGGCGTCGCTCATCGTGTCCGACACGTCCAGGCCCTGCTGCATGGCCTTGGCCAGGATGCGCTCGCGGTTCAGGCCAGCGCCGTCATCGGACACCTCGATGATGATGTTGCCGCCCTGGTGGCTGGCCGACAGGAACAAGCGGCCCGCTTCCGTCTTGCCGGCGGCCACGCGGGCGGCCGGCATTTCCACGCCATGGTCGATACTGTTGCGCACCAGGTGCGTCAGCGGATCGACGATGCGCTCGATGAGGCCCTTGTCGAGTTCCGTGGCGGCGCCGTTGGTGATGAAATCGACCTTCTTGCCCAATTTGGTGGCCAGGTCGCGCACCATGCGCGGGAAGCGCGAGAAGACGAAATCCATCGGCATCATGCGGATCGACATCACCGCTTCCTGCAAGTCGCGCGTATTGCGCGTCAGGTGGCTGACGCTGTCGAGCAGTTTTTCATGCAGCATCGGATCGAGCGCGCCGGCGCGCTGCTCGATCATGGCTTGCGTGATCACCAGCTCGCCCACCAGGTTGATCAGCTGGTCGACTTTCTCGATCGAGACGCGGATCGACGACGATTCGGCACCTGCCTTGTCGCCCTCTTTCTTGGCCGGCTTCTTGTCCTGCTCCGCGTCGGCGGCAGCCACGACAGCGACCGGCGCCGCAACGGCGGGACTGGCCTTGGCCGCGTCGGCGCGGATCTGCTCCAACGGCTGGAAGAAACCATAGCCGCGTTCGGCGTCGCTCTGCACGCCGGCCGCGGCGCGGATGTCTTCGAGCGGCTGGAAAAAGCCATAGCCGGGGTCCGCCGGCGCCTGCGCGGCCGCTGGCGCACCCGGCAACGGGTCGAAGAAACCGTAGCCCTGGGCTTTTTCCTGGGCCGCGCGGGCCGCATCGGCTTCGCCTGGCGCCAGAGGCGGCGCCTGCGTGATCACCATGTCGTCCGGATTGAGCACGAAGGAGCAGATGGCCAGGATATCGTCCAGGCTTTCATGCGTCGTCACTTCCAGCACCTTGCGCGCGTCGGCCAAGCTTGACACCACGACGTCGCCCAGCAAGCCCAGTTCGGCCGCCAGCGCTTCGACTTCGCGCTCTTCCATCTGCGGCAGCTCGAGGCGGAAACGCTGGCCGCCGGCGTGGCTGACGACTTCCTTTTCCGCCGTGTGGAAAGCCGGCGCGACAGGCGTGAGCGCCGCCATCGGCACATCCTGCGAAAACGACTGCAGCATCATGCGCACATCGGCGACGGCATCCTGGTCGACCGGGCTGCCCAGGCGGTGGCCGTCGAGCTGCATCTTGAGGATATCCTTGGCCGCCAAAAAGGCGTCGACGTGTTCCGCCGTCAGGGCCATCTGGCCCTGGCGGATGCGGTCGAGCAGGGACTCGAGGATATGCGTTACCTCGCTCATGTCGGAGAGGCCGAACGTCGATGCGCCCCCCTTGATCGAATGGGCGGTGCGGAAAATGGCATTCAGGTCTTCGGCGTCGGGCGCCGCAATATCGACGGCCAGCAGCAGCCGTTCTTTTTCAGCCAGCAGTTCTTCGGCCTCATCGAAAAAGACCTGAAAAAACTGGCTAATATCGATGGTCATAGGGTGACTCCGTCATGTGCATCGTTGCGCTGCGCGGCTGGCATCAGCCAATCACCTTCTTGACCACTTCGATCAGGCGTTGCGGATCGAACGGTTTCACCAGCCAGCCATTGGCGCCGGCGGCACGCCCCTTCGACTTCATTTCATCCGACGATTCCGTCGTCAGCATCAGGATGGGCACCTTCTGGTAGGTTGGCAGTTCACGCAGCAGCTTGATCAGCTCCAGGCCGTCCATGCGCGGCATGTTCTGGTCCGTCAACACCAGGTCCACGGTTTGCAGCTTGGCTTTTTCCAGTCCATCCTGGCCGTCAACGGCCTCCACCACCTGGTAACCGGCGGCTTTCAGGCTGAACGCCACCATCTGGCGCAATGAGCTGGAATCGTCCACTGCAAGTATCGTTTTGGCCATCTTTGCTCCCACTTGTTCCGGGCATCCTGCCCGAATATTTGATTAATCAATCCATGCAACCGCAAGCGTTCCGCATCCTCATGCTAGAACAGCTCGATGTCGCCGCTTTCCAAATGCTGTTGACTGACAGCCTTGCGCAGCACGCTGCGCAACTCCAGGCTTTGAATCGCCAGCGCCATGCTGACCCGCCCCAGCAAGGCGACAATCTCTTCGTTGTCGCTCTCCGGCAGCATTTCCGCACCATGCGAACCCAGGGTTCCCAGGAACTCGCGCAAGCCCGTCACGCGCTTCAGGGTGCGTTCGATCAGCTGGCTGGTCATGTCCTGGAACTGCAGGCTGGTGATGGCGGCATTCACATAGCCCCCTACCTCATCCTGCAACGCCAGCAGTTTTTCCCGCTGCTGCGCCGGCGGCACGCCGCCTTCGAGCAGCATGGCGATGGTGTCCTGCTGCGCCGCGACGGCCGCATGGATCGCCATGAAATTGAAGGACAGCTTCTCGATCGCCTCTTCCAGCAAGATGCCGGTCTGCACCAGGTCGGTTTCCACCTCCGTCAAGTGCTTGCGGCCATGGTCCGACACGCCAGACAGCAGGCGCTTTACATGCGAGCCAAGTATTTTCTTTCTTGTCATAAAGGTCTCATTGTTTCAATACACCACGCGTTGACGGGCCTTGCGTGTTATTTTTTCGCCGCTGCCGGGCTGGGGACGGGCGCCGCGGGGGGCGGCGAACCGGCTACCAGCCCGGAAGCCACAGCGGCGGAGGCGGCGTCGGTCACCGGCAACTCCATCGCCGAACCATCGCGCAGGACGTTTTCTTCCGTGCGCTTGTTCATGACGATGATGCTGATGCGCCGGTTGATCGGGTTGAACGGGTCGAGCTTGTCCAGGTGCGCGGCCGAACCGAGCCCCACCACGCGCAAGACCTTGTCTTCAATCATGCCGCCGATTACCAGTTCGCGCCGCGACGCATTTGCGCGGTCGGCCGACAGTTCCCAGTTGCTGTAGCCGGCATCGCTCATGTAAGGCGTCGAATCCGTATGGCCGGACAGGCCGATGCGGTTCGGCACCTCATTGAGCACGGAGCCGATGGCATGCAGGATTTCCTTGGTGTACGGTTGCAGATTGGCGTTGGCCAGCGCAAACATCGGACGGTTCTGCTCGTCGACGATCTGGATGCGCAAGCCTTCGCTGGTGATATCGAGCAGCAACTGGTTCTTGTACTTTTTCAGCAGGGGATTGGCGTCGATGGTCGCTTCGATGCGTGCTTTGAGCGCCTGCAGGCGGCGGCCCTCTTCGCGTTCCAGCGCGGCCTTGGCCGAATTGAGGTCGAACGACTTGCGCTGCTGGTCTTCCTGCGCCTTGCGCACCTGGCCATCCTGGCGCGACAGATCCTGGCCGCCGCCCTGGATCACGGAATTGCTCTCGCCGCTGCCGGAGCCGCCCGCCATCGCCACTTTCAGCGGCGTCTTGAAGAATTCGGAGATGCCGTTCAGGTCGCCCTTCGAGGTGGAACCGAGCAGCCACATCAGCAGGAAGAAGGCCATCATGGCCGTGACAAAGTCGGCGTAGGCGATTTTCCACGCCCCGCCATGGTGGCCGCCAGCCGTCTTCTTGATACGCTTGACGATAATCGGGCGCATGCCTTCATCGGCCATGGCGTCCCCCTTCCGTGTGCTGCAAATGACTCATGATGTCCAAGCGTGTATTCACTGCTTACTTCGTTTTCGATTTCTTGATGTGGTCTTCCAGCTCGTTGAACGTCGGGCGCTCGGTCGAGAACAGCACCTTGCGGCCGAACTCCACGGCCAGCGCCGGCGCATAGCCGTTCAGGCTGGCCAGCAGGGTGACTTTTACGCACTGGAACATCTTGCTAGACTCTTCCAGCTTCTGTTCCAGCAGGCTGGCCAGCGGCCCGACGAAACCGTAGGCCAGCAGAATGCCGAGGAAGGTGCCGACCAGCGCGTGCGCGATCAGCATGCCCAGCTCGGCCGGCGGGATGCCCACCGATTCCATGGTGTGCACCACGCCCATCACGGCGGCGACGATACCGAAGGCGGGCAAGCCATCGCCCACCTTGGCGATCACGTGGGCCGGCACGGCGCCTTCGTGATGGTGCGTCTCGATCTCGTTGTCCATCAGGTTCTCGATCTGGAACGCATCCATGTTCCCCGATACCATCAGGCGCAGGTAGTCGGTCATGAACTCGACGATATGGTGGTCGGCCAGCACGGCCGGATACTTGGAGAACAGCGGGCTTTCCTCCGGCTTGTCGATATCGCCTTCGATCGACATCAAGCCTTCCTTGCGCACCTTGCTGAGCACTTCGAACAGCAGCGACATCAGCTCCATGTACAGCTCTTTGGTATAGCGCGAACCCTTGAACAGGCTGGGCAAGGCGGCGATGGTCGCCTTGATGGCCTTGTTATTGTTACCAACAAGGAAAGCGCCCAGGGCGGCGCCGCCGATCATCAGCAGCTCCAGCGGCTGGAACAGCGCCGCCAGATGGCCGCCCGCCATGGCGAAGCCGCCAAATACCGAGGCGCAAACGATGATGTATCCGATTATGACTAACAAGTGCCCTGACTCCCAAATAAGACCGGGCTTGCGCGCCCGGCATGCTCTAAGCAGTTCCCGGCGGCCTGCGGCTGTGCCGCGGGCGGGGAACAGCGACAAAAAAGTAACCAAAGGTAGATTGAAACGACCTGCATTTCAACACTATCCTGAGAAAATGCCGTGTGGAACTACAATAACGTGAGATTGCCCTACGGGCAAGCAAATAACGCAGACAATTGCTTAAAAGCACCATATGTAGAGCAAGGGGCCACGCTCTGTGGCGGCAATGGTCTTATCGGGTGCACGCGCGGCAATCTTGAATTCGTAACTAAGAAGCATGCTACCGGGCAACATTTCCGCTTCCGCCTTGCGCCACAGGGCCGCCATCGCCGCCGGCGACAGGTAGGCGAACACCGCATCGTACTGGCTGAAATCGAGTGATTCGTAGTCGCCGCGCAGGAAACGCGCACGGCTGCCTGCCAGTTTTGCGCGCAGGCGGCTCACCAGCCACGGCAGCGGCGCCAGTTCGATGCCGTCAAACTGCCCGTCGGGACGGCGCCGCGCCAGGTCCAGCACCAGGCCGCCCAGACCGCTGCCGATGTCGACCACGCGCACGCCGGGCCGCGCGGCGATCAGTTCCGCCACGGCTTGCCACACCTTCGGCCCCGAGGGATAGAACGGCACTTGCGTGCGGAAGGTGGACCAGTACAAGCTCAGAAGAAAGATAAAAGCCAGCAGGAAGACGATGGGGGGCAAGTCCAGCCGGCTGGCGCCCAGCAAGGCGGGCGCGAACAGCAGGCCGATGGCGCACCACCAGCGCGCCAGCCCAGCCCGCCAGGTAATCAGCGCCGCCAGCGCGCCCTGCACACAGGCCACGGCCAGCAGCGACAGCCCGACGCCGGCGCGGGCCAGCGCATACACCAGCAGCAGCATCAGGGGAAAGGCCAGCACCTGGATGAGGATAGCCTTGAGCGCGGGCGCGCGCAGGATCTGTTGCAGCATGGGCAAGTGAATGGAAGAAAACGCCAGTGTAATCGATTGAAGCGTGGCAATGGCGGCAAGAAAAAGCCGGAGCGGTCAGGCGACCGGCTCCGGCTTTCTATATATATGCTGTGTCTATGCTGTGACTCAGGCGGCCACGCCCGGCACCGCGGCGGCCGCTTCGTCGCGCGCCTTCTTGGTCTTGCCGGCACGCGAAGGCATGTGGCACAGGCCGCAGACATAATCGGCGTTGAGGTCTAGGCAATTGACGACAAACTTGCCGCCGCACTTGCCGCACGGCGCCATGTCCAGCATCTTGCTGCTGAAGAAGCGCACGAGGGTCCAGGCGCGGGTCAGCGACAGCAGCGACTCTTCGCCCGCTTCCGGCGGCATTTGTTCCAGGTACAACTTATAGGCCTTCATCACCGCCTCGATGCCGGTGGCGCCGGCGTGGTCGATGAGGAATTTATGGATGTTGATGAACAGCGAGGAATGGATATTCGGCTGCCAGGTGAGGAACCAGTCGGTGGAAAACGGCAGCATGCCCTTGGGCGGCGAGACGCCCTTCAATTCCTTGTACAGATTGAGCAGACGTTCGCGCGACAGCGAGACTTCCGTCTCCAGCAGTTGCAAACGGGCACCCAGCTGTATCAATTCGATGGCCAGCTGGATTTCCTGCGCTTCCGATACGACACTTTTCTTGGCCATGCTAGTTGCTCCGCATTTTACTGATATTGACTACAGGTTTCCGGCAAAATGTTCAGGGCAAGGCGCGCTGCCGAAGCCAGCACAAAGGTACGGCAAGGCAATGCAACGCCGCCATGGACGTCTTGAGGGGAAACCTTAGGCGATTTCTTCGACGCCCTGGCCTGCCATCAGGATGGCGGCATGCGACTGGGCCAGCGAGCGGTCTTTATTGTAGTTCGTCAGCATGCCCAGGATGGCGCTGTCGTCGAAGCGGAAGCGGGCCAGCATCATGTTGCCGCCAGCCAGTTTCAGGATCTGCGCATTGCTCATGCCTTCGATCAGTTCAGCGATGTCGGCGGCAATGCCCAAACGGAAGATGGCGGTCACCTTGTCTGCACGAATCATTTGCTGGGCCAGCATCAGGTAGCTCAGGTTAGCGTCGCGAATCTCGGCCATCATATCGTTAGCAGTCATTTCCATCTCCTCAATCCGTTGAATTCAGCTGGCTTTGTGTGTTGCCAGTGAGATACATTCTGCAGGAGCAACATCAAACGCAACAGAGGCGCAGCTCTGTATTTTTGGTCGGGGAATAGCGGAAAGGACCGTAGGTGTTTGTCTGACAAACACTGCTCGATCATGGTCGCACGCCAGTAACGGCGCGGATTCGGGAGGTATGCAAGGCGTCAGGTTTGACTGACTTTTGACCCGCATTTAATATCACATTTTTACAACAACTTGACCTGAATCAAGCCTATCTACCTATGTAACGGCAGCCTCAACAGGAACTTTAGGGGCTTTTTAAAAAATATTTCAACATTCCGCCTGCGGTGTCCGGCCCGATTTCCGCCGTTCATGTATTCATTGACGGCGGCGTTTGCGAGAACTTTAGGGTTTTCTGAAAATATTTTTAAAAATCGTGATTTTTTTCGTTGACGCCCCGCAGTCAGGCCATTTCCGCAGGCCTTACGTGCTGGAAATCTGGCGTTATCGGCGGGATTTGTTACACTGCCAGCTCTTGCGTGATACTTTAAGCTTCAAACAATATCATGCCATCCAGACAAGTATCAACATGAAAGCCACCATGATTTCTCGACACGATTGCAGTGCGCGCGACCTCGACGACCCGCTGGCGCCCCTGCGCCTGCAGTTCGATTTGCCCGCTGGCGTGATTTACCTCGACGGCAACTCGCTTGGCGCGCGGCCGAAAGCGGCGCTGGCCCGCGCCCAGCACGTCATCGCGGCGGAATGGGGCACGGACCTGATCCGCAGCTGGAACACGGCCGGCTGGTTCGACTTGCCCAAGCGCCTGGGCGACCGCCTGGCGCCGCTGCTGGGCGCCGCCACGGGCGAAGTGGTGATCACCGACACCACCTCCGTCAACCTGTTCAAGGCCCTGGCCGCCGCCCTGCAGATGCAGGCAAGCGATCCGGCACGCGCCGCGCGGCGCATCATCGTCAGCGAACGCAGCAACTTCCCCACCGACCTGTACATGGCACAAGGCCTGGCCGCCTGGCTGGACCGCGGCTACCAGTTGCGCCTGGTCGACAGTCCTGCGGAACTGGCGCAGGCCATCGATGCCGACTGCGCCGTCGCCATGCTCACGCATGTCAATTACCGCAGCGGCTACCAGCACGACATGGCCGCCATCAGCAGCCATTGCCACGCACAAGGCGCGCTGGCGCTGTGGGACCTGGCCCATTCGGCCGGCGCCGTGCCGCTGGACCTGAATGGCGCGGGGGCCGATCTGGCCGTCGGCTGCACCTACAAATACCTGAATGGCGGCCCCGGCTCGCCCGCCTTCATCTGGGTGCCGGAAAAGCACCAGGCGCGCTTCCGCCAGCCGCTGTCCGGCTGGTGGGGCCATGCGGCGCCGTTCGCCATGGAGCCGGGCTTCGCGCCGGCCGACGGCATCGCCCGCGCCCTGTGCGGCACGCAGCCGATAGTCTCGCTGGCCCTGGTCGAATGCGGCCTGGAGATCTTTGCGCAAACCAGCATGGACGCCATCCGCCACAAGTCGCTGGCCCTGACCGATCTGTTCATCGCCCTGGTGGAACAGCGCTGCGCCAGCCATCCGCTGGGCCTCGTCACGCCGCGCGAGCATGCGCGCCGCGGCAGCCAGGTCAGTTTCACGCATCCGCACGGCTATGCCGTGATGCAGGCGCTGATCGCGCGCGGCGTGATCGGCGACTACCGCGAGCCGGCCATCATGCGCTTCGGCTTCACGCCCCTGTACACCAGCTTTGCCGACGTCTGGGATGCCGTCGAGATCCTGCGCGACATCCTCGACACGCAAGCCTACGACATCGCCGCCAAGCGCGATGCCGTCACCTGAATCCCCCCATGAGCGACGACAAGAATATGAACAAGGAAAACACCAGCGGCTGCCCCATGCACGCGGGCAGCCAGGATGCGCAGTGGCATGGCGCGCAGATGGACTTCAGCGAATCGATGAGCTACGGCAATTACCTGGCGCTTGACCGCATCCTGACGGCCCAGCATCCGCTCTCCCCCAACCACAACGAAATGCTCTTCATCGTGCAGCACCAGACCAGCGAACTGTGGATGAAGCTGATGCTGCACGAAATGCACGCCGTGCGCGCCAACCTGCAAAGCGGCGACCTGGCGCCCGCTTTCAAGATGCTGGCCCGCGTGGCGCGCATCATGGACCAGCTGGTGCACGCCTGGGACGTGCTGGCCACCATGACGCCGCCCGAATACACGGCCATCCGCCCCTACCTGGGCGCCTCGTCCGGCTTCCAGTCCTACCAGTACCGCGAAATCGAATTCATTTTGGGGAACAAGAACGCGGCCCTGCTCAACGTGCATGCCACGGCGCCCGAAACCTACAAGGTGCTGGACGCGGCCCTGCGCACGCCATCCGTCTACGATGAATCCATCAAGCTGCTGGCGCGCAGCGGTCTGCATATCGCCCCGGAACGCCTGGACGCCGACTGGACCCTGCCGACCGCCGCCGATGCCACCGTCAAGGCGGCCTGGCTGGAAGTCTACCGCGACCCGTCGAAGCACTGGGCCCTGTATGAACTGGCCGAAAAGCTGGTGGACCTGGAGACGGCCTTCCGCTTCTGGCGCTTCCGCCACGTGACGACGGTGGAGCGCATCATCGGCTTCAAGACGGGTACGGGCGGCACGGCGGGCGTGAGCTACTTGCGCAAGATGCTCGACGTGGTATTGTTCCCGGAGCTCTTTGCCTTACGCACGGAGCTCTGAAAATGCCAGATCAAATCTGCTGCGCGGCGCGTCTTGCGGCCTGCGATGCTCACTGTGCTTGCGCACAGCTGCGCGTCTCGGCCACAATGCGTTGCCGCTCGCTACGATTTTATCAGGCATTATAAAAGGAGAAAAAATGATGTCGCCTCTGGTCCTGACCCTGGCCGGCCTGTGGAATTCCGGGCCGCAGCACTGGCAAACCCACTGGGAAGCGCGCCACCCGCAATGGTCGCGCGTGGATCACGGGGAATGGCAGACGCCGGACAAGGACGCATGGGTGGCCGAACTCGATCGCGCCATCGCCGCCTGCCCGCGTCCACCCGTGCTGGCGGCGCACAGCCTGGCCTGCGTGATGGTGGCCCACTGGGCTGCCAGCGGCTCGCCGCACAGGATCGCCGGCGCCTTTTTCGTCGCCCCCAGCGATGTGGATGCCCCCTCCTACCCCGCCGGCACGACGGGCTTTGCACCGATGCCGATGCAAGCCTTGCCGTTTCCGAGCCTGGTGGTTGCCAGCGGCAATGATCCCTACGTCAGCTTCGCGCGGGCGCGCGCGTTTGCCGCCGCCTGGGGCAGCGATTTCACCATGATCGGCGACGCCGGCCATATCAATGGCGATGCCGGCTACGGTCCCTGGCCGGAAGGCGAACAGCTGCTGCTGGACTTCTGCGCCGCGCACCAGCCCTGAGCAGGGCGCGCACGGGCGCACGATAGACGTGCATACATTTGCCGACAAGGAAGAACGCAGGCAGAATCGTGGCCTTTCCATTGCGGCGCCCCGGCGCCAGCCACACGATGAAACGTCTGCTTCTGCCCTTGCTGCTCTGCTCCGCGCTGGCCCACGGCGCGCCCTTTTACGAAGGCAAGAGCCTTGCCCATCCCGCCATCAGCGCCTCACAGGACAGCGGGCTTGACGTCGCCTTCCTGAAGGAAAAAGATGGCGTGAATGGCTATTACTGCGAGTGCAAGCGCGACACCTCGAAACCCGTCCTGCTCGACCAGTTCGGCAACGCCGTCATCCGCTCCGTCTTCTATGCCTCGCTGGACAAGGAGTCGGACAGCAGCGTGCAGACCATGCTGGTGCTGTTCCGCCAGGATGGCAAGCACGGCTTGCGCGCCTACCGCTACCACCGCGGTTCCGGCAAGTACCGGCGCCTCGATGGCCTGCAGCCGGCACTGGACCGCATCGTGGCGCAAAGCAGCGCGCCCAACGCGGGCCAGGTCAAGGCGGCGCTGGCCAAGCTGGCGCCGATGGACTACAGCGTCGCGCGCGGCAAGAGCGGCAACGCCGACTTCGACGCCATCGATCACACGCAGGGCAGCATCGTCGGCTACTACAACGATGACGGCGAGCCTGTGGCGGCCGGCGGCAAGGACGCCATCACCTACAAGAAAACCTTCCAGAAAAAAGGCGCGCTTTTTCTCACCGCCAGCTACACCCTGTACAGCGACGCGGGCGCGGGCATCCTGCCCAACTACCGCTTGTGGCAAGTGACGTGGGAAACGGCGCCTAAGCAATTCACGGGCAGCGCGGAGGGCCCGTCGGTCATCTACAGCCTGGCCTGGGATGACGGCTCGGTGGTCGAACGGGGCCAGTACCTGAAGGGCAAGCGCCAGGGCCTGTGGGTGCGCGAAGGCATGCACGAAGGCACTGAAAAGGGGCATTTCGTCAACGGCCTGCAAGAAGGCATGTGGTACTTCAACTATCCCAAACAGGGCGAGAGCGGCATGTACCGGGCCGGCAAGCGCGAAGGCCGCTGGACGGTCGTCAATTACGCCGATGCGGAGGAAGTGACGGGTTTCGACACCTACGCGGGCGGCCAGCTGAATGGCCCGCATGAGCGCCGCATGGGCGGCAAGGTGCAAACGCGCGGCAACTACGTCGACGGCTCGCGCCATGGGCCGTGGATCACGGAAGACGGCGACGGCAATTTCATCGAAGGCTTGCGCGACGGGCCGTGGAAGCTCAAGCTCAAGGACAAGGCCACGCAAAGCGTCACTTTCGTGAAAGGCAAAAAACAGGGCGAGGCGGTGGACACGGATGCCCAGGGCGCGCTGCGCCAGCGCGACCATTACCAGGCGGGCGTGCTCGAAGGCAGCCGCACGCGCTATCTGGGCCCGGCGGGCAAGGAATACGTCGTCTACACGGCCACCTACCGCAA
This sequence comes from Janthinobacterium amylolyticum, assembly GCF_051380655.1. NCBI lineage: Bacteria > Pseudomonadati > Pseudomonadota > Betaproteobacteria > Burkholderiales > Oxalobacteraceae > Janthinobacterium > Janthinobacterium amylolyticum. Next base: position 35,087 of record NZ_JBNYXL010000011.1, read on the forward strand.
TGGCCAGCTCGATGGCCGCGAACAGGCGTTTGACGACAGCGGCAAGATCCTGCGCCTCGATACCCTGTGGGACAATGGCAAGAAGCAGGGCCTGGACGCGCGCTACTACCCGAACGGCAAGCCCGAACGCCTGGCCGTCGTCGACAAGGGCCGGCTGCTTACCCACCTGCGCGAATACTATGAAGACGGCCAGCTGCTCAACGACATCCACCGCTGCACCTTCAAGGAATACGGCAGCACGCGCGACGACGTGTGCGAATACCACCACATGTACTACCCGGACGGCAAGCCGCAGTACTACTACGCCTTCCAGTACGGCCAGCGCCAGGAAGGCTATTCGAACTACCCGAATGGCAAGCGCAAGGACGAACTGCTGGTCGACCGCGCCGCCGACACCTCCGTCGTCAACGCGTATTACGAAAGCGGCCAGCTCAAATGCACGGAGCCGCGCAGCGGCCACAGCACGCGCACGGTCAACGGCGAGACCATGATCAGCTACGCGTCGGCCGACCGCGATGGCGACAATATCTGCTACCACCCGAACGGCAAGGTGGCCAGCATCTATACCTTCCGCAAACGCGTGCTGGTCGAGTGCGGCAAGCGCTACGACGAGACGGGCAAGCAGACCTTCCCCGGGCCGGAGGGCTGCCCTCCCCCCAGGAAAGTGGACTATCCGATAGGACTATGACGATGACGCAGACACGGCAGCCGCAGCGCATCCACAACCCGGCCAGCATCGATGCGGCCGCCCTGCACGCCGCCATCGCCGCCGACGGCAAGGTCATCGTGCAGTTCGGCGAACATTTTGATGCGGCACCGCTGCTGGCGGACCTCGATGCGCTGGCGGCGGACTGCGGCGCGGCGCTGGAAATCCGCTTCTACGGCTACCACTTCTCGCCGTTCGACGCCGCCATCCTGCACGCGCTGCCGCATGTGGCCAACCTCTCGCTCGATTGCCATACCAGCGCCATCAACCTGGAGTGCCTGGGCGACCTGCGGCAGCTGCGGCAGCTGCAGCTGGGCGTCTACGAAATGCAGGAACACGACATCCTGGCGCTGGAGAATCTGCGTGCGCTGGAATACCTGAGCCTGGGCGAGACGCGCAAGGCCAACGTCGACCTGGCGCCGCTGCGGCACTGGCCGCAGCTGGCGCAGCTGCACACCACGGGCCACGTGAAAAACATCGCCGCCATCACGGCACTGCCCGCGCTGGCGCAGCTGTCGCTGTCGCAGGTCAAGAGCAAGGACGAGGTAGACTTCATCAGCGCCATGCCGGCGCTGGCGCGCCTGCGCTTCATCCTGGGCGGACGCACGTCGGTCGCCCACGTCACGGCGCCGCTGCTGGAAGAACTGGAAGTGGTGCGCGTGCGGGGCCTGGAAGACCTGGGCGACATCGGCCGCTTCCCGCGCTTGCGGCGCCTGGCGGTGGAAGACCAGATCAAGCTGCAGGAAGTGCGCCTGGGGTCCAACCCCGCGCTGGCATGGCTGGTACTGCGCAACTGCAAGACGCTGGCGCGCCTGCCTGGCCTCGCTGCCCTGCCGGCGCTCGACAACCTGGGCGTGCACCTGACGCAGCTCGACATCGACGCGCTGCTGGCCGATGGCTTGCCGGCGACACTGACCCACTTGACCCTGGCGACGGGAAAAAGAAAGCGTGACGACGAAATCCGCGCCCGGATTGAGCAGGTGGGCTACGCCCGGGCGCGCTTTTACTGACGCAGATATGACGGCAGGCTAGCGGCCGGCGGACAGCTTGCGCTGCCACAAGGCCACGTCGATCATCACGCCATCATCGCCCGTGTTACGGATGTAGACGCGGTAGCTGCCCTGCCCCATGTCGCCATCGAGATAGGCGGTGCGTTCGTTGCGCTGCACCCGCGCGCCCTTGGCCATCTGCCGGTAGCGCTCGACCACCGTATCGAAACTGGCATAGCTGCGCAGCGCCACTTCCAGGTCGCGCGGTGGACGCCCCTCGGCCTGGTCCAGCACATTGTTCTGTTTTTTGCCCTTCAGGGTGAGCGGATAGGCAAACACGCCGGCGCCGGCCGAAGTCAGCACCGTGGATTTATCCAGCAGCAGCGGCAGCAGCGCCGGCGGAAACGCGGGCGGCAACTGGGCGCGGTTCCAGCCTGGCAGCGCGGGCCGCGCCAGCACGTATTCGACAGTGGCGATCTTCTGCCCTTCGGCGGCCGTGTCCTTGTCGCCCGCGATCAGCGCCAGCATGGGCGGCAGCTGCCGGGCCCACGCCAGCAGGGGTGCCGCTTCGCCGACCAGCATGCCCTTGCGGTGAAACACCGTCAGTACCGTGTTCGGATCGGGATTGCAGACCTTGGCCAAGGGCTGCCCCCCGAGGCGGCAATGGCCATTGACGAGGCCAAAGGCGACGACGGTGCCGCGCTTGTCGATCAGCATGGCGCCCCGTTCGCGGCCCTGGTTGCGGTCATTCATCGAGGCCAGCAACTGGCGGCCGTCGGGCAGCATGGTGCGCGTGGCGTCGCGCTTTTCGCTGATGGCTTCGAGCGCTTGCGCCAGCAACAATTCATCGTCTTCCGTATAGCTGCCGCGCGCGTAGCCGAAAAAATCAAACAGCGCGGCGCGCACTTGCGGCTCTTCGCTCAGGCGCGGCAAAGGGCCGCCGGCCAGCAGCGAAGCGAGCTTTTTTCCGGAGGCCGGCGATGCCGCCGTACTGGCGCTGGCTGGCAGGGATAGGATGCTGGCGGCCACCAGCAAGGCGCCGCCCAGGGAACGGTATGTCGATAAAGTGATATGCATGTTTCTGTCTGCCCGGGATCTACCCGTTATTCCGGCCACGCGTGGCGCGTCGGCGATTCTAGCATGGCGCCAGCGCCCACGCCGTGCGGCAGTCGCGCGGTACGCCGGCGCGATGGGCTGCTATGATGGCCGCAATGACGACATCAATGACGACATCGACCGACGCCCCGCCCCTGCTAATCCTGCTGCCCGGCATGGATGGCACTGGCCGGCTGTTCCAGCGCTTTGACGCGGCCATGCGCGCGCGCACAGCCATCGCCACCCAGGCCATCGCCTTCCCCGCCGCCCCGCTCGATTATGCGGCGCTGGAAACCTTCGTGCGCGAACGTTTGCCGCAAGAGCGCCCCTATGTGCTGCTGGCTGAATCGTTTTCCGGCCCTCTGGGGGCAGCTTTGCGCGCCGATCCGCCTGCCGGCATGCGCGCCCTGATCCTGTGCTGCTCCTTCGTGCGCAATCCGCGCCCGATGCTGGCGCCGCTGCGCCACCTGCTCGGTCTTGTGCCCTTCGGCGCCATGCCCGGCATCGCCCTGCGCCAGACGCTGCTGGCGCCATTCGCCACGCCGGCGCTGCAGGCGGAACTGGCCGCCGCGCTGGCGCTGGTGCCGCCAGCCGTGCTGCGCCAGCGCCTGCGCGCCGTGATCGAGACCGACGCCACGCGACTATTTGCGCGTGGCAGCCTGCCCGTGCTGTACCTGCGCGCGCGCCACGACCGCCTGGTGCCGCCGGCGAACGCCATGCAGATACTGCGCCTGGCACCGGGCGCGCAACTGGTCGACATCGCCGCGCCGCACATGCTGCTGCAGGCGGCGCCGGAAGCGGCCACCGTCGCCGTCGCCGACTTTGTCGACAGGCTGTCAGCCGCGCAGACGTTCAGCTAAACGCGCGCTGGCCAGCACGGCCAGCCAGCTCAAGGTGCCCGACAGCACGCTGAAGTAAATCGCCCGCAGCGGATGCTGGGGCAGCAAATAGGCCAGCACGGCCACGCCCAGCAAGGCACACAGCACAGCTTTCCACCTGCCGGGCGGCAGCAGCGCCAGCAGCAGGTTTGTGCCCGCATGCACGTAAAACACCAGCAGCAGCGCCAGGCCGCCCGCCACGCCGCGTGAGCCGAGGCTGCCGAACAGCTGCGTGTACAGGAAAAAACCCAGCCAGCTCAACACAATAAACACCACGCAGCCCAGCGCATGCGCGCCCAGGCCGGCCATCAGGCGGTTCTTCATTATCATCATCCGTATCGTCCCGGGCAAAGCCGCATCATAGCGATTTCGCGGGCGCTGCGACCGGTTGACTAGTCTACCTACTAGATGGTAGACTTATTTCGAAGCCGGCATTTCACCCGGCAATCCTTCCGCGCCACGGCGCATTCGATCCTTTGCGAGGCATTACATGCATCAACTGTTCACTCCCTATGACCTGTCCGGCATTTCCCTGGCCAACCGCGTTGTCATGGCGCCGATGACGCGCACGCGCACCCTCGAAAACAATCCCGATGCGCTCACCGCCCTGTATTACGCGCAGCGCGCCTCGGCCGGCCTGATCGTCACCGAAGGCTTGCCAGTCTCCGATGAGGGCCGCGGCTATCTGTACACGCCTGGCATTTACAGCAGCACCCAAGGCCAGGGCTGGCGCCAGGTCACCGATGCCGTGCATGCCAAGGGCGGCAAGATCTTCGCCCAGCTGTGGCACGTGGGACGCATGTCGCATGTCTCTATCCAGCCTGGCAACGTGGCCCCCGTCGGACCAAGCGACGTGGCGGCGGAAAACACCACGGTGTATGCCTGGATCGAAGCGGGCAAGGCCGGACCGGTGCTGCCCAGCGTGCCGCGCGCGCTGACGGTCGACGAGATCGCGCGCGTCACCGCCGACTTCGTACATGCGGCAAAAGTCGCTATCGAAGCTGGCTTTGACGGGGTCGAGATCATGGCGGCCAACGGTTTCCTGTTAGACCAGTTCCTCAGCAGCGCCGTCAATACGCGCACCGACCAGTACGGCGGCAGTATCGCCAACCGCCAGCGCTTCTTGCTCGACACCATAGACGCCGTGTCGGCCGCCATCGGCAGCGGCAAGGTCGGCGTGCGTATCTCGCCGTTCGGCCGCCTGTACGACATGCGCGCCTATGCGGACGAAGCGCAGGTATGGCGCAGCGTGCCGCAGGCGCTCGATACAAGGAAGCTGGCCTATGTGCACCTGAACTACCAGCCGACCATCACGGCGGCGGAAGTGCCAGCTGGCTTTGGCGCGCGATTCCGCCAGGACTATCACGGCACCCTGATCGGCGCGGGCGGCTTCACGCAGGAACTGGCGCGCAGCGAGCTGGAAAAAGGCGACCTCGATCTGATCGCCTTCGGCATGCCGTTCATTTCCAACCCGGATCTGGTGGAACGCATGCAAAACAACTGGCCGCTGGCCGACAGCGACCGCTCGACCTACTATGGCGCCAGCGGTCCCCTGTCCCACGGTTATACCGACTATCCGACCCATGGCCCGGCGGCCGGCGCCAACATGCTCAATGGCATCAACGTGGAAGCATTGCAGCAATTCGCGCAGGGCGTGGCAAGCCATCCCGACAAAGGCGAAGCGCGTTTCAACGTCAAGACCCGCTGGCAACACCAGACGCGCAGCGTGGCCACCGTCAGCCACTATGTGCTGGGCGGCGAAAAGCATGCGCGCCATTTCGAGATCGCTTCCGACGAACCGCATGAATTGCTGGGCCAAAACACGGCGCCCAATCCGCAAGAGCTGCTGATGGCCGCCCTCAACGCCTGTCTGTCGGTCGGTTACGCGGCCAATGCGGCGGCCATGGGCATCACCGTGCACAGTCTGGAAATCGACACGGACGGCAAGCTGGACCTGCGTGGCTTCCTCGGCCTGGACGAGAACGTCAATCCCGGCTACGACGAAGTCAGCTACGTGGTGCGGCTGCGCACGGATGCCTCGCGCGAGCGTGTCGAAGCGCTGCACCAGGCCGTCACCAAAACGTCGGTCAATCTGGCCAATTTCTCGAAGGCCATCCGCATGCTGCCCACCCTGGAAATAATCGAGGCCTGATTCCCCTCTCTGGAATCAACCCAACCCGCGCGCAAGCGCCTACATAGCGAGGAAATGATGGAAGACTGGAAACAAGCCCGGCAAGATATCAACACGCGCGCGATGCAACTCGCCGCATTGACGCCCGACACCATGAAAGGCATCGCCGCACTGGGCGGCGCCGGCGACAAGACCAACCATCTCGACGCGAAAACGCGGGAACTGATCTCGCTGGCCGTCGCCGTCACCACGCGCTGCGATGGCTGCATCGCCTTCCACGCGGCCGCCGCCAAGAAGCTGGGCATCACCACCGAGGAAATCGCCGAGGCGCTCGGCGTGGCGATCAATCTGAATGCCGGCGCCGCCGTTGTGTACAGCACCCACGTGCTGGACGCGTTCGACAAGGCTTGATAGCGCCGCGTCAGCCGGCCGGGCATGCGCGCACGCCTGGCCGGCCACTCAAGGAGCAACCATGAAAAACAACACACAGGCGCTGGTCGTCGACATCTGGTCCGATTTCGTCTGCCCCTGGTGCTGGATCGCCAAGCGCCGCTTCGAGAAGGCCCTTGCCGGCTTTGAACACAGGGACGCCGTGCAGGTCAGGCTGCGCGCGTACCGCATCGCACCGGACCATCCAGCCGAACCGATCAAGGCAGCCTTGCTGAAAAAGTTTCGCGATCCGCTGGCCGCCGAGGGCATGCTGTACTCGGTGCAGTCGCATGGAGCGGCCGAAGGCCTGGACTACCGCTTCGACACCATGCTGTTTGGCGACACCATGGACGCGCACATGCTGGTCAAGGCCGCCGGCGACACGGCATCGCAGCAGCGCCTGGCCGAAGTGCTGTATGCGCAGAGTATTTCGCACGGCAAGTCGCTGTTCAACCGCGGCTCTCTCGCCGTGCTCGCGGCGCAAGCGGGCGTGCCTGCCGAGGTGGTGGAGCAGGCCTGGTCGACACCGCAATGGCGCCAGCAGGTGCAGGACGATGAGCGCAGCGCCTCGCGCATCGCCTCCGGCGTGCCGCTGTTCGTCTTTGGCAACGGGACGCACATTTCGGGGGCACAGCCGCCAGAAGTTTTCAGGCAGGCGCTGGAAAATCTCCACGCGCAATCGCGGCAGGAGCTGGCCGCATCTTCCGGCGAGGTCTGTGGCCTGGACGGCTGCATCCTCCCTTAGGCGCTGGCGGCAGCTTCCCTGGCAGGTGCCGCCGTGTCCAGGTAGCCGCGGGTCGCGCGTCCCAGGCGCCGCGCAAGCGACGCCATATCCGTTTCTCCCCGCAGCGCCGCGGCGTCGATGATGCCGCGGCATAGCGCAATCACGTCGGCGGCGGCCATATCAGGATCGGCGACGCCATGACGCGCCAGCCGCCCCGCGAGCTGGCCCGCAAGTGCCTGCCGCAAGGCCTCGTCCTCACGCTGCAACGATGGCGACGACGGTGCCGATTCCAGCGCAAGCGCAAGCGCGGGGCGCCTGAACTGGTGCGCCAGACCGGCCAGGACACCTTGTTCTATCGCGAACGGCAGTTCGCCCTCCAGCGCCATGGCTTGCGCCACGTCGTGCAGCAGCATTGCGCGTTCGCGGCGCACCAGTTCGGCCAGCAGCGCCTCTTTCGACGGGAAGTACTGGTACAGGGAGCCGATGCTGGCGCCAGACAGCTCGGCAACGTGATTTGTCGTCAACGCGGCCCATCCCCGCACTTCAATAATGCGAGCAGCCGCCTCCAGCATCGCCGCGACGGTGGCAGCCGACCTGGCCTGGGAAGGCCGTTTGCGGGGCTCCGCATGTGCTGCAGTTTTTGCCATGAATGCGAGTAGCGTAAGTAGGTGGTCAATCTTATTCTAAACGTTCCATAAACAACTGTCCTTGCCGATACGAGAACGCCATGAACACCCATACATTCCTGCTGATACTGCACGTAGTCGCCGCCATCGCCTTCATCGGCCCGATGCTGCTGACGCCGCGCCTGCTGCATCTGATGCGCGATGCCGCCGGCCGCGACACATTACATAAACTCCATCAGCAGATCGCCGTCGCAGGCTGGGCACTGCTTGCCGGCGGGCTGGTCCTGCTGTACCAGCAACAGTGGGCCTGGCTGCAGATGGGCTGGATGCGGCTGTCCCTCGCGCTTTTTATCGGCGCGCAAGCCATCGACCATTTCTGGGCGGACAAGGTGGAAGCGAAGGTAGAAGCGAAGGTGGAACAGGGATACGCGCAGGCGGGCGCCAGGCTGGGAATCTGGCTGTGCATCAAGCTGGCCGTCTTTTTGATCGTCTGCGCACTGATGATCGCCAAACCGGCCCTGTTGGCCTGAACAGGCTGGCCTGCGCTACGCCAGATTGTCGAGCATGTAATGAAACGCTGCCAGCGGATCGGTCGATGGCCCCAGGGCCCAGCCGATGAAGCTGGCGCCCTCCAAGGCGCTGAGCAGCATGAAGGCGTAATCCCTCGCAGGTTTTCGCAGGGTCCAGCCATGCAGCTGCGCCGCCTGTTTGAGATTGCTCTCCATCCAGTCCAGCTGCTGCGCCATCAGCTGCCGGCCCAGGGCCTGCAGCGATCCGGGCAGCGCCGCCATTTCGGCCGCGAGCGCGCCGCACAGCGGCAGCAAATGGTCATTGGCGCTGGCCAGGAACAGCCCTGCGAACTCGCGCAGGCGTTCGACCGGATCGACATGCGCCGCATCGATCGTTTGCAGCTTTTCCGTAAACACCTCGATGTATTGCGTGATCAAGGCCACGCCAAGGTTTTCCTTGGTGGGGAAATGATGGTGGATACTGGCCTTGCGTATGCCGATTTCTTCCGACAAATCGGCATAACTGAAAGCGGCGTAGCCTTTCGAACGCAGGTGGATCTCTGCGCTTTTCAATAGGGCGTCGCGGGTACTCACTGACATGACTGGCTCCTGCACCAACGGCCATGCCGGCCATTGACGGATTAAATTCAACAAGGGGCAATTATGCCTGAAGTAGCTGCAGCCAGGGATCGGGGCACGCGCATGCGGCGCTGAACGGCAGACGTGAAAAAGCCGGCCCTTTCACGAGGTAAGGGCCGGCCTTTGCATCAGCCGCCGTGTCGGATGACGCTTCGCCTCGGCGGCCCCGCCAATCCGAGCCATGCCGACTCAAGGCAGCCCGGCGCATACGCGCCCAGACCTGCAATCAAACGAATTTCATGGTTGATTGAGTACGGGAACGAAGCGGTGACCGCAGGCATGGCACATGAAGGTACGCGCATATTTGTCCTGCAAGGCAGCGGCATCCTTGTCCCAACTGGCGATAAAGGCCGTTTGCGACCAGGCAATAGAGACGACGCCCCCTGCCACAAATATCCAGAACAGGCCATTTGCGCCAGCGCGATAAAAGACGACGGCGGCGATGACAAAAGCGATCACGCCCAACACAATCAGCCCGACCTTCTGGCCTGCCTGCATCGTCGGCCTGGCAGCCTGCCGGGATAGCAAGGTCTGGCTGCGCGTATGCGCATGGCCGTGGATGAAATCACCATCGATCCTGCCCGACATATGCGTGGAGGTGCGGGAAATACCGGAGGCATGCACCATGGAGAGGCGTTGAACGTTGGAACTATCACATGCCGGGCAATGCGCCATTGCTTTTTCCACAAAATAAAATAATCGTCACTGTAGCATAAAAAAAGCCGGCCCTTTCACGAGGAAAGGGCCGGCTTGACTACACCATTCATGCTGCGCTTGTCGGATTACACTTGCGCTAATCCGACCTACATTTCAGGTGCGCGGCGGTGATTACTTCGCCGAATTGAGCAGCAATTCGTTGAGGCGTTTCACAAAACTGGCAGGATCGGCCAGCGAGCCGCCTTCGGCCAGCATGGCCTGGTCGAACAGGATGTTGGCCCAGTCGCCGAACTTGCCGCCTTCCGCGTCTTCGTACTTCAGGCGCGTCACCAGCGGGTGGTTCGGGTTGATTTCCAAAATCGGCTTCGATTCCGGCGCGCTCTGGCCAGCAGCCTTGAGCATGCGCAGCAGGTTGCCCGACAATTCGTTTTCATCGGCCACCAGGCAGGCTGGCGAATCGGTCAGGCGGAACGTCACGCGCACGTCCTTGGCCTTGTCGGCAAGCACCGTCTTCATCTTGCCCACCAGGTCGGCGTACGAGGTTTCCGTTTCTTCGTGCTCTTTCTTTTCAGCTTCGTCTTCCAGCGCGCCCAGGTCCAGGCCGCCCTTGGCCACGGAAACCAGTTCCTTGCCCTCGAAATCCTGCAGGAAGGACAGCATCCATTCATCGACACGGTCCGTCAGCAGCAGCACTTCGACGCCCTTCTTGCGGAAGATTTCCAGGTGCGGGCTGTTTTTCGCGGCAGCATAGTTATCGGCCGTGACGTAGTAAATCTTGTCCTGGCCTTCCTTCATGCGCGCCACGTAGTCGGCGAACGAGGTGATCTGTTCGTCGCTGTCGTTGGCGGTCGAGGCAAAGCGCAGCAGCTTGGCCAGGCGTTCCTTGTTGGCAGCGTCTTCGCCGATGCCCTCTTTCAGTACCTGGCCGAATTCCTTCCAGAAGACGGCGTACTTGTCCTTCTTGTCCTGCTCGTCCGCGTTCGCCAGTTCTTCCAGCATGCCCAGCACGCGCTTGGTCGAGCCTTCGCGAATGACTTTCACGTCGCGCGACTCCTGCAGGATTTCACGCGATACGTTCAGCGGCAGATCGGCCGAATCGATCACCCCGCGCACGAAGCGCAGATAGGTTGGCATCAGCTGCTCGGCATCGTCCATGATGAAGACGCGCTTGACGTACAGCTTGATGCCGCCGCGCTTGTTGCGGTCCCACATGTCGAACGGCGCCTTGGCCGGGATGTACAGCAGCTGCGTGTATTCGCTGCGGCCTTCGACGCGGTTATGCGTATGCGTGAGCGGCGCCTGGAAGTCGTGCGACACGTGCTTGTAGAACTCGTCGTACTGTTCCGGCGTGATGTCGGCCTTGTTGCGGGCCCACAGGGCGCTGGCCTGGTTGACGGTTTCGAATTCGTCTTTCAGGACGGTTTCTTTTTTCTCTTCGTCCCACTCTTCTTTCTGCATCACGATCGGCAGCGAGATATGGTCCGAATATTTGCGGATGATGGATTTGATCTTCCAGCTCGACAGCAATTCGTCTTCGCCTTCGCGCAGGTGCAGGATGATGTCCGTGCCGCGCGATGGCTTGTCGATGCTCTCGATGCTGTAATCGCCTTCGCCGCTTGACTCCCAGCGCACGCCTTCCGAGGCGTCCACGCCGGCGCGGCGCGTTTCAACGGTGATCTTGTCGGCGACGATGAAGCCCGAATAGAAGCCCACGCCGAACTGGCCGATCAGGGCCGCGTCCTGCTGCTGGTCGCCCGACAGCTTGCCGAAAAATTCCTTGGTGCCCGACTTGGCGATGGTGCCCAGGTGCGAGATCGCCTCGTCACGGGTCATGCCGATGCCGTTGTCGGAAATGGTGATGGTGCGCGCATCCTTGTCGAAGCTGACCTTGATCTTCAATTCGTGATCGTTGCCATACAGGGCATCGTTATCGATCGCTTCAAAGCGCAGCTTGTCGGCCGCGTCGGACGCGTTCGAGATCAGTTCGCGCAGGAAGATTTCCTTGTTCGAGTACAGGGAATGGATCATCAGATGCAGCATTTGCTTTACTTCGGTCTGAAAACCCAGGGTTTGCTTTTCGGAGACAGCCATTTTTACCTCATAGTCTTGTGGATGGGACGGATGCTACGGAGTTGGGGATGGTACAAGCGATTTCAAGAGCCCCCGGCAAATGCGCTGTTTTAGCCCAGTGCGCGGGCAAGAAACGCCCAGATGCGCTCGTCCTGCACCGTGGCCAGGTTCAGGCGCATGCGGGTCGACGGCAGCTGGCGCGGCGAGAACAGGCTGCCCGGCCCCAGCACCAGCCCTTCGGCCAGCGCCTGCTCGGCCAGCACATTCGTGTCGCAGCCTGCATCGGCCCAGATGAACATGCCGGCCGGCGCCGGATCGAAGCGCAGGCCGGCCCGCTCGGCGCGCCGGTACGTGCCCTCGCGCACCTTGTCGAGGCGCGCGCGCAGGCGCTCCGCATGCTTGCGGTACAGGCCCTGCGAAAGGATTTTATACACCACCCGCTCGCCGATATCGCTGGTGGTCAAGGTGGCCAGCATCTTGCGGTCGGCCAGTCGCTGCGCCCGTTCCTGTGATGTGGCGATGAAGCCCACGCGCAGATTGGCCGACAGGCTCTTGGAAAAGCCGCCCAGGTAAATCACGCGGCGCAATTGATCCAGCGCGGCCAGGCGCGTGGCCGGCTGCACCGCGCCACCGGGATGCATGTCGCAGTAGATATCGTCTTCGACGATGAGGAAATCGTGCTGCTCGGCCAGGCGCAGCACCTGGAAAGCCTTGGCCGCCGATAGCGAGGTGGAACTGGGATTGTGCAGCACCGAATTGATCACATACAGCTTGGGCCGGTGCACGGCCGCCAGCTGTTCCAGCACGCCGATATCGGGGCCGTCACCCAGGCGCGGGATGCCGATCACCTGCATGCCCATGGCGGCAAAGGCGCCGAACATCAGCCAGTAGGCGGGATCGTCGACGAAAATGGTGTCGCCGGGGCGGGCAAACTCGCGCGCCACCAGGTCCAGCGCCTGCATCACGCCCACCGTGGTGACGATCTGCTCGGGCGGACAGGCGATTTCCAGCCCCGCCAGTTTCAGCTGCAACTGCTGGCGCAATGGCAAAAAGCCCTGCGGCGCGCCATAGCCGAGCAGCAGATTGCCAGGCTGGCGGCTGACGTCGCGCAAGGCGCGCGCCACCAGGTCGCCATCGAGCCATTCGGCCGGCAGCATGCCCGTGCCGGGTGCGGGAATGGCCGGCGTCTGGCGGAACATATTGCGGATCAGCCAGACGACATCCATGGGCTGCGCACCGGCCTCCGGCACGCCGGACGGCGGCATGGGCGTGTTCAGCGGCGCGCGTTCGCGCACGAAAAAACCGGCGCCGCGCCGGGACTCCAGATAGTCACGCGCCACCAGCTTGTCGTAGCTGGCCACCACCGTGGCGCACGACACGTTCATGCTGGCCGCGCACTGGCGGATCGAGGGCATGCGCGCGCCGCCGCGCAGCAGCTTGTCGTCGATGCGCGCCGCCAGCGAGCGCACGATCTGGTCGATCAGGGTTTCGCCCGAGGCGCGCGACAGCAAAGGCAGCGACGGTGATGCGGGTGTATTGCTCATATGGCCATTACAGTATGGGAAATTATGCGTTGAAGTGTATTTGTACTGTACTGCTATTCGACTCTAGGATAACAGTACAGGGCTGATTAATCCATGCCCATGTCCAGTCACGCCAGCCCCGGGAACCCCATGCCTACGCATACCAGCACCAGTACCAGTACCATCGCCGCCAGCCAGCCACCTCGCCTCGGCGCCGACCGCCAGGGCCTGCTGCTGGGATTGATCGCCGTCGCCCTCTTCAGCCTGACCCTGCCCTTCACGCGGCTGGCCGTGGCCGAGCTCGATCCCACCTTTGTCGCGCTGGGCCGCGCCCTGGTGGCCGCCAGCCTGGCCGGCCTGTGGCTGTGGCACCAGCGAGCGCCGCTGCCGCGGCGCGAACAACGGCTGCCGCTGGCGCTCGTGTCGCTGGGCTGCGTGCTGGGTTTTCCCTGGCTGACGTCGATCGCCATGCGCAGCCTGCCCGCCTCGCACGGCGCCGTGCTGGTGGGCATATTGCCGCTGGCCACAGCCGTCTTTGCCGTGCTGCGCGGCAAAGAACGTCCATCGCCCGGCTTCTGGCTGATGGCCGTCATCGGCACGGCGCTGGTGGTGGCCTTCGCGCTGCGCCAGGGCGGCGGCAGCTTCCACGTGGCCGACTGGCTGATCTTTGCCGCCGTGCTGCTGGCGGCACTCGGCTATGCGGAAGGCGGGCGCCTGGCGCAAGCCATGCCGGGCCAGCATGTGATTTCCTGGGCGTTGCTGCTGGCCGTGCCTTTCGTGCTGCCCGTGGTGCTGTGGAACGCCTGGCCGCAGCGCGCGCTGATGGCGCAGGCCAGCGGCGCAGCCTGGCTGGGCTTTGCGTATATCTCCGTGTTTTCCATGTTTATCGGCTTCTTTTTCTGGTACCGGGGCATGGCGCTGGGCGGCGTGGCGCGCGTGGGCCAGACGCAGCTGCTGCAGCCCTTCCTCACCCTGCTGGGCGCCGCCGTGCTGCTGGGCGAGCCATTGACGGCGGACAGCCTGCTGTTCGCGGGCGCCGTGATCGCCGTGGTGGCGGCCGGGCGCAAGCTGAAATAGGCGGCGATGACGCCCGTTTGCAACGCTGTTTTCGCGTGCGGATGGGCAGACCGGCTTGCAAGCCGTACAATACCCCGGCACCATGGCGGCGCCTATCCGGCACCGCTTGCGCAAGCACCGCCACAAGCGGGCCAACAAAACCAGCCGGCGCAGCTCGGCATCTTCCGTGAGACTCGCATGAAAATTGAAAATCCGAATCCGATCCAATGGCGCTTTGCCGAACGCGCGGAACAGCTGCAAAGCTCGTTCATCCGCGAAATCCTGAAGATCACGCAGCGCCCTGAAATCATCTCGTTTGCCGGCGGCCTGCCCTCGCCCGCCACCTTCCCCGTCGAGGAAATGAAGACGGCCTTCGACAAGGTCCTGTCGGACCATGGCAAGGTGGCACTGCAATACGGCCCCACCGACGGCTACCTGCCACTGCGCCAGTGGATCGCCGACTCGCTGTCCAGCCAGGGCAGCACGATCGCGCCGGAACAGGTGCTGATGACGTCCGGCTCGCAGCAGGCGCTGGACTTGCTGGGCAAGGTCCTCATCGACGAAGGCAGCCGCGTGCTGGTGGAAACCCCCAGCTACCTGGGCGCCCTGCAGGCGTTTTCCGTCTACCGTCCCGAATTCGTGTCCGTCGATACCGATGACGAAGGCCTGGTGCCATCGTCCATCGACCCCGTCGCCGATGGCGCGCGCCTGCTGTACGCGCTGCCGAACTTCCAGAACCCGACGGGCCGCAGCCTGTCCGTGGCGCGCCGCGTGGAACTGGTGGAAACCTGCGCCCGCCACGGCCTGCCGCTGATCGAGGATGATCCCTACGGCGCCCTCAGCTACAGCGGCGAGCCGTACCCGAAGATGCTCAACATGAATCCGGACGGCGTGATCTACATGGGATCGTTCTCCAAAGTGCTCACTCCCGGCATCCGCCTCGGCTACGTGGTGGCCCCGCCGCCGCTGGTGCGCCGCCTGGAGCTGGCCAAGCAGGCGGCCGACCTGCACACCTCGCAGCTGACGCAGATGGTGGTGCATGAAGTGATCAAGGACGGCTTCCTGGAACGCCACATCCCCAGCATCCGCAGCCTGTACGGCAACCAGTGCCAGGCCATGCTGTCGGCCCTGGAGGAGCATTTCCCGGCCGACGTGAGCTGGACGAAGCCGGAAGGCGGCATGTTCATCTGGGTCACCCTGCCGAAACACATCGACGCCATGAAGCTGCTCGACGAAGCCATCGCCAACAAGGTGGCCTTCGTGCCGGGCGCGCCGTTCTATGCGAATACGCCGGACACGCACACCCTGCGCCTGTCGTTCGTGACGGTGCCGCCGGAACGCATCCGTGAAGGCATCGCCATCCTGGGCAAGCTGATCGCCGCAAAAATGTAATACCGCTGCACGCCCCGCCTTGCGCGGGGCTTCCCTCCTGCCCGGAATGCCTGACGACGGGTACGCGCCTTTTTCCACTAAAAACAGTCTTTACGGCAACAACTCCGTGTATTTATTTTTAAAAATAGTATAAAAATAATAGTTTACTGCGGCGCAGAGCATCGATTTTTCACCCAAAAAATTGGCAAAGCGGTATGATTTGACCAAAGTGTCAGATTTGAATCCGGTCAGCCTTTGACTACACGTGTACATGCGCTCACGGTCCGCGGTCTGCGGCCAGGGCGACACTCCCGGCGCCAACCTGCCCCGCCGCTACCTGCGGGCGCGGCTTGCCGGGCTTCGGCATCTCCGAAAGTGCAGCAAACGCTGGCCCCGCGCAGCACATCCGAAAGGCCGGTAGCAATGAGTCCAGGCAGTGTGGGGTCTCCCCAACGGCGCGAAGCCGCCATATTGATTGTCGATGATGCGCCGGCCAACCTTGAGCTGTTGCGCAAGCTCATGAGCGAACAGGGTTATCAAACCTACGTCGCCACGTCCGGCGAACGGGCGCTGGCGATCGCCCAGCGCGCCCATCCCGACCTGATCCTGCTCGACGTGCTGATGCCGGACATGGACGGCATCGAAACCTGCCGGCGCCTCAAGCAGCACCCGCTGACGCAGCGCATCCCCGTCATCTTCATGAGCGCCAAGACGGAAACGGACGATGTGGTGGCCGGCTTCGACTGCGGCGCCGTCGACTACATCAGCAAGCCGCTGCGCATGGCCGAAGTGTGCGCCAGGGTGCGCGCCCAGCTGCAAATCCGCAGCAACAATGAAACCCAGCAGGAGCAGGCCGAGCGCCTGCGCACCATCGTCAACAACATGGCGGAGGGCTTGCTGATCATCGAGGCCGACGGGCGCATCCAGTACACCAACCCGGCCTGCGACCAATACCTGGGCTACCGCGAAAATGAACTGGCGGGGCGTTCGATCGGCGAGCTGCTCAGCCCCATGGTGACGCAGGAATACCTCGATTACTTTGCCAAGTACGCGGCCAGTCCGGAAACGGCGCATAACCACGGCACGCGCGAAGTGGCGATCCGCCACCGCAATGGCGAAGCCCTGAGCATGGACCTGACCCTGACGCCCATGTATCTGCGCCAGCCCCTGTATATCGGCCTGCTGCACGACATCACGCACCACAAGCAGTCGGAAGACGCACTGCAGCGGGCCGCCTATCTCGATCCGCTGACCAAGATCGCCAACCGCCGGCATTTCGACAGCTTCCTGGAAAAAGAATGGCAGCGCGCCGTGCGCCATGGCGGTGCGCTGTCGCTGGTGGTGCTCGACGTCGACCATTTCAAGCTGTACAACGACAGCCTGGGCCATCCGGCCGGCGACAGCTGCCTGCAGCAGGTGGCGCAAGCCATCGACGCCCACGCCGGCCGCCCGGGCGACCTGGCGGCGCGCTACGGCGGCGAGGAATTCGTCATGCTGCTTGCCGACACGGACGCCGCCAGCGCCCTGGCCCTGGCCGAAACCATCCGCGCGCATATCGAAGCGCTGCAGCTGCCGCATCCGCGCTCTGGCACTTCGCCCTGGATCACCGTCAGCATCGGCGTGGCCACCATCGAACCGCACCAGCTGGACGACCGCAAGGCGCTGTTCGTCGCCGCCGACCGCGCCATGTATGTGGCCAAGGAAGGCGGCCGCAACCAGGTCTGCGCCACCCACTCGGGCAGCACGGCCTGGGAGACGGTCAAAGCGTTGGTGCTACGTTAAGGATACGGCGAACCGGGAGTAGGCCCAAGTCACAAAAAAAGGCACCCCGGGCCAAGCGGGCGTCTCCGGCCCGCCATTCTTAAAACTGATCAAAACTTACGCGACACGCTCAATTTCGCATTCCTCCCCACACCGGTAACCGCTTCACTCAGATACGGCATGTAATTGCGGTTGAAGATATTGTCCACCGTCAGCCGCACTTCCGTGCCGCGCCAGATGCCTTGCCGGCCATTCCACGAGGCGAACAGGGTATGCAGCGCATAGCCTTTCGACGGCGGCAAGCGGTACACATTGCCCACCGGCAGCACGCGGTCCTGCTTGGCGACGAAGCGGCCCTGCCAGCCGATGCTGGCGCCAAGGTCCGGCATGCGCCAGCCCAGGCCCGCCATCAGCTTGTCCGGCGCAATGGTCGACACGGGTTCGTCCTGGCCCCACGGGTCGCGCTGGGACCCGCTGCGCGTGCCGCGCTGCTTCGACAGCGAAGCGCTGGCGAACAGGCGCGGCGAGTTGTAATAGGACTCCACTTCCACGCCCCGGGTGTGGAAGCCGGCCAGGTTGCGGTAGGACGACAGGGCCGGCGGCACCTTGCCCGATCCCGGCACATAGCCTTCGATCAGGATGCCCAGGCGCGGGCCGATATTGTCGCTGACGCGGTTCTGGTAAGCCGTCAGGCGCAGCTGCACGTCGTCGCGCTCCATGAGCACGTTCTGCCGGTGCAGCATGACACCCGCGCGCACGGCCGTCACCCGCTCCACGGCCAGGTCGCGGCTGGTGCCCGGCGTCGAGGAGCCGAGCCGCGACGAAACATAGTATTCATTCGAATACATCTCGTCGATGGTCGGCGCGCGCCAGGTGCGGCTCAAGTCGCCGAACAGCGCCACCGCGCTGGACGCCTTCCAGAACAGGCCCAGGCGGGGCGACCAGTCGGCATGGACTTTCTCGCTGAAGTCATGGCCTGCCGCCGCCAGTGGGCTGTTGTAGCGCGACGCCTTGTTCGGCACGCCCTCGGAAACGACACGGTCGTGGCGCAGCGCCGCCGTCAAGGTCACATCGCCATACGTCATCGCATCCTGCAAGTATAAGCCCGTGGTTTCCTGGCGCCCGGCCGGCATGTAGTAGGGCTGGAAATAACCGTAGTTGTATGTCGGGTCTTTCAGCGCCGTCGACGACGGGTAGTACATCAGGGTGTCGCGCACGTTCTTGTGCCATTGCAGGCCCGTTTGCAGCACGTGCGAGATGCCGCCCGTGCTAAATACGCTTTCGTTGCGCACTTCGGCAATGCGATCCACGTACGAGGCCCAGCTCTCGTTGCCCAGGGAGCCCAGGTAGGAACCCAGCGAAGCCGAAGGCAGGCGCTTGTCATGCTGGTCCGTGTGCGAATAGCCGGCGCTGGCCGTCAGCTTGATCCACGGATTATTCTGCGGCGCGTACTGCCATTTCACGGAATACGTGTCGTCGTTCTGGTCGCGGTAGACAGCCTTGCGCTGCCACGCTTCTTCCAGGCCGTACTTCCTGATTTCCGCCTCCGTCGGCGTGGGCACGTCTTCGCCCATGGCGGCGAACGGGCCCCAGCCCGTGCTGCCGCTCTTCATCGCCGTCAGGGTCAGCAGCTGCTCGGGCGTCAGACGGATATTCAGTTTCGCCAGGCTCGATGGCGCGTCGATGGCGGAAAAGCGGAATGGCTTGCCATCGGGTTTGCGCAAATCGTCGGACTTGCGCCGCGTGGTGAAGGCCATCGCGTCATAGCGGCCATCTTCCGAGCGGCCATACACGGCCACGGTGGCATCGTTTTCCGCGTTGTTCGAATGGCGCGAATACTTGAGCATGGCGCCGATTTTCTCGTCGCCTTCGAGCATGTCCTTGGCATCCTTGGTTTCGACCGTGATGACGCCGCCAAAGCCGCCATTGCCATACAAGCTGGTATGCGCGCCCTTGTTCACTTCGATCTGCTTGATCAGTTCTGGCTCGATGAAGATGGAACCCTGGCGGTATTTTTCAAAGCCCTTCGGTACGCCGTCGAGAATCACCTTCACGTCCTGTACTTTATTAAAACCCCAGATATTCAGGCTCTGGCCGCTGGGGCGGGCCGTGCCGGCCAGGTCCACGCCAGGCAGGGTGTCGAGCAGGGAGGCGACGTTGTCGGCCTGCTGGCGCTCGATGTCTGCGCTGCTGATATACGAGCGCCCGGCCGTGCCGGCGCTGATGGCGTCGCCAAAGACGCTGATGGCGGGCATCTGCGTGGCGTTGTCCGGATTGGTGGCATCGGTGGCATTTTCGGCGCGGGCGCTGCCGCCCATGCTGGCCAGTACCAGCGCCAGTGCGGCGGCCATCGGGGTTAATGCGCTGGCGCGCATGCGGTGCTTGCGGTTCGTCTTCATTGCTGTCCTTGCCGGCTACTTCATGCTTGTGGAATGAAAAACGCAGGGCAGAGAAAACAGACTGTGCACGATCAAGCGGCGGCGTTGAAGGAAGCGTTGCGGCGGAATTCTGCCCGCGCGGACGCGCCGCCGGCGCATGGCCGGCGGCGCACTGCAGTCACCGGGATAAGTTGCCTAAGTGAAATGCGGAGCACATCATATAATAGATGCGAATGATTCGCAATACGATTTAATGCGCGGCTATTCCGGATAGCCCGTGATGGCCGCGATCTCGCGGTACAGGGGCTGCAGCCGCGCATACATCTTCTGGTACACGCGCCGGTACAGCTGCTCGTAGATCTTGCGGTGCTCGGGATGGGGCTGGAACACCTTGCCCTTGCGCGTCATCGCCTGCACGGCGGCGGGGAAATCCGCGTGCCAGCCCAGGCCCACGCTGGCGGCGATGGCCGCGCCCAGGCCCGAGCTTTCATAGACGTGTGCGCGCGCGGCCGGCAGGCCGAAGATGTCGGCCGTCAGCTGCATGGCCGCGTCGCTTTGCGAACCGCCGCCCGCGATGCGCAGCTCCGTGATGGCGATGCCGCTGCGCCGCTCGATGCGCTCCTTGCCTTCGCGCAGCGCATACGCGAGGCCCTCGAGGATGGCGCGGTAGATGTGCGCGCGCGTATGCACGTCGCCAAAGCCGATCATGGCACCCTTCGCTTCCGGCCCCGGCACCTTGATGCCGGGGCTCCAGTATGGCTGCAGCATCAGGCCCATGGAACCGGGCGGCACGGCGTCGACCAGGCGGTCGAACAGCGCTTCTGCCGACAGGCCCGTGCCGTCTTCGGCGGCCGCCGCCCGCTCACGGTCGCCGAACTGCTCCTTGAACCAGTTGACCATCCAGTAGCCGCGAAAAATCTGCACTTCCGTGCTGTAGGCACCCGGCATGGCGGCCGGATATGGCGGAATGAAGCGCGTCACTTCCACGTACTTGCGGTTGGTGGTGTTGATGGTGGCCGTGGTGCCGTAGCTGAGGCACGCCACGTGCGGCTCGACGCAGCCGGCGCCCAGCACTTCGCAGGCCTTGTCGGCGGCGGCCGCCAGCAGCGGTGTGCCCTCCAGGATGCCCGTCGCGGCAGCGGCAGCGGCCGTGATGGCGCCCATGCGCGTGCCCGGCGTCACCAGCTCGGGCAGCATGGCGCGGCGAATGGCCAGCGCCTGCCACTTCCAGTCGAAGCGCCCGGCCCACGCATGGCGCTTGTAGTCGAACGGGATGTACGCCACTTGCGAGCCGGTCGAATCGACGTAGTTGCCGCACAGGCGATGGTTCAAAAAACCCGACAGCAGCAGGAATTTGTGCGTGCGGCGCCAGATATCGGGCTGCCGCGCGCTGATCCAGTTGATCTCCGCTTCGCGGCGGAAGTAGGCGATGGTGCCGTCGAGCCGCGTGGCGCGGAAGATGGCGCGCCACCACGGCGCCAGGTGCGGAATCTCGCGCGTGCTGCGCTGGTCCAGCCAGGTGATCGCGGGGCGCAAGGGCTGGCCATCTTCGTCCACGTTGACGACCGTGCCGCGCTGCGTGGTGACGGCCACGCCGGCAACCGACGATTTATCGATGTCCGTGCCGCGCCACAGCTGCTGGCACGCTGCGCACACGGCTTGCCAGTAGCCGTTGGCGTCGTGCTCGGCCCAGCCGGGGTGGTCCGAGTAATACGCTTCCAGGAACACTTGCGCCTTGGCCGCCAGGTTGCCGTCCCGGTCGAACAGCAGCGCGCGCACGCTTTGCGTGCCATTGTCGATGGAAAGGATATACGGCCCGGGGCCGGGTAGGCTGGCCATGGCCTTAGCCCGCCTGAGTCAATGCGGCCAGCGCGGCGCGCAGCGCCTGCAATAGCGCCTGCGGATCTTTTTCCGGCCGGGCGCTGAACACCGGCGCTTCCCAGTCCTGGCCGCGCACGGCCACCACGCGCAAGCGCCCCTGTTCATTCCATGCCGGGTACCAGCCCACGTCGACGATGTCGCCGTTCGCGCAGGTGATTTGCAGCAGGTCTTCGCCCAGGTCGTCGACGATGGCGTGCACCGGCTGGCGCAAGTCCAGCGGCGACAGGCTGTCATAGGTGATGCGGGCGTCGCCCAGTTCCAGGCTTTCGCCAAACACGGTGGTCTCGATGATGCTCTCCTCTGGTTTATTCTTATGTTTTTACGCGCCCTGCGGCACGCTGTAGTGGCGCTGCCACAGCGCCAGGTAGCGCAGCTGTTCCGCGTCCCAGCGCGCATCGTCCCAGCCCAGCTCTGTCTGGCAAATGGCACGCAGGCGCGGCATGATAGCAAGCGCGCCGCCTGCCAGCTGCAAACCGAGGCGCGTGCGCCGCAGCAGCAAGTCGTCCAGGTGCCGCACATCTTCCATGCGCGCGCCCCAGCGCAGTTGCGCCCACAGGGTCTGCGTGCCCGGTATCGGCAACAACTCGCCATCGTGCGCCGCGTCGCACAGCGCTTGCGCATCCGCGCCGTGGCGGCCCAGCAGGCGTTCGCGCTGCTGCGCGTCAAGCACCAGGGCCTTGCCCGACAGCGGCGGCGCCGCGTCAAAAATGGGCAGCGGACGCAAATCCGCCTGCCAGCCCGGCAGCAGCGGCGCGGCGCGGCGCAATGCGTCGAGCGCGATCACGCGGAAAGTCGTCAGCTTGCCGCCGGCCACCGTCAGCAAGCCGTTTTCCAGCCACAGCGCATGTTCGCGCGCTTCCTTCGACGGGTCAAGCTGGCCGCTGTCGATCACGGGCCGCACGCCGGCAAACGTGGCCAGCACATCATGTTCACCCAGGTCGAGGCCGGGAAACTGCCAGCGCAGCGCCACCAGCAAATAATCGAGTTCGCCGCGGGTGATGGCCGCCTCGCTGTCCAGCCCCCCCGCATGGTCGACATCGGTGGTACCCACCAGGCTCACGCCCTCCCACGGATAGGCAAACACGGGCCGGCCATCGTGCGGGTGCATCAGGCTGACGGCCTGCGCCAGCGGCAGCCGCCAGGCCGGCAGCAGCAGATGGCTGCCGCGCAAGGGCCGCAGTTTCGGCGCTTGCCCCACCTGCCCGCGCAGCTTGTCGGCCCAGGCACCCGTGGCGCTGATCACCAGGCGCGCACGCACGGCAGGCGCCGTGCCATCGGCCGCATCGTGCAAGGTGGCGCCGACGACCTTGTCGCCCTCGCGCAGCAGCGACGCCACGCCCAGGTAATTGACGGCCACGCCGCCATGGCGCCGCGCTTCCCGCAGCACGCGCAGCACCAGGCGCGCGTCATCCGTCTTCGCATCCTGGTACAGCATGCCGCCGCGCAGCCCCGCGCGTTCGATGTGCGGCGCCAGCATGGCAAAATCCGCCGCCTCCACATAGCGGCGCGCACGCCGGCCCGCCATCACGTCATAGATGGCCAGCCCCAGCATGAACTGGCGCCGGCCCGGCTTCCGGCCCGCGTAGTCGCCAAAGGCGAAGCCCTGCGGTTCGACCAGCCCCGCCGCATCGGCCAGCAAGGCTTGCCGCTCGTGCACGGACTCGCGCGTCATGCCGAACTGGCCCTGCTTCAGGTAGCGCAAGCCGCCATGCACCAGTTTGGAGGAACGGCTCGACGTCCCCCAGGCGAAATCGCGCTGCTCCACCAGCAGCGCCTTCAAGCCGCGCCGCGATGCTTCCAGCAGGATGCCGGCGCCCGTGATGCCGCCGCCGACGATCAGCACGTCCCACTCGCGCGCCAGGATGCCAGGCAATTCCTCGCTGCGCGCGACGGGATTCACAATATGCCTCCCGCCTCGGGTAGCAGCTTGCCGGGATTCATCATGCCCTGCGGGTCCACCTGGCGGAACAGCGCGCGCATGGCGGCGATGCCGAGATCGCCCTTTTCCGCCGCCAGCCATGGCGCGTGGTCGGTGCCCACGCCATGCTGGTGGCTGATGGTGCCGCCATTGGCGACGATGGCGGCACTGGCGGCATCCTTCAGGCTGCGCCAGCGCGCCATGTTTTCCTCGTACGTGGACGCCAGCCGGTACACATACGTGGTGTACACGCTGGCGCCCTGCGCATACACATGCGACAGATGCGTGTACGCGTGCACCTGCTCGCCGTGCTGCGCCAGCGCGCCGACGCCCGCACGCTCCAGCGCCGCCATCATGAGTGTCACGCGGGGCCAGTCGACGGCCGTTTCCACCGTGTCGATCACATAGCCATGTTCCCAGGCGCCATTGCGCAAATACACATTGCGAAAGCGCCCCTGCTTCCACTTGTCGCCCATGTGCCGTCCCACGTGCACGCCGCCATGGCGGCGCGCCAGCGCCAGGGCGGCGCGCAAGGCTGCGCGCGCGCCTTTCGCTTCGCCGCTGACGCCCACCATCAGCATGCACTTGCCGTCGCCGCAGCCGCGCAGCGACAGGTAGCGCTCCAGCAAGCCCACGAGTTTCTTGTGGCCTGCCAGGGTCAGCATGGTTTGCGTCTCGAGCGCGTTCGACAGGCGCAGCATGGACAGCTGCAGCCCGGCCTGCGCCAGCGCCCGCACGGCCGCTTGCGCCTGGCCCCAGTCGGCAAAGAACACGGCGTGGAAGGCTTCGTAGGGCGGCAGCGGCGAGACGCGCACGGTCGCCTGCGTCAGGACGCCCAGGCGGCCTTCGGAGCCCAGCACCATTTCGCGCAGGTCGATGCCGGCCGCCGAGGCGGGAAAGGTGGGAATGCTCAAGGTGCCGGCCGGCGTTTCCACTTCGCCGCCGGCGAACAGCTGCTCGATGCGGCCATAGCGCAACGACTGCTGCCCCGACGAGCGCGTGGCGATCCAGCCGCCCAGGGTCGAATACTCGAACGATTGCGGATAGTGTCCCAGGGTGTAGCCGTGCGCGCGCAGCTGCGCCTCCAGGTCGGGGCCATACACGCCCGCGCCAAACGTGGCCAGCTGCGCTTCGCGGTCCAGGTGGCCCAACGCGCACAGGCGCGCGAGGCTCAGCACCAGCACGGGACGGGGCCCCGGCGCCACCGTCAAATGCCCGGCCACGCTGGTGCCGCCGCCGTAGGGAATCACGGCCACGCAAGCCTGGCGCGCGTACTCGAGCAGCTGGCGCACCTGCTGCGCGCTGTCGGGAAAGGCCACGCCATCGGGTACCGCGCCGATGCGGCCATGGCGCAGCTTGAACCAGTCGGGCAGGCTCTGGCCCAGGGCATGGCGCACGCGCGTGGCCGGCTGGGTATCGATCAGCGGATGCGGCGCCAGGCGCGACGTGGGCACCTGCGCGCAGGCGCCGTCGAACGTGGCGTCCACCATGGGGCTGCCCGGCCCAAGGCGCGCGCCCAGGAATGCCAGCGCCTCGTCGCTCAGCGCATACACGATGTTTTCATCTCCCCAGCCATTCCAGCGTTGCATCGATTTCCCCTTGATTGGTCCAGGCGCGCCCAGTTGCGCGCCACGGCGGCTTGCTATACTGTTCTTGCTGATCTCTTGCCAGATCAATAGCATATGCCGCCACAGACCACGGGTATTGGTTTTTCATGACAATCGTATTGTTCCATCATGCCAGGCACTGACGGCCGCCACGCGGAAGGCCGGGTGGCCATCGCCTATCTGCAGCCGCTGCTGGAAGCGGCCAGCGCGCATGGCATCGCCTGCGCTACCCTGGCGCAGGCGGCGGGCGTGCCGCCGCACAGCCTGGAAGCGCCGGCGGCCACCCTGGCCGCGCGCGATTACGTGCGCCTGCTCGACGCGGGCGCGCGGCTGGCGGGCGACGCGCATTTCGGCCTGCACGTGGGCCAGCGCGCACGCATGGGCACCTACAGCGCGTATGGCTTGATTTTGCTCAGTTGCAAGGATTTTGGCCAGGCGCTGGAACAGACGGCCCGCTATGAACGGCTGGCGCACGACCTGGGCCGCTCAACCCTGCAGCGCGACGGCGCCATCGCGCATTACCGCTGGACCAGCAACTTCCCGGGCGCCAGCCGCCACCTGGTCGACAGCGTCTTTGCCGGTGTCAAGGTGTGCGGCGACTGGCTGGCAGGCATGCCGCTGCCGCCGGCCCAGCTGGCGTTCAGCCACGATGGCGGCGGAGAGCTGCTGCGCCACGCGGCGCACCGCGACGAATATGTGCGCGTACTGGGCAGCCTGCCGGCCTTCAACGCGGGCGCCAACGCGGCCACGTTTGATGCGCGCCTGCTGGACTGGCCCGTGCCCAACGCCGACGTCAGCCTGTACCCGGTGCTGTGCAGGCATGCGGAACAGCTGCTGGCGCAGCGCCATGGCGAAGTGCACGCCGATGGCGCGCGCGGCATCGAAGCGCAAGTGCGCTCGGCCATCGTGGCCGGCCTGCGCCACGGTGCGGCCAAGCTGGCCACCATCGCCGCCGCCCTGGCCGTCACGCCGCGCACCCTGCAGCGCAAGCTGGCCGACGCCGGCACCAGTTTCCAGGCCGTGCTGGACCAGGTCCGCTTTGGCCTGGCGCGCGACTACCTGCGCCAGCCGGAGCTGTCGCTGGTCGACATTGCCTTCCTGCTCGGCTACCAGGAGCAAAGCGCGTTCAACCATGCGTTCCGCACCTGGGCCGGCACCAATCCCGGCGCCTGGCGCCTGCAGCAAATGCTTGAGCGGCGGCTTGACGGCCAGCAAGTTCCCTAGGCGCGCGCGGGGCATGCACGGCGCGTTTTCTGGCTATACTGGCATAGTCAGGTTTTCCATGATCACTCCAACCCGCAATGCAAAGGATTAATATGCAACTCAAAGACAAAGTCGCACTGATTACCGGCGCCGCCAGTGGTATCGGCAAGGAAATGGCTATTGAATACGCAAAACAAGGCGCCAAGGTCGTCATCGCCGACCTGGCCCTGGAAGCGGCCAGCAAGACGGCCGAGGAAATCAAGCAGTCGGGCGGCCAGGCGTTTGCCGTCGCCATGGATGTCTCCAGCGAAGCGCAAGTCGACAAGGGCGTGGCGGATGCGGCGGCCCACTTCGGCGGCATCGATATCCTGATCAGCAACGCGGGCATCCAGATCATCAGCCCCGTCGTCGACTATCCGTTCGATCAATGGAAAAAGATGCTGGCCATTCACATGGACGGCGCCTTCCTCACCACGCGCGCCTGCATGCGCGAAATGATCAAGGCGGGCCGCGGCGGCGCCATCATCTACATGGGTTCCGTGCACTCGCACGAAGGCTCGCCGTTCAAGAGCGCCTACGTGGCCGCCAAGCACGGCTTGCTGGGCCTGGCCAAGGTGGTGGCCAAGGAAGGCGCAAAGGACGGCATCCGCGCCAACGTCATCTGCCCCGGCTTCGTGCGCACGCCGCTGGTCGACAAGCAAATCCCCGAACAGGCGGCCCAGCTGAACATCAGCGAGGAAGACGTCATCAAGAAAGTCATGCTGAAAGACACCATCGACGGCGAATTCACCACCACGCAGGACGTGGCGCAAACGGCCGTGTTCCTGGCGGCGTTCCCGTCGACGGCCCTGAGCGGCCAGTCGATCGTCGTCAGCCACGGCTGGCACATGCAATAATAGTCACGCCCGCCCACATCGGCTGCGCGGCACCCTGTGCGGCCTGCGATGCCCGCTGTGCTCCAGCACAGCTGCGCGTCCCGGCCACACGTCGCTGCCGCTCGCGATGATGTGGACGGACGTTGCAGCGTAGGCTATCTCCTCCGTTCCATTTCCGAAAGCTTTTCCATTGCACGACAACACTTACCGCCACCCGCGCGCGGGCTGGCCGGGGCGGCTCTTTGCCGCGCTCGCCAACTGCACGCGCCTTGCCAACGTGCGCCAGGCCATCCTGTCCCGCCTGCCCTTCCTGACCCTGCATAGCGACGTGCGCGATGTCGTGTACGTGAGCTGGCTGGTGGACGCCGCTGCCGCGCAGCGCTTGCTGCCGCCCGGCGTGGTTCTGTGGCAGCGCGATGGCAAGACCCCATTCACGGTGCTGACCTACCGCCACGGGCATTTCGGCCCGGCCCTGCCGGGTCCGCTGCGCCGGCTGCTGCCGTCTCCGCTGCAAAGCAACTGGCGCTTGTATCTGCACCACACGCCGCCAGGCGCGCCCGCCGTGCCCTGCGTGTATTTTTTGAAAAATATCATGGACAGCTTGCCGCACGCGCTGGGCACGCGCCTGTTCAGCGATATCCTGCCGACACACGTGGCCGCCGGCATGACGCTGGACGTATCCGCCACGCAGGCACGCTGCGCGATTGCACCCGGCGCCGGCAGCGCGCCATCGCTGGACGTGCAGGCGGACATCGTTGCGGAACAGGTCCTCGATGCGGATTGGCAAGCGCTCTTCGGCAACTGGCGCGACGCCGTCGCATTCCTCGCCTGCCAGGATGCGGCCATCGCCCACGTGCCGCGCAACGGCAAGCTGGTCTTCGGCGAGATCGACCTGCCCGTCAACCTGGATCAGGTGCAAGCGCTGGCAGCGCCGCACGCGCAGTGCGGCTTGCTGGCGCAATTGCCGCCCCAGTCCACGCCGTTCGCCTTTCTCGTACCCGGGGTCGCCTTCAAGGCGCTGTCAGAGCGCCTGCTGTAGCACGGCGGCGCTCGGCCAGCCGCACAGGCACAGGGCCGCCGCGCCGCCGTTCCAGCTTGAACAGGGCCATCGCCTGCTCCAGCTGCAAGGTCTGGTCTTGCAGCGAGGCGGAAGCGGCAGCCGATTCCTCCACCAGCGCCGCATTCTGCTGCGTCACTTCATCCATCTGCGTGACGGCCATATTCACTTGACCGATGCCGTGGCTTTGCTCGCGCGAAGCTGAAGCGATCTCTTCCATGATGCCGTGCACGCCCTGCACGGCGCCCAGCATTTCCGCGCTGCTGGCGCCCGCCTGCTCCGCCAGCTTCGCGCCCGCCTGCACCTGCGCCAGCGACGCCGTGATCAACTGCTTGATTTCCGTGGCGGCCGAGGCGCTGCGCTGGGCCAGGCTGCGCACTTCGCCCGCCACCACGGCAAAGCCGCGGCCCTGGTCGCCCGCGCGCGCCGCTTCGACGGCCGCGTTCAAGGCAAGGATATTCGTCTGGAAGGCGATGCCTTCGATGATGCCCGTGATGTCGCCGATCTTCTTCGATGAGGCGTTAATTTCCGCCATCATCGTGACCACCTGGCCGACGATCTCGCCGCCGCGCCCGGCCAGGCCGTGCACCTTGCCCGCCATGTCGCTGGCCTGTATGGCATTGCCGCTGTTTTGCTGCACCGTCGCGGCCAGCTGCTCCATGCTCGACGCCGTCTGCTGCAGGGCCGAAGCCTGCGCTTCCGTGCGGCCCGACAAGTCCATATTGCCGGCGGCAATTTCCTGGCTGGCCGTGCTGATGCGCAGGAAGTTGCCGCGCACGTCGCCAACGATGGAATGCAGATTCACGCGCAGCTGGCGCAGGGAGCGCAGCAGCTGGCCCATCTCGTCGCGCCGCGTCGTATCGAGTTCGCCCGTCAGGTCGCCGCCCGCCATCACGTCGCAGGCCTGGCGCGCCTGGCGCAGCGGCTGCAGCACGGCGCGGTGCAGGCTGTACCAGAAATACAGGGTGGTCAGCACGGCCAGCACGGACAGGCCCGTCAGCCAGCCGTGAGCGGCG
Source organism: Janthinobacterium amylolyticum (assembly GCF_051380655.1). NCBI lineage: Bacteria > Pseudomonadati > Pseudomonadota > Betaproteobacteria > Burkholderiales > Oxalobacteraceae > Janthinobacterium > Janthinobacterium amylolyticum. The sequence goes on from NZ_JBNYXL010000011.1 coordinate 64,186, forward strand.
GTCGGCAGCACGCCCGCGTTCCACGCCAGCTGCAGCAACAACACCAGGGTCAGCAAACCCAGGTTCCAGCCGATGCGCTTGGCCAGCGCCAGGTCGCGCAGCGCCGCGACACGCGCCAGCCAGCCCGTGCGCACGGCCGCGCCCTGGCTGATGACGACGCCATCTGCCTGCCCCGCCTTGATGCGCGCGTACAGGGCGGACGCCTGCGCCACCTGCTGGCGCGTGGGTTTGGTGCGCACGGACATGTAGCCGACGGCCACGCCATCTTCCACCACGGGCGTGACGTTCGCCAGCACCCAGTAGTAATCGCCATTCTTGCAGCGGTTCTTCACCATGCCGCTCCACGAGCGGCCCGAGCGGATGGTGGCCCAGAAATCGGCGAACGCTTCGACCGGCATGTCCGGGTGGCGCAGGATATTTTGCGGCGCGCCGATCAGTTCCTCCGCGCTATAGCCGCTGACGGCGATGAAATATGGATTCGCATATGTGATATTGCCTTGCAAGTCGGTAGTCGAGACAATGGTCTCGGTATCGCTCAGATTGATCTCGGTATCGCTGACGGGAAGATTAAGTCGCATGGTCGGATCCTTGGCTGTCGCCCTTGCGGGCACGGGGAAGCGGGCAAATGCCGGACGGCGGGAAGCCGGCGGCAGCCTGCACCGTTACATTAATTTTAATATTGAATTATTAATTTATATGGGCAATTTTTACGGGCGAAATTGCCTTGCGAATCTGCAAATATTGCAGAGGCCGTGTGGCCGCGGGAAGGTGGTGAACGCAGCGCCGGGACAGCGTGGCTGTCCCGGCGAGAAACACGTCAGGGTTTAGCGGGGCACGTAGCGCCAGCCGCCGTTCTCGAGCATGAAGCTCAGTTCCGTCTTGATGCCGTCCGGGCGGCTCGGCACGCTCAGTTCCGTATCGCATGCCAGGTAGCCCGTCTTGCGCTTGACGTCGCACTCGTTGATGGCTTTCACCTGCATGGTGGACTGCGCTTCCTGCATCTGCACGTCCTTGGCCGCTTCCGGGTCGCGCGCCACTTCTTCCTTGGCCCACGCGCGTATCATCGCTTGCGCCTCGGCTGGCGACGGTCCCGCGAATTTGGCGTGCTTGCGCTCGACGCCGACCCAGGTACCGTTCTCGTTACGCAGCGGCAGCACGGTAAAACCGTCGCGCATGCCGGCGCTCATGCTCACCAGGCATACCACCTCGCCCGCCACTTCCTGCGAATCCTGGCAGCCGGCCAGGCTGGTGACCTTGATGGCGAACGGCATCGGCGATTGGGTCTTCGCCTGAGTCTTGGCCACGCCCGCCTGCACGGCGGCGTGGATTTGTTCGAGCGTCGGCATGGTAGCGGCATGCGCAGGCAAGGTGGCGAACAGGACGGAGGCGGACAGGGCGAGGGAAGTCAGGCGCATGGCAAGTAAGGGCAGTGATCAAAGGTCGGCAGTCTAGCACTTTACATAAAAACAGTTGTTTCTGTAGAGACATCTAGCCGGCATCGGGCGCGAGAAAGGCGCCACCCGCGTCCGCCTGACCCCGCAGGCGCAAGCCGATGGCCCGCAGCATCTCGACCAGTTCGCGCAGGCGCAGCCCCTCGTCCGTCAGCCGGTATTCGACCTTCACGGGCACTTGCGCGTAGACGGTGCGCGTGAGCAAGCCCGCGTCTTCCAGCGCACGCAGGTCCAGGGTCAGCATGCGCTGCGAAATGTTCGGCACGGCGCGGCGGATTTCGCTGAAACGCTTCGGCTCCGCCATCAGGTAGCTGAGCAGCACGACTCTCCAGCGCCCGCCCAGCAGGCGCATGGCTTCTTCCACGGCACAGCCGGAGACATTGTCTTTCATGGTACGCCTTCGACATGGTATAAAAAATGTACCTATACCACATTATTCTGCCTTCTTCCAAATAGTAACCATAGCGGCTAGACTGCCCTTCCCTCAGCTCATACGGAAGTCCAGCATGGAAACCACCCTGATCTACAGCGTGCCCTTCGGCTGCTCGTTTGCCGCCATCGCCGCCCTCGAATGGAGCGGCTTGCCGTTTCACCTGGCACGCGTGGAAGCGCGCGACCCGGCCAGCAAGCAGCATCCGGCCTTTCTCGCCATCAATCCCCTGAGCCAGACGCCGGCCCTGCTCACGCACACGGGCGCGCCGCTGCTGGAAAGCATGGCGATCCTGCTGCATATCGCGGCCCGCACGCCAGGCAGCAGCCTGGGTTTCATGCAGGGCACGCCCGAATACGACCGCCTGAACAGCGTCCTGTCGTTCCTGCACACGAGCTTTCACGCGGCCTTCATGCCCGCCTTCCAGGCCGCGCGCGCGGCGGACAACGATGCACGCGCCGCCGTCTGGCGCGAGATGGCCATCGAGAAGGTAAATAAATGCCTGGCGCACCTGGAGCGCCTGCTGATGGGACGCGCCTGGCTGGCCTCGGACACGGCGCCGGGCATCGCCGACGCTTACCTGGCGGCCACGGCGCGCTGGGCCGAACCGCTGCAGCTGGCGCAGCTTCGCGACTATCCCGACGTGGCGCGCCTGCTGGCGGCACTGGAACAGGACCCCGGCATCCGCTTCGCCCACGCCATCGAAAACGGCTTGCCTGCGGCCAGCCAGGGCGGCTTCCGCGGCCACGTGGCGCTCGACCAACTGGCAGTGCCGGCAGGCTAACCGGCGGTCAACTCCCGCAGCAGCCCCATCTTTATTGCTATGATGTCGGCCTGCCGGCGGTACAGCCGGCCACGTTCATACCACATCGACAACGTCGCAATAACATTGGGAGTTTGAATGAGTTTACGTCTGCTGCTCTTGGGAGCATTCAGTGCCGCCATGGCCACCACTGCCGCCGTGCCGGCATTGGCCGCGCCGCGCGGTTTCACCGTCGAAGACATGGTTGCCATGGAGCGCGTGGGCAGCCCCGTGCTGTCGCCGGACGCCACGCGCGTCGTCTACACGGTGCGCACCACCAACCTGGATAAAAACCGCGGCAACACGCAGCTGTGGATGATCGACCTGCGCGCGCCGAACGCGGCGCCACGCCAGCTCACGCGCGGCGATGCCAGCGCCAGCGACCCGCAATGGTCGCCGAACGGCGACGCCATCTACTTCCTGTCCGGCCGTTCCGGTTCCTCGCAAGTGTGGCAGCTGCCCCTGAACGGCGGCGAAGCGGCCAAGGTCACCGACCTGGCGCTGGACGTCGACACCTACCGTCTGTCGCCGCAGGGCGACCGCCTGGCCTTCAGCATGGGCGTCTTCCTCGATTGCGCGGACATCGCCTGCACGAAGAAGCGCCTCGATGAAAAAGCCAGGAACAAGGCCACCGGCATGGTCTACGATGAGATGTTCGTGCGCCACTGGGATACCTGGGCCGACGGCCGCCGCAATGCGCTGTACTCGGCGCCCATCGACGCCACCGGCAAGGTCAGCGCCACACCCGTCAGCCTGAGCGGCACCCTGAATGGCGATGCGCCATCGAAGCCGTTCGGCGACAACAGCGAATACAACTTCAGCCCGGACGGCAAGAGCGTGGCCTTTTCCGTGCGCGTGGCCGGCCGCACGGAATCGTGGTCGACCAACTTCGACGTCTACACGATACCCGCCACCGGTGGCCAGGCGCCGCGCAATCTGACCAGCGACAATCCCGCCTGGGATGCGAAAGCGACCTACTCGCCGGACGGCCGCACCCTGGCCTATGTCGCCATGACCCGCCCCGGCTTCGAGGCGGACCGTTTCCACCTGGTGCTGATGGATGTCGCCACCGGCAAGAAGCGCACCGTCGCCGATGACTGGGACCGTTCCGTGTCCGACTTCCGCTGGACGCCGGACGGCAAGGCCTTCCTGGTGACGGCCGACGACGTGGGCCAGCACCGCTTGTTCAACATCGACGCGGCCAGCGGCAAGGTCACCGCCCTGACGGGCAAGGGCGCCGTGGCTGGATTCGACGTGCGCGGCAACACCATCGTGCTGGCGCAAGCGAGCCTGACGTCGGGCGCGCAGCTGTACACGCGCAAGCTCGACGCCAGGTCGGAAACGGCGCCGATGGTGCAGCTGACGAAACAGAATGCAGCGGCCCTGGCTGACGTGCGTTTCGGCGAGTACGAGCAGTTCTCGTTTGCCGGCGCCGATGGCGCCACCGTGTATGGCCACGTGATGAAGCCATGGAATGCCAAGGCCGGCGAAAAGTATCCGATCGCCTTTTTAGTCCACGGCGGCCCGCAAGGCAGCTTCGGCAACAGCTGGAGTTACCGCTGGAATCCGCAGGTGTATGCGGGCGCCGGCTACGCCACCGTCTTCATCGACTTCCATGGTTCGACCGGCTATGGCCAGAAGTTCACGGACTCCATCAGCGGCGACTGGGGCGGCAAGCCGCTGGTCGACCTGCAAAAAGGCCTGGAAGCGGCCACCAAGAAGTTCGCCTGGCTGGACCGCGAACGCAGCTGCGCGCTGGGTGCCTCCTACGGCGGCTACATGATGAACTGGATCGCCGGCAACTGGCCGGACGGCTTCAAGTGCCTGGTCAACCACGATGGCGTGTTCGACAACCGCGGCATGGCTTACGCGACGGAAGAACTGTGGTTCACCGAGTGGGAAAACGGCGGCACCTACTACGACGCGCCGGCCAAGTACGAACAGTTCAATCCCGTGAACTACGTGAAGAACTGGAAGACGCCAATGCTGGTGGTCCAGGGCGACCTCGATTTCCGCATCCCGACCACGCAAGGCCTGGGCACCTTCACGGCGCTGCAGCGCCAGGGCATCCCGAGCAAGCTGCTGGTCTTCCCGGACGAGAACCACTGGGTGCTGAAGCCAGCCAATTCGCTGCTGTGGCATCACACCGTTTTGGATTGGTTGAATACCTACACGAAGAAGTAAGCGGATACATGTCGGATTACGGCCTTCGGCCTCGGCGGCCCCGCCTAATCCGACCTACGTAAAAAAGCCGCGCGGTGCATTTCTGCACCGCGCGGCTTTTTGTCATGTAGGTCGGATTAGCGCCGCACAGCGGCGCGTAATCCGACATCACCACTACCCTCGCTCAATACGTATTAAGCGCCTTGGCAAACTTCACGATCCACAAGCGGCTAGGACGCTCGCGGTCGTCGCCGCGCGCCACGCGGATGGTGTTGGCAGCGTTGCAGCCGGCCGCGCTGCTGGTAACGATGGCGCCGTTCGCGTCGACCGTGCACTTGGTCACGTCGGCATCCTTCACTTCCACGCCAGCGGCGTCATACACCTTGGTTTTCAGGCCGAAGTCATTGTCGTTGGCCAGCGCGATGGTGGACTCGTCGATCAGGGTCAGGCCTTCGGCCTTTTCCGCCGCCCAGCCGATGGCGTTCAAGTCCAGCAGCAGGGTTTTCTTCAGCGGCGTGACGGCGGCCCAGTCGGCGCCGTTGACGGCCACGCCGCCCATGCTGCTTTTTTCCAGGTCCGAGGTGGTGGCGTTGAAGGCGGCGGCCGCGATATCCGTGGCGGACTTCAGTTCCACCAGCATCAGCTTGTTGAACACCTTGCCCGATGGCGCGGCGCCCTGCTCGATGACGAGGAACTTGCCGCCGCCCAGCGCTACCATGTCGCCCAGCTTGGCATTGCCCGTGCGGCCATCCTGGTAGTCGGCCGCGTCCAGCGGATACGCATACATCTTGCCGCTCGTGCCTGTCGTTGGGTCAAATTCGATCCAGCGCGTGAAGCGGGCGAAGCGCTCTACCTGCTCGGCCTTCTTGGTGACCGAATACATGGCCGTGCCATCGCTCAGGGGGCTTTGCAAAAAGGCGTACAGCTTGTCGTTGCTGGCGTCCAGCGTCATGCCTTCCATGCCGCGGTTGGCGCGGCGCTTGGCGAACAGCGCCGGCAAGCCCTTGCCCGGTTCGTACTTGGCCTGGATGATGCCGGTGGCCGCATCGATCTTGACAATGAAAGGACCGTATTCATCGGAGACCCACAGCGCATTGCGCTTGGCGTCAACGACGATGGCTTCCGAATCGAGGCCGCCCGCATTGAAGACAGCCTTGCCAGCGGCGTCGAACTTCATCGCATCCATGACGGGAATCTCGGCCGAATTGCCGACCGCGCCCACGGGCACGGGCAAGCCCGAACTGCTGACGGTGGCCGACACCTTGATCGGCGTCGACGAGGCCAGCACGGCGCCGCCCTTGCCCACGGTGATCACGCCGAACGATGGCGTAAAGCTCGGTGATGGAAAAATCTTGCTGCCGATCGTGCCCTTGCCCGCCGGGTCGGGCACCAGCGGGCCGTCGCCGTTCGGGCCGCGGTCCGTCAGACCATAGAATTCCAGGTCGCCCGCCGCGTTCTTGCCCTTGTAGGCCAGGCCCGAGCCGTACGACGGCAGGAAGCCGTTCGGGAATTCGCCCTTGATTTTCGCGTTCGCGCCTTCGTACGGCACGTAGAATTTATCGGCCGCCTGGATCTGGTAGCGCGTCACGGTGACTTTCACTTCGCCCACCGGGTTGGCCTGCGTCAGCGCTTCGTTGACGGGCGCGCCGATTTTCGACGCCAGCGTGTCTTCGAAATGTTCGCGCGCCAGGGCGCGGCGCTCCGCATCGACCGTGCGGCCGGCGAATTTACCGCCCAGCGCCGCCAGATGCGCGGCCAGCGCCGTATTGAAGGTGGCCGGAGCCGCATTGAAGTCCAGGGTCTTGCCGGCCAGCGCTGCCTTGACTTCGGCCGTGAGCTTGATGCCGTTCGACGGGTCGCTGTCGTCGTCGAGCAGTTGCAGCGCCAGCAGGCGGTTGACGACCTTGTCGTCCTGCACATTGGCCGTGGCGGCCAGCGCCAGCGGCGTGATCAGGGTGCCGCACTGCGAAGTGCCCAGCGCCAGCCCGCCCACGCTGAAGGTCAGCGTATCGCCTGGCGCGCAGGTGAATTCGCCCTTGGCATTGGTGCTGGCCTTGGCCGCGCTGCCCGCCACGTAATCGAGGCCTTCCACCGCGCCGTCGAGGAACACGCCCGTCAGTGCCACCGGCTTGGCCGGTTCATCATGGCTGTCGCTGCCGCCGCAGGCGGCCAGGGCCAGTCCGGCGGCGATGGCAAGTACGGACAATTTCGGGATCGGTTTCAAGACACGGTTCATCAGCTTCCTCGGGTTTGGGATGGTCAAATGCGAGGAGTGTATCTGGCAAAAGTGACAAGCGCGTTACAGTTTAACAAGTAGTTTCAAATAAGCAACATAGATCAAGTCGTTGAAAAATGTGTTGCTGAGGCAACATCCAGGCGTTCCGGGCCGCCGATGCCGCCGAAACGGCCATCGGCCTGGCGCCGGAATTCCTTCGGCGTGACGCCCTTCACCTGCAGGAAGCGGCGGTTGAAATTGGCCACGTTCTGGAAGCCCACGTCATAGCAGACGTTCGACACGTATTGATCCGTGTCCATCAGCAGCTGGCACGCCTTGTTGATGCGCAGGCGGCTGATGAAGTCCGTAAAACTGTTGCCCGTCGCCTTGCGGAAGAAGCGCGAGAATTTACTCAGCGACATGCCCACCTGCTCGGCCAGCATTTCCGCCGAAATCGGTTCGCGGTAATTCTCCGTGATGTAGTTGAGGACGGAATTGACCTTGGCCAGGGTGGCGTCATCGTCGTAGGAACGCAGGGACGCGCTCGACAGCAGGCGGTAGTTGGCCGTGCGCGCGAGTTTGCTCATCAGCTGCACAAATGCGGCGAAGCGTTCGGCGCCATGCGTGGCGCGGATGCGCGCCAGGTGCTGCTCCGCCTCGGCCCCCATGCCGAAAAACTCCACGCCATAGCTGGAACGCTCGAGCAGCGGCAGCAGTTCGCGCAATTCCGGGATGACGCGCGCGGCGCCGGCCAGCGGCGCGTGGGCGAATTGCACGATCATGTCGCGCAGGGCCACGCCGCCTTCCGGCATGACGTTCGAGATCCAGTTGTGCGGCAGGCGCGGTCCTGTCAGCACCAGGTGGCCGGGCGAGAATTCGCCGATGTAGTCGCCGACGAACAGCCGCCCGCTGGTGGCGACAATCAGGTGCAGCTCGTATTCCTCGTGGCAGTGCCAGCGCACGCGCGAGCTGGGATAGCCGTGTTCCAGGTAATTGATGATGCCGTCGTAGCTTTCGCGTTCCAGCTCGGGCGCCTTGCGCTCGCTGTCACGGTAGCCGTTCTGCCATGTGTGTTCCATGTTCGTCTCTTTGCAGGCTGTCTCCCGCCTTTGCCGTCCAATGTACCCCAATTTCCCTTATTCGCCAAAGCGGCCCAGCGCCTGCTGGCGGAACTCCTTCGGCGTCATGCCTTTCAGTTCCAGGAAGCGCCGGTTGAAATTGGCCACGTTATTAAAACCCGCCTCGTAGCAGATGTTGCTCACATACCTCTCCGTCTCCATCAACAGCTGGCACGCCTTGTTGATGCGCAGGCGGTTGACGAAATCCGTGAAGCTGTTGCCGGTGGCGCTGCGGAAAAAGCGCGAAAAGGTCCGCTCCGGCATGTCCACCTGCTCGGCCAGCTGTTTCAGCGAGAACTGGCTGCTGTAATTGTGCACAATGAAGTTGATGGCTGAACTGATGCGCGCCAGGGCCACGTCGTCGTCGCTCGACTGCATGGGCACCGTCGACAGCAGCTGGTAGTCGCTGGTCTGCGCCAGCTCGCCCAGCAAGGTCAGGAACTCGATGAAGCGCGGCAGGCCGTTGTTGTCGCGGATGCGCTGGAAGCGACGCAGCGACTGTTCGCTGACGCCGAAAAATTCCACGCCGTGCAAGGCGCGCTGCAGCAGCGGGAAAATGCCTTTCAATTCCGGGATGACGGCCGCCATCGAGGCCAGCGGCGGATGCGAAAACTGGATCACCATGTCGCGCAGCGCCACGCCTTCGGGCGGCGTGTCGAGCGAGACCCAGTTGTGCGGCACGCGCGGCCCTGTCAGCACCAGATGGCCGGGCGTGAACTGGCCGATATAGTCGCCGACAAACACCTTGCCGCTGCTCTCGACGATCAGGTGCAGCTCGTACTCGTCGTGGTAATGCCAGCGTACCAGCGAATTCGGAAAGCCGTGCTCCAGGTAGCGGATGAAGCCGAAACTGCCTTTCGGCTCGAAACCGGGCGTGGCGTCGCGCTGCTGTTCCAGCTCCATCTGCGGTTGTGGATATTCGGCCTTGCGTTGCATGGCGCCCTCCCCTGTCAGGCCACGCGCTGTTCGAGCGCCGCGCGCGCACCCAGTCCATACAGGCTGGCCAGCGCCTCGCCCACCGCCTGCGTGAATGCGGGCGCGTCGCTCAGGTCGCCGAACAGCTCGCGCAGAGACAGCAGCGCCGTGGCATCGGCGCCGCCCTGCAGCGCCAGCGCGCGCAGGCGCGCCGCGTACGGATCGTTCAGCGGCATGTCGCGCCCCTGCTCGTCGTGACCTTCCAGGTAGCGGAACCAGCACGCCACCGTGAAGGCCAGCAGCTTGATGGCGCCGCCCTGGGCCAGCGCTTCGCGCACGGAGGGCAGCACGAATTTCGGGATGCGCGCGGAACCCTCGGTGCCGATGCGCGCCAGCTGGTCGCGCACGGCCGGATTCGAAAAGCGCTCAATCAGGGTATCTTTATAGCTGGCCAGGTCGATGCCTTCCACTTCGTCCAGCAGCGGCGTGACCTCGTCATCCATCATGCGCCGCACCAGCGCGCGAATACCGGCGTCGCTCATCGCTTCGTGCGCGTAGGTGTAACCGAGCTGCATGCCGATATAGCACAGGGCCTGGTGGCTGGCGTTGAGCAGGCGCAGCTTCATCTTTTCATATGGCAGCACGTCGTGCGTCATCTGCGCGCCCACTTTTTCCCAGGCCGGCCGGCCCTGCGGGAATTCATCCTCGATCACCCATTGGCGGAACGGTTCGCACACGACGGGCCAGGCGTCGACGATGCCGAACGTATCGCGCACCAGCGCCCGGTGTTCATCCGTGGTGGCCGGCGTGATGCGGTCGACCATGCTGTTGGGGAAGCTGCAGTGCGCGGCCAGCCAGCGCGCCAGTTCCAAATCGCGCAGGGCGACAAAGGCCAGCAGCATCTTGCGCGTCACGTCGCCATTGTTTTGCAGGTTATCGCAGGACATGATGGTAAATGGCGGCAAGCCCCGCTGGTGGCGCAGGGCCAGCGCGGCGGCCAGGTAGCCGAACGAGCAGCGCGGTGCGTCGGGATGCGCCAGTTCATGGACGATATCGGGGTGTTGTGCGTCGAATTCGCCCGTGCCCTGGTTCACGTAATAGCCGCCTTCCGTGATGGTCAGCGAAACGATGCGCGTGCCAGGATCGGCCAGTTTTTCCAGCACGGCTTGCGGATCGTCGGGCGCATACAGATAGTCGCCCACGCAGCCGATGACGCGCGCAAAGTCGCCCGCCGCGCTGCGCTCGACCACCGTGTACAAGCCGTCCTGCGAGCGCATGGCGTCGCGCATGGCCGCGTCGTGTGCCAGCAAGCCCACGCCGCAATAACCCCATTCGGCATTCCCCGGCAGGGCCAGCAGATCATCCAGGTACACCGCCTGGTGGGCACGGTAAAAACCGCCCACGCCGATATGCACGATACCGGGCACGAGCGACTCGCGCGCATACGCTGGCACGGCGATGGTGTCCGGCAGCTGCGCCAGGTTTGCCTGTTTCAGTGCGATGGCATCCATTACAGCGCTCCTTTCGCCGCCGCGTAGGTCTTGCCGGCGCGGTCAAAATAATGCACGAAACCCGGTTCGAACGTCAGGTGCGTCTGCTGGCCCGGCTGCAGGCTGCTGCGTTCCGCGCCGCGCGAAACCACCTGCACATTGTTCGGCAGGCGCACATAGGTCAGGGTTTCCACGCCCAAGGATTCCACCAGGTCGACGGTGACGGGCAAGCTGCCCGGCTGCGCCGCGCCCAGGTGCACGTGTTCGGGGCGGATGCCGACAAAACCATCGGCCTGCGCCGCGCTGCCCGCCTGCGCCAGCAACTGCGGCGCCGCGTCGGCAGGCACCACGTTCATGCTGGGCGTGCCGATGAATTGCGCGACAAAACGGTTGGCCGGACGGTCATACAATTCCAGCGGCGAGCCATGCTGCTCGATCTGCCCGTCGCGCAGCACCACCACCCTGTCGGCCAGGGTCATCGCTTCGACCTGATCATGCGTGACATAGATGGTGGTGGCGCCCAGCTCGCGGTGCAGCTTGGCGATCTCGATGCGCGTCTGCACGCGCAGGGCCGCGTCGAGGTTCGACAGCGGCTCGTCGAACAGGAACACTTTCGGGTCGCGCACGATGGCGCGGCCGATGGCCACGCGCTGGCGCTGGCCGCCCGACAGTTCCTTCGGCGTGCGCTCCAGGTATTTGCCCAAATCGAGGATGGCGGCCGCCTTGTCGACTTTCTCGCGGATGATGGCCGGATCGACACCGGCCAGCTTCAGCGCGAACGACATGTTCTGGAACACCGTCATGTGGGGGTACAGCGCATACGACTGGAACACCATCGCCAGGTCGCGCTTGGACGATGGCAGGGCCGTGATGTCGCGCCCGTCGAGCGACAGTTGGCCGCCGTCGATCGGTTCCAGGCCCGCGATCAGGCGCAGCAGGGTCGACTTGCCGCAGCCGGACGGTCCCACGAAGACGACGAACTCGCCCTGCTGGATTTCCAGGTCGATGCCCTTGATGGCGCGGTGCTCGCCAAAGAATTTTTCGATATTGCTCAGTTGAAGGTAAGCCATGATAGTCTCATTTTTAAATTGTATTCGATGCTTTCAGAAACCGTAGCGAGCGGTTCAAGTTCGGTTTGAGTAGCGGAGCTGTGCGGATGCACAGTGAGCAACGGAGAGCCGAAATTGGGGCGCGCAGTAGGTTTATGGAGGCATCATTTACTTGACGGCGCCAAAGGTCATGCCCTGGACCAGTTGCTTTTGGCAGAACCAGCCCAGCGCCATGATGGGCGCGATGGCCATCAGCGACGCGGCCGACAATTTGGCCCAGAACAGGCCTTCCGGGCTGGAATACGAGGCGATGAGCCAGGCCAGGGTGCCCGCGTTGGAGGCGCCCAGGTTCAGCGACCAGAACGATTCATTCCACGACCACACCATGCACACCAGCGCCGTGGAAGCGATGCCGCCCACGGACAGGGGCAGCACGACGTGGCGGAATTCATCCCACACGGTGGCGCCATCCATGCGCGACGCTTCGAGGATTTCGCGCGGCAGCTCCTTCATGCTGGTGTACAGCAGCCAGATCATGATGGGCAGATTCATCAACATGAACATGATGGTCAGGCCGATGCGCGTATCGAGCAGGCCGAAATACTGGTAGCAGATATAGATCGGCATCAGGGCGCCCACGCCGGGCATGTAGCGCGAGCTGAGCATGAACTTCAGCAAGCCGATGGTGCCGCCCGTGGGGAAAAACGCCATCGAATAGGCGGCCGGAATGGCGATCAAGAGGCCGATGGCCGTCGAGACCACGCTGGTAAACAACGAGTTCCACGCGTAGCCGAAGTAATTGTCGCGCGCCAGTACTTCGCGGAAGCTGTCGAGTGTCGGCGTGAAAAACAGCAGCGGCGGCGTGGATATCGCTTGCCCTTCCGTCTTGAAGGCCATCAGGCCCAGCCAGAAGATGGGAAAGAACAGCAGCAGCGCGAACAGCCAGGCGGCGGCCGTGCGGCCGTACAGATTGAGTTTGCTATGCATCAAGGTCTCCTTATTTCGACAAGTTCTTGCCGATGACGCGCATCAGGAAGAAGGCGGCGATGTTGGCGATGAGCACGGCGAACAGGGCGCCGGCCGAGGCCGCTCCAATGTCGTAGGACAGCAGTGCCTGCTGGTAAATCATGAAGGTGATGGTGGTCGTGTCGAAGCCGGGACCGCCGCCCGTGGTGGTAAAGATTTCCGCAAAGATCGACAGCAGAAAGATCATCTCGATCATCAGCACCACCGAGACGGCGCGGCCAAGGTGGGGGATGTAGAGGTAGCGCAGTTGCTGCAGATAGGTGGCGCCATCCATGCGCGCCGCTTCCAGCTGTTCGCGGTCCATCGATTGCAGGGCCGTCATGAAGATCAGGCAGGCAAACGGCAGCCATTGCCACGAGACCATCATGATGATGGAAAACAGCGGATGGGCCGACAGCCAGTCGACGGGCGTGGCGCCAAAAAAGATGCTGATCTGCGCGAACAGGCCGTAGATCGGGTTGAGCAGCATGTTCTTCCACATCAGGGCATTCACGGCCGGCATGACGAGGAAGGGCGAAATCAGGAGCACGCGCACGATGGCGCGGCCCGGGAACGCTTCATTGATCAGCAAGCCCAGCGCCGTACCCAGCACCACGGTGATCAGCATGACGGAAAACAGCAGGGTAAAAGTATTCTGCAATGCCGGCAAAAACGAGGCATCGGTAAAGAAAAAGTGGAAATTGGCCAGGCCATGGAAAGGATGGCCGCTCGGATCGAGCATGGAATAACGCACGAACGAGTAATACAGGGTGATCAGCAGCGGGATCACGGAAATGACGGAGACGGCAAGCACGGCCGGCGTCAGCAAAGTCCGGGGGATAATGCGTTTCATAATGTTCTCTTGGGGCGTGAGGTGAGTGAGTGATCTTGCGCAATAGCAAGGCCAGTCACGTCACCTGTTTTACAAACCAAACGGCACAGCAAAGATGCCTGGCAAAACCGTAGCGAGCGGCAGTGATTTGTGGCCGAGAAGCGCAACCGTACTGTAGTACGGTGAGCATCGCCGGCCGCAAAGCGCGACGCGCAGTAGGTTTGGTCAGGCTATCTTCCTACTTGTAGTACCCACCCTTGCGCATCTCCCGCTCCGCCGTCTGCTGCGACAACTCCAGCGCCTGGTCCACCGTCACCTTGCCCAGCAGTGCTGCCGCCATCTGCTGGCCGGCGGCCACGCCGATGACCTGGAATTCGGGGATGGAGGCGAATTGCACGCCCACGTACGGCGATGGCGGCAAGGTGCTTTGCACGGCGCGCGTGGTGGCCAGGGCCTTGCCCTCGGCGGCGGCGAATTTCGCCGCTTTCTGGAACTCGGGGCTGGCATACGTGGACTTGCGCGTGCCCGTCGGCACGTTGGCCCAGCTGGTTTCCTTGGCCACCAGTTTCACGTAGTCGGGCGAGGTAGCCCAGTTGATGAAGCGTTGCGCTTCGTTCGGATGCTTGGAACTGGCGGGAATCGCCAGCGACCAGATCCACAGCCAGTTGGCGCCCCGCTCCGTCACGCCCACGGGCGACTGGGCGAACGCGACCTTGTCGGCCACCTTGCTTTGCTTGGGATCGGTAATGAAGGAGGCGGCGATCGTCGCGTCGATCCAGATGCCGCACTTGCCCTGGTTAAACAGCGCCAGGTTCTCGTTGAAGCTGTTGGCGGCCGCGCCCGGCGGGCCGTATTTCTTCATCAGGTCGACGTACATATTGACGGCGTCCTTCCACGGCTTGCTGGTGAATTGCGGCTTCCACTGCATGTCGAACAGCTGGCCGCCATACGAATTGGCCATGGTGGTGATGAGCGCCATGTTGTCGCCCCAGCCTGGCTTGCCGCGCAGGCAGATGCCGTACACGCCGTTGGCCGGATCGTGCAGCTTGGCCGCCACGTCGCGCAGTTGGTTCCAGGTGGGACGGTCTTCGATGCTCACGCCCGCTTTTTTGACCAGGTCGCTGCGGTACATGATCATCGAGCTTTCGCCATAGAATGGCGACGCGTACAGCTTGCCGTCGCCGGACAGGCCCTCGCGGATGGCGGGCAGCAAATCGTCGATATCGTACTTGGCGTCCGGCTTGATGGGAATCAGCCAGTTTTTCTTGCCCCAGATGGGCGTTTCATACAGGCCGATGGTCATCACGTCGAACTGGCCGCCCTTGGTGGCAATATCGGTCGTCATGCGCTGGCGCAAGACGCCCTCTTCCAGGGTCACCCACTTGAGCTTGATGTCGGGATTGGCTTGCTCGAAGAACTTGCTGAGCTTTTGCATTTCGATCATGTGGCCGTTATTGACGGTGGCAATGACCAGGTCGGTTGCGGCGAAGGCGGACGAGGCGAAGCAGAAGGCGCCGGCGCACAGCGCGGCAATGGCGGTACGTTTCATTGTGTGTCTCCAGTGTTTTTTGTCGTTGGCAATGCGTGAATACTTAGCACCACGACCACAATGTAGCACCGGAGTTTGATACTTTCTGATACTCCAAAACCGCAATTCAATACTCTTTTGCAAGACCGCTATGCGCGAGAGTATCGACATTGAGTAAAAACAACACTTTGAAAGAAAGTATCGCGACTTGTTCGTTTTGTATCAGGGTGGTTAAAAATGCGCTGCTAGACTTGGTTTTCGGCATTAGACCGTGCGCGGTGGCGGCCCTTCCGGGACGCCACCGCTACCACCTACATTCTTCTGGAGACCGCATGAACCGTACTGCATTGAAAGTTTTGCCTGCCCTGCTCCTGGCCATCGCCAGCACGTCCGCCATGGCCGACCCGATGTACCCTTCCGACGCCGAAGGCTTCCACGGCTACCTGCGCGCCGGCGCCGGCAGCAATACCTCCGGTGACGGCGGTTCGCAAGGCTGTTTCGGCCTGGGCGGCAACACTATGAAATACCGTCTGGGCAATGAGTGCGACGCCTACACGGAATTCGGCTACACCAAATCCATCGCCAAGTCCGGCGGCGTGAACTACCTGGCCACTATCTGGGTCAATGCCTATGCACCGAACTCCGATTTCGGCGACCGCAAGCTGGGCATCGTCAAAGCCTACGTCGAAGCACAGGGACTCGATTTCCTGGGCGGCGGCACGGCCTGGGTCGGTAAACGTTTCTACTACCGTCCCGACATCCACATGCTGGATCTGCAATACATCAACATGAATGGTACCGGTGCCGGCCTGGACCGCATTCCTGTCGGCCCGGGTAAATTCTCGTATGCCTTCTTCAAGGATAACGACATCAATGCCCGCGATCCGAACACGGGCGCCATCCTTGGCACCCGTTCGGCCGTGCGCCAGAACTTCATCTACGGCGAAATTCCCGTCAACACCAACGGTACCCTGGACCTGGCCGCCACCATCATCACGGCAGAAGGCAAGGATACCGATATCTACGGCCCGAAACATAACGGCTGGCAACTGTCGGCCTTCCACCGTCAAGGCAAGGTCTTTGGCGGCGGCAATACCTTCGGCGTGCAGTACGGCGTCGGCCCCGGTGTCGGCGGCGACGGCAACGGCCAGTTCGGTGCTTCGGGCAACACGGCCTTCGGTTCGGACCGCAAGCGCACGCGCGTCTTCAATGACATGGCGATCCAGCCGATGGAAAACTTCGGCATGGAATTTGTCGCCCTGTGGCAAAAAGACGAGTCGAACGCCACCGGTTCCTCGACCTGGACCTCGGTCGGCGTGCGCCCTGTGTACGCGTTCACCAACAACTTCAAGCTGGTGGGCGAGCTGGGCACGGACCGCGTGACGCAAGCGGGCGGCCTGCCGGCCAAGCGCCTGACCAAGCTGACCATCGCGCCGACGATCTCGGCCGGCCCTGGCCTGTGGTCGCGTCCTGAACTGCGCGCTTTCGTGACGTACGGCAAATGGAACGATGCGGCCACCGCTTCGGTCAATGCGTCGAACAACGGCGGCCCGATCTACAACAACAATACCAGCGGCACGTCGTATGGTTTCCAGGTGGAAACCTGGTTTTAAGCTGAAACAACCCAGAAGCGAAGGCTGGGGTCAGTCACTGGGCGATTGGAATATTACCCATTGGGTAACATTCCCCCAACGGGTCTGACCCCGGAAAAAGGGCGGAACCTCGGTTCCGCCCTTCTCTGTTTACCCTGCCGTATTCATCTTACGGCAGCGCCACCGGCAGTTCCGGATACTCTTGCGTCAGCGCATACTTGGTGCCGCCCACGGTGACCGTGTAGTTGGCCGGCCCCGAAATCGGCAGCCGGTAGTTCAAGGTCAATGCCACGGAGCCGCCTGGCGCCAGCGATTGCCAGGCGGGGATCGCGAAGCGGGCCCGGTTGTAGTTCTTCGTGAAACCGCCGATGTTGTTCGGCCCCGTGTAGCCGGCATTGATTACCGTCAAGCCGAAGCCGGACTGGTCGCTCATGTCCGACGGCGCGGAAACGGGGTAGTCGAACTCCACCACGGTGCCGCCCGGCAGGGTCGTGGCCGTGTTGTTCTTCACCGTCATTACCGGGTTGATGGGGAAGTTGCTGTCGCCCAGCTTCCAGCCGCCGAGCGTGATGCTGACGTTGGCCGTCGTGCCCGGCATGGCGATTTCGGCGCGTTTGTTGCCATACGCGCCGGCCGTGCGGAAAGCCTGGTACAGCACGTCCGTCAAGGTGGTGCCCATGAAATACTCGCCCTTGCCGCCGTTGCGCGTGGCATCCCAGGCATAGTCGCCTGCCATTTCCCAGATCATCACGCCGCCAATATTGTTGTTGACGATGTACTGGGCCTTGGCCCCGATGGACTGCGTGGTTTCCGTGGAAATGAACACTTTCTTGGTCGCATTCCACAGCCACGGCGCCACCATGGTGCTGCTGTAGTACGGCACATAGCTGCCTACCAGCGCCTTGTCGGTGACTTTATACGCGTCCAGGTAGCTCGGCACGATACCGTTCTGCAAGTTCAGCGCATGCCAGATCGGGTTGCCGCCGCCCGGCGTCGGCTTGCCTTGCGTATCGAGGTCGTACCACACGTTATCGATGCCGGTGGCGCCCGTGCCGCAAGTCTTGGTGCCGGCGCAGGTGACAGTCGAGCTGATCAACGGCGTCGTGCCCCACAGGCCATTGGTGCCGCCCGTCACATCTTTCCAGCCCCGCGTGTAGAACGGCACGCCGATATTGATGCGTCCCGCCTGCATGGCGCCACGGTAGTAGCGGTAGGCCCAGTCCGTGTTCAGGTAGCCGATGTTCTGGAACTGGTAGGCGTTACCGGCACGCAATTCGCCGTCGTTGCCATCGTCAAACAGCGCCGCGTTCGGTCCCACGTACTGGTTCCACGCGCCGTGCAAGTCATAGCTCATCAGGCTGGCATAGTCGAGGTATTTCAAGCCCGACATGTTTTCCTCGCCGCGCAAGACCCAGCCAGAGGCGGAGCCGGCGATGGTGAGCAGGTAATACTTGTTGTCCTGCACGGCCGCTTCATCGAGCTTCTGGCGCAGCACTTTCAGCAGCACGTTGTAGCTCGTCATCAAGCCAGCCAGGCGCGGCTTCGAGACGGCGAAGTCGTTCGGATTGCCCGCTTCATTGTTGGTGGTCGGATGTTCGTAATCGACATCGACGCCATCGAAGAAGTTATATTGGCGCACGAAGGCCACCATGGAATCGGCCAGGGTGTTGATGCCGGCCGTGTTGACGCTGCCGTCCGCATTCGTCGTGGCCGTGTAGAAGCCGCCGCTGCCGGCCCAGCCGCCCACGGAAATCATCAGCTTGACGCCCGGATGCTTCTTCTTGTGTTGCGCAAGCAAGTTGAAGTGGCCCTTGTATGGCAAGGACGGGTCCATGGCCGCCGCCGGCACGTTCGGCCACGTGAGGCCCGTGTCCGGATTGGCCGCGCCGCTGCCGATGGCGATTTTTGACGTCGCCGGATCGACGGAGGCAAACGCGTAGTTCAAGTGGGTGATCTTGTCCCACGGCAGGTTGTTCACCAGATAGGTCGGACTGCCATCGACGCCCGTGCGCCAGCTGGCGAAATAGCCGACGATGCGGCGGTTCAGGCCATTGGTCAGCACTTCGCGGCCATTCGCGTCATACACCTTGCAATACGGCACATTCGGCACGGCCGAGATCAAGCCGTCCGGACGGCAAGCCGTTGGCGTTGGCGTCGGCGTTGGCGTCGGAGTCGGGGTTGGCGTCGGAGTCGGAGTCGGGGTCGGGGTCGGCGTCGGCGTTGGGGTCGGGGTCGGGGTCGGGGTCGGAGTCGGCGTCGGCGTTGGGGTCGGCGTTGGTGTCGGGGTTGGCGTGTCGACTACGGCCCATGGTCCCCACTGGTCGGCGGCGCTGGGGACATTGCCCTGCGTCCACCACTTGGCCTTGTAATTGACGCCCTGGTACACCACGCACTGGCCGCCCGTGTAGACGGTGGCGGCGTCCCAGACGGCGCACGCTTCCACGGCGGCCAGCAGGGTGTTCGGGGTGGCGGTCGTGCCCTCCTGGCCGCCGCCGCAAGCGACGAGTACGCCGCTGAGCAGGGCCATCAATAATGCATTCGATTTCATGTCGTGGTGTCTCCGTTATGGTTGTATGTCGAGAGCTGTTGCAGGCCCCTCAAGGGGCTCTTGTCAACTGTTATCCCTGGCTGGCTAGTACTGCTTTTGCTGCTACTGCAACTTCACATTCCAGTTGGCTTCCACGCATTTCACGTAGTTCCCGGCCAGCAAGGCGCTGTACGGGGTTTGATAGCTGACCAGCTGGCATTGGTTTTCGCCACCCGCGCTCCAGTTCTTTTCCCAGTAAATGTTGTAGGAAGCGGAACTGGCCGGGGTAAAGCGCTGCATGTTGGCGCAAGACAATTGTTCGCCGGAATAATCCCAACCCATGTCGGCGGCAAACTGCTTGTAGTAATCGATGCGGTTTTGCGCGGCCTGCTTTTCCGTGCCCTGCCCGCATTCGGCATTGATGATCATGATGGTGGTGGCAAAGTTGTTGCCCGCACCAGCTGTCGTATCGGCCGCGTTCGGCACCCACGTGCCGTCGAGCACGTGCAGCATCGACGGTTTCGGCGGTTGCGGATAGACAAAGAAGAAGGTGGCGGAAGCCAGGTTCAGCCACGTCGAGGCCACCAGGTCCGGATTCTTCAGCAGCACGGACTGGTCGCCGTCATGCATGGCTTGCGAAAACGGCCCGTAGTTGTAGTTGTAGGAAAGCTGCTTGGCGCCGCGCCCGAAATACTTCTTGAAGCTGCCGTCCGCATTCGTGCCGCAAGTCCACACCTTGTTGAAGACGGGGTCGGCGCACTCGACGTTGTAGCCGCAACCAGCCCCCGTCTCGTCGCAGCCCAGTTCGCGCAAATACTTCAAGCCCTGGCGCCATTGCGGCAGCGGGCTGCTGGCGTTATGGTCGCCCGTTTCCTGCACGAAATGGGCAAACATGGTGGAGAGGCTGTGGCGGCAGATGGCGTCCGCATTGCGCCCGTCGCTGTAGTCGTCGCACACGGCGGGGAACTTGGCCACCGCTTGCAGGAAGCGCCGGTAGGTATAGCTGGCGTCGCGCGCGGCAAAATAGTGATCCCACTTGGCCGCTGGCAACAGGCGTTCGACCCGCTTGACGTTGAGCGGATTGCTGGCCAGGCCAGGTTGCACGGCCTCGACCGCCGTGTTGCCCAGGGTCCGGATGGACGCCTTGACCTTGCGGAAGAAATCATTGTTCGTCAGCGCCGCCTCGTTGGCTTCGGCCTGGGCCTTGGTGGGGATGCCCGGCGTGGGCGTTGGCGTTGGCGTTGGCGTTGGTGTCGGCGTTGGTGTCGGCGTTGGAGTGGGCGTTGGCGTCGGGGTTGGAGTGCTCGTATCGAGGCTCCACGGTCCCCACTGGTCGTTGTTCGGCGCCGTGCCCTGTACCCACCACTTGGCGCGGTAGACCTTGCCGTCGTAGACGGCGCACTGGCCCGCCGTATAGACGGCAGCGGCGCTCCAGGCAGCGCAAGTGTCGCTGGCGGCCGTGGCGGCCAGCAGGGTTGATGGGGGTTCGGTGGTGGAATTGCCGCCGCAAGCGAGCAGCGCGCTGCCCAGCAGGCCAGCCATCAAAGGCGAGGCCAGCCGGCTAATTTGCCGTGTCTTCACAATGTCTCCTGAACGTTATACGAAAACTATCGAAGTAGCTTTTATGTTGTACGTAAAGAAAGCACAGCGAAGCATCGGCTTTCTGCCTAGAGAATGCGACGGCGAAAATTGGTAGTCAAGTGGTTTTGTATAACGGCGTTTTTTGTAGTACCAGTGATATTAATCACGGCACAGGCGCACGCGGCGGCGGCGAATGAGGCGATGCAGGAAACGGGTAATGCGGTACGCCGGACGGCAATACCGCGTGGCAGCCGTGGCCTGAAGTGGTATTAGGGGTGGCCGCGCGCCTTGCGCGATGCACGCAAGGCGCGCGGCAAGCGGGAGTGGAAGACGCGACTATCTGGACAGCACGTATCTGGCCAGGCTGGCCGCATCGGCTTCGCTGAGCTGGCTGAACGGCGGCATGGGCACGGGTCCCCATTTCCCGCTGCCGCCCTGGCGGATATGCGCCGCCACGGCCGCGACGCTCTCCTTGCCCTTGTACCTGGCCGCCACTTCCGCAAAGCCGGGGCCGACCACTTTCTGGTCGAGCGCGTGGCACGCCATGCAGCCGTTTGCCGCCAGCAGGCTCTTCACATCCTTGCCGCTGGTAGCCGGTACGGCGGCGACCGGCTTTGCGGCGGCCGCGACAGGCATGGCCGCGCTCCGCTCCGCGCCATAGGTTTTCACCAGGTAATCGACCATGGCAGGCACGTCCTCATCGGCAAACTGCGCGCCGAACGGCTTCTTCATTTTCTTGACGGTCGCTTCCCAGTAGGCGCGCGGCGAGGCCGGCGGCTGGCTCGATGCATACTGTGCCGCGTGGCACGTCATGCAGTTGCGCTGCACCAGCTGGTAGCCGGGCAAGGCGCTGTCCTTGTAGGTCGCCGTTTCCGGCGGCAACTGGATGTCCAGCGCGCACGCGCCGCCCGCAGCCGCCGACAAGGCCAGCGCGGCAATCAAACTGTTCATTCGCATGTGAATCTCCTCAGACTGCCTGGATGCGCGTGGTTTCCACCACATTGCGCATGTAACCCATGGGATTCCACAGGGCTTTCATGGGCTGGCTCTGGCCGATGCGGTTGACGGCGCGCACCATCAGCATGTGCTTGCCCTTGCGCGGCGCCTTCATGAGCATTGTCCACTCGCGGAACGAAAAGCGCCCCAGGTCCTTGCCCAGGGTGGCTTCCTGCCATGTCTGCCCGCCGTCCACCGACACGGTCACTTCGCTGATGCCCTGGCCGCTATCGAAGGCGATGCCGCGCAAGGCCAGGTCGCGTCCCGCTTTCACCTGGGCGCCATCGTGCACGCTGGTGATGAAGGAACGCACGTTCAGGCGGCTGATCGGCGTCGTCTTGCCCACCGCTGCACCGGGCTCGACAAAGCCGGAGCCATTGTCGGGAATACGGTAGCCCGTACTCATCCAGAAGCCGTCAAACGGCTTGTCCAGCACCGTGATGTCGCTCAGGTGCTTGACCCAGTAGGTGCCATAGAAGCCTGGCACGATCAGCCGCAGCGGATAGCCGTTGAGAAAAGGAATGTCCTCGCCATTCATGGCCCAGGCCAGCATTACGTCGCCCGCCATGATGTGCTCGACGGACAGCGCCTTCTGGAAATCGGGACCGTCGCCCACGGGCGGCGTTTCCAGGCCGTTGAAGGCCACTTGCACGGCACCAGGCTGTATCCCCGCCTTTTCCAGCACGGTTTTCAGGGCGATGCCGGTCCAGCGGGCATTGCCCATGGCGCCGTTGCCCAGCTGTCCGCCGTTGGCGCGCGGCGCGAAAAAGCCCCGGCTATTGCCCGAGCATTGCGTCACGGCCACCACATCGACGGGCTGGGCCAGCTGTTTCAGCTCGGCCAGCGACAGTTCCAACGGCGTCTTCACCAGACCGGAAATACGCAGGCGGTAGCTGCCGGTGTCTATGCTGGTGGGCAAGCCGCTCCAGTGGTAGCGCACGAAAAACGCGTCATTGGGCGTGATGGCGCCTTCGCTGAAGACGCTGAACGGCGTTTCCAGCTGGGGCGGTCGGCTGGTCAGCAGGATCAGCGGGCGCTTTTGCGGAAACGCCACCAGTTCGCGCTCGCCGTTTTCAAACGGCAAAGTCACGGACTCTGCCAAGGTTGGCCCGGCCACGACGGCGGCGCCCAGGGCCGCCGTATTGCGCAGGAAACGGCGCCGGCTTGCAGGCAAGAAGGTCGTGTCAGACATGCTTGAGCTCCACCTTGGCTTCGTTGCCGCCGTTGCGGTCGTCATTGACGAGTTTCTTGATGTAGTACATGACACTCATGATGACCACGCTCAGCAGGCCGAACCAGAACGACACGCGCTGTTCCGTATCGGACGACACGCTCATGGCGCCGAGGATCACCAGCATGGCGAAGATGGTGAAATACGTCAGGTAAGGGAACAGCCACATGCGCACCTTGATACGCTCCGGGCATTCGCGTTCCAGGCGGCGGCGCAAACGCAATTGAGATATCGCAATGAGCAGGTACACGAACAGGATCAGGATGCCGTAGGAATTGACGATGAAGGGGAAGACCAGGTCGGCCGACACATACGACACGGCAATGGCAAAATAGGCGAACAAGGTGCTGAACAGGATGGCGCGGATCGGCACGCCATTCTTGCTCAGCTTGACCAGGCCCGTCGGCGCATCGCCGCGGCGCGTCAGCGCAAAGATCATGCGCGACGAAGCATACAGGCTGGAATTCAGGGCCGACAGCACGGCCGTCAAAATGATGGCGTTCATGATGTGCGCCGCGTACGGAATGTTCATGACTTTCAGGGCGCTGACGAATGGCGTGGCGATGGCCGGCGAATCCCAGGGCACGATGCAGACGACGACAAACATGGAACCGACATAGAACATCAGCACGCGCGTGATGACGGAATTGGTGGCGCGGGCAATGGCCTTGGCCGGGTCCGACGTTTCGGCGGCAGCGATGGTGACGATTTCGGCGCCCGAATAAAAGGCGGTGGCGGCGACGGCGCCGCTCAGCACCGGTCCCCAGCCGTGGGGCATGAAGCCGCCATTGCTAGTCAAAAAGCCCAGGGTCGGAATGCTGTTAGGCAAGCTGCCCGTGATAAACAGGGCGCCGACGAACAGGAAGACGATAATGGCGACGACCTTGATCGAGGCGAACCAGAATTCGAATTCGCCGAACGCCTTCACGGAAAACAGGTTGAGGATGGTCATCGACACCAGCAGCACCAGGCTGATCGACCACGACGGCACGTCGGGCAGCCAGAAGTTGACCAGTTTCGCGCCGGCAATCGCTTCCAGGGCGACGACGACGACCCAGAAATACCAGTACATCCAGCCGCTCATGAAGCCGAGGAATTTCGACACTTTCGGCTTGTCATCGAAGGCCAGGCGCGCATATTCGTAAAACGAGCCGACCACGGGCAGCGACGAGGCCAGTTCGCCCAGCATGCGCATGATCAGGACGACCAGGCCGCCCGTGAGCAAAAAGGAAAGGATGGCGGCCGGGCCGGCGGCCTTGGCGATCACGCCGCTGCCGACAAAGAGGCCGGCGCCGATCACGCCGCCGATGGCGATCATGCTCATGTGGCGTTGCTTGAGCGAGTGCTGCAAGCCGGTACTGTTATGCGATTCGCTAATCATGTTTTGTCTCCTGAAAATCTCTGAAGCCCGGTGCGCCCTCGCCTGCTGCGGCTTGCTGCTGCCGCGCGGCTTGTTTTATTTTAGGCAACGCCGTCAAGCAGCATCGATACATCGTGTGAATCAGTCTGGTTGGCCGCATTCCATAAGTCAATCTGGAAATGCAGCGGCCCGGCGCGGCAGCCAGGGGCCGGACGCGCTGGAGGGTAAGTACGGGGTATTGCGGGGTTATTGCTGAGTTATTGCTGCTTAAAAAAATGGGAGCGGCGGCAACACTTGTGGCGCCGGCGCCACTCCCGGGAACGTCTTACACCTTGCCCTTCCATGGCACGAGGGTACGTTCGAGGTAACGCATCATCAAATCAAACAGGAAAGCAAAGAAGCCGATCACGATAATGCCCATGATCACTACGTCGCTGGCCAGGAACTCGGACGCGCTGAGCACCATGTAGCCGAGGCCGCGCGTGGCCGCCACCATCTCGCCCGCCACCAGGGTGGTCCAGCCCACGCCGATGCCGATGCGCATGCCGGTGAGAATCTCCGGGATGGCCGCGCGCAGGATCACGTGCACGATCACCTGGAAACGCGTGGCGCCCATCGAATAGGCCGCGTGGATTTGCTCCAGCGACACGGAGCTGACACCGGCGCGTGCCGCGATGGCCATCGGCGCGAAGATGGCCAGGAAGATCAGGTAGACCTTCGAGAACTCGCCGATGCCGAACCAGATGATGACCAGTGGCAAGTAAGCGAGCGGCGGCAGCGGACGGTAGAACTCGATCAAGGGATCGAAAATGCCGCGCGCCACGCGGTTCACGCCCATCATCACGCCAATGGGAATGGCGAACAAACAAGCCAGGCCAAAGGCGCCGAACACACGCACCAGACTGGCAACGGTGTGTTCCCACAGGGTGGCGCCACCGAAACCGGTGGTCGCCGCCATGATGAACTTTTCATACACGGCTTGCGGCGATGGCAAGAACAGCGGTTTCACCATGCCGCTGGCCGTCACGCCAAACCACAGCAACAGCACGGCGATGACGGTAACGGTGGCGATGCGGCTGGAATTGCCCTGCCCCGGCGCGCCGAACGCTTCGCCGGGCATGGCACAGCGGGGGGCGAACAGGCGGCCAAAGAAACCGGCGCGCTTGGCGCTGGCGGGAGGAAATCCCACGACGGATGGGCTATGCATGGGACACCTCCAGCTCTTTATTGACGGCGCGTTCGTCGCCATAAATGATGTTGAGCACCGTTTCGCGCATCTTGATGAAGTCCGGACTCGATTTCACGGCACGCGCATCGCGGCACTCCAGGAAGCGCTTGTTGAAATCGAGTTCATAGGTGTGCGTGATGCGGCCCGGACGGGGCGACATGACGATCAGCCGGTTCGCCAGGAACAGCGCCTCGTCGACGCTGTGGGTAATAAAGAAGAACATGGTGCTGGACTTGGCCCAGATATCGAGCAGCAACTCCTGGATGGTTTCGCGGGTCAGCGCATCGAGCGCCGCCATCGGCTCATCCATCAGCAACATGGCCGGGTTGCTGGTGAGCGCGCGGGCGATGCCAACCCGCTGCTGCATGCCGCCCGACAATTGATAAATCATATTGTCGTGAAAGTCCTTCAAGCCCACCAGCGCCAGGTTCTTCGCCGCCTGCTCGCGCCGCACGGCTTTCGGCACGCCTTGCAGCTTCAAGCCGAATTCCACGTTTTCCATCACATTCAGCCAGGGCAGCAAGGCATGCTTCTGAAACACCACGCCACGGTCGGCGCCCGGCCCTTCCACCTTGGTATCGCCCAGCATGATCTCGCCCTTGGACGGGGCGATGAAGCCCGCCATCAGGCTCAGCAAGGTGGTCTTGCCGCAACCCGATGCGCCCAGCGCAACGACGAAATCGCCGCTATTGATGGTGAGATTGATATTATTTAAGGCATGTACGCGTTCACCGGCCGTCTTGCCCGGATAAATCACGCTGACATCCTTGACGTAGAGATTTTCCATCATGTGCCCCGCATAAGTGTAGTCACTTCAGTTCAACGCATCCTGTTCAGTCAGCGCGCCCGCAGGCGCGCCGTCACACAACGTTTACTTCAGCAGGCCGGCGGCCTGTGCATACTTGGGTGTCACATACTTGGCGTAATCAGTTGCCAGGGTGTCGATCTTGCCTTCGCCCTTGAGGAATTGCGCCGTGGCCAGCAAGGCTTGTGCCACGCCGCCTTTCGCGCCGCCCCCCAACCAGGCCGGCGAAGCCTGTTCCTGCAACGATGGGTAGGCGTACAGGGCCACGGAAGCGGCCACGTCTTTGGCGGCCGCGCCCGAATGCTTGACGTTGGCTTTGACTTGCGGGGAGTCAATGGTCCACGCCTTGGGATTGGCGCGGTAGTCGGCATCAAAGGCGGCCATCACCTTGACGAACTTGGCCATGAAGTCGGCATTCGCCTCGCCCCAGGCGCGCTCGACGGCCATGCCGTCAAACGTGGCCTTGCCCTTCTTGCTCAGCTCGCCGGAGGTGACGAGCACCTTGCCGTTTTGCTTGAGCTTGCTCAAGGCCGGGTCCCACACGAAGGCCGCATCGATATCGCCACGCTCCCAGGCGGCGGCGATCTGGTTCGGCTGCATGTTGAGCAGTTTCACTTCGGATGGCTTGATGCCCCAGGTTTCCAGCGCGAACATGGTGTGGAAGTGGGTGGTGGAAACGAAAGGCACGGCGATCTTCTTGCCGCGCAAATCCGCCGGCTTGCTGATGCCGGCGCCGTTGCGGGCCACCATCGCTTCGGCTTCGTTGATGTCGTCGATGATCCAGAACAGTTGCAAGTCGACGCCGCGGCTGACGGCCGCCGTCAGGGGGCTGGAACCGATGACGCCGATCTGCACGTCGCCGGACGCCATGCCGGTGGCCACCTTGGCGCCCGAGTCGAACTTGCGCCAGTTGATTTTATAGCCGGTGGTTTTCTCCACTTCGCCGCTGGCAATGGCCACCAGGAAGGGACCATTGATTTCCTGGTAGGCAATCGTCACTTCCTTGCTTTGCGCGAAGGCCGTGCCGCTGGCAGCAACGGCGACACCCAGCATCAGGGTGCCGAGGACGGCGCGGCGCATTGTTGAAAAAATCGTTTTGCTCGGGGTTTTGCTCGTGTATGTGTTCATGTCTCACTCCAAGTTTATTGTTATGTGTGAACGTGCGGGCAATATCTGCTCCTTGCGGAACAGGCGCCATTGACCGGTCTTTGCCGGTGCATATGGCGACTGGAACGACAGTGCTGCTTTTAAAAAACTTCATCCTTCAAGTGATACCAGCGGTACAGGAAGCGCTGGCCCAGGCGGCGGAACGGGGCGAACGCTTGCGACTCGACCATTTCCATCATGTTGGGATACGGCAGTTTGGAGTTGAAGATCGGCAAGCCCGTGTCGCTGGGCTTGCCGGCGATGCGCTCGGCCATGCGCCGTCCCGCCTGCGCCGAATACATGACGCCGTTGCCTCCGTAGCCGAGTGAGTAAAAGATCGATTGCTTCGGGTCAGGCTGCACGATGCGCGGCATCATGTCGTGGCTGACGTCGACCCAGCCCCACCACGAATAATCGATGGCTATGCCCGTCAGCGCGGGGAACTTGCGGTGCAGGTCGTTGATCAAACCCTGTTCATACTTGCCCTGGGGTGCATCGGCGCCCGTGATGGCGCTGCGGCTGCCGATCTGCACGCGGTTGTCCGGCATCAAGCGGTAGTAATGGCGCAGGATGCGCGTATCCGTGATCACCTGGTGCGTGCGGAAGTTGCACGCCTCGATTTCCGCCGGGGTCAAGGGCCGCGTGACGAGCGAGTTCGACAAAATCGGCAGCAAGCGGTTCTTCACTTGCGGGTGCAAATGGGGCGAGGTGTAGCCGCCCGTGGCGACGGCCACGGAACGGGCACGCACCACGCCGCCCGGCGTTTGCAGGTAATGCACGCCGTTGCGCGTTTCCCAGCCCATCACGGGGCTCGATGGGTGCACCTTGGCGCCCAGCGCGCGCGCCTTGCGCAGGTAGCCGAAGGCCAGCTTGCCCGCGTGGATGCCGATGCCTTCCGGCTCGTGCAGCGCACCGGCCGCTTCCTTGTCATCCACATACTCGCGCTTGACGGTATCGGCGTCGAGGATGCGGGCGTCATAGTGGAAGATCTCGCGCATCACTTTGGCTTCTTTTTCCAGCGCAGGCATGGCTTTCGCCTTGTGGGCGATGTACAGGTGGCCGCCCGGCTGCGGGTCGCAATCGATGTCGGCCGTGATCTTCTTGAACGTTTCCATCGCATCGCACACTTCCGTATGCAGCTTGAGCGCGGTTTCCAGGCCGTAGCGGTCTATCCACTGCGAGCGCTTCAGGCGGCCCGTCGTGCATTGCGCCTGGCCGCCATTACGCGTGCTGCAGCCCCAGCTGACCCGGTTCGCTTCCAGCACGGTGGCCTTGATGCCGTGTTCCTGGGCCAGGAAGATGGCGCAGGACAGGCCCGTGAAACCGGAGCCGATGATGGCCACGTCGACGTCGATGTCATGCGTGATGGGGCCGTCGTCGGCCGGCGGCTCGCCCGCCGTGCCGATCCAGTAGGTGGGCGCGTAGGCATTGCCGTGGCCGGGGCGCTGGGCCACCAGCGGATCGTAGGCGGGATCGTAAGGCGTGCGGGCCGCGGTGCTGCTACCCAGTACGCCAGGTGGAGTATCGACAGGTTTGTTCATGGTCATTCCTGGTGAACTTGCTGGCTCAGGCTTGGGTGGTGGCGCTGACGACCGGTGGACGGTCCTTGCGGAAAGCATTCTTCACGGCGATCTTGCCATCGCGGAAGGTAAAGATATCCACCATGCGCGCTTCGATGCGCGTGCCGTCCGCCTTGGTGCCCGCAAAGGTCGACTCCGTCACGCCGTGCTCGCCGCTGACGAAATGCACGGGGTTGAGCCAGGCGGCGTCAGGGAAGGTTTGCCAGGCCAGCTCGAAGCCGGCGCGCACGGCGTCACGGCCAATGAAACTTTTGCCCAGCAAGTCAGGACCGGCGACGGCGTGGAATTCGCAGTCATCGGCCATGGCGGCCATCAGGGCCTCGATATCGTGGCGGTTCCAGGCATCGCCGAACGCTTGCAGGAAGTCGGTGGTAACAGCATCTGTCGGTACTCGTGTGTTCATTTTTGTCTCCGTGAGTCGAATTTGGTACTTTTCGTTCCGTTTTTTAGTATTTTTATTGAATTTAAGCTGAATGCCTGTGCTTGTCAAATCAAATAATCCAAATACCGGGACGCTTTGTATTCTTTATTGAAATAGCGATGCAGAAGTGACAATGTGTGAGAATTTCGTCACAAGGTGGTGCTGGATGACGCCGGGCCTGGCGGATCTCAGCTGCACACTTGTTGATTGCGCAGGTGGCGTCGGATTACGCCGGGCTTGCGCCCGGCTAATTCGACCTACGCCTAATCCGACCTACGCATTCGATACGTGCTACACGTAGGTTGGATTAGCCCAGAGGGCGTAATCCAACAACATCAGCGCATCAAACATAGTCTTTATACTTATCCAAATGCCGCACTGGTTTGCTCAGCGCATCGCGGCGGAACGGGTCGCCCAGCTCGCGCGTGCACATGATTTCGATGATGGTGGTCTTGCCTTCATTCATCTGCATGTCGATCGCCTTCTTCAAGGCCGGGCCCACGTCTTCCAGCTTGTCGACCGTGATGCCTTCGGCACCCATGGCACGCGCAATCTCCGCAAAGCTCTGGTTGTCGAGTTCACCGGCGACAAAGCGGCGGTTGTAGAAATCCACCTGGTTTTTCTTTTCCGCGCCCCACTGGCGGTTGTGGAACACCACGGCCGTCACGGGAATGTTGTGGCGCACGCAGGTCATGGTTTCCATCAGGCTCATGCCCCAGGCACCGTCGCCCGCATACGACACGGCTGGACGGTGCGGCGCGGCCACCTTGGCGCCGATGATGGTCGGGAACGCGTAGCCGCAGTTGCCAAAGCTCATCGCCGCAAAGAAGCTGCGCGGCTTTTCAAAGCGCAAATAGCTGTTCGCCACCGAGTTGATGTTGCCGATGTCGGTCGACACCATCACGTCTTCCGGCATGGCTTTTTCCAGCTCGCGCAAGACCTGGCGCGGGTGCAGATAGTTGCCCGGCTCTTTCTTCTGCTCTTCGATCATGTCCAGGCTGTACGCATCTTTTTCATGCGTCCAGTTGGTCAGTTCCTCTTCCCATGCCGCCTTTTCCGCCTGCACGGTGGCATAGCGCTCTTCGCGCGTCGCGTCGCAATCGAGCGTCTTGCCGTCCAGGCGGGAAAGAATCGCTTTCGCAGCCGCCTTGGCGTCGCCGCAGATACCGACGGAGATTTTCTTGACCAGGCCCAGCATCTTGTTGTCGGCGTCGATCTGGATGATCTTCGCGTTCTTTGGCCAGTAATCCATGCCGTGCTGCGGCAAGGTGCCGAACGGGCCCAGGCGCGAACCCAAAGCGACGACGACGTCGGCCTGGGCGATCAGTTTCATGGCCGCCTTGGAACCCTGGTAGCCGAGCGGACCGCACCACAGCGGATGGCTGGCGGGGAAGGAATCGTTATGCAGATAGCTGTTCACCACGGGCGCGCCCAGGCGCTCGGCCAGCGCCTTGCACTCTTCGATCGCTTCGCCCATGACGACGCCGCCGCCCGAAATGATGACGGGAAACTTGGCTGTCGCCAGCAGTTCGGCCGCATCGTTGAGGCTTTGCTCGCCGCCGGCGCCACGGTCCAGGCGGTTCGGCTTGGGAATCTCAGCCTTGATTTCGCCATAAAAATAGTCGCGCGGGATGTTCAGTTGCGTCGGCCCCATTTCCGACATGGCACGGTCAAAGCAGCGGCCCGTGAATTCCGCCATGCGGGCCGGATTGGTGACGTGGCCCTGGTACTTGGTAAATTCCTCGAACATCGGCAACTGGTTGGCTTCCTGGAAGCCGCCCAGGCCCATGCTCATGGTGCCCGTCTCCGGCGTGATGATGACGACCGGGGTGTGCGCCCAGTAGGCGGCGGCAATGGCGGTGACGCAATTGCTGATGCCGGGGCCGTTCTGGCCG
Organism: Janthinobacterium amylolyticum; assembly: GCF_051380655.1. Taxonomy (NCBI): domain Bacteria; kingdom Pseudomonadati; phylum Pseudomonadota; class Betaproteobacteria; order Burkholderiales; family Oxalobacteraceae; genus Janthinobacterium; species Janthinobacterium amylolyticum. The sequence continues at coordinate 95,546 of NZ_JBNYXL010000011.1, forward strand.
ATGACGACGCCATGGCGGCCCGAAACGCGGGCGTAACCGTCAGCCATGTGGCCGGCGCCCTGCTCGTGCACGACGGGAATCAGACGGATGCCGGCCGGGGCAAAGATATCCATCGGGTCCATGAAGGCCGAGCCCATGATGCCGAACATGTCGGTCACGCCATTGGCGGCCAGGGTTTCCACGAACGCTTCGGAAGGCGTCATTTTTTGCGGGCCAACGGGAGTGGCTGCGCTGGCCGCAGCGGCGGCGGCTTTTTGTTCGGTCATGTCATTCACGGGTGTCTCCTGGTCTGTAGTGATGGCGGCTGTTGAAATGATCAACTTATTTATCAAAAATCGGTATATTTTGTTCCGAAATTTGATATACAATTCAATTTAAGCGTTCGACGTGCAAAAGTCAAACAGATTTTCAAGGAAACGGTACAATTTGAGTTCGAAAATGAAATAAACACAGACACCACACCGAGGCCACCATGGACATGATTTCATCCCCAAAACTTGAGCCGGAAAAACTGGAAGGCGACACGCCCACGATGCGTTTGTTTGCTTTGCTGGAAGTGATTGCCGAGAAAGACCAGTTGCTGTCGCTGCAAGCGCTGGTGGAAGAAACGGGCCTGCCCAAGCCCACCCTGCACCGCATGCTGCAACAGCTGGAAAGCGTGGGCGTGCTGCAGCGCGAAAGCGATGGCCGCCACTACAGCACGGGCGTGCGCCTGCGCCGCCTGGCGTCTAACCTCTTGATTAACAACACTTTCCATGGCGCCCGCCGCATGGTCTTGCGCCAGCTGGTCGAGGAAGTGGGCGAAAGCTGCAACCTGACGGCCTTCAGCGGCAGCGAAGTGGTGTACCTGGACCGCGTGGAAACGGCGGCGCCCCTGCGCTTTTATCTGCATCCAGGATCGCGGGTGCCGGCCCATTGCTCGTCGAGCGGCAAATTGTTCCTGGCGCAAATGACGCCCGTACAGCGCCGCCGCCTGCTGGGCCACATGGAATTGACGCGCTTTACGGACAAGACGGAAACGGATCCCGTCAAGCTGGAGCGCGAACTGGAAGTGGTGCGCCGCAACGGCTATGCGCTGGACGACGAGGAATTCCTGCCCGGCCTGCTATGCGTGGCCGTGCTGGTGCCGAACCCGAACGGCCGCTCGAACCTGGCCGTGGCTATCCAGGCGCCCATCATCCGTCTGACGCACGACAAGGCTTTACATTTCTTGCCTGCATTGCAGCGCGCCGCGCAAGCCCTGGCCGCCATCGAATCGGAAACCATGCCGACGTCGGGCGGGGACGACGACGCATTGCAGTCAAGTAACTCCGCAACTCACACATAACCGCCGCGGCGCCCCAGCTGCGGTTTCACAGGAGAACAAGGTGCCAGATTCACGCCAACATCCCCCCGCCGCAGCGGCGCAAACCTTGCAGTCCGTGCGCAGCCTGTTCCATATCGACAGCGACCTGCAGGTGCCCGTGTTTACGGAACGCGACCCGCACGTGCCCGACATCGATCCCGCCTACCGCTTCAACAAGGACGTCACCCTGGCGATACTGGCCGGTTTCACGCACAACCGCAGGGTGATGGTGCAAGGCTTGCACGGCACGGGCAAATCCACGCATATCGAACAAGTGGCGGCGCGCCTGAACTGGCCTTGCGTGCGGGTCAACCTCGACGGCCACATCAGCCGCCTCGACCTCGTCGGCAAGGATGCCATCGTGCTGCGCGAGCAGCAGCAAGTGACGGAGTTTCAGGAAGGCATCGTGCCGTGGTCCTTGCAAAGGCCCGTGGCCCTGATCTTCGACGAGTACGACGCTGGCCGCCCCGACGTGATGTTCGTCATCCAGCGCATCCTCGAGCGCGACGGCAAGTTCACCCTGCTCGACCAGAACCGGGTCATCACGCCGCACCCGCACTTCCGGCTGTTCGCCACCTCGAACACCGTGGGCCTGGGCAACCTGAACGGCATGTACCACGGCACCCAAGTGCTCAACCACGCGCAGATCGACCGCTGGAACATCGTTGCCACGTTAAATTATTTGCCGCAGGACGAGGAAACCGACATTGTGCTGGCGCGTGTTCCCGCCATGAACGACGAGGCGGGCCGCCAGCTGGCCGCCCGCATGGTGGCCGTGGCCAGCCTCACGCGCCACGGTTATGCGGCGGGCGACCTGGCTTGTTTGATGTCGCCACGCACCGTCATTACCTGGGCGGAAAATTGCCAGATCTTCCGCGATCCGGCACTGGCCTTCCGCCTGTCCTTCCTCAACAAATGCGACGAGGCCGAGCGGCCCATGGTGGCGGAGTACTACCAGCGCTGTTTCAATGAGGAATTGCTGGCGAGCCAGGCATGAACGCCGAAGCCATCGTTCCTGCCGCCTACACGCGCGAGCAGCAGGAAACGGACGAGTTGTGCGCGGGCGCCATCCGCGCCCTCAGCGGCTCACCCTTGATCCGCTACCGGGGCCGGCGCCTGCACGACGGCCACCGCCCGCTGCCCATCCATGCGGCCCATTTGCAGCCCGATGCCGCGCTGCAGGATTTGCCGTCCTTGCGCGGCGCGGCCGACAGCGTGGCCCTGCGCCTGCTGCATACAGACGCCAAGCTGCACCGCACACTGTGTCCGGCCGAACCGGTGGCGCGCCTCGTCTTTGAATTGCTGGAACAGTTAAGGGTGGAAACCCTGGCGCCCGAGCAGCACGCCGGTATCACCGGCAACCTGCGCCACCGTTTCACGGCCTGGTCGCATGCGTTTTACGATTCCGGCCTGGCCGAAGGCGCGTCCGGCTTGCTGCTGTACACGGTATTCCAGATGTGCTGGTCACGCCTGACGGCCAGGCCCGTGCTGGAAAAGACGGAAGATTTTATCGAGGCCACGCGCTGGTCGCTTTCCTCGCCACTGGGCGCAGACCTGGCCGGCTTGCGCCGCCAGCGCCTGGACCAGGCCGCCTTTGCGCATCACGCGCTGGCCATCGCCCATGCCGTCGATGCCATGCTGAAAGACGCGCAAGCGGCGCAGGATGACCAGCAGGACGCGGCTGGCGATGCGAAAGCACAGGCGGCCTTCAAGCTGCTGCTCGATTTCGACAGCGATAACGACCATCTGCCCGACGCCGCCCCGCTGGGCGCAAGCCGCGCCTTCAGCGATGGCGATGGCGGCTACAAGGCGTACTCCACGACCTACGACCGCGAAGAAAAAGCGGGCGAACTCGTGCGCCGCGCCCTGCTGCTCGAATACCGCGAACGCATGGATGCTCGCATCGCCAGCCTGGGCATCAACACGGCCCGCCTGGCGCGGCATTTCACGCAATTACTGGCCGTGCCACAGCGTGAAGGCTGGTCGTTTGGCGAAGAAGAGGGTTATATCGACGGGCGCCGCCTGGCTCAGCTGATCAGCTCGCCGTCCGAGCGCAGGCTGTTCCGCAAGGAGCAATTTTTACCGCAAGCCGATTGCCTCGTCACCGTTCTCGTCGATTGCTCCGGCTCCATGAAGACGCATGCGGAATCCGTGGCCGTGCTGCTCGACATTGTGCTGCGCGCACTGGACCAGGCTGGCGTTGCCACCGAGTTGCTGGGCTTTACGACGGGCGCGTGGAACGGGGGAAGAGTCAAACGCGACTGGATGCGCGCCCGCTCGCCGGCGAATCCGGGCCGCTTGAACGAACTCGTGCACATGGTCTTCAAGGATGGCGATACCAGCTGGCGCCGCGCGCGGCCCGACATTGCCGCCCTGCTGAAGGCGGACCTGTACCGCGAAGGCGCCGATGGCGAAGCCGTGGACTGGGCCTGCACGCGCATGCTGGCGCGCCCGGAACGGCGGCGCATACTGCTCGTCGTCTCCGACGGTTGCCCCATGGACACGGCAACGAATCTGGCCAACGACGAGTTTTACCTGGCCCAGCATCTGAAACACGTGGTGACGCGCCGCGAAGCGCAGGGCGCCGTGGAGATTTGCGGGCTGGGGCTGGGCCTGGACCTGGGCGCCTACTACAGCCGCAGCCTGGCCACCACCCTGCCCGCCTCGCTGAACAATGAACTGTTCAGCGAGATCGCGCAGTTGCTTGGTGGCCGCAAACGCTAGCGTTCAGCCCACCTCGTAGCGCACCGTGTGCGCCTCCATCGGCAGCGGGATTTCCCAGTTCCACAGCATCGCTTGCAGCTTTTTGTTGCTGAGCGACGTGTCGCGCTGGCCGTTGCGCCGCAGCAACTCCTTGCGCGGCTGTTCCAGGTACACGAGTTCCACCTGCGCGTGATATTTGTACAGCAGGTTGAGCGTCTTTTCGCGCATCAGCTTGGACAGATGCGTGGCGTTCCAGACGAACGGCTCACCCTTGCGCAACAGTTCGCGCGCCCGCTCTTCCGCATAGTCGCCCACCAGTCCCTCGTTCTTGCCGTGCTTCAAGCCCAGGGCCGTGCGCGCATCGTCGAAAGACACGACGGGCAGGCGCGGATGGTGCTTCTCCACCCACGTATTCTTGCCCGACGCGGGCAAGCCCGACATGACGATCACGTGCGAACCCGGCTCCTGGAACAGGGAATAATCGGGATGCGCCTCGACGCCGCGAAAATATTTCACACGCGTGTGATCGTCGACAAACACCCTGCGCTGGCCATAGCAGCCTTCCTCGCGCGCCAGTTCGCGGAACAGCTCGATGGCATCCAAAATGCGCTGCGGATCGGGACAGATGCGTCCGCGGATATCGGCCTCGGCCAGCATGGCCAGCAGCCGGATATCGACTTGCCACGACAGCTCGCGCACGGTGAACTCGGGCGTCACGCCGCGCCGCGATTGTTCCAGCGCAAAGAACGGCACCTGGTGCACATTGATCAGGCGGCAGATTTCCTCGCGCGCGGCAAACGGCACGTCGCAATCCCACAGGGCGATGCGCGCATCGAGGGCGCCCTTGCGCGAGTGGCCGGGCTGGCCGATGGCGCCCGTCACCGGATCGATCACCGTCGTGCTGCACTTGGCCACGTCGTGCAGCAAGGCGGCGAGAAACACGATTTCCTGTTGCGCCCGCGTGGCTTGCCGGTAGTCGGGCATGGCCAGCAGGGATTCCACCACCATCATGGTATGCGTCCACACATCGCCTTCCGCGTGGTAGACGGGGTTTTGCGGCGTCGTCTTGGCCAGTTCCAGCTGCGGGAAGGCGGCCAGGCAAGCATTGAAATCGGGCGACCGGCCCGCTGGCGGCACCAGTTGCTGCAGGGTTTTCCAGTGCATCATTTTGTATTCCTTGAAAAAACTGCCAGTTCGTCGAGCGACCGGCAGGTGTGCAAACCCAGGCTTTCCCACGTGACCAGCGGCTGCGGCGCATACAGGTCGACGCCGTCGGCAAGCTGGTTGGGGATCAAGGGCCGCGTGCTGTGGTGCGAGCCGCTGTCGAGGATGGTTTGCGTAAAGTCATGGCGCACCAGCTTGTAGCGGGCCAGCACTTGCTCATCGTCCTCCACCTTCAGGTACAGGCCTTCCGCGTGGTCGGACTTGTCCGTCTGCTTCCAGCACAGGTCCAGCGGCAGGCGTTCGCGCGCCACCGCGTGTTCAAACGTGTCGCGCCACAGACGGGACTTGGCCAGTGAATGGCGCAGCAGCTGCCACAGCTGTTTCGGCGTGGCGGGCATCAATCCCGCATACAGCACGGGGACGGACAGCACGGGCGAGCCGGCCAGCATGGCGTGACGGCGCGCCGTCGACAAAAACATCTGGCTGCGGCGGCAATACACGTCGAACTCGTTGAAGTAATGGGGCAGCCGGTCGTAAAACACGGAATGCTTGCTGTACGACCATTCGCCAAACAGCACATACTGGTCTTCCAGCAAGCTCAGCAAGGCGTGTTCGTGCGCATGCGCCCACGGTTTCAGCAGGTTGAACTGGCGTTCGCTGCCGCCGCCCGCCAGGTAATGGCCACGTGACTGCAGCAGCACTTCGCCCGCATCGCTGAACGACACGGCGGAGTTCGCGCCATCGATTTTTTCCTCGATGACGACGTACTGGCCGGCCAGCTTTTTCAGGGGCATCTGGTCCGAGCCGTCGTCGCCCTCCTGCAGGCGCGAGCCTTCCAGGTGCGGCGTGCGCGGGTATTTGAATAAGGGTAAAGATTGTAAAAACATAGCGTCCCACGCCGCGTTCACCGCAGGCGTGTCCATACAGGGTCAGGGGTGCTGACGACGTGTTCGGGCGTGGACGATCGAGACTAAAGTCTCGGATACGTGTGCGGGGGGAGTAAAAACAGTGCCGCAGCAATCGGGGGCGTCAACGCGCCGAACGATGCTGCAGAGAGCATTTCGTCAGCGTTAGCAGGTGATGGCGAAGAAGCGAGGCACTTTTGGCTCCAATAAGGAAGAGGTTCTAGAAAGAACCGAGAATATAAAGGCTGTTTGCATATTTTGCAAGCGCCGCACGCTTGCAAACTAGCCCAGCAGTTGCGGCACGGCCGCCACCATCAGCGAAATGCCGATGGCGGTCAGCACGGCAAACGCGATGCGGCGCATGCCGCGCTGGGCGATCGGCGGCGGATAGCGTTTCCCGGCCATCGTCGCCAGCACGCCCACGGGCAAGGCCAGCGCGCACAGCAGCAGCACTTTCGCATCGAGCTGGCCCTGGCTGCCCGCCATCAGCGAGCGCCCGCCCGCGCTGATGGCGAACAGGAAGATCAGGCTGTAGCGGATGGTTTTCAGGCTCATTTCCTGGCGGTAGAACTGGTACACGAGCGGCGGGCCGGCCAGCGAAAACAGGCCGGAAAACAGGCCGCCGCACACGCCGCTGATGAAGAAGCTGCGCTTGTCGGCAGCACCGGGGCCCGGCGGCGCCTGTAGCAAGATGCTGACGCCGCCATACACGATGGCCGCGCCCAGCAGCAAATGCAGCAGCGGCGCATAGGCCTGGTCCAGGTAGCCGAGCAGCAAGACGCCGGCCGCCATGGCCGGCAGCAAGCCGATGCTGGCGGCGCGGATGGCGCGCCAGTCCAGGTGGTGCAAGGCACCTGGCAAGGCCACCAGGCAGTTGGCCAGCGACAATAAACTGACGAGCGCCGCCAGGGCCGGCACGGGCGCCAGGCCCAGGCCGCTGGCCACGCCCATGACGATCATGCCCAGGCCAAAGCCCGTGACGGTCTGGAAATACGTGCCCGCCGCCACCACGGCCAGCAGCGCCAGCACGGGCAGGCTGAACAGAAAGTCAGCGTCCACCCTGGGCCTGCACGGCCGTGACCGCAATGACGTTGTACACATCGTCGGCGCTGCAGCCGCGCGACAGATCGTTGGCGGGCTTTTGCAAGCCTTGCAGCAAGGGGCCGATGGCGACGGCGCCGCCCATGCGCTCGGCCAGCTTGTAGCCGATATTGCCCGCGTCCAGGTTCGGGAACACCAGCACATTCGCGCGGCCGTTGACGACGGAATCCTTGACTTTGCGTTGCGAAATCTCGGCCACGATGGCCGCGTCCAGCTGCACGTCGCCATCGATGGCCAGCAGCGGGCGCTGCGCCTTGACCCTGTCGGTGGCCGCATGCACCTTGTCGACGGCCGCGTGGTGGGCGCTGCCGCTGGTGGAAAACGACAGCATGGCGACGCGCGGCTCTTCCATCAGCAAGGCTTGCGCGCTGTCGGCCGCGGCCATGGCGATGTCGGCCAGTTCCTCCGCTTTCGGATCGACCACCAGGGCGCAGTCGGAAAAGATGAAACCACCCTTCAGGCTGTGGAAAGGTTCGCACAGCATCATGAGGAAAAAGCTCGACACCAGCTTGAAGGCGGGATCGACGCCGATGATCTGGATGGCGCTGCGCACCACATTGGCCGTCGTGTGCACGGCCCCCGCCACGCAGCCGTCCGCGTCGCCCAGGCGCACCATCAGGTTGGCGTAGCACAGCGGATCCTGCACGGCGATCCTCGCTTGCTCCACCGTCATGCCCTTGGCCTGGCGCAGCAGGAACAATTGCTGGGCATAGTGCTCCGCTTCGCTGGAAGTGGCAGGGTCGACCAGGCGCACGCTGCCCAGGTCCAGGTTCTGTTCGTTCGCCAGGGCCAGGATGGCGGCCGGCTGGCCGACGATGGTGATGCGCGCCAGCCCTTCAGCAGCGGCACGCGCGGCCGCCTGCAGCACGCGCGCGTCGTCGCCCTCGCACAAGACGATGTTTTTCGGCACGGCGCGGGCTTGCGCGATGATGCGGTGCAGGGCTTTCATGGCGACTCCAATTCGGTAAAAAAATGCCGGAACCATGGAAGCACAAAGATGGTTCCGGCACATAAAACCCGGCATGGCCGGGGTCATACAAGGATCGGTCAGAGTGGTGTCGGATTACGCCGGGCCAGGGCCCGGCTAATCCGACCTACGCATTCGATACGTGCTACACGTAGGTTGGATTAGCCCAGAGGGCGTAATCCAACAACATCAGCGCATCAAACATAGTCTTTATACTTATCCAAATGACGCACTGGTTTGCTCAGTGCATCGCGGCGGAACGGGTCGCCCAGCTCGCGCGTGCACATGATTTCGATGATGGTCGTCTTGCCTTCATTCATCTGCATGTCGATCGCCTTCTTCAAGGCCGGGCCCACGTCTTCCAGCTTGTCTACCGTGATGCCTTCGGCACCCATGGCGCGCGCGATCTCCGCAAAGCTCTGGTTGTCGAGTTCACCGGCCACAAAGCGGCGGTTATAGAAATCCACCTGGTTTTTCTTTTCCGCGCCCCACTGGCGGTTGTGGAACACCACGGCCGTCACGGGAATGTTGTGGCGCACGCAGGTCATGGTTTCCATCAGGCTCATGCCCCAGGCGCCGTCGCCCGCATACGACACGGCCGGACGGTGCGGCGCGGCCACCTTGGCGCCGATGATGGTCGGGAACGCGTAGCCGCAGTTGCCAAAGCTCATCGCCGCAAAGAAGCTGCGCGGCTTTTCAAAGCGCAAATAGCTGTTCGCCACCGAGTTGATGTTGCCGATGTCGGTCGACACCATCACGTCTTCCGGCATGGCTTTTTCCAGCTCGCGCAAGACCTGGCGCGGGTGCAGATAATTGCCCGGCTCTTTCTTCTGCTCTTCGATCATGTCCAGGCTGTACGCATCTTTTTCATGCGTCCAGTTGGTCAGCTCTTCTTCCCACGCCGCCTTTTCCGCTTGCACGGTGGCATAGCGCTCGTCGCGGGTCGCGTCGCAGTCGAGCGACTTGCCATCGAGGCGCGCCAGGATGGCTTTCGCAGCTGCCTTGGCGTCGCCGCAGATGCCGACGGAGATTTTCTTGACCAGGCCCAGCATCTTGTTGTCGGCGTCGATCTGGATGATCTTGGCGTTCTTTGGCCAGTAATCCATGCCGTGCTGCGGCAAGGTGCCGAACGGTCCCAGGCGCGAACCCAAGGCGACGACGACGTCGGCCTGGGCGATCAGTTTCATGGCTGCCTTCGATCCCTGATAGCCGAGCGGACCGCACCACAGCGGATGGCTGGCGGGGAAGGAATCGTTATGCAGATAGCTGTTCACCACGGGCGCGCCCAGGCGCTCGGCCAGCGCCTTGCACTCTTCGATGGCCTCGCCCATGACGACGCCGCCGCCCGAGATGATCACGGGGAACTTGGCTGTCGCCAGCAGTTCGGCCGCATCGTTAAGGCTTTGCTCGCCGCCGGCGCCACGGTCCAGGCGGTTCGGTTTTGGAATCTCGGCCTTGATTTCGCCATAAAAATAGTCGCGTGGGATGTTCAGTTGCGTCGGGCCCATTTCCGACATGGCACGGTCAAAGCAGCGGCCCGTGAATTCCGCCATGCGGGCCGGATTGGTGACGTGGCCCTGGTACTTGGTAAATTCCTCGAACATCGGCAGCTGGTTGGCTTCCTGGAAGCCGCCCAGGCCCATGCTCATGGTGCCCGTCTCGGGGGTAATGATCACGACCGGGGTGTGCGCCCAGTAGGCGGCGGCAATGGCGGTGACGCAATTGCTGATGCCGGGGCCGTTCTGGCCGATGACGACGCCATGGCGGCCCGAAACGCGGGCGTAACCGTCAGCCATGTGGCCGGCGCCCTGCTCGTGCACGACGGGAATCAGACGGATGCCGGCCGGGGCAAAAATATCCATCGGATCCATGAAGGCCGAGCCCATGATGCCGAACATGTCGGTCACGCCATTGGCGGCCAGGGTTTCCACGAACGCTTCGGAAGGCGTCATTTTTTGCGGGCCAACCGGGGTTGCAGCGGTGGCGGCAGCGGCGGCGGCTTTTTGGTCGGACAAATCGGTCATGGCTCAGTCTCCTTACGGTTTTATAAAAAATCGGTATATTTTGTTCCGATATTTGAAATACGTGTTCAATTTAACGGTTGCGAAATGCGCTGTCAATGAAATTTCATGAAAAATCGGACTGTTTCATTCCTGAATCCGGAATCCGTGACTTTGAGCCACTCCTGAAACAACAATGGCGGGCTATCCGCAACAGACAGCCCGCCATCGCTTCGTCCTGCGCCGCGTCTTAGAACTTCAAACGCATGCCGGCCGTAAAGGCGCTCGAGTCATGCCCAGGCAAGGGCACGCTGCCGCCGCTGGAAGCGTCGCCGACGAAGTTGGTGCCCGCGCCATCGTTGTTGATGCGCCCGTACGAGGTGTACAGATTCGTGCGCTTGGACAAGGCATAGGTGTAGCCGATGGCCAGCTGGCGCCCGCCGCGGCGCGCATTCGTGCGGTCATCCTTCTTGATGTAGGACGCCATCACGCTGCCGGCCGCACCCACGGGGGCCGATGCGCCCAGCATGTAGCTGCGGAAATCCGTGCCCGCGTCATCCTTGTCCGTCTCATACGCGGCGTGCAGCTTGGCCGGGCCGAAGTCGTAGGTGCCGCCCAGCAAGGTGACCTTGGCCGTGTTCAGCGGCGTGTCCTTGCGGTTGTCGTGCGCCAGGGTCAGTACCAGCGGGCCATTCGCGTAATCGATGGAAAAGTCGATGGTGCGACCCAGGGTATTGCTGTCCGGCTTTTCGCCGAGGCCATACATGATGGCGGCCGACAAACCGTTCACCTTGGGTGTCTCGTACATGATGGAGTTTTTCGTGCGCAGGCTGGCCACGCTCATCAGGTTGATCGACGCGCCCGTCATGCCCGTCTCGAACGGGTCAATATTGTCCAGCGCGGTAAACAGCGGGTTGTGCTGCAAGCCGATATTCACGGCACCGAAGCCACCCGACAGGCCCACGTAGGCCTTGCGTCCGAACAAGGCGCCCTGGCGGTAGGCGCCCGTGTCGAGGTCGAGGCCGTTTTCCAGCAGGAAGTTGGCCTTCAGATTATTGCCCAGGTCTTCCGTGCCCTTGAAGCCGATGCGGCTGCCCGACTGCACGCCGGTGGCCAGCTTGGTGACGGAGCCTTCCGCGCCGCCATGCTCGGAGGTCAGGCCCGCGTCGAGCAAGCCGTACACGGTGACGGACGACTGGGCGCTGGCGTTGCCGGCAACAAAGGAGGCCAGGATGGCGGCCGCTACGAGTGTGTGTTTCATGTCATCTCCAGGTATTGTGGTTTTTATAAACGCTTGAAACGATAATCAACTGCCTTGCTGCAAATCTGGCTCAGGCGATCAGCCCGGCCATCGGTGACGAGGCCGAGGCGCGCATGGCACCCGGCTGCGTCATACTTTTCGGCATGCGTCCGGCCAGGTAAGCCTCGCGTCCGCCCTGCACTGCCAATTTCATGGCGCGCGCCATGCGGATGGGTTCGCGCGCCGCGGCAATCGCGGTATTCATCAGGATGCCGTCGCAGCCCAGTTCCATGGCGATGGCCGCGTCCGACGCCGTGCCGACGCCGGCATCGACCAGTACGGGCACCGTGGCTTGCTCGATGATCAGGGACAAGTTCCATGGGTTCAAAATGCCCATGCCCGAGCCGATCAATGACGCCAGCGGCATGACGGCGATGCAGCCGATGTCTTCCAGCATGCGCGCCTGGATGGGGTCATCGCTGCAATACACCATCACCTGGAAGCCGTCGCGCACCAGTTCCTGCGCCGCCTTCAGCGTTTCCGGCATGTTCGGGAACAGCGTCTTTTCATCGCCCAGCACTTCCAGCTTGCACAGCTGATGGCCGCCCAGCAGTTCGCGTGCCAGTTGCAAGGTGTAGACGGCGTCGCGCGCGTTGTAGCAGCCGCCCGTGTTGGGCAGAATCGTGTATTTCGACGGTAGAATAAAATCGAGCAAGTTCGGCTCGCCTTTTTCCTGGCCGATATTCACGCGCCGTATCGTGACGGTGACGATCTCGGCGCCGCTCTCCTCGATGGCCAGGCGCGTTTCCTCGAAATCCTTGTATTTGCCGGTACCTACAAGCAGGCGCGACTGGTAGGTGGTGCCGGCCAGGGTCAGGCCGGCCGGTGTTGGGCTGGGGGCGGTGGCGTCTCTCATCTTGATCTCCTGTGCAATTCATTTAAACCAGAAGCAAAATCCGGGGTCGGCCCCTGAGGGGGAACGTGGCCCAATGGGCCACATTCCGCTCCCGGTGGGACCGACCCCAGCCTTTTTCCTTGGGTTTCCCCGCAAAACGCAAAATCGACGTCAGGTCGCCGCCCGGATACGAGGTCGGCGATCGCCCTGCCCGCGCCGCAGCCCATGGTCCAGCCCAGGGTGCCGTGGCCCGTGTTGAGGAAGAGCTGGCGGTAGCGCGTGGCCCCGATATACGGCACGTTCGATGGCGTGAGCGGGCGCAAGCCGGCCCAGTAGACGGGGTCGCCGTAATCGCAGGCATCAGGGAACAGCGCTTGCACGCGGCGCGTGATGGCGGCGCAGCGCACGGGATTGAGTTCGCGCGTGTAGCCGTTCAGCTCGCACGTACCCGCCACGCGCAGGCGCGATCCCAGGCGCGAAAACACCAGCTTGTGGCCGTCGTCAGTGAGCGACACGGTCGGTGCGCTGGCGGGGTCGAGTATCGGATAGGTTGCGGAATAGCCTTTGCCCGGATACAGCATCAAGCGCATGCCCAGCGGGCGCAGCAGGGGCGCGGAAAAGCTGCCCATGGCCACCACCACGGCATCCGCATATTCGCTGCGGTGGCGCCCCTGCGCATCGATGCATTCCACGCCAGTCACTCTTTCGCCGTCCAGCAGCAAGCGGGTCACCGTCGTGCCAAAGCAGAAATCCACGCCGGCCGCCGCCGCGCGGGCCGCCAGCGCCGTGGTAAACAAGTGCACGTCGCCCGACTCGTCGCTGGCCGTAAAATCGCCGCCGACGATCTGGCCCCGCGCATGCGCCAGGGCCGGCTCGATGCGGATGACTTCATCGGCGCTGACGGTATTGCGCGGGCAGCCCAGCTCGCGCAAGAGCGCCGCGCCGGACTGCGATTTATCGAACTCCTGCTGGTCCGTATAGAAATGCAAAATGCCCCGCTCCAGGTGGTCATACGCGATGCCCGTTTCGCGCCGCAAGGCTTGCAGGCTCTGCCGGCTGTACTCGGCCAGGGCGACGATCTGGCGCATGTTGCGCGCCACCCTCGATGGCAGGCATTCGCGCAGGTAGTGCAGCGCCCACCGCCATTGCAGCGGGTCGAGGCGGGGACGGAACAGCAGCGGCGCATCGTCCTTGCCCAGCCATGTCAGCACCTTGCGCAGGGTGGCGGGATTGGCCCACGGTTCCGCGTGCGAGACGGAAATCTGCCCGCCATTGCCGAAGCTGGTTTCCTGCGCCGCGCCCGCCTGGCGCTCCAGCACGCGCACGTCGTGGCCCGCCTGGCGCAAATACCAGGCCGTGGCCGTGCCGACCACGCCGGCGCCGAGAACGAGGACTTTCATGGCGGGCCTGGTGCGCTTAGCGCGTCAGCAGCACGGCGATGGCGACAAAGGCGGCGATCCACACCGTTTCCATCACCAGCATGACCACGGGACGCCAGCCCAGCGAGGCCAGCGACTGGAACGAGGTCTTGACGCCCAGCGCGGCGATGGCGATGACGAGGCAGGCGCGCGAGGCATTGTTGATCCAGCCATTCACTTCCTGCGGGATCAGGCCCAGGCTGTTGGTGATGACCAGCCAGACAAAGCCGATCAGGAAGAAAGGCACCAGCGGCGGCGCATCGACTTCGCTCTTGCCGTCCTTGCGCTTGAACATGATCGACAGGCCCAGCACGACAGGCACCAGGCAGGCCACGCGCGTCAGCTTGACGAAGGTGGCGACGTCGCCCGTGTGGTTGCTGACCAGGTAGCCCGCGCCCACCACTTGCGCCACGTCATGGATCGTGCCGCCGATAAACACGCCCGCTTCCGTCGGGTCAAAGCCCAGCAGCTTGACCAGCAGCGGATAGACGATCATGGCCAGGGTCGACAGGGTCGTCACGCCCACCACCGTCAGCAGGGTGAATTTTTCGTTTTCCTTGGTCTGCGGCAGCACCGCCGAGATGGCCAGCGCGGCCGAGGCGCCGCAGATGGCCACCGAACCACCGGACAAAATGCCTTCCGTGATGGGCCGTTTCAGCCACCTGGCCAGCAGGTAGCCGAAGCCCAGCGTCGCCACCAGGCCGCCGACGACAATCAGCAAGGGCGTCACGCCCACGGAAGCGATCTGGTTGAAGGTAATGCGCGCGCCCAGCAGGGCCACGCCCGTGCGCAGTAGAATCTTGCTGCAAAACTCGATGCCGGGCTTGCAGGTGGGGTCGGCTGCCAGGAAGTGGAAGGCCAGGCCGAAGAACAGCGCGTACAGCAGTTGCGGGCCGCCGTAATTGCTGGAAATGAAAGTAGCCGACAGGGCGATCACCAGCGCGATCGCCACGCCGGGCCAGCTGCGCAGCACGGCGCGGGGGCGCCAGATGGCGACAGCGGAAGAGAGATAGGGAATGTTCTTGTCGACAACGCGTGTTATCGCTGAGGAGTTGGTTTTCATGCGGGTCCGCTCGTAATGTTTTAAAAATTGGGACATTTCATCTCGTTTTTTAATAATACACGATGAGACCGCGAAGTCCATGCTTTTCCATGAAAATCGAAACCGGATGTTCCGGAAACTGACGTTTTTTACTTTTCGCTCCCGCAAACGACAAGCGGCGCGGCCCTTTGCAGGGACGCGCCGCTCGCTACTGACGAATTAAATTTTACTTTTTGTTCAGGCGGGTAATCAGGCTGGACGTGTCGTAACGGTTACCGCCCGCCTGCTGCACTTCGCCATAGAACTGGTCGGTCAAGGTCGTCACGGGCAGGTCGCTGCCATTGCGCTTGGCTTCGGCCAGGCAGATGCCCAGGTCCTTGCGCATCAGGTCGACGGCGAAACCGAAATCGAACTTGCGCTCTATCATGGTCTTGCCGCGGTTTTCCAGCTGCCACGACTGTGCCGCGCCCTTGGAAATCACGTCGACCACCAGCGCCGCGTCCAGGCCCGCGTTTTCCGCAAAGGCGATGCCTTCGCTCAGGGCTTGCACCAGGCCGGCGATGCAGATCTGGTTGACCATTTTTGTGAGCTGGCCCGAACCGGAGGCACCCATGTAGGTGACGGCACGCGCAAACAACGCGATGACGGGCTCGGCGCGCGCATACGCTTCGGCATCACCGCCCACCATCACCGTCAGCTTGCCATTTTCCGCACCCGCCTGGCCGCCGGACACGGGCGCGTCCAAGAAGAACACGCCTTTTTCTTTTGCCGCTGCATGGATGGTGCGCGCCGCTTCAGCCGAGGCCGTCGTATGGTCGATCAGGATGCTGCCCGGCGCCATGGCGGACAGCAAGCCGCCCTCTTCCAGGATGACTTGATACAAATCATTGTCGTTGCCGATGCAGGTGAAGACGAACTCGGCACCCGCGGCAGCGGCGGCCGGCGTGGCGGCGCTGCTGCCCTTGTGCTGCTCCAGCCAGGCTTGCGCGCGGGCCGGGTTGCGGTTGTACACGGTGACGTCGTGCCCGCCCGCCGCCAGATGGCCTGCCATGGGGAAACCCATGACGCCCAAACCGATGAATGCCACTTTTGCCATATTGTCCGTCCTGTCGATGAATGAATCCGATTATTGTTGCACAAATGGCCCCTGGCGGCAGCATGGCGCTGCCCTGTGCGCATTTTGAGGCACTAGCAGTGGCAACAGGGAAACATCCGTATTTCAGCTATACAAGGCGGAAATTATCATAAAGAACTTTGTATTGCATTTTTTTCTAGTTAATATTATATTGAACTGGCATTATAAATAAGTAAACATTTTGCCGCATCCTTTTCCCAACCCTTGTGAAGGAGTCGATCTTGCAAACCACTTTCTCCCGCCTGAAAATCATCAGCGCCGCCGCCCTGCTGCTCGCCGCCAGCGCCGCACACGCCGACATCACGGTCTTCACCAGCCAGTCCGCCTATCTGGCAGCGGCCGGTAATACCGGTGTCGATACCTTTGACGATTTGCCGATCGATGCGCTTGACAGCCCGCTGAGCCGCAACGCCGGCAACTACAGCTACACGGTCAGCAGTGTGGGCGCCTCGCCCATCCTGTATGGCGCCGGCACGGGCAGCGACAACTGGCTGAGCACCAATAGCCGCGACGACAGCGTGCTGTTTTCTAACTTTTCCAGTGACGTGCGTGGCGTGGGCGGATTCTTCTTCGGCTCGAACGTCCAGGGCGGATATGCCGCAGCCCAGAGCGTCACCCTGACAGCGCGCAATGCGCTGGGTGAACTGCTCACCTACGAACTGGCGCTGCCGACACAAGGCTCGTTCATCGGCTTCCTGTCGACGGGTGCCTTCTCGGACCTGGCCGTCAGCACGGCAGGACAGGTCGGCATCTGGCCGACCATCAATGACTTTTCCGTGTCGGCCGTACCGGAACCAGCCACCTACGGCATGCTGCTGGGCGGCCTGGGCTTGCTGGGCTTCATGACCCGCCGCCGCCGGGCCAGCCAGCACTAGGCAAACTGGCACCTGGTACGGCTGCCGGCAGCCGTACCAGGCCTGCCATCCAAGACACGATCTCGCGCCAGATTGAAAGCTTTTTCCATCCTGTTCATCATGCTACCGCTTGCATCCATTCATTGACGCGCAATGGCCGTGCATGACGGCACGGTTACCAGCGCCCGATGGGCCTAAAGCGCCTGCCGGCGCAGGCGGCGCAAGCGGCTGATGGTGCGCCAGATCAGGTAGGACATGGGCACGACCAAGGCCAGTTGCCCCCCCGTCAGCACCATCCGCAGCGTGTCCATCTCGCGGTCGCGGCTGCCCAGCAGGTTGAATATCAACAGCAAACCGGTCAAGCCGAAATACATCAGCAAGCGCTGCTGCCTGGCAATCTTCGATGCCGTATCCGTGTAAATTTCATTCGGCTGGCCGTCTGCCGCAGGCTTGCGCCAGCAATAACTGCCCCACCAGTAAAACACCAGCTCCCAGCCGGCATCCTGGCACAGCTGGTCATAATCGGCGCTGCGCTTCCAAGCCGGAAAAGAGTCGAAACGGTAGACCTCATCGGAGGGTTCGCCCCGGACAAACGTAAACCGGCAAGGCATGAGAAAACCCTTCAAATGCCAGCCTGCCAGGGCTTGCGAACGCAGCCATTGCTCGATCTCGCCATCATCAAGCTCGATGAACCATTTATAGACATGCGACCGTTGCTCACTCATGCTGTTTCACCTCAATATTTTGCTAAAAAAGGCGCACTCGCCTCGCCCACGCGCACCATCAACCGCAAGCGTCGCAATTGTGCCAGCAGCACATGGCGCCCCATCTCCGTCATGGTGTAGACCTTGCGACGCTCGGCTTCCCTCACCATCACGATCAAGCCCTGCTTTTCCAGGTTGGCAAACGCCCCGTACATGGTGCCCGGCCCGATCTTGACGGCGCCCTCACTGATGGCCTCGACTTGCTGCATGATGGCGTAGCCATGCGCCGGCTCGTTCAAGGCCAGCAAAATGTAGTATGTGGCTTCCGACAAGGGCAGCAGCTTGTCTATCGATGCATCCATATTCCTCCCCTATTGCGATAGCCGATATAGCGCAGATCGCTATATCAACTGGTGATATATCGACTTACGTCATAGTAACATGCCAGGTTGGCATGTCTACACTTTTTGATAGGCTCTGAAAGAATTGGCGCCACCGCCGCCATGGGCAGTGGCCGCTACAAAGGAAAGGAATTACAACAAGGCACGCAGGGCCGCCATCAGGGCCGCGCACTCCCCCACGTTACCGATGCTGATGCGCAAATACTGGCTGATGCGTGGCGCGTTGAAATGGCGCACGATCACCGATCTGGCGCGCAAGCCGGCTGCCAGCTGCGCCGCGTCATGCCGCGGGTGGAGGGCAAAGACAAAGTTGGCCACCGACGGCAGCACCTCGAAACCCAGCGCCGCCAAGTCCGCCGTCAGCTGTTCGCGGCTGGCGATCACGGCCTGGCGCGTCTGCTGGAAATACGCTTCATCGCGCAGCGAGGCGACGGCGCCGGCCAGCGCCAGCCGATCCAGCGGATACGAGTTGAAACTGTTCTTCACCCGTTCCAGCGCCTCGATCAGGTCCGCATGCCCGAAAGCACTGCCGACGCGCAAGCCCGCCAGCGAGCGCGACTTCGAGAACGTCTGCACCACCAGCAAGTTCGGATAACGCTCGACCAGGGCCACGGCGCTCTCGCCGCCGAAATCCACATACGCTTCATCGACCACCACCACGGTGTCGGGATGCGCGCGCAGCATGGCTTCCACGCCGGCCAGCGGCAAGTCCACGCCCGTCGGCGCATTCGGATTCGGGAAGATGATGGCGCCGCATGGCCCCTGGTAGTCTTCCGGACGGATGCGCATGGCATCGTCGAGCGGTACGGTGCGGTAATCGATGCCGTACAGCTTGCAATACACGGGGTAGAAGCTGTAGCTGATGTCGGGGAACAGCAGCGGCGCATCGTGCTTGAGCAAGGCCATGAAGGCCAGCGCCAGCACTTCGTCGGAACCATTGCCGACAAACACTTGCGCGCTGTTCAGGCCGTGGTAATCAGCGAGGGTTTGCTTCAGTTCGCTGGCGGATGGATCGGGGTACAGGCGCAGGCTGTCATCGGCGGCTTCGCGCAGCGCGGCCAGCACCTGCGGCGACGGGCCGTAGGGGTTTTCGTTGGTGTTCAGTTTGACCAGGCCGGGCAGTTTTGGTTGCTCGCCGGGGATGTAAGGGGTCAGCTCGCTGACGATGGTGCTCCAGAATTGGCTCATTGCATTTATTGGTGGGGGCGGGATGGGAGGAGGTAGATTACCATGGCTGAGCCGGGGAAAGGTGGACTCTGGCGCGAGGGGTGGGCTGGCCACTCAAGCTTGAATGGAGGAAAAATCGCCTTGCGCTGCGCGCTTTGGGCGGCTTTTCTGCCTGGACTTTGCGCCGCTGGTTTTTTGATCTTGCGGGCATAAAAAAAGCTCCCTTGCGGGAGCTTCTCTTATGTATTCTGGCGGAGAGGGTGGGATTCGAACCCACGGTACGATTTAACGTACGCTTGATTTCGAGTCAAGTACATTCGACCACTCTGCCACCTCTCCGTTTACTGCGGTCTATTCGTTCAAACTGACGTGTCCGTTTGAACGAGGCGCTATTTTAGCATGGGGATTGTTGGCTTGGGTAGGGGTTTTATTGGTGATTTGCAACTGAAGGCTGGTAGCCAAACCAAAAACCAATTGGACGATTCGGGGAGGCTGGCGCGCGGCGCGGCTCGCCTTTGCAGACGCCACCTTGGCGCACGCGTGAAAACCAGTTTGACGATTCGGGGAGCCTCGCGCGAAGCGCGGCTCGCCTTTGCTGAGGTCACCTTGGCGCACGCGTGAAAACCAGTTTGATGATTCGGGGAGCCTCGCGCGAAGCGCGGCGCGCCTTCGCAGACGCCACCTTGGCGCACGCGTGAAAACCAGTTTGACGATTCGGGGAGCCTCGCGCGAGTACGCGCTCGTCTTCGAATCCCACGCGTACGCCCCGCAGGGGGCGTACTCCTCTTCGCCGCCACAAATAAAAAAAGCTCCCTTGCGGGAGCTTTCTCTATTTGTTCTGGCGGAGAGGGTGGGATTCGAACCCACGGTACGATTTAACGTACGCTTGATTTCGAGTCAAGTACATTCGACCACTCTGCCACCTCTCCATTTGCTGCGGTCTTTCCCGCATTGCTGCGAGAAGGCAAGATTATAGCAGCCGCTTGAGAAAATGGAAGGACTATTTTCAGCCTTTCATTGCAGCGACTGCCTGAGCCTTTTAAGCCTTCAGATGCGTCAGGCCGCCCATGTACGGGCGCAGCACTGCCGGGATCTCGACGCTGCCGTCCGCTTGCTGGTAGTTTTCCAGCACGGCGACCAGGGTGCGGCCCACGGCCAGGCCGGAGCCGTTCAGGGTGTGCGCCAGTTCCGGCTTGCCGGCGGCGTTGCGGAAACGCGCTTGCATGCGGCGGGTCTGGAAGGCTTCGCAGTTCGACAGGGACGAGATTTCACGGTAGGTGTTTTGCGCCGGCAGCCACACTTCCAGGTCGAAGGTCTTGGTGGCGCCGAAACCCATGTCGCCCGTGCACAGCGACATCACGCGGTATGGCAGGCCCAGGCGTTGCAGGATGGCTTCCGCATGGCCGACCATCTCGTCCAGCACCTGGTACGAGGTATCCGGGTGCACCACTTGCACCATTTCGACTTTATCGAACTGGTGCTGGCGGATCATGCCGCGCGTGTCGCGGCCGTAGCTGCCCGCTTCCGAACGGAAGCATGGCGTGTGGGCCGTCATTTTCAGGGGCAATTGGTCGAGCGCGAGGATTTCATCGCGGGCGATGTTGGTCAAGGTCACTTCCGACGTGGGGATCAGGTAGAAGGTTTCGCCCTCGCCTTCCGCGCCGCCTTTTTTCACCGAAAACAGATCGGCTTCGAATTTCGGCAGCTGGCCCGTGCCGCGCAGCGAATCGGCGTTCACCATGTACGGCGTATAGCATTCCGTGTAGCCGTGCTCGTCCACGTGCGTGTTGAGCATGAATTGCGCCAGCGCGCGGTGCAGGCGGGCGATGCCGCCCTTCATGACGGAGAAGCGCGAACCGGTCAGCTTGGTGGCCACTTCGAAGTCCAGGCCCAGCGGGGCGCCCACGTCGACGTGATCCTTGACTTCAAAGTCAAACGTGCGCGGCGTGCCGACCTTGCGCACTTCCACGTTGCCCGCTTCGTCTTCGCCTAAGGGCGTCGATTCATGCGGCAGGTTAGGCACGGCCATGATGAAGTCGCTCAGCTTGGCTTGCACCAGGGTCAGCGCCGCTTCATCGGCTTTCAATTCATCGCCCAGGCCCGACACTTGCGCCATCACGGCCGAGGTATCTTCCCCCTTGCCTTTCAACATGCCGATTTGCTTGGACAGCGCGTTGCGCTTGCCCTGCAGTTCTTCGGTGCGCGTCTGGATCGCCTTGCGCTCGGCTTCGAGGGCGGTAAAGCCTGCCACGTCGAGCGGGAATTTGCGCGTTGCCAGGCGGACGGCAACAGTGGCGATGTCTTTACGGAGAAGTTGGATATCTATCATGGGTGGATGTCGGTGCCGATGGATCGAAAGCATCCATTGTACCAAGACCCGTTCACTTCCTTATGAGTTTTGCACACGGCCCGCCATCGTCATGGCAGCCTGGCTGGGCACTCGCGCCCGCTGTACAACTGATGCTCAGGCCAGCATTAGATAAAGGCGGCTTTCTCGGCGGCGCTCAGGCGGCGGGCGCTGACGGTGACGACCGGCATCTTGCTGTCGGCAGCCTGGGCGACCACCGTGCTGCTGGCGCTCACTTCCAGCGTATTCGCGCCGGCGGTGGCGAAACTGGCGCCGATGGCGATGACGGCGGCGGCGACAAAGGCGATTTCCATGTTTTTCAGTGCGTGCATGATGTAACTCCTGGTTGGTTTGTGTGGTTGACTGCTGCTGGTATGGTGCTACTTTAGCCAACGGGCACACACAACGCCACCGGCTTGCGACCAGCGGCGAAAAACAGGGAGCGAACGGTGAAAAACAGGGACTGAAGCGCGCGCAATAGTTACAAGGCGTCATGCACCAGGCGGCCCAGGCGGCCGATCGCCTGCTCGATGCGCGGCGTCCATGCATTGCCGCAATTGAGGCGCAGATAATTGCCGAACTTGCCCGAAGCCGAAAACAGCTGGCCCGGCATGAAAGCCACGCCACCGGCGATCGCCTGCCCATGCAGGGCCAGCGCGTCGACCTGCGGCGGCATCTGCACCCACAGCACGAAACCGCCCTGCGGCTCGGACAGCATGCAGTCCGCCGGAAAGTGTGCCGCCACGGCGTCGGACATGCGCGCGATGCGCTGCACCAGGGTGCGCCGCATCTTGCGCAGCTGCTGGTCGTAGCTGCTGCCTTCCAAAAAATCGGCCAGCACGGCCTGGAAGAAATGGCTGGTGGCGCCGCTCGACACGGTTTTGAGCAAGGCCACTTCCTGCGCGAAACGCCCCGCCAGCACGTAGCCGACGCGCGAGGCGGGCGTGATGGCCTTGGAAAACGAAGAGCACAGCAGCACATTGCCGCTCGTGTCGTAGGCCTTCACGGGCCACGGCCGCTGCGGAGCAAAGCACAGGTCGCCGTACACATCGTCTTCCACCAGCGGGATATTGAATTCCGACAGCAGCCCCGCCAGTCGCTTCTTGTTTGCTTCCGGCATGACGCAACCGAGCGGGTTGTTGGCGTTCGGCACGAACAGGCACGCTTGCACGAGGCCGGCGCGCAAGGCGAGCTCCAGCGCGTCGAGCGACGGCCCCGTCTTCGGGTCGGTGGGAATTTCCAGCGCCTTCATGCCCAGGCTTTCGATCATCTGCAGCAGCACGAAATATGTGGCCGACTCGATGGCGATGGTGTCGCCCGGCCTGGCCACGGCGCGCAGGCACAGGCTGATGGCTTCCGTGCAGGAATTCGTCACGACGATTTCTTCCGGGTCCAGCTTGCCCCAGTCCAGCGCCCGGCGCGTCACCTGGCGCAGGAAATTGCCTTCGCTGATGTCGTAGCAGCTGACCTTGCTTAATAAGGCGGGTTCGCGCCGCGCCACGGCGCTGATGGTGCGCTGCATGCGCTTGATGGGCAGGATTTCGTCGGGCGGCCACGCCGTGCCCAGCTGCACCAGGTCGCGCGTCTCGTTGTCCTTCAGCACGCGCATCAAGAGATTATTGATGCCGACAAAGGCCGGCTCCTTCAGGTGCGGCGCGTCGGCGCTGCACGGACGGCGCGGCGCGCGGTGGCGCACGAAGTAGCCGGACTGGGGCCGCGCATCGACCTGCCCCCGGTCTTCCATCAGGCGCAAGGCTTGCATCACCGTGCTGATCGAGATGCGCTTTTGCTGCGCCAGGTGGCGGATGGACGGCAGCCGCTCGCCCGGGGCGAACACACGCGAGTCGATCAGGGCGCCCAGCTCGTTGGCCAGGTGCTCGTACAGATTGATGTGCGTGCTCATGTTCATCCCCTCAGTATGCGGCGGCCGCACGGTACCGGCACAGATACAGTTGCCCGTTTTTTTGACAAGCACAGTGTAAGGCAAAGGGTGCTGTGTTCATGACAATTTCGTTTTCCTGCATCTGTTCTCGTTGGCGGCCTGGGCCTAAGCTGCTCCTGTCCGCCCACCAGGAGTTTGCCATGCACACCGACCATGAATTGCGCCCACAACAGCCCTTGCGCCTGGAAAAGGCTGAGCATGCCGTGATCGAATGCCTGCACGGCACGGCCTGGATCACGGCCTACTCCGAATTTGACGACTGCGTGCTGCGCAGCGGCGAACGCTACACTATCCCCAACGGCGGCCTGGTGCTGGTGGAGGCCGTGGGTAGCGGACGCATCCGCGTGCATGCGCCAGCCGCCCACCGCCCCGCCCTGCTGCGCTGGCTGCACCTGGCTCTGTCCCACACACTGATGACAAGGAATACATGAATCAAGCAGTCACACCATTGCGCGTCCTCGTCACGGGCGCGGCCGGCGTCATCGGCACCGCTTTCTGGCAGCGCCGGCACGGGGAATTCTCCCTGCGCCTGGCTGACCTGCACACAGGCAAGCTGGCCGAATCGCCCTGCCCATCCATTCAGCTTGACGTGGCCGACTACGCCGCCTGCCTGGCAGCCTGCGCCAACATCGACGTGGTGCTGCACCTGGCCGGCGTGCCGCACGCCAGCGCCGATTTCGACACGCAACTGCTGCAGCCAAACATTGTCGGCACGCACAATATCTTCCGCGCGGCGCAGGCGCAAGGCGTCAACAGAGTGGTGTTTGCCAGCAGCGCGCAAGCCGTCGAAGGCTATGCGCTGGACGTGCAAGTACAGGAAGCCATGCCCGCGCGACCGGCGAACATGTACGGCGCCAGCAAGGCCTTCGGCGAAGGCGTGGCCTCGGCCTTCGCCCACCAGCATGGCATGACAGCCATCGCCGTGCGCATCGCCAACGTGGCGCAGTTTGAACAAGGCCAGCAGCACAGCGCACGCGACATCGCCGCCTTCATCAGCGAGCGCGACGTGGTGCAGCTGCTGGCCCGCTGCGTGACGGCCGACGTGCCGCCCGGCTACCACGTCGTGCATGGGGTGTCGGACAACCGCTACAAACGCCTGTCCATCGCCGCGACGCGCCAGCTGGTCGGCTATGCGCCGCAGGATGACGGTTTTAGCTTGTTGGGCCTGTAGCCTCAGCCCTTGCCGGCTGGTTTTCCTGCTTTTCTGTCCAGCTCGCGCAACCATGCCAATTTATCGGCGATCTTGCTTTCCAGTCCGCGCGGCACGGGCTGGTACCAGCCCGGTTCCGCCATGCCATCCGGAAAATAGGTTTCGCCGGCCGCATACGCGTCGGGCTCGTCATGCGCATAGCGGTAGGCATGGCCGTAGCCAAGTTCCTTCATCAGCTTTGTCGGCGCATTGCGCAAATGCACGGGCACTTCCTTCGACTTGTCCTTCTTCACGAACGCCATGGCCGTGTTGAACGCGTTGTAGCCGGCATTGCTTTTCGCCGCAATCGCCAGATAGATCACGGCCTGGCCCAGCGCCAGCTCGCCTTCGGGCGAACCGAGACGTTCATACGTTTCCGCCGCATCATTGACCATGGTCAGGGCACGGGGGTCGGCAAGGCCGATGTCTTCCCAGGCCATGCGCACGATGCGCCGCGACAAATAGCGCGGGTCGGCGCCGCCGTCGATCATGCGGCAAAACCAGTACAGGGCCGCATCGGGATTCGAGCCGCGCACGGACTTGTGCAGGGCGGAAATCTGGTCATAGAAATTATCGCCGCCCTTGTCGAAGCGCCGCGAGTTCAAGGTCAGCGCGTTGTCGACAAAGGCCGCGTCGATGGTGGTCGTGCCCGTCGAGCTGGCGGCCGTCTCGGCCTGTTCCAGCAAGTTCAGAAAGCGCCGCGCATCGCCATCCGCATAGCCGATCAGGGTATCGGCGGCAGCCTCGTCAAACGTCAAATGCGTCAGCGCAGCGCTTTGCGCCTTGGCCAGCAGCTGCTTCATCTCGTCTTCGTTCAGCGATTTCAGCACGTACACTTGCGCGCGCGACAGCAGTGCCGAGTTCACTTCGAAACTGGGGTTTTCCGTCGTCGCACCGATGAACGTCACCAGGCCCGATTCCACGAAGGGCAGCAAGGCGTCCTGCTGCGATTTGTTGAAGCGGTGGATTTCGTCGACAAATAACAAGGTGTGCTTGCCGAACTGGTCCAGGCTGTGACGGGCCTGGTCCATGGCCGCGCGGATATCTTTGACGCCCGCGAACACGGCTGACAGGGCGATGAATTCGCTGTCGAAGGCATTGGCCATCAGGCGTGCCAGGGTGGTCTTGCCCACGCCGGGCGGACCCCATAAAATCATCGAGTGGGCCTTGCCCGCCTCGAATGCGAGGCGCAGCGGCTTGCCCACGCCCAGCAGATGCGTCTGGCCGATGACTTCGTTCAGGGTCGCCGGCCGCAAGGCCTCGGCCAGCGGCTGGCGCGGTGCGGTGGAAAAGAGATCCGCCATAATATTTACCGGTTAAGAATGCAAAGGCCCCGCATCGCTGCGAGGCCGGTCAACAACCAGACGTCAACAATCAATTATTGATGACATCCGCGCCCTTGGGCATGACAAATTTAAAGTGATTGGCAGACAAGGTAGGGTTCTTCTGGAAATTCTTGAACGATAGCACCGACGTCTGGCCGAACGAATCGCGCAATTCCATCGCTTCGGGCACGCCGTTGCGCAAGCCGATGCTGATTTCGTCGAACGTCGTGTCCTTGGCTTTCGGCGTGGCTTTCAGCCATTCCAGGCCATCGCGCGTGCCCGCTTCGGCCAGGGTGAAATTCTTTTCCAGGTCGTTGCTGCCGAACAAAATCGCCGCTGGCGAGGAACCGAGCGCGTCGCCCAGTTTCTTCACCGTCACCTGGCTCAGGTCCTTGTCGTAGATATACAGCTGCTCGCCATCGGCTTGCAGCAGCTGCTCGTACGGCTTCAGGTAAGTCCAGATGAACTTGCCCGGACGGGCGAATTCAAAAGTGCCGCTGGCCGGTGTCGACACTTTCGCCTTGCCGCCCGCGTCCGCCTTCTTGACCTGGCGCTGCACGAATTCGCCCTTGGCCGACTTGGTACCGGCCGCAAAGCTCTTGAATTGCTCCAGGGCGCTGGCCGAGGCGCTGGCAGCGAACAGCAGGCTGCAAGCGATGCCTGCCGCGCCGATCACCATTTTTGCTGCGAAAGTCTGTTTCTTCATCATTCTTATTGCCCTTGTTCGCTACTTGCCGCCGGCACCAGGATTTCCCGGTTGCCATTGGATTGCATTGTTGAAACCACGCCGCTCTGCTCCATCTGCTCGAGCAGACGGGCCGCGCGGTTGTAGCCGATGCGCAAATGACGCTGCACCAGCGAAATCGAGGCACGGCGGTTTTTCAGCACCACCGCCACCGCCTGGTCGTACAGGGCATCGGCCTCGCCGCCGCCCTCGCCCGGCACGCCGCCTTCGGCGCCATCGCCTTCCAGGGTGCCGCCTTCGAGGATGCCCTCTATATAATTCGGTTCGCCCTGCAGCTTCAAATGACTGACAACGCGATGGACTTCCTCATCGGACACGAACGCGCCGTGCACGCGCATCGGCAAACCGGTGCCGGGCGGCATGTACAGCATGTCGCCCATGCCCAGCAGGGTTTCCGCGCCCATCTGATCGAGAATGGTGCGCGAGTCGATCTTCGACGACACCTGGAAAGCGATACGCGTCGGAATGTTCGCCTTGATCAAGCCCGTGATCACGTCTACAGATGGGCGCTGCGTGGCCAGAATCAAGTGCAAGCCGGCAGCGCGGGCCTTTTGCGCGATACGCGCGATCAATTCCTCGACTTTTTTGCCCACCACCATCATCAGGTCGGCCAGCTCGTCGATGATGATGACGATGGTCGGCAGTTTTTCCAGCGGCTCGGGCGAATCCGGCGTCAGGCTGAACGGATTCGGGATGTGTTCTTCGCGCTTTTTCGCGTCGGCGATCTTGGCGTTGTAGCCGGCCAGGTTACGCACGCCCATCTTGCTCATCAGCTTGTAGCGGCGTTCCATTTCGTTGACGGCCCAGTTCAGCGCGTGGCCGGCCTGGCGCATGTCGGTCACGACGGGCGCCAGCAAGTGGGGAATGCCTTCGTAGACGGACATTTCCAGCATCTTCGGATCGATCAGGATCAGGCGCACGTCGAGCGGGTCGGATTTGTACAGCAGCGACAGAATCGTCGCATTGATGCCCACGGATTTACCGGAACCGGTGGTACCGGCCACCAGCAAGTGAGGCATCTTGGCCAGGTCGGCCACGACGGGCTTGCCGGCGATATCCTTGCCCAGCGCAATCGTCAGGCTGGACACGCCATCGTTGTACACCTTGGAGCCGAGGATTTCCGTCAGGCGCACGATCTGGCGCTTGCTGTTCGGCAGTTCCAGCGCCATGTAATTCTTGCCGGGGATGGTTTCCACCACGCGGATCGAGGTGAGCGACAGCGAACGGGCCAGGTCGCGCGCCAGGCCGACGATCTGGCTGCCCTTGACGCCCGTGGCCGGCTCGATTTCATAGCGCGTCACGACAGGGCCGGGGTAAGCGGCCACTACCTTGGCATCCACGCCAAAGTCCGACAATTTCTTTTCGATCAGGCGGCTCGTGAATTCCAGGGTTTCCACGGACACCGTTTCCACCACGGGCGGCGCTTCGTCGAGCAGGGACAGGGGCGGCAGCTTGCCGTCGCCCAGGTTCTCGAACAGATGGGCCTGGCGTTCCTTTTCCACGCGCTCGGATTTCACCACGGTGACGACTTGCGGCTCGATCTTCACGGGCGGCGCGGCCACGTGCTTTTCCACGTGCTTGGCGCGCTCGATGACCACCACTTCATCGCGGCGCACGGCAGCCACTTCGCCCTGGCGGCGGTCTTCGCGGTCCTGGTAGCGCAGCACGAACCAGTTGAATGCGTCTTCGATGGCGCCGCCGATGCGCTCGGCCACTTGCAGCCAGGACACATGGAAGAACAGGGAAAAGCCCAGGCCGAACAGCAGCAGCAGTAATAAAGTCGCGCCCGTAAAGCCGAAGGCCACGTGGGCCGAGTGGCCCACCAGCTGGCCCAGCACGCCGCCCGGGTCGCGCGGCAGCTGCACGTGCAGGCTTTTCGCCATGCGCAGGTATTCGAGGCCCATGCTGCCGATGAGCATGATGGAGAAGCCGACGATGCGGATCAGCATCTCGACATGGTGCTCGCGCTCGGCTTCCTCTTCTTCCAGCAGGAAGCGCTTACTCAGGCGGCGATAGCCATTCCATACGGTGCGCAGCAGCCAGACACACCACCACCAGGCCGAAAAACCGAAGATATACAGCAACAGGTCGGACAGGGTCGCGCCCAGCTTGCCGCCCAGGTTGGCCACCTTCTCGACGGAGGTGGCGTGCGACCAGCCTGGGTCGAGCTTGTTGAAGCTGGCCAGGATGAGCACGAAGTACAGGGCAAACGCGGCCAGCGCGAACCAGCGCGCCTCGGACAGCAGCCGCACCAGCCGGTTGGGCAGAGGCCGGCGCTCGACCGGTTTACGGGTGTAACTATTCTGTGTGGCCTGGGCTGGTTTAGTCATTCTGGGAAGCGCTGCAAGGTGATAAATGTTACTGGAAGGGAATTTCCCATAATAAGGAGGTATTCTAAGCCATATATGGCGCCGACGGCCCCACGATTCGTCGCCACAGGCGGCTTGGTCTATAATCCGGGATTGCTTGCGCAAGCGCAATACGCCCTTGTTCTTCGCGCGTATGCCCCCAATTCGGATAGACCCCACTCATAGAGAAGCCCTATTATGACCACTACCAAACACGCCCGCGTCTTGATTCTCGGTTCCGGCCCCGCCGGCTACAGCGCCGCCGTTTATGCCGCGCGCGCCAACCTGAACCCGATGCTGGTTACCGGCGTGGAACAAGGCGGCCAGCTGATGACCACCACCGACGTGGAAAACTGGCCAGGCGACCCGATGGGCGTGCAAGGCCCGGACCTGATGCAGCGTCTGCTGCAGCACGCCGAGCGTTTCAATACGGAAATCGTGTTTGACCACATCCACACCACGTTCCTGAATGAAAAGCCGATCCGCCTGAAGGGCGACAGCCACGAATACACGTGCGACACCTTGATCATCGCCACGGGCGCATCCGCGCAATACCTGGGCCTGCCATCGGAAGCGGAATTCATGGGCAAGGGCGTATCCGCCTGCGCCACCTGCGATGGTTTCTTCTACCGCAACCAGGAAGTGGCCGTCGTCGGCGGCGGCAATACGGCCGTCGAAGAGGCGCTGTACCTGTCGAACATCGCCAACAAAGTCACCCTGATCCACCGCCGCGACAAGTTCCGCGCGGAAGCGATCCTGATCGACCGCCTGAACGCCAAGGTTGCCGAAGGCAAGATTGTGTTGAAATATAACCACACTCTGGATGAAGTGACGGGCAACGAAGGCGGCGTGACGGGCCTGAACATCAAGTCGACCATCGACGGCAAGGTCGAAGCGCTGTCCGTGCATGGCGTGTTCATCGCCATCGGCCACAAGCCGAACACGGGTATCTTCGAAGGCCAGCTGGACATGCACAACGGCTACATCAAGACGAAAACTGGCCTGGAAGGCATGGCCACGGCCACCAGCGCACCGGGCGTGTTTGCCGCCGGCGACGTGCAAGACCACATCTACCGCCAGGCCATCACCAGCGCCGGCACGGGTTGCATGGCAGCACTGGACGCCCAGCGCTACCTGGAAGGCCAGGAGTAATCGCCGCATGGCGTCGATGAAAGACTTTGCCGACCTGAAAGCGGTCAGCAAGCAGCTCAAGGAGCAGGCCGATGCGCGCGCTCAGGCTGAAGCGGAGCGCGCCAAGCAGGTCAAGGTGCAGGCCGTGGAGAGCAATCTGTTCAAGGCCAGCATCGGCGGCGTCAAGCGCCTGCCCGAGTCCGACCGCTACGTGCCCAGCCTGCCCAAGACGGGCGCCATGGCGCCCCAGCAGCCGGCGCGCAAGTTGTCGCCGGAAGAGGACGATGCGGCCGTGCTGCGCGAGTCGCTGTCGGACTTGTTTGAAGTCGACCATTACCTGGAAAACGATCCGGCCCTCAACTATGCCCGCCCCGGCGTCGGGCCGGACGTGGTCAAGAAGATGCGCAAGGGCCACTGGCCTATCCAGGATGAGCTGGACTTGCACGGCTTGCGCCGCGACGAGGCGCGCGACGGCATCGGCGCCTTTTTGAACCAGGCCACGCGGCGCAAGCTGCGCTGCGTGCGCGTGATCCACGGCAAAGGTTTTGGCTCGAAAGGCCAGGAACCGGTCTTGAAATCCATGGTGCACAGCTGGCTCGTGCAAAAGGATGAAGTCATCGCCTTTTGCCAGGCGCGCCGCTCCGAAGGCGGCGATGGCGCGCTGGTGGTCTTGCTGTCCGCCGCCCTGCAGCCCATCCGCTAGGCTTGCCAACAAGAAAATACAATTCAGTCACACGTTCCACACTGCACACGGCCCCGTTTGTCACCATTCGGGGCCGTGTCATGTTAACCTGTGACAATTATTTCCTGTCCTCGCGCTCCGCCCATGATGCCACCCCAATTGCCGCCTGGCTCGCTGATCAAGATCATTGAGGTCATCGCTATCCTGGTGGGCGCCTTTTCCGGTTTCATCGAAGCGCGCCGCAAGCGCATGGACCTGGTGGGCGTGTTCGTCGTGGCCTTCATCACGGCGTTTGGCGGCGGCACCTTGCGCGACATCCTGCTCGACAAACGGCCCCTGTTCTGGGTCTCGCACCAGGAATACGCCATTCTGATCTTCGTGCTGGCCCTGACGGCCGCGCCATTGATCCAGCATTTGCGGCAAATCGTCTCGGAACGCCTGATCGTCGTGGCCGATGCCATCGGCCTGGGCATGTTCGCCATCGCCGGCGTGGCCGAAGCGACGCGCGCCGGCATGCCGCTCTTCATCGCCTCGATGATGGGGGTGATTACGGGAATCTTTGGCGGCGTGATGCGCGATATCGTCTGCAATGAAGTGCCGATGGTGTTTCGCGACGGCAAACCGTATGCCATCTGCGCGTTCTTTGGCTGCTGGGCTTATCTGCTACAGATGCACTTCGGCGCCGAGCACGACTTCGCGCTGTGGACCAGCGCCAGCGGCATCACCATCCTGCGCCTGATCTGCTGGAAATTCGACATGCGGCTGGGGCGTTGACAGGTCATCCGGCAATATTCTTGGTGGCGCATGTCGGCTTACGCGCTGGCGCGCTAAGCCGACCTACGATGGCTGGAAATTCGACATGCGGCTGGGGCGCTGACGCATCATCGGCTTACGCGCTGGCGCGCCAAGCCGACCTACGGCCAGATGCGCGATACATCGCGTAGGTCGGATTAGGCTCGAAGAGCCGTAATCCGACAACATTGCTGGCCTGAACTTATACGGCGTCCGGGCCCGTCTCACCGGTACGAATACGGATCACCTGCTCCACGTCGCGCACGAAGATCTTGCCGTCGCCGATCTTGCCCGTGCGGGCCGCCTTGATGATGGCGTCGACCACCAGTTCCGACACGCTGTCATCGACCACCACTTCGACCTTGACCTTCGGCAGGAAGTCGACCACGTACTCGGCGCCACGGTACAGCTCGGTATGCCCCTTCTGGCGGCCAAAACCCTTCACTTCCGTCACGGTCAAGCCCGTCACGTTCACATCGGCCAGCGCTTCGCGTACTTCGTCGAGCTTGAATGGTTTGATGATGGCTGTAATCTGTTTCATGGCTTTCTCCTTATTAATAATCGACAATTCTTCACCAAGTGGCTTAACGGGACCCCGCAAAACCGTAGCGAGCAAGTTCAATACCGGGTTGAGTAGCGGAGCCGTACTTTAAGTACGGTGAGCAACGGATGCCCGGTAGTGAGCTGCGCAGTAGGTTTGGCGGGGTTCCCCTCGTTATTCGTAGAACCTCGAGGTAATCGGATAACGCCAGTCGCGGCCGAAGCCACGGTGCGTGACGCGGATGCCCACGGGCGACTGGCGCCGCTTGTATTCATTGATCTTGATCAGGCGCGTGATTTTCGCCACGTCGGCCGGCGGGTAGCCTGCCTCGATAATGTCGGCGATCGGCCGGTTTTCTTCCATATACATCTGCATGATGCCATCGAGTATTTCATACGCTGGCAAGGAATCCTGGTCCAGCTGGTCGGCGCGCAGTTCGGCCGACGGTCCGCGCGTCAGGATACGCTCGGGTATCACGCTTGAGATGCTGTTGCGGTACGCGCACAAACGGTACACCAGGGTCTTGGCAATATCCTTGATGACGGCAAAGCCGCCCGCCATGTCGCCATACAGGGTGCAATAGCCGACGGCCATCTCGCTCTTGTTGCCGGTCGTCAGCACGATGCTGCCATGCTTGTTCGACAAGGCCATCAGCAAGGTGCCGCGGATGCGCGCCTGGATGTTTTCTTCCGTCGCGTCTTCCGCCAGTCCGGCGAATTCCCCGGCCAGGGTGGCGCGGAAGGCATCAAAAGTTTGTTTGATCGGAATTTCATCGTAGCGTACATCGAGGCGTTTTACCATGTCGCGCGAATCGATCCACGAGATATCGGCCGTAAATTGCGATGGCATCATGACGGCACGCACCTTGTCGGCGCCCAGCGCATCGACGGCAATGGCCAGGGTCAGGGCCGAATCAACGCCGCCCGACATGCCGATCAGCACGCCAGGGAAACCGTTCTTGCCGATATAGTCGCGCACGCCCAGCACCAGCGCCTGGTAGACCTGCGCTTCCGTCGCCAGCGGCGCGGCCAGCGCTTGCGGCACGGGCGTGGCGCCGTCGAAGTCGACCAGCTGCAAGTCTTCCTCAAAGTGGCGAAGCTGGGCGCAAATCGTGCCGGCCGCGTCCATGACGAAGGAATCGCCATCGAAAATCAGCTCATCCTGGCCGCCGACGAGGTTGGCATACACGAGCGCCATGCCTTGCGCGCTGATGTTCTTGCGCATGGTGTCATAGCGCAGGTGCTGCTTGTTCATGTGGTAGGGCGAGCCGTTCGGCACCAGCAGCACTTGCGCGCCGGCCGCGCGGGCGCGCATCGGCGCGTGCTCGAACCACGTGTCTTCGCAGATATTGATACCGAAACGCACGCCTTTCACGCCAAACACGAAAGCCTGGTCCGACGACGTGAAATAACGCTTTTCATCGAACACGGTGGTGTTCGGCAAGTCGTGCTTGCGGTAGGTGCCCAGCACTTCGCCGTTCAGCAGCACGGAGGCGGCATTGTGGCGCACGCCCTTCTCGTCCTGCAGGGGCAGGCCCACCACCACGTGCAAATCCTTGAACTGGGCCAGGTCGGCAGCCAGCCCCGCAAACGCTTCCTGCGTTTTTGCGTAGAATGCATTGCGCAGCAACAGGTCCTCGGGTGGATAGCCGACCAGCGACAGCTCCGGCGTGAGCACGATATCGGCGCCCGCTTCAAAGGCGCGGCGGGAAAGGTCGAAGATCTTGGCACGGTTGCCGGCCAGATCGCCGACCGTACTATTCATTTGAGCAATTGCGACTTTGACTGTCATGATGATGGATATTTCGCTTATTAAACAAGACGGTGGCGCACAGGCCGGTGGTGGCGCCCCGAGAGTGATGAATGCACACTACAACAATGAATTATCGCACGGCTATCGTCTCTACCCTGGCTGAAATTGGCGAAGCGGCCTGGTCGGACCTGCTGGCGCGCCAGTCGGACGCCAAGGCGCAGGCCAAGGCAGAGGCCAATCCCTTCCTCTCCTACGCTTTCCTGCACGCGCTGCACGAATCGGGCTGCGCCAGCGCGGACACGGGCTGGCAGCCGAATTACCTGGTGCTGTGGCAAGGCGATGTGCTGGCCGCCGCCCTGCCCCTGTACCTGAAGCTGCACTCGTATGGCGAGTACGTGTTCGACTGGGCCTGGGCCGATGCGTATCAGCAGCATGGCCTGGAATACTACCCGAAACTGTTGTCCGCGATACCGTTTACGCCCGTCAGCGGCCCGCGCCTGCTGGCCCGCGATGGCGAGGCGCGCGCCGCGCTGCTGGCCTTCCTGCAAGCTCAGCAGCAAGCGGCCGAAGTCTCGTCCACGCATATCCTGTTCCCGCCGGAAAACGAGGCGCGGCAACTGGCGGCGGCCGGCTATCTCTTGCGTAGTGGCGTGCAGTTTCACTGGCTCAATCCCGGCTACACGGACTTCGAGCAATTCCTCGCCACCCTGGAGCACAAGAAGCGCAAGAATATCCGCGCCGAACGGCGCAAGGTGATTGAGGCGGGCGTGGCCATGCGCCAGGTGCGCGGCGTCGATGCGAAGGATACCGACTGGCAGCTGTTCCACCGCTGCTACAGCAACACTTATGCGGAACACCGCTCGTCGCCGTATCTGTCGCTGGATTTCTTCCGCCGCATCGGCGCCAGCATGCCGGACAATATCCTGCTGGTGATCGCCGAACGCGAAGGCCGGGCGATTGCCGCCTCGCTGCTGATCCACACCAAGGACACTTTATATGGCCGCTACTGGGGCGCGCTGGAGCACGTGCCCTGTTTGCACTTCGAGACGGCGTACTACCAGCCGCTGGAGTTTTGCATCGCCAACGGCATCGCCACCTTCGAGGGCGGCGCGCAGGGCGAGCACAAGATGGCGCGCGGCTTCCTGCCGCAAAAGACCTGGTCCGCCCACTGGCTGGCGCACCCGGCCTTCGCCGATGCCGTGCAGCGTTTTTTAGAAAGGGAACGGGGCGGCATCGATGCCTATCTCGATGAGTTGAACGAGCACAGCCCGTTTCGCGCCGCATCGCCCCCATAATGCAACAACGCTCCCGGCCGGCTGGCGGGGAGCGCTGTCGGTCACGCGCACCTGAAGAGCATCAGGCGGCCGAGCGTCCCGCGCCGGAACCGAAGGCGCCGTCCTTCTTCAGTTTATAGGCGCGCCATGCCAGGCTCAGCAGCAAAATGCCTGTCAGCAAGGCATACACGCCGATCATCCACACGAGGGCGAACGTGCCTGCCGCAGGGAATGCCAGGATCAGGATGCCGAAGACGATGGAAATGATGGCATTGAGCACCAGCAGCCATTCGCCCTGGATGGCCTTGCGCAAACGGATCGCCAGCACGATATCGAACACGCCCGAGATCAGGGCATTGACGCCGATCATGACGATCAAGGCAAACGTCGTCAGCAGCGGGTAGATGATGGTCAATATGCCCACGGCCAGGCCGCAGATGCCCAGCAGCAGCAAGGCCCACCAGTCGCCGCCATGCTTGCGGTTGCTGAATGCACCGACGACAGAGGCACCGCCGCCAAGCAGCGCATACACGGCAAACACGGTCAGCAGGGACAGCACCGTCACGCCAGGCAAGACCAGGGTGATCACGCCAAAGGCAACGGCCGCCAGGCCACGCAGGGCCAGGACCCACCACGAGCGCATCAATAAATGCTCAGCATACATACCATCTCCCGTTCAAAATCATTACAAAGTTAACTTTTCGATAATATTTTTGGCGTAGGCCTGCCCTGCCATCCATCGGAAAGAGTTATGTTGTGGCAATAAAAAAGCGCACCCGGCCATCATAGCAGGGTGCGCTTTTTACTTGCACACGACAGAAAACCGGCGGCTGGCCGCCGGCTCCGCGGGAAATGACTTGCTTAGGAAGCTGCTTTTGCGGCATCCGCCTTGTAAGCGGCGACGCCGCCAAGGATTTCTTCCTTGGCCACTTCAGGACCGTACCAGCCGTCGATCTTGACCCATTTGCCTTTTTCCAGATCTTTGTAGTGCTCGAAGAAATGCTGGATCTGGCGCAAGCGCAGTTCGTTCAAGTCTTCCGGCTTTTGCCAGTGGCTGTAGATCGACAGGACTTTATCGACTGGCACGGCCAGCACTTTCGCGTCTTCGCCCGACTCGTCGGTCATTTTCAGCACGCCGATAGGACGGCAGCGCACGACCACGCCAGGGATCAGCGGGAACGGGGTGATGACCAGCACATCGACCGGGTCGCCGTCCGGCGACAGGGTGTTCGGCACGTAGCCGTAGTTGCACGGGTAGTGCATGGCGGTACCCATGAAGCGATCAACGAAAATCGCGCCGCTTTCCTTGTCGACTTCGTACTTGATCGGATCGGCGTTCATCGGGATTTCGATGACGACGTTGAAATCGTTCGGCAGGTCGCGGCCGGAAGAGACGTTATTCAAACTCATGGGATTCCTCATTAGCGGGTGGTGTTTTAACCGCGTAATTATAGCGAAGTACAGGCCGCTTGTGCGATGCAGCAGCAGCCTGCGCGCGTTTCGCGCAGCTAGCAAGCAACATTGCCACAGTGACACAACGGTACGCATGGCCATGCCAGGGTACGCTTTGGAAGAACTCTTCAATAAAAGCGTGTTTCCCTTGCGCACCGGTTGCCGCCTGGCCGACAATCGCGGCATGCAACTAGCTCAAGACCAGTGGTACCCCGTCCTCGACAGCGTCGAACTCAAAAAACAGCCGTTGGGTGCGCAGCGCCTGGGTCGGCGCCTGGTATTCTGGCGCACGGCTGACGGCAAGCCGCATGCCCACCAGGACCGCTGCCCGCACCTGGGCACGGCCCTGAGCGCGGGCAGCATTCATGGCGACAGGCTGGTGTGTCCTTTTCACGGCTTTGCCTTCGATGGAAACGGGCGCTGCGGCCACATCCCCGCCAACGGCTGCGCGCGCAAGGTGCCGAAGGCGATGGCCGTCGACAGCTTCCCCCTTGCCGAGGCGCACGGCTTCATCTGGCTGTGGCTGGGCCAGGCGCGGGAAAGCTATCCGCCCCTGCCCTTCTTCGAACAGTTGCAGCAGGGCTGGCAGTACCGCACCGAAATCGTCGACTGGCCCGTGCACTACACGCGCGCCATCGAAAACCAGCTCGATGTGGCCCACCTGGCGTTCGTGCACCGCAGCACCATCGGGCGCGGCGGGCGCAGCTTTGTCGACGGCCCGTATGTGGAAGCGGATGCGCAAGGCATCCGCGTGTGGACCAGCAATGCGCCGGACCAGGGGCAGGAACACCGCAGCCAGGCCGAACTGGCGCAGGCAGCGCAAGGCAGGGAACCCAGCCTGCAGCTGCTGTTTCCCGGCACCTGGCTGCTCAACATCACGCCAGGATTAAGGAACTTCATCGCCTTCGTCCCCATCAACGAGCACACGGTGCGCTATTACCTGCGCTTCTACCACCGCGTGCGCGTGCCCGGTCTGGCATGGCTGTTCGGACGCCTGATGGGCTGGAGCAACCGCATCGTCCTGAACCAGGACCGCCGCGTGGTGGTCACGCAAACGCCGGCCAACAGCCTCGATGCAATGGACGACCGCTTTATCGAAGCGGACCGCGCCATCATCGCTTACCGCAAACAGCTCGCCCGCCTGCTGCAAAATAAATAGGCGGCGCGCCGATATTATCTGCGCAGGCCGCGCAACAGATAATCGGCGAGCGATGAAATAGAATAAGTATAAACACGTAGGTAATATTACCGACTTCCTGCATTAATATCTGCCGCCTCGCCGCACGGCCATCCCGACATTACCATGTGATAAACATGGTTATTATTGAGCGCATTGCATTTCTTGCAGCCATTCATGGCAACTGTCTCAGCCCGCCGCTTCCCGTATCACTGCATCGCGGCGAGCCACGCCCGGAAAACCACGACAATCCTCGCGCTGGCGCGGCTGTGCTACCCCCTTCCAGCATAATATTTGTTTTTATTTGAAGCATTTATTTCTTTAAATCGGAAAAGCGGCAAAAGCCGCCACTACCAGAAGACAATAATGAATTCTGATAAAATATTACATTCTGGTGTTTCCAAAACTTCGCATACTCTGCAAACAACGCCTTCGCTAGATTCAATATGGCGCACTTCGCGCCACCGATAAATCCTTGCAAAAAGGAATATGATGATTCCCTCTTACCGGCCCGGGCCTTTATTAAAGGTCACCGGCGTTATTTTCATTCTGTTTGGCCTCGCCCTGCTGGGCGGCGGCATCTGGCTCGCCACGCTCGGCGGCTCCTGGTACTACTTGCTGGCCGGCATAGGCATGCTGGTTGCCGGCGGCCTCGTCTTCAAGGGCCGCCGCAGCGCCCAGCCTTTTCTCGCCTTCCTGCTGTTCGCCACCCTGGTGTGGTCCGTCATTGAAGTGAAATTCGACTGGTGGCAATTGCTGCCGCGCCTGGATATCTGGTTCGCCGCCGCCGTCTGGCTGCTGCTGCCCTTCGTCAGCCGCCGCCTGAGCCCGCCAGCAGATGGCGCGGCGAAACAGGGGCAGGCAGGCAAGACCGCCCTCTCCGCCGCCGTGGCCCTGACTGTCGTCGCCGGCGTCATCGCCCTGTTCCAGGATTACCATGACCTGCATGGCGACGTGCCGGCCGAAAACATGGCCGCCACCGCCACGGGCGACCTGGCGCCCGGCGTCGAGCACAACGACTGGTCCGCGTATGGCCGCTCCGGCTATGGCGACCGCTATGCGCCCGCCGCGCAGATCACGCCGGCCAATATTTCCGGCCTGAAAGAAGCCTGGACCTATCACACGGGCGACTTCAAGGGCCCCAACGACCCGGGCGAGATCGCCAACGAAGTCACGCCGCTGAAGGTCAACGACATGCTTTACCTGTGCACGCCGCACAACATCGTCATCGCCCTGAACCCGGACACGGGCAAGGAAATCTGGCGCCACGATCCGAAGATCAACCGCGACGCGGCCAGCTACCAGCACATGATCTGCCGCGGCGTCGCCTACTGGGACGTGAACGCGGGCCGCGCCAGGAACGACCCTGCGCCGCAGGCTGCCACGATGGAATGCCCGCGCCGCATCCTGGCGCCGACCATGGACGGCACCATGATCGCCGTCAATGCCGATACGGGCGAGTCGTGCAAGAGCTTTGGCAACAACGGCGTCGTCAACCTGTATAAAAACATGGCGATGATCAAGCGCGGTTTCCTGATGCCGACCTCGCCGCCAGCCGTGGCGCAAAACGTGGCCGTGATCGCCGCCAGCGTGACGGACAACCATTCCACGGAAGAGCCATCGGGCGTGATCCGCGGCTACGATCCCGTCACCGGCAAGCTGCTGTGGAACTGGGACCCGGCCACGCCGGAAGATACCGAGCCTTTCCCTGAAGGCAAGAACTACACCAACAACTCGCCCAACTCGTGGGGCGTGGCCAGCATCGATGAAAAGCTGGGCATGGTGTACATCCCGATGGGCAATGAAACCCCCGATACCTGGGGCGGCAACCGCAACAAGAATGGCGAGAAATACAATAGCGCCATCGTCGCGCTGGACCTGGCGACGGGCAAAGTGCGCTGGGCTTACCAGACCGTGCACCACGATATCTGGGACATGGACATCGGCGGCCAGCCGAGCCTGGTCGACATCGATACGCCAAAAGGCAAGGTACCATCCGTGGTGGCCACGACAAAACGCGGCGACATCTACGTGATCGACCGCCGCGACGGCAGCCTGGTGGTGCCGGCACCGGAAAAACCCGTACCGACGAGCAATCCGGCCGCTGGCGACACCCTGTCGCCCACGCAGCCGTTCTCGGCCCTGACCTTCCTGCCAGAGCGCAATATCAGCGAAGCGGACATGTGGGGCACCACGCCGTTCGACCAGCTGGCCTGCCGCATCATCTTCAAGGAACGCCGCTATGAAGGCCCGTTCACGCCGCAAACGGCCGGCAAGGGCGCCGTCATTTCGCCTGGCCCGCTGGGCATCTTCGAATGGGGTGGCGCGGCCATCGACCCCGTGCGCCAGTTGTTGATCGTCAATCCCGACTACATGGGCTTCCTGGAAAAACTCGTGCCGCGCGCCGAGACGACGGCCAAGGGCGGCACGGGCGGCGAAATGGGCTTGCAGCCGCAGACGGGCGTACCGTTCGCCGTGGAAATCAAGGCCTTCCTGTCGCCACTGGGCTTCCCATGCCAGGCACCGCCGTGGGGCTATGTGGCCGCCGTCGACCTGCGCACCATGAAGAAAGTCTGGATGCACAAGAACGGCACCACGCGCGACAGCGGTCCCGTGCCGATTCCATTGCCACTGGGCGTGCCCAGCCTGGGCGGCATGGTCACCACCGGCGGTGGCGTGACGTTCCTCAGCAGCACGCTCGACTACTACATCCGCGGCTACGATGTCAGCAACGGCAAAGTCATCTGGAAAGCCCGCCTGCCAGCCGGCGGCCAGGCCACCCCGATGAGCTATGTGTCGAACAAGTCGGGACGCCAGTTCGTCGTCGTCATGGCCGGCGGCC
This sequence comes from Janthinobacterium amylolyticum, assembly GCF_051380655.1. NCBI lineage: Bacteria > Pseudomonadati > Pseudomonadota > Betaproteobacteria > Burkholderiales > Oxalobacteraceae > Janthinobacterium > Janthinobacterium amylolyticum. The sequence goes on from NZ_JBNYXL010000011.1 coordinate 136,126, forward strand.
ACGGTTCTCTGGGCACGAAGATGAGCGACACGCTGGTGGCGTATGCTTTGCCGGAAGGCACGGCTGTCAAGAAAGCCGAAGCAAAGAAATAAACTGAACGGCAGCCAAGTGCATGCCAGGCGGCCCGCTCGATGCATCATCGGGCGGGCCGTTTTTCATGTGGCACGCACATCTGCAAGCAGGTGGCGCCGGCAAACGGGCCTGCCTCCTTGCCGCAGACGTGGCTGGCCATGGCCCGTGGCCGCGCCACCAGGCCACGACATGCCAGTGCTTGCCCCGGCTCCGCCAGCCGGCCAGCGCCCGCGTCGCGGTGGCGATGGCGATGGCGCAAAAAAAGCCGTTCAGTCTGCACTGAACGGCTTTTTTACGTCTGAAGAAACGGCTGGCTTACAGGATGGTGGCCAGCGCGCATTGGCGGTAATGGGCGGCGGCCTGTTCCGTCTGTTGCAAGGCGTCGTGCATCTGCGCCAGCTTCAGGTGCGCGTCGCGCACCATCCGCGGCTCGTTCGCGTCCGACAGCGCCTGCTCCAGGTGGCGCTGCGCCTTGCCCCAGAGTTTCTGCTTGAGGCACAGCGAACCGAGGGTCAGCGCCAGTTCCGCGTCCAGCGGACGCTTTTTCAGCCACTGTTCGCAATGTTCGATCTGCAGCAGCAAGGCGGGCGTGCCGCCTGGGGCCGCCGCTTCGCGGTAGGCGCGCACCACGCGGTCGTCCCAGTCGGCGGCCAGCGACTCTTCGCACACCAGGCGCGCTTCATCGTGCAGGCCGCGCGCATTCAGGGCCGTGGCGGCGCGGCAGGCGATATACGGCTTGACCCGGTCGCTGCTGGGCACGGTGGACCAGACGCGCATCAGCGATTCGGCGTCGTGCGTGGGGTCGGACAGCAAATGGTCATACGCCAGTTCACGCAGGCGCGACGACAGGGCCGGGTGCAGGGCGCGGTGCTTGTCGAGCGAACGCACGAGGCGCAGCACTTCCGGCCAGTTCTTCGCCTGCTGCTCGGCTTTCAGCGACCATTGCAGCGCGTGGATGTGGCGCGTGCCGCTGGCGTTCAGTTCGCGCACGGCGGCCAGCGCCGCTTCCGGCTGGTGGTCGTCGACCAGCAATTCCGTCACCGTCATCAGGCGCGCCGTTTTCAGGCTGGCATCGCCTTCGACACGCGCCAGCCAGCTGTCGCGGCGTTCGGACTGGCGCATGCGGTGCGCGGCGCGCGCGCCGATCAGCGCGGCCAGGCCGGCGTTTTCTTCCAGCTCGGCGGCCCGCAGGGCAGCCTTCTCGGCATGGCCGAAACGGCCTTCGAACAGGGCTTTCAAGGCTTCGCGCAAGCCCTTGTTGCCATCGCGCTCACGCTTGCGCTGGCGGTAGGCGGCCACTTGCGCCGGCATGCGCACGGTGGCGCGCACGGCGCGCACCAGCAGGTACAGCAGCACGAACAGCACCACCTGCAGCAACAGGAAGAAGTTCAGCGACAAATCGATGCGGTATGGCGGATAGAACAGCACCACATTGCCAGGGTTGAAACGGGCCGTCACGGCGATACCGATCGCCGCGGCCATCAGGGCGAGTAACCAGAGAAATAGACGCATGGGCTCAGGACTTCGCTTTGTAGTTGCGCACAGCGGTCAGGCTGTCGGACAAGGTCGGCATTTCGATGGCCAGGTTGCTCGCCTGCACCTGGCGCAGCAGGGCTTGCGCCGTCTGCGTGCTCCTGGCGCGCGTGTCGAAATACTTGGCCAGCGCATCCTGGGTGGCAATCAGGTCATTGCGGAACGCCGTCTCATTGCGCGACAACAATGCCATGCGGGCATTGAGCAGGCGCAGCTTGACGTTTTCACGCAAGAAATATGTTTGCGTCGGCGACAGCATCAGCGCTTCCGGCGTGTCGACCCGGCGGATGCGGATCAGCTGGCGCACGTCGTTCCACATGTCGCTGCTCCAGGTATTCCAGCCTTCGCGCACCGTGTGCAGCAGCGGCTCGGGCGCCGGCGGGCCCACCAGCTTGCCGCTGGCATCGCGCGCATGCCTGGCGCCGGCCTTGCCCGGCTTTTCCGGCGCCGCCGGCAAGGCCGGCGTTTCATCGGACAGCATCGGCAAGGCGTCGATCTGGGCAATCACGGCATCGAGGCGCAGGGCCACGCCCGTCGAATCGACGCTGGGCAGGGCCTTGAGTTTTTCCATGTCGCGCGCGATGGCGCGGCGGATGGTGATGAACTGCGGCTTGTCCGAGCGCGACAGGCTGCGGTCGGCGTTTTGCAGGGCGATCAGCGCGCCGGGCACATTGCCGGCCAGTTGCAGCTGCTGGCTGGCCGTCGACAGCACTTGCTCGATTTCCGTCAGCGCCCACTCGTCGCGGTTCTTCGACAAGTCGTTATACAGTTGTTCCAGCGCCAGCTGCTGGCTCTGGGTTTCGCTCTGGCGGTTTTCCAGCGCGCCAACCTTGATTTGCAGCTCTTTCGTGCCTTCCTGCACGGTGCGCGCCAGCATGCCCGTTTCGGCATTGCTGACGTCGCCCTTTTGCAGGCGCTTGGCCACTTCTTCGCGCAGATTACGGATCTGCTTGCTGGTCGACCAGCTTTGCGCGGCCAGCAGCACCGCCAGCACGATGACGGCGATACTCATGGGCTTTTGCAGCTGCTCGATCAGGCTCGGCGCGCGGCCAGCGGATTGGTCGGCCGCCTGCGGCGCCGTCTTCACGGCGCTGCCAGGCGTTGCATTCGATTCGGGGATGGTAGGCATTTCGTTCATGGTCGTGATTGTAACGCGGCGAGCACTCCTGCGTCGCCTGATCCTGTCAAGGTGACCCGGGCAAAGCCCAGGGCGGCCGCCGTTTGTGCAATGCGGGCATGCGGTACGATCAGATGCTGCTGTTGCATTTTTGCAACAGCTGTCTTTTCACCACCGCTGTCGTCCAGCGCCGCCAGCAAGGCCAGCAAACCGCGCAGCGCTTCCGAGCTGGTGATGATCCAGTCATTATTATGCTGCAACAAGTTTTCCAGAGTCGCGCGCAAGGCGGCTGTCAGCGCTGGCACCTGGCGGCGGTAGGCCGTAACGAACTCGACGGAAGCTCCCGCCGCGCGCAAGCCGTCGGCCAGGAAGTCGCGCCCGCCATCGCCGCGCACGATCAGCGCGCGCTTGCCGCGCAGGGCCGGCAAATCCAGTGCCAGCAACAGGTGCTCGGAATCGCTGCGCGCCGTATCGAACGGGCTGGTGATGCTGGCGTTGGCATCCGTGACGCCATGCGCCGCCAATGCCATGCGGCTGCCCTCGCCCACCACGGCCAGCGGCACGCCGGCCGGCCAGGCTGGCAAATGCGCAAAGACGCAGTCGATGGCGTTCGGCGAAACAAACACCACCAGATCGAACTCAGGCAGGCGCGCCAGCATGCGCAGCAGCTGCCCGCGCTCGGCTGCGCCGTCGAGGGCATGGATTTCCAGCAGCGGCAGCAGTTGCACGGGCAAGCCCAGCGCCGCGACCTTGGCGGCCAGCGGCCCCGCTTGCGCCGCGGGCCGCGTGATCACCACGGTGTCAGGCATGCGGCGCCAGGCCTTCATGGTTGTCGGGTGTAACAGCGCACGAGGCGAGGATGCCGGCCGCGTCTTGCGCGCGCAACAGCTCGGCCACCTGTTCGCCCAGCAGTTCCGGCCCGCTGGCCGGGCCACTGACATCGGCGCAGGCCATGCGCGCGCCATCCGGCGTGGCAACCATGGCGCGCAAGCGCATCTGTTCGCCATCGACGGTGGCAAACGCGGCCAGCGGAATCTGGCAGCTGCCGCCAAAGATCTTCGACACCTTGCGCTCGGCCGTGACGGCTTGCGCCGTGGCCGTGTGGTTCAGCGGCGCCAGCAGGCGCACGAGGTCGGCACCGTCGGCGCGCCCGCTGCGGATCTCGATGGCCATGGCGCCCTGGCCTGCGGCCGGCAGGCTGTCTTCCGGCGCCAGCACGGCGCGGATGCGCGATGCCAGGCCCAGGCGTTTCAAGCCGGCGGCGGCCAGGATGATGGCGGCGTAGTCGCCACGGTCGAGCTTGCCCAAACGCGTATCGAGGTTGCCGCGCAGGGGCAGGATGGTCAGGTGCGGATAGCGCGCGGCAATCAGCGACTGGCGGCGCAGGCTGCTCGTGCCCACCACGGCGCCGTGCGGCAATTCGGCCAGGCTGGCGTAGTCGTTCGAGACGAAGGCGTCGCGCGGGTCCTCGCGCTCGAGGATGGCGGCCAGGGCAAAGCCCTCCGGCAATTCCATCGGCACGTCCTTGAGCGAATGCACGGCCAGGTCGGCGCGCCCTTCTTCCATCGCCACTTCCAGTTCCTTGACGAACAAGCCCTTGCCGCCTACCTTGGACAGGGCGCGGTCGAGAATCTGGTCGCCGCGTGTGGTCATGCCGAGAATTTCAACGCTACACTGCGGATACAGGGCGGCCAGGCGCGCGCGCACATGTTCCGCTTGCCACATGGCAAGACGGCTTTCGCGCGTGGCGATCACCAGGCGGGCGGGAATAGTCGGCGTCAATTCGTTCGGGGTCAATTCGGATGCTTTCAAAACAAGTTCTTTCGCTGTCGTTGTCATTGTGGTTGCGATTGTCGTTGAGATTCTCGTGGCCCATTCGCCCATCCGATCTCAATTTATACCGGCATGGCGCGTGGCGTCGCTATAATCGTTATCCCTTTGCCTACACGGCCAAGTCAGGCTGGCGTCCATGTTGAAGACCACAAATTTTATCATGCGCCCCCTCCCTCCTGCGGCCAAACGCCCGGTGCGATCCTCATTCCCTTGCTTTTACACTTACTTTGGTTCTTTATTATGCTCAATGACGCAGTAGCACCAGAAATAGTTCCAGCGGCCGGCTCCGACAAGGATGCGCCGCTGAAAGAAGATATCCGCCTGCTGGGCCGCCTGCTGGGCGACGTGCTGCGGGAACAGGAAGGCGACGCCGTCTTCAACGTGGTGGAAACCATCCGCCAGACGTCCGTGCGCTTCCGCCGCGAAGCGGATGCGGACGCCGCGCTGGAACTCGACGCCATGCTCAAGGAACTGAGCCGCGAGCAGACCATTTCCGTCGTGCGCGCCTTTTCCTATTTTTCGCACCTGGCCAATATCGCGGAAGACCAGCACCATATCCGCCGCCGCCGCGCCCACTTGCTGGCAGGTTCCCCCGCGCAAAAAGGCAGCGTCAGCTTCGCGCTGAAAAAGCTGCGCGCCGCCGGCGTGCCGCGCAAGACGGTCGACATCTTTTTCCAGGAGGCGCTGATCGCGCCCGTGCTGACGGCCCACCCGACGGAAGTGCAGCGCAAGAGCATCCTCGACGCCGAGCATGACATCGCCCGCCTGCTGGCCGAGCGCGACCTGCCGCTGACACCAAAGGAACGCCACGCCAACATGCAGCTGCTGCGCTCGCGCGTGGCCACCCTGTGGCAGACGCGCATGCTGCGCTACTCCAAGCTGACGGTGGCCGACGAGATCGAAAACGCCCTGTCCTACTACCGCATCACCTTCTTGCGCGAACTGCCGGGCCTGTACGACGACATCGAGGACGACATCGCCGCCGAATACCCGAATGGCGATGGCACGATCGAACCGATCAACGCGGCCTACGTGCAGATGGGCAGCTGGATTGGCGGCGACCGCGACGGCAATCCGAACGTCAACGCGGGCACCATGCAGCATGCGCTGGCGCGCCACGCCACCACCATCCTCGACTTTTACCTCGATGAAGTGCACGCGCTGGGCGCGGAACTGTCCGTCTCGACCCTGATGGTGGGCGTGAGCGCCGAACTGCAGGCGCTGGCCGAGCAGTCGCCGGACGCCTCGCCGCACCGCAGCGACGAACCGTACCGCCGCGCCCTGATCGGCATCTATGCGCGCCTGGCTGCCACCGCGCGCGCCCTGGGCGCCACCAACATCCTGCGCAAGGAAGTGGGCGCGGCGGCCGCCTACCCGGATGCGGCCGCCTTTGTCGCCGACCTGCGCACCATCGTCGCCTCGCTCGAAGCGCACCACGGCGCCGCCCTCGTGCGCCCGCGCCTGGCCACCCTGGCGCGCGCGGCCGACATCTTCGGCTTCCACCTGGCCTCGCTCGACATGCGCCAGACGTCCGACGTGCACGAGCGCGTGCTGGCCGACCTGTTCGCCAAGAGCGGCGTGGCCGCCGATTACGCCGGCATGGCCGAGGAAGACAAGCAGGCCCTGCTGCTGAACGAACTGGCGCAGCCGCGCCTGTTGTATTCGCCCTACATCGCCTATGCCACCGAGACGGATGCGGAGCTGGCGATTTTGCGCGCGGCGCGCGACATCCGCCAGCGCTACGGCGCGCGGGCCATCCGCAACTACATCATCTCGCACACGGAAACCGTGTCCGACCTGCTGGAAGTATTGCTGCTGCAAAAAGAAACGGGCTTGCTGCGCATCGACTGGCATGCCGGTGGCGACGGCGACAGCACGTGCGAGCTGATGGTCATCCCCCTGTTTGAAACCATCCCCGACCTGCAGCGCGCGGCCGGCATCATGGGCCAGCTCATGGCCTTGCCATTGGTAAAACAGCTGATCGCCAAGCAGGGGCAATTGCAGGAAGTCATGCTCGGCTATTCGGACTCGAACAAGGATGGCGGCTTCCTCACCTCGAACTGGGAGCTGTACAAGGCCGAACTGGCTCTCGTGTCCGACTTCCAGAAGGCCGGCGTCAAGCTGCGCCTGTTCCATGGCAGGGGCGGCACGGTGGGCCGGGGCGGCGGCCCCAGCTACGAAGCCATCCTGGCGCAGCCGCCGGGCACCGTCAACGGTCAGATCCGCCTGACGGAACAGGGCGAAATCATCGCCTCGAAGTTTTCCAACGCGGAAATCGGCCGGCGCAACCTGGAATTGCTGGTCGCCGCCACCCTGGAAGCGAGCCTGGCGCCGCAGGAAGCCAATCCAGCCCGCAACAGCCAGCTGGCGCAGTTCGAAGCCGTGATGGCACAGTTGTCGGACCTGGCCTACCACGCCTACCGCGACCTCGTGTATGAAACGCCGGGCTTCACGGAGTATTTCTTCTCCGCCACGCCAATCGCGGAAATCGCCGAACTGAACCTCGGTTCGCGCCCTGCCTCGCGCAAGGCCAACCAGCGCATCGAAGACTTGCGCGCCATTCCCTGGGGCTTCTCCTGGGGCCAGTGCCGCTTGCTGCTGCCCGGCTGGTTCGGCTTCGGCAGCGCCATCCACGCCTGGATCAACGGCGCCGATGGCGGCGCTAAAGACGAAAAAATCGCCACCCTGCGCGCCATGCATGCCGAATGGCCGTTCTTTGCCACCCTGCTGTCGAACATGGACATGGTGCTGGCCAAGACGGACCTGGCGATCGCCTCGCGCTACGCGGAACTGGTGGCCGACCAGGGCTTGCGCGAACGCATCTACAAGCGCATCACGGACGAGCATGGCAATACCCTGCAATGTCTGGAACTGATCACCGGCAATACGGAACGCCTGGCAGGCAACCCGCTGCTGGCCCGCTCGATCCAGAACCGTTTCGCCTATCTCGATCCGCTCAACCACTTGCAGGTGGAATTGATCAAGCGTAACCGCGCCCTGTCCAGCGCCAGCAAGATCGACGAGCGCGTCCATCGCGGCATCCAGCTGTCGATCAACGGCGTGGCGGCAGGCTTGCGCAACACGGGCTGACGCCGGATAAACGCCCTGCAGGCAAGGCCGGCGCCGCCAACGCCGGCCTTTTTATTTTCTGTAGGAAAATTATTCTCAAGAAAACAACAATTAAGCATTACACTGGCAGCGGGTAATCCTTCCTCCGGCGCCGGGCGCGCCGCAGCGGCCAACCAAGACGCCAGGAATACGGATGAGTAGATGGTCGATTGAAACGCTCAGCGCGGTCTGTGCCGCACTGCTCCTGGTCGCACTGGGCTGGCTCGCCGGCGTGGCCTGGCAGGAGCTCAATTTCTGGGAACATGTGTGGCTGAGCGTGCTATTGCTGACGGCCACCGGCATGGCCATCTGGCTGATGCGCAAGCTGCGCACCCGCCTGGCCTGCGCGCGCCAGCAGCTCGACGCCAGCACCATGCGCTACCGCGACCTGGCCGAAGCGGCGCAGGATGGCATGTGGCAAACGGATGCCGACGGCATGATCGTGCACGTCAACCAGCGCCTGGGCGACATGCTGGGCCTGCCCCTGGATCAGCTGCTGGGCCACTCCATGGCCGAATTCCATGACGATGCCACCTTGCAGCGCCTGTGCCCGCTGCGCCAGGAGGCGGGACAAAGCTGCATGGGCGAGCTGCGCTATTTGCATGCGGACGGTTCGGAACGCTGGGCCATGCTCAGCGGGCGCCGCCTGTACGACCGCCTCGGCAGCCTGACGGGCGCCCTGGTGCTGGCCAGCGATATCACCGAGCACAAGCGGGCAGAGCAAGCGCTCAGCGTCGCCCATGCGGAGCTGGAAAACCGCGTGGCCCTGCGCACGGCGCAGTTACTGGATGTAAATACCCAGCTGTCCGCCGAGATCGCCATGCGCGCGCAGACGGAGGCGGCGCTGGCGCGCAGCGAGGAGCGGCTGCAGGACATCATTTCCATGATGCCGTTGTCGCTGTTCCTCAAGGATGCCGATTCCCACATCGTGCTGATGAACCAGGCTTGCGAACAGCAATGGGGCGTGCATTTCCAGGACATCGCCGAAGGACGCGACCGGCAGCACTTTCCGCCGCATCAGAATGCGGGCTTCCACGCCGCCGACCAGGAAGCGTTTGCCAGCCGCCAGGTGGTGATACGCGAAGAGCTGATATGGAATGCGCTACTGCAGGAAAACCGCCTCGTGCAAACGCACAAGAAACCCATTTTCGATGCCGACGGCCAGCCGCAGATGCTCATCGCCATGGCCGTTGACATCACGGAAAGCAAGCGCAACGAGGAAAACCTGCAGCGTTCGCTGGCCCAGCTGCGCGAGCTGTCCGACCACCAGCAAACCATCAAGGAAGAGGAACGGCGCCGCATCGCGCTCGACATCCACGACGACCTGGGGCAGAACCTGATGGTGCTGCGCATCGATGTGTCGCTGCTGCACACGCGCACGGCCGGCGCCCACCCGCGCCTGCACCAGCATGCGCAACGCGTGCTCGACACCATCGACGCCACCATCCGCTCCGTGCGCACCATCATCAATGACTTGCATCCCAGCACCCTGGAGCTGGGCCTGGGGCCGGCGGCCGAATGGCTGATACGCCAGATGGAAGGACGCGGCTCGATCCGCTACCGCCTGCATATCGCCAGCGAAGCGCCCAACCTGGGCCTGGACCAGCGCCAGACGTCGGCCATCTTCCGCGTGCTGCAGGAATCGCTGTCGAACATCGTGCGCCATGCCCAGGCCAGCGAAGTGGAAGTGGCGCTGGCGCAGGACCAGGATGCCATCGTCGTGCGCATCAGCGACAACGGCATCGGCATGCAGCCGGGCGACGATGGCAAGCGCGCCGCCTTCGGCCTGAAAAGCATCCGCGAGCGCGTGCATGCGCTGGGCGGCGAACTGCGCATCGACAGCCAGGCGGGCCAGGGCACGGCGCTGGCAATCCACCTGCCGCAGGCCCGCCCCGTCGCAGCCCCGGGATGATGTCACGAAAGTTAGCAAAAATAGTAGCAAATAAAGTATTCATCGGCGGCATAAAAACGTACTATAAGTTTTTTCTTTAAGGAAACTATCATGCCGCCACGGTGCTCCTGCTGGTCCGCCGCCCAACGCCTGACCTTGCTGCTGTTGCTGTCCGCGACTCCGCTGGCCGGCGCCAGTATTTACGCTGAACATGGTTTCGGCGAAAAAGGCGGTGATGGCAGCATTGCCTCCGACCTGAACCCGGCGGGGCTGGTGGCCGGCATCATCACGGAAGAGGAAGGTCGGCGCCGCGCCGTGATCTACCAGCACGGCCGCATCCGCGAACTGGGCACGCTGGGCGGCAATGAAGGTTTTACCAAGGCCATCAATGCCCACGGCGTGGTGGTCGGCTCCGCGCAGACGGCCAGCGGCGCCTGGCACGCCTTCCGTTACGAGGAAGCGACCGGCATGCGCGACCTGGGCACCCTGGGCGGCAACAGCAGCTATGCCACGGCCATCACGCACGACGGCCGGGTAGCCGGCTACGCCGATACCAGCGGCGGCGATTTCCATGCGTTTGTGACGCAGGCCGACCACAGCCTGCAAGACCTGGGCACCCTGGGCGGCGCCAGCAGCTATGCCAGCGGCCTGAACGCGCATGGCGTCGTGGTGGGCACGGCGCAACGCAGCGACGGCTTTCGCCGCGCCTTCGTCTACCGCCCCGGCGCGGGCATGCAGGAAATCGGCACCCTGCCCGGCGGACGCATCAGCTCGGCCACCGCCATCAATGACGCTGGCCTGATCGTGGGCGCCTCGGAAACGGAAAAGCGCCGCTGGCACGCGTTTGCCTGGGACGGCAAGCGCATGCTCGACCTGGGCGCCATGATCGGCCAGGGCGACAGCTATGCCACGGCCGTGAATGCGGCCGGCCACGTCGTCGGCAGCGTCAGCATCAACGGCTATGAACCGATGACCTTTGTCTACAAGGAAGGCGTGATGACGGTGCGCCGTCGCGACGACGGCCTGTACCTGACCAACAAGATCACGGACGCCGGCCTGGTGGTGGGCGCCGTCTACACGGGGCATAAATTCCAGGCTTTCGCCGTGCCGTCGCAAGCGGCGCCGGCGCCGCAGCGCAGCAACCCGCTGGAATGGTTCTTCATGACCGTCATCGCCGCCGCCTGCGGCGCGGCCCTGTACAAGCTGAAGCGCCGTCACCGCGCCGGCCTGCCAGGCCAGCGTACGTATTTCAGGTAAGCCGACGCTGAGGATGGACGAAAAAAAAGAGGCTTGCGCCTCTTTTTTTATGACTGCTTAGTTTTGCGTCAGGAAGGTTTTCAGCTTATCCGAACGCGAAGGCTGGCGCAGCTTGCTCATGGCTTTCGCTTCGATCTGACGGATGCGCTCGCGCGTCACGTCGAACTGCTTGCCCACCTCTTCCAGGGTGTGGTCGTTCGACATTTCCACGCCATAACGCATGCGCAGCACTTTCGCTTCGCGCGGGGTCAGGGAGTCCAGCACTTCCTTGATCACGTTGCGCATCGAGGCATGCAGTGCGGCGTCCAGCGGTGCCAGGGTCGTGTTGTCTTCGATGAAGTCGCCCAGTTGCGAATCGCCATCTTCGCCCATCGGCGTTTCCATGGAGATCGGCTCTTTCGCGATCTTCATGATCTCGCGCACCTTGTTTTCCGGCATTTCCATCTTGACGGCCAGGGTCGCCAGGTCCGGCTCGCTGCCCGTTTCCTGCATGATCTGGCGCGAGATGCGGTTCATCTTGTTGATCGTTTCGATCATGTGCACCGGCACGCGGATGGTGCGGGCCATGTCGGCGATCGAACGCGTGATGGCCTGGCGGATCCACCAGGTGGCGTAGGTCGAGAACTTGTAGCCGCGGCGGTATTCGAATTTATCCACGGCCTTCAGCAGACCGATGTTGCCTTCCTGGATCAGGTCGAGGAATTGCAAGCCGCGGTTGATGTATTTCTTGGCGATCGAAATGACCAGGCGCAAGTTGGCGACCGTCATTTCGCGTTTCGCGTGACGCGCACGCTTCTCGCCGGCAGCCATCTGCTTGTTGATCTTGCGCAAGTCGGCCAGCGGCAAGGCCACGCGCGCTTGCAAGTCGATCATCTTCTTTTGCAGTTCCTTGACGGCAGGCACGTTGCGGCTGAGGATGGCGCTGTACGGATACTTGCAATCGACTTCGCGGTCGACCCATTCCAGGTCGCATTCATTGCCTGGGAAGACCTTGATGAAGTGGGCGCGCGGCATGCCGCATTTGTTCACGCACAGTTCCAGCACGGCGCGCTCGATGTGGCGCACTTCTTCCATCTGCCCGCGCAGGGTGTCGCACAGCTTTTCCACCACCTTGGCCGTGAAGCGGATGCCCAGCAGTTCCTGCGAAATGGCTTCCTGCGCCTTGATGTAGGCTTTCGAGTTGTAGCCCTCGGGCGCCTTGCGCATCTTGTCGTACTGCGTCGAAATGACGTTGAATTTCTCCAATGCATTCTTTTTCAGCTGCGCCAATTGCTCGCTGGAGAAACCGGCCGCGCCGCCATTGGCGTCGCCGTCTTCTTCCTCGGCTTCTTCTTCCTCTTCCTCGTCGTCACCGCTGGCGCTAGCAGGCGCGGCGGCAGCGGCGGGCGCCGGGGCATTGCTTTCGTTCAAATCAACGAAGCCGTCGACCACTTCATCGACCTTGATTTCGTCGCGCGCGATTTTTTGCGACAGCGCGACGATTTCGCCGATGGTGGTCGGGCAGGCGGAAATGGCCTGGATCATGTCTTTCAGGCCGCCTTCGATGCGCTTGGCGATCTCGATCTCGCCTTCGCGCGTCAGCAGCGCCACGGCGCCCATTTCACGCATGTACATGCGCACGGGGTCGGTGGTGCGGCCGAAGTCGGAATCGACGGTCGACAGCGCGGTGGCGGCAGCCGCTTCCACTTCATCATCGCTGGTGACGGTGGCGACGTTGTCTGTCAACAACAGGCTTTCCGCGTCAGGGGCGCGCTCGTAGACGGCGATGCCCATGTCGTTGAAGGTGGCGATGATGCCTTCGATGGCTTCCGGATCGATGATGTTTTCCGGCAATTGGTCATTGATCTCGGCATAGGTGAGGAAACCGCGTTCCTTGCCCATGTTGATCAGGCCCGTGATCTGCTTGCGGCGGCGTTCCAGGTCCGCTGCCGAGGCTTCCGGATCGCCCAGGGCATCGGCCAGGCCGCCCTTGGCCTTGCGGTCGCGCGCTTTCGACACGGCCTTCAGTTCGGCGCGTTCGACGGCATTCAGTGCTGCCACTTCATCGTTTTCCGGCGTGAATTCGCTCGGCTTGCGGCCACGGCGGCCCGGTACCTTGACGGTTGGCAGGAAGTAATTCGACGTGTCGATGGCAGCCAGGGCGTCGGCGTCGGTGGTCTTGCTGACCACTTGCGCACCGGTGATGATGGTCACGGGTGCCGCTTCCGGCTTGGCGCGCACGACTTTCGAACGGGCGGCCGTCACGACTTTGTTCGTGGCGGCGCTTTCGCTGACCTTGCGTGGCGCGGGCGCCACCTTGGCGCCCGGCGCCACTTTCACGCTCGGCGCCTTGGCCGGCGCCGCTTCCGCTACCTCGGCAACGGCTTCAATGGCAGCGGCTGGCGCTTCGGCAGCCACTTCGGCCGCTGGCACGGCAGCCAGGCGCGAGCGGCTTTTCTTCACGACGGTGACAACGGTCGGCGCCGTCGTGACGGTGGCTTCCGGATTCGCTTGCGCATTATCGATGAAGTAAGATAAAGTCGTTTTTGGTACGGCAAGTGGTGCCGCGGCTGGGCGTGGCGCCTTGGCGGACAACGTTAAAGTTTTTGGCGTATTCTTCATGAGATATCTCTTAATGCGAGACCAGATGGTGTCGGCGCGAAGTGAATGATTCCACCTAAGCCTGCGAAACCGGACTCGATGGAGCGTGTTGTTGCGGCTGCCGTCAACGGCAGCGGCGCCTGTTTATCGGAACGTTCAAAGCCCGCGCCTCCGGCATGCGGAGCGGCGGGCCGTACGGCGAGGCCGGAGCCGGGTCAGATAAATAAGCGATGTACATTGCGGAATGAAAAAAAGCCCGTACCAGAACGGGCTTGAATCTATTGTTGTTCAGTGAAGACACAGCGGAGAGCAAGATTATGCACGAAGGCCCGTTATCTGAATAATTGATAAGTGGAATAACCGATATCAAAAAAATCAATAATGGGGGCCCTGCACCGCACTGCTCCTATCCCCTGCACACCTGAGCCAGACCTTCAAAAACAGGGTCCAGTCATCAGCGCAAGCCGACATTATACACATTTCCCGTATTTCGCGCTGTGCCGGCTGTCATGCGAAGCCGCTTATCGCACGTCAAGTTGCCAAAAAAGACAATGCACTTGCCTGTGGCGCGTGCTATGCTCCCCTTTTATAGCCCAACCAATGATGTCGATGACCAGCTCCACGCCAGACCAGCAAGCCACCACTCCTGACACGCCAGTCGATGCAGCCCCAGCGGCGGCACCGGCCGCAGCAGCCGCACCGGCGCCCGCCGGCCTGACCGCGCGCGCCCTGCTGAAACAGTTCCAGGAGCAATTCCCGCCATTCCGCGATTGCCTGCCTTTGTCGATCGGTATCGACAAGCAGATCCTGGCGCGCCTGCCGGACCTGGACCGCAAGCTGATGCGCACGGCACTGGGTATCCACACGGGTTCGCTGCGCTACCTGCGCGTGATGGAAAAAGCCAAGGTGCGCTACGACCTCGACGGCACGGCCGGCGCGGAAGTGACGCAAACCCACCGCGACCACGCAACGCAAGTATTGCAGCAGCGCTTCAAGAAGGAAGCAGAACGCAAGAAAGCCGAACGCGACGCGGCCGCCGCCGAAGAAGCGAACCGTTTGCGCCTGGAAAAACTGAATCAGCTGACCGCGAAATTCTCGCGCAAAGGCTGATCCGGCTTCATGGACACCGCCGCCGCGCCGCCCCTGCCGCCCTACCAGGGCATCGCTCTCGACCATGTCAAGCTGGTGCGCACCAGCGACGATGCGCAGGCGGCCATGGCCGCCCTGCTGGCCGCCGATGCCATCGGCTTCGATACGGAATCGAAGCCGACCTTCGTCAAGGGCGAGTCGTCCACGGGTCCCCATCTGATCCAACTGGCCACCGATGACATCGCCTACCTGTTCCAGGTAGGCGCGACGCCGGCGCCGGCCCTGGCCGAACTGAAAGCCATCCTCGAATCGACCAGCACCCTGAAAGTGGGTTTTGGCCTGTCCGACGACGTCAAGCGCCTGCGCGCCAAGCTGGGCATCGCCCCGGCCCAGGTGCTCGACCTCTCCGTCGCCCTGCGCGGCGGCCAGCGCAACGACCTGGGCGCGAAGACGGCCGTGGCCAAGTTCTTCGGCCTGCACCTGCAGAAATCCAAAAAGATCTCCACCACCAACTGGGCCACGTCGCGCCTGACGGAAAAGCAGATCCTGTACGCGGCCGACGATGCGCAAGTGGCCCTGCGCGTGTACCGCCGCTGGATCGCCGATGGCGGCAAGGTGGCGCCGCAAAAAGCGCCACGCGCCGCCACACCGCCGCCCACACCGCCCGCACACGCCTGAGCCGGCCGGCATCCCGGCTGGCCATGCGCTACTGTTCATGAGCAAAAACACCTCCATCGGCACCACCCCGCAGGCGATCGCCGCTGCCGAACAGGCGCTGGGGCGCACGCTGCCCGCGTCGTACGTGCAATGGCTGCTGCTCAACAATGGTCGCGCGCTGGGCGCCTTGAACGTGTTTCCCGTCTACGATGCGGCCAATGCACGCAAGACCTGGGAATCGATCCAGCGCCATTACCATGACAACTGGCAGCAGTGGCTGGAGAATACGGGCGCGGCCGGCCACGCAGCCGACGCCCTGCTGCCCTTCGCGCAGTTCGGCACCGGCGATTACTATTGTTTTGACTATGCGCGCACGGGGCCGACGGGTGAAGCCGTGGTCGTGCTGTGGTCGCACGAAACAGGCGCCACCAGCGAGGTGGCGCCTGACTTTGCAGCGTTCCTGGCGCTGCCCGGCCGCCCTGGCTGACACCCGAGGGCCGGCAGCGCCTTACTTGACCGGACGCCAGGTCAGCGGATAGCGGTAGACGACGCCATTGCTGGCCTTGACGGCGGCAATGATGGAAAACACCAGATTGCCCAGCGCCACCAGCCAGAACAGGAAAATGCCGATGATGACGAAAGTCAGCACGAAGCAGACGATGTACCAGAGGATCAGCGTGATCTGGAAGTTCAGCGCTTCGCGGGCATTTTCGGCCGAGAATTTATCCGCGTCATCCTTCTTGATCAGATAAATGATCAGTGGCGCCACCCAGCTGGTGAACAGGCCACCGATATGGGAAAGAATGGCGATCGTCGTATCTTGCGTACGGGCTACTTCCGGTTGCGAGTTATCCATTATCATTCCCATCATTAGTTATAGATACTTCAATATAACAGCAATATTTCTTTTTGAAATGAAACACCTGCATGCGGCAGCGATTATTTTGGCTATGTCCTCGTCAGGTGTGGGAAATCGCCCAGCGTGGCTTTCAGCAAGGATTCCGGGGAGCGGATGCGCCTGGCATCAAGTATCCAGCGCCAGCCCAGGTAGTTCGGCAGATAGCGCGTCGCCACGCCATGAAACGGATACGGCCATTGCCGCAATCGGCTGTGATAGGCGTTCACATTTTGTACATGGGCGGCGCCGCGCACGCGGATGCCGGCGCGCAAGTCCACGGCCTGGTGGCTGATGCCCGCCTCCCGGGCAAAGGCCGGATAGGCGGCATGGCCATCCGTCACCAGCAAGACGTCCTTGTCCATCATGGGTGGCAAGCTAAGGTGCAGCTGCGCCTTGGTGAGCTGCCCTCGGCCCGTGACGAAGTCCAGGGTCTGCCCCGTGCGGTCGCGCGCCACCAGGATGCAGACGTGTTCTTTGGAAATGCCGCGCAGTTGCGCATGGCCACCACGCTGGCGCGCCGGACGCGTCAGGCGGCGCGCCCCTTTCTGCGACTCCAGCACATACAATTCATCGGCCTCGGCAATGCCATGCAGGCAATGGGGCCGGTCCGTTTTGGCCAGGCTTAAAAAGCGGTGGCGCCAGCGAAACGTCGTGTTGCGGTGTACGCCCAGCTGGCTGGCCGCCTTGCGTACCGAACTGGAATCGAGCAGACAATCGGCGTATGCGATCCACAGTTCCTTGTGGCGCAAGTGGGCCAACGGCGTGCCGGTCAGCGCGTTGAACGTGCGGCCACAGGGCACGCAGCGGTAGCGCTGCAAGCCGTGCGCGTGTCCATGGCGGTGCAGATGCATGGATAGACAGGCTGGGCAGTGCAATGCCCCTTGCGCCACTCCTTCGATCAATGCCACGGCGGCATCCTGTGGCGCGGTTCCACGCAGCAAGGACATGCCAGCGTGGCGCTGGCGCATGCTCAATGCGGCGAACTGGGCGATGAAGGTTTTCCACTGCGCGGCTTGCATCATCGGCCCCCTGCGTGCTGTTGTGCAGAGTCAGACAGCGGGGGCGCCGTAAAATTCCCGCACATCCCCTATCTTGCGATGACATAGCCATTATTTTCAAGCGCCGCCACCCTGGCGGCTTTGCGCCGGCGCAGCCAAAGCCGCACCCTGACGCGCCAGCCGCCCCAGCGTGGCGATGGCCGCTTCCAGCTGCGGCGTCCACGGGTGGCCGTAATTGAGGCGGATGCAGTGGCGAAACGCCCGCGTGGCGGAAAAGATGGGACCAGGGGCAATGCTGATGCCGGCCGCCAGCGCGCTGCGGTGCAGGGCCAGCGCATCGACGTCCGCCGGCATCTCCACCCACACGAAATAGCCACCCTGGGGCCGCGTCACGCGCGTGCCGGGCGGAAAGTGCACGGCGATGGCTTGCAGCATGGTGTTTTGCTGCGCGGCCAGGGTCAGGCGCAGCTGGCGCAAATGCCGGTCGTAGCCCCCTTGCGCCAGGTAATCGGCCAAGGCCATCTGCAGCGGGATCGGCGCCGACAGGCTGGTGGTCAGTTTCAATCGCTCGACCTGGCGCGCATGGCGGCCCGCCACGGCCCAGCCCAGGCGAAAGCCGGGCGCCAGGGTCTTGGAAAACGAGCTGCAATGCATGACCAGCCCCGCACTGTCGTGGCTTTTCGCCAGGCCCGGACGCTGCTTGCCGAAATACAATTCGCCATACACATCATCCTCGATCAGGGGCACGCCATGACGCGCCAGCAATGCGACCAGGGCGCGCTTCTTTTCCGGCGGCATCAGGCTGCCCAGGGGGTTCTGGAAACTCGTCATCAGCCAGCAGGCCTTGGGCTGGTGCCGCTGCAGCACTTCTTCCAGCGCCACCAGGTCGACGCCGTCGCGCGGGCTGGTGGCGATTTCCACGGCCTTCAGTTCCAGCCGCTCCAGCGCCTGCAGGCAGGCATAGAAGCTGGGCGACTCGATCAGCACCGTGTCGCCGGGCCGCGTGACGGCTTGCAGGCAGAGGTTCAGCGCTTCCAGCGCGCCGTTGGTGATGACGATGTCCTCGCTGGAGACCAGCACGCCGTCAAGCTGGTAGCGCAGGGCGATCTGGCGGCGTAGTTCGGCGTTGCCCAGGGACAGGTCCGTCACGGTGCTCCATGGGTCGAGGCGGCGCATGCTGGCCGAGACGGCGCGCGCCAGCCGCGCCATGGGAAACAGATGCGGACTGGGAAAGGCCGAGCCGAACGGCACGATGTCGCGCGCGCCGACGGCGCCCAGCACCTCGAACACCAGGTCGCTGACATCGACGGAGGTGCTGGCATCGACGGGGCGGGAACTGTCCGGCTCCGGCGCCAGCGCGGCGCGCTGCGGCGCCACGTAATAACCGGAACGGGGACGCGAGACGATCATGCCGCGCGCTTCCAGCAAATAATACGCCTGGAACACCGTCGACGGGCTGATTGCGCGCCGCGCATGCTGCTGGCGCACGGACGGCAGCTTTTCACCGGGCAGCAGCAACCGCGTGCCGATCATGGCGGCGATTTCCTCCGCCAATTCTTCATATCGCTTCAAGCCCGCTCCCTCAAACTGATCCGTAGTTTTAATGCACAACTGATCCTGTCAGCATGACAGCGCCCGGTATATGCTAGTCTCATAAAAATTATCCGGGCAGCAACACCGGCACGCCATCCAGACCGACGAGACAGCTTACTTCCCATGCCATTTTCCATGCAACTTTCCATGCTACCGCATTCCCTCGCCGTGCTGCTACTGGCTGCCGTGCTGCCGGGCATGGCGCTGGCCGCGCCCGCCGCCATATCCGCCAGCCACGACAGCCTGGAGCAGCGCATCAAGGCTTGCACGGCTTGCCATGCGCAGCAGGAAAAGCGTGACGCTTTCTTTCCCCGCATCGCCGGCAAGCCGGCCGGCTACCTGTACAACCAGCTGCTGAACTTTCGCGATGGACGGCGCCAGTATCCGATGATGGCGTACATGGTGGAACACCTGCCGGACGCCTACCTGCGCGAGATCGCCGACTACTTTGCGGCGCAGCACCCTGCCCCGCCGCCGGCCCAGCCCAGCAATGCCGGCACGGCCGCCCTGGCCCGCGGACGGCAGCTGGTGCTGCAAGGCGATAGCGGCATGAACATTCCCGCCTGCATCGCCTGTCATGGCGAGCAGCTGGCCGGCGTGGCGCCCGCCATTCCCGGCTTGCTGGGTTTGCCACGCGACTATATCAACGCCCAGTTTGGCGCTTGGAAAAACGGCAGGCGCCGCGCCCACGCCCCCGACTGCATGGCGCAAGTGGCAGAGCGCCTGTCGAATGCGGACGTGGCCGCCGTCTCGGCCTGGCTGGGCACGCAGGTGGCGAGCGCCGAGGCCCGTCCCGCCGCCAGCATCGCCCTGCCGCTGCCGCTGCACTGCGGCGGCGTGCCTGGCTCCGGCGCGCAGGTGGCGCCATGAAAAAATGGCTGATCGCTCTTGCCGGCGTGGCCGCCGTCGCGGCCGGCGCAAAATTCCTGCTCTACCCGGGCGATGACCTGGGGCCGCCCGCCGCCCCCAGCGCGCTGGGCAAGGAGCAGCTGATCGCCCGCGGCGCCTACCTGGCCAAGGCGGGCGACTGCATGGCATGCCACACGACGCGCGGCGGCGTGCCTTACGCGGGCGGACGCGCCCTGCAGACGCCATTCGGCAAGGTGCTCTCGCCGAACATCACGGCCGACCGGGAAACGGGCATCGGCAGCTGGACGGCCGACGATTTCTGGCGCGCCATCCACAACGGCAAATCGAAGGATGGCCGGCTGCTGTATCCCGCGTTTCCCTACACCAATTACACCAAGGTGCGGCGCGAGGACAGCGACGCCCTGTACGCGTACTTCCAGAGCGTACCGCCGCACCAACAGGCGAACCGGCCGCACGAACTGCGCTTCCCCTACAACCAGCAAATCGCGCTGGCCGCCTGGCGCGCCCTGTACTTCAAGCCGGGCGTGTACCAGCCGCTGACGAGTAAAAGCATGGAGTGGAACCGCGGCGCCTACCTGGTGCAGGGCCTGGGCCACTGCAGCGCCTGCCATAGCAGCCGCACCACCCTGGGCGGCAGCGACGACGGCCTGTCGGGTGGCCTGATCCCCGTGCTGGGCTGGTATGCGCCATCGCTGACATCGGACGCGGAAGCGGGCCTGGGCGACTGGGACACGGCGCATATCGTGGAATTGCTGCAGACGGGCGTGTCGCCGCGCGCCACCGTGTTCGGCCCCATGGCCGAGGTGGTGCGGCAAAGCCTGCAGCACATGGGCACGGCGGACCTGCAAGCCATGGCCGTGTACCTGAAAAGCCTGCCAGGCCCAGCGCAAGCGACGCCGCGCGCGCCGCGCGACACCTCGGAAACGGCCCGGCAGCAACTGGCGCTGGGCGCCAGACTGTATGAGGAACACTGTGCCAGCTGTCACCAGGCCGATGGCAAGGGCGTGCCGCCCGGCTACCCGCCGCTGGCCGGCAACCGCGCGCTGACCACCGTGTCGGCCGTCAACGCCATCCGCCTGGTGCTCAACGGCGGCTTCGCGCCCGGCACGGCCGGCAACCCGCGTCCCTACGGCATGCCGCCGTTCGGCCCCGTGATGGATGACCGCGAAGTGGCGGCCGTGGTGACGTATCTGCGCGCCTCGTGGGGCAATGATGCGCCGGCGGTGAGCGCTCTGGAAGTGAATAAATACCGCAGCGTGCCGCTGGAGTAATCGGGTAAGGCGGCAAAATCCGGGCATCCGCCCCTGCGGGATCGGAATGCCCCAACTGGGCGCAATCCCCCGCCGGGCGCGACCACCTTGGCTTGCGGCTTAGCCATGAAAAAACCGGCCAGCGCCGGTTTTTTCATGCATGTAACAACAGCCGTTCTCAGCGGAACTTGCTTTTATGCCCGGTTTTCAGGTCCAGCGCATAGCGCACGCCGTTGTCGGTCAGCATGACTTCATCGGGCGGCTCCTCGCCGGCCAGGGCGCCGTCGATCAGGGGCAAGCCTTCGCCCTTGCGCATCAGGTCGTCACAGCGCTCGTACACATTGGCGCAGCCCGTGGACGCCATCAGCGATTGCACGATGGCCACTTTCCACGCATCGACGCCGCCCGCGTTAAATTCACAGATCAGGTAGCCTTGCACGCCGCCGAACAGCTGTACCACCAGGCCCGGCAAGCCCTCGTCTTCGCCCTTGATCAGGGTCTGCAGCTGGTTCTCGCCCGCCTTCTTGATGGCCGGCAGTTTTTTCTCGATGGCGGCCTTGACGCGGCGCTTGATCAGCGCGTGGTCGACCGGCTCGTCTTCCTTGAAGCTCCAGATGCGCGCGCGGATCTGCGACTTCGAATTGTAGGCGGCGCGGGCAATGAACTGCTTCGACGAACTTTGCACGATGGCCGTCGAGCCGGGCTTCATTTTTTCCTGCGGCTTGCCTTCGACTTTTTCAATGGCGGAGGCGTAAATCCACGATTGGCCCAGCAAGCTCTTTTCCTTGCCCTGTTTGATGGTGATGATCAGCATGTAATTCCAGTAGTGGGACCGGCGCGTGCCGGTCGTCGTATGTCCAATACCCGCATGATACCTCATGCCATCCTGTCGCAGCCGCCTGCATTCTGTGCCGCCAGCCGTGCAGTCTGTCGCAGCGCCCTGCGCGGTGCCGGCCCGCTGGCATACCATGCAGTCAGTCCACATTCAAACAGGGAGCAAGCATGCCACACACACTATTCCACCCCCGCCATGCCCGCGCCGCGCGCGTCCTGCTGCTGGCCGCCTGCGTGCTGGCCGTGCCCGCCGCACCGGCACTGGCCTCGCCGCTGGACTGGATCTCCGGCAGCAGCGTGCAAGGCAGCGGCAAGCTGCAAAAACAGACGCGCGAAGTGGGCAGCTTCAACGGCGTGGCGCTGAACGTGCCCGGCAATGTCGAACTGCGCATCGGCAACACGGACAGCGTCACCATCGAGGCCGACGACAATATCCTGCCGCTGATCGACACGGCCGTGGAAAACGGCACCCTGCGCATCCGCCCCGCCAAGCGCAACAGCAATCTTCGCCAGACCAGCCTGACCATTGTCATCCAGGCGCGCCACGTCGAGCGCATCAGCGTGGGCGGCTCGGGCAACATTGCCGCCACCGGCCTGCGCGGCGAAAAACTGCGCTTCGACGTGGGCGGTTCCGGTTCCATCAACGCACAGGACCTCGACAGCCGCATGGTGGCCATCGCCATCGGCGGCAGCGGCAACTTCAAGGCCAGCGGCAAGACGGAGCAGCTGACGGCCTCCATCGGCGGCTCGGGCAATATCCAGGCCGGCAAGCTGGCGGCACGCGACGTGCAGGTGAGCATCGGCGGCTCGGGCGAGGCCACCGTGTGGGCCAGGGACGACTTGAGCATCAGCATCGGCGGCTCGGGCGAAGTGAGCTACTACGGCGACCCGCGCGTCAGCCGCAGCATGCAGCGTTCGAGCAGCATCCGCCGTCTGGGCGCGGCACCGATGTAATGGTGCACAATGCAAAAAGCCCGGATCGCTCCGGGCTTTTTTCGTTTCAGGCAGTCAATATCAGCGCGCCGGCTTCACCGGTTCGCGGTCGATCAGCACGGTGTTGACGCTGTCGGTCAGCCAGATCTGGCCATCCTGGATCGTGCATTGCAGCTGCATGGTGCGCTGCGCCAGCTTGCTCATGTCTTGCGCCGCTTCCGACGGCAAGTTGATCACCGTCAGGTTCTTCGCCCGCTCCAGTTTATTCGCGATCTGCTTCCACCAGATGTGGCTGGTTGAGCCATAGCTGTAGACGATCACCTGCTCCGAACGGCCGCAGGCCTTGAGGATGCGTTTTTCGTCAGGCTGGCCCACTTCGATCCACAGCTGGATGGCGCCCGTCAGGTCTTTCTGCCACAGGTCCGGCTCTTCCGTGTCGAACAGGCCCTTGGTAAACGTCAGCGCCTCGTCGGCGTGGATGGCGAACGCCAGCAGGCGCACCATCATGCGCTCGTCCGTCTCGGACGGGTGGCGCGCCAGGGTCAGCGCATGATCCTGGTAGTAATTGCGGTCCATGTCGGCGATCTGCAGATCGCATTTGAAAATTGTTGCTTTGAGGGCCATCGTGTTTCTGTCTCGGTAAAGGAAGGGTGAAGTCGGTATCAGCGGAAGACCACGGTCTTGTCGCCATTTTTCAGGATGCGGTGCTCGACGAACCATTTCACGGCGCGTGCCAGCACCACGCACTCGACGTCGCGGCCGATGGCCGTCAGGGTGTCGGCATCCATCGCATGGTCGACGCGTTCGACGTCCTGCTCGATGATCGGGCCTTCATCCAGGTCGCCCGTGACGAAGTGGGCCGTCGCGCCGATCAGCTTGACGCCGCGGTGGTGCGCCTGCGCATACGGCTTGGCACCCTTGAAGCTGGGCAGGAAGGAATGGTGGATATTGATGGCGCGGCCGTCGAGCGCCTGGCACAGGCCCGGCGACAGGATCTGCATGTAGCGCGCCAGCACCACCAGGTCGATCTGGTGCGTGTCCATCAAGTCGATGATCTTCGCTTCCTGCGCCAGCTTGGCCGCTTCCGGCGCGCCTGTCGCCAGCGGCAGGTGGTGGAAGGGAATATTGTAGCTGGCCGCCAACTGGTAGAACTCCATGTGGTTCGAGACGATGGCGGGAATTTCCACGTTCAGCAAGCCGCTCTTGTAGCGGAACAGCAAGTCGTTCAGGCAATGGCCGATCTTCGACACCATCAGCATGACGCGCGGCTTGACGCGCGCATCGTGCAACTGGCCGTGGAACTGGCCGTTTTGCTGCATGGTCTGCGACAGGTCGGCGAAGTCGGCGCGCAAGCGGGCGTCGCTGATGGCGCCGTCTTCCAGCGCGAAATGCACGCGCATGAAAAACAGCTGGGACTCCTGGTCGCCGAACTGGGCCGAATCGAGGATGTTGCAGCCGTGCTCGGCCAGGAAGCCGGACACGCGGTGCACGATGCCGCGCTGGTCCAGGCAGGACAGGGTCAGGATGTATTCGGGATGCGTCATGGTCGCGGAATAAGGTCAAAAAGTAAGGCGGTGCTCGGCTCAGCCACGCGCGCCGGCCATCGGCTGCGCTGCCGCGAGCCGGCTATTGTCGCACGGCTGAGGCCCAGAACCCGCATTTTCCACGCAGCTACCGTGGCTGTTGTGGCCAGCCGTCTGATTGCGGTTCATTTGATCTGGCGCAAAACCATCGCATTTTTCAAGCAGCCGGGGGCCATTCTGGCCCCAAACGGGCATCTGGCACGGAACCTGGCGCGCCCTGCGGCGTCTATCCCTTTGCTTGTTTCAACTACGCCGCATCCGGTGCACCGGGTGCTTTTCGGACCAGATTTCCATTGAGGTAGAACATGTTCTCTAACAGTATCAGCCCCGCGCTCAAGTCCCACCTGGAAGCCCAGCTTAATTTCGCCACCGAACTGTCGCGCAAGATGTTCGACACGGCGCAGAAAATGAGCGAACTCCACCTGCGGCTGGCGCAAGACCTGTTCCAGGAATGCAGCAACACCAGTCAGCAACTGCTGTGCGCACGCGACACGGGCGAGCTCCTGTCGGCGGCGGCCCAGTTGCAACCGGGCGGCGCCACCTTGCGCCAGTACCAGCAGCAGTTGGGCAACCTCGTCGCCCATGCCAACGTCGAAATGAACCGCGCCGCGGAAACGCATATTCCCGAAGCCAGCCGCACGGCCGTCGCCTTCGCCGATGAAGTGGTACGCAAGACGGCCGAAGAAACGGAAAAAGCCACGCAGCGCCAGCGTGAACTGATCGAAAAAATGCACGCTGGCGGCCACCGCGATGGCGCGGGCGCCGGCCAGGGCCGCGACAACGGCAGGCATGCCCATCAACCGCATTGAACACCTGCATTCACCACCGAACCCCCACTAGACAGCAAGGAGAACACCATGGCTAGCAATCAAGGCAATGAACAAGGCAAAGGCACGGGCAGCAGTCAGAAAGGCACGAGCAAGCGCGGTTTCGCCGCCATGAATGAAGAGCAGCAACGCGAGATCGCCAGCAAGGGCGGACAGGCAGCCCATCAGAAAGGCACGGCGCACGAATTCGACTCGGAAGAAGCGCGCCGGGCCGGACAAAAAGGCGGCGAAGCCGTCAGCCGCAACCGTGAACACATGGCCGAAATCGGCCGCAAAGGCGGCGAAAGCCGGCAATCGGCCCAGCGCGCCAATGAAAACCGCGGCAGCACGGCGGCGCGCAGCGGCGCTACCGAGCAGCAATCGAAGACGAGCAGGCAAGGCAAGGAGGAAGACGACAAGGGCTGAGCTGTTGTATTGACGCTGACGGCAGCCTGCAGGCAGTAGGCGGCAGGCGGCAGGCGGGGCGGCAGGCGCGGCCAGGATGCGGGAGCTGGTAGGTGCATTCAGCACGGCCCCTGCCACTCTGCCACTCTGCAGCTCTGCCGCCTTTGGCGAGGACTGGCGCAACGCCGGGCGCGGCGGTATGGTACATTCTCGCCTTATCGACCCACTCGCCTTCCCGCCCGCCCCCGCATGCAGCCATCCCTGAAATACCTGAGCGCTTATTCCGAGCAGACACAATCGCAAGTACAGCAACTGATCGCGCAGGACAAGCTCGGTGAAGTCTTGCTGAAACGCTATCCGAGCGCGCATGACGTGCGCAACGACAAGGCGCTGTATCAGTACGTGCAAGACTTGAAGAATGAATTCCTGCGCAACGCCGAACCCATTAACAAAGTGGCGTTTGACAGCAAGATCCACGTGATCCAGCATGCGCTGGGTTTGCACACGTCCATTTCAAGGGTGCAAGGCGGCAAGCTCAAGGCCAAGCATGAAATCCGCGTGGCCACCATGTTCAAGGAAGTGCCGCTGGAATTCCTGCGCATGATCGCCGTGCACGAATTGGCGCACGTGAAGGAAAAGCAGCACGACAAGGCGTTCTACAAGCTGTGCACGTATATGGAACCGCAATACCACCAGTATGAATTCGACGTGCGGCTGTACCTGACCCAGCTTGACCTGTCCGGCCAGCGCCTGTGGTCATGAGCCGGCCACACGTGAAAAATGCCGCCCAGCAAACTACTGAGCGGCATTTTTTTTACCTGCGGCCGCCACCGGTGCGGCCAGGGCGGGAACGCTGGCGTCAGGCGGCGTTCTTGCGGCGGCGCATGAAGGCCAGCAGACCCAGGCCACCCAGCAGCATGCCGTAAGTGGCTGGTTCCGGCACGGCGCTCACGGCCAGGTTGTCGACCTGGAAGGTGCGCAAGGCGCCTTCTTTCCACGTTGCCGACAGCAGATTGCTGAAACCCGAGAACGAGTAATTGGCGAAGTTGTGGCTGCCATCGAGGGTGAACGTCTGCGTCACGGTACCGCCGCCTACTTGATGACCGACAAAAGTGACGTCATAAGAACCGGGTAGACTCACGAAATCAGCCAGGCTGATCGAGTTCAGCGAGAAAGCGGCACCGTCGGCGCGCGACAAGGTCGTCGTCGACAGGGCGGTGGCGCCCAGGCCAGCCGAACCGGCGTAGGCGAAGCTGTCTTGATGTGCCGAGCTCAACAGGCCCAAAAAGCTGCTGTCGAAATTGTAGCCGCCTTCGGAATAGGAGTTGAAGACGGAACCGAAGTAGCCGGGCTGTTCCAGCGAATCGAAGCCGATCGTGGTCGTTTGCGCCTGGGCGCCGCCAGCGGCGGCAAGAATGGCGGCGACAGCGGTCGCACGCAAAAGGGTCATAGGTTTCAAAATAGCATCCTTTCGAGATGATGAAGTAGCGTGGCTGTGGCAACTTGAGGTAGTTCGGCACCGTTTTTGGGGGAGTCTTGTCGCGCTCGCAGGTGTCCGATATTCCTAACTTTTGAACAGCACCAGTAGACCACAATCATAATTAAAAATCATCTTCATTTTCAAAAAAACATGCATCAAGAGAAATATTATGTCGATATTTTTATCAATTAAAGCGTCCTCAGCGATAAATTTTCCCGTCTAGAAATAGTTGTCCAGGCATCTATATGCAACCGGCAATCTTGCCTACTTGCCCGGGATCATCAGGCTGCGTCCAGCCGTTTTTCCCCATGACAAGTTTTACCATCCTGATGGCAGGAACCTGGCCTTGCCATTTCATCCACGCATTAAAAAAGCCATGTCCTTTTCGGTGCATGGCTTTCTCATTCTGGCACTGATGAATAACTAGGGCGCGCCATCCTTCAGGCGCTGCACCAGTGCCGCCGCATCGGCATCGGCATTCAGGAAGGCGGCGTGCTGCGGGCGGATGAAGCCCTGTTCCCGGCCATTCGTCACGAAGGCCAGCAAGCCGTCATAGAAACCGTCGACGTTGAGCAGGCCGATGGGCTTGGCATGCAGTCCCAGCTGGGCCCAGGTCAGCATCTCGAACAATTCTTCCAGGGTGCCGTAGCCGCCGGGCATGGCAATGAAGGCGTCGGACAGGCTGGCCATCATCGCCTTGCGCTCATGCATGTCCTTCACGATGAACTGGCGCGTCAAGCCCGTGTGGCCCACTTCGCGCTCGACCAGCTGGGTGGGAATGACGCCCGTCACCTCGCCGCCCAGGCGCAGCACTTCATCGGCGATCACGCCCATCAGGCCCACCTTGCCACCGCCATACACCAGCGAAATATTTTCCGCCACCAGCACGCGCGCCAGTTCGCGCGCCGCGACCGCATAGTCCGGCGACACGCCCGCGTTGGCGCCACAATACACACATAAAGCCTTGATCACAGTTGTCCTTACTCTTTCAATTCATCAATAGCAGCCTCGACTTCGAGACGCTCCTTGGCATCGACGGCCTCGCAGTCGGCCGCCTTTTCATACAGGGCCAGCGCTTCCGCCAGTTTTTTCTTTCCATCGAGCATGTTCAACGCGCGTGCATACTCGCTGTGGGCCAACGCCGAATACGGCGTCAGGGCCAGCGCCGTCTTGAAGTGCTGATAGCCATCTTCCTTGTTGGCGCCATAGGTCAGGCTGCCGATCATGGCGCCGACCTTGTCGATAATTTCCGTATGATAAATGCCAAACGCGATATGCGCTTCCGCATGCATGGGCGCCACCGTCATCGTGCGGTCCAGGCTGTTGCGCACGCGCGCGCCCATGCCCTGCGCCAGCGCCTTGACGACGGAGGTGCCCAGCGCATAGCGGCCCAGGCTGTAGGCATGCCAGTAATAGCCGGCCGGATTGTCCGGCTGCTCAATCTGCTGGCGCTCGCAGCGCTCGGCCACTTCCTCGTACATGTCGAGTTTCAGGCGTTCATTGACTTCCAGGTGCGTGGCGTAAATACACGTGGCCTTGTGCGCCACCGCATAGCCGGGCACGCCAACGGCCAGGCCCAGTTTCGCGGCACGCTCGAAGTCGCCCGAGTGAAAGGCCAGCCAGGCCTGCAGCAGCGCCGGGTGCGTGGGAAACGGTTCGACATCGCCCGCATGCAGGCGCGGCCAGGCCGCCTCCAGGCTTTGCGCGGTGTAGACATACGCCTCGCGCGGATAAGGGAATTGTTTCCAAGCCATGCATGCCTCCTGTGAATAACGGCTGGCCATGCTGCCGGCAGCTGGTACGCCGGCAGCATGCTCAGTCGTTCTTGAGTTTGGTCACATATTCTTCCGACAGTTTACGGAACAACAAATGCGTTTCGTTGCGCAAATACGGTCCGATCAGCGACAGCACCTGATAGCAGCCGCGCGCCAGCGCATCGGACATCGATTGCTGCTCGCTGTACTTGCGCGGATTGCGCACATATTCGTACGACAGCCAGTAAGTGGCGACCACCACCATATTTGTCGCCATGGCAGCCACTTCCATGTCCGACGCTTCCAGCGACTGCTCGCTGCGCAAGTCCTCGCACAGCTGCGTGGCGACCTTGATCTTGTGCGCGAGGATCAGCTTGAAGTGCAGTTCCAGCTTGCGGTTGCGCGACAGCAGATCGTTGAGGTCGCGGTAAAAGAAACGGTAGCGCCAGATCAGCTCGAACATCAGGTGCAGGTACAGCCAGACGTCTTCGATATTCGAGCGGCGCCCGTCCGGCACGGTCAGGATGCGTTCGATTTCCGCCTCGAACTGCACGAAGATGGAATTGACGATATCGTCCTTGTTGCGAAAGTGGTAGTACAGGTTCCCCGGCGAAATGTTCATCTCTTCCGCGATCACGGTGGTCGTGATATTGGGTTCGCCAAACTCATTGAACAGGCGCAGCGACAACTCCAGGATGCGTTCGCGGGTACGGCGTGGTGCTTTTTGTAGCATGGCGGGCAATCTCTCTGTGTTCTGCCTCAAGCATACCACCTTAAATAGCCGCAATGAAACACCCCGCCCAGCGGCGCCGGCGAAATAGCGGGGCAAAAAAAAGCCTGCGCAAGCAGGCCGGGATGGCGATGGCGCCGCGTCAGGCGGCCGGGGCTTTCTTCTTCGCCGCAGGCTTTGCGACAGGCTTGGTGACAGGCTTGGCCACGGCAGGCGCCGCCGGCTTGACGGCGGCCCTGGCGGCAGGCTTGGCCACGGTCGCTTTCGGCACGCTTTTCGGCGCCGCCTTCGCCGCGGTTTGCGTTGCGGTTTGCGCTGCAGTCTTGCTGGCCGGCTTGCTGGCCGGCTTCGCTGCCACCTTCGCGGCAGGCGCCTTGGCAGCCGGCTCCGCGGCAGCCTTCACGGCCGGCCTGGCCGTCGCCTTGGAAGCGGCCTTAGGCACGGCCTTGGGAATCGCCTTGGCCGCCGCAGGCTTGGCCGACAACGCCAGTACCTGCTGCTGCAAGGCGTCGATCTTCGCGTGCAGGGCACCGATCTCATGCCGGGTGGGCACGCCGATGGTGCCCAGGGCGCGCGCCACGCGCTCTTCGAACACTTGCTCCAGCTTGTCCCAGGACCCGCTGGCCTGCTTGCCCACCCCGTCGGCCAACTTGCCGACGCTGTCGCTGACGCCGGCCACCTTGCTTTCAGCGCGCTGCTGGAATTCCGTGCCTTCCTTGACCAGCCTGGAAAACACGCGGCCGCCCTCTTCCTGCGCCTTGGCAAAGGCACCCAGGCCCGCTTGCCAGATCTGCTGCGCGGAGGAACGCACGGCGTTCGCCAATTCCTTGTCTTCCGCCAGTTCCTTCAATTTTTTCACCATCGCCAGCTCCTGTCGTTTGCAAGGCCATCATCATGATGACGCTTTTATTCTAGTGAGCAAAACTAGAGACGGGAGTCTAATCCGCCAGCGCGCTGCGCCGCACGGTGCGGCAGCGCACGCAGGCGGGCGGGAACTCAGGCGGCGGCCTTCACGGGACCGTGCAGCAGACCGTGCAGGCGGAAGCCTTCGCGGATATTCTCGCGCAGGACGGCGCCCTTCCAGGGCTTGGTGTAGAAGCGGTCGACGGCGCCGCGGTTGATGGCCGCCATGATCGGGGTCAGGTCGGCAAAGGCCGACAGCATGATGCGGAAGGTGTCGGGACACAGATGCTTGACCCGCTCCATGAATTCCGTGCCGCTCATGAGCGGCATGCACTGGTCGCACAAAATCACCTGCACCTTGTGGCGCGCCAGGATGTCGAAGCCTTCGGCGGCCGTCTGCGCCGTCAGGATGCGGTAGCCATCCTGCGCCAGGAAGTCGCTGAGCACGTCGAGCATGAAGACATCGTCGTCGACGATCAGCAAGGTTTGCTGCTCTTCGCTGCCCGCGTCCTGCGGCGCCTGCAGCAACTTGCCGCCCATCAGCATCTGCTCGAATTCTTCCTGCGGCACGGGACGGCTGAAATAATAGCCCTGCATCTCGTCGCAGCCGTGGCGCCGCAAATACGCCAGCTGCGCGTCTTTTTCCACGCCTTCGGCGATCACTTGCAGCTTCATGCTGTGCGCCATGCTGATGATGGCCAGCACAATGGCCGCGTCGTCCGGATTGCTGGTGACTTCGCGCACGAAGGCGATATCGATCTTCAGCTTGTCGATGGGGAAGCGCTTCAGGTAGGCCAGGCTGGAATAGCCGGTGCCGAAATCGTCGATGGAAATCTGGATGCCCAGCGCCTTGAGGTTGCGCAGCACGGCGATGGTTTCCTCGGCATTCGACATCAGCGAGCTTTCCGTCAGCTCCAGCTCCAGCAGGTCGGGCGCGATGTCGTACTTGCGGATCGCCTTGAGCACTTCTTCCTCCAGGCCGCCCACAAAAAACTGGATGCCCGAGACATTCACCGACAGGTGCACGGGGCCGATGCTGCTGGCGCCCCATTCGCTGATCTTCTTGCAGGCCTCGTCGAGCACCCAGTTCCCCACCCGTACGATCAGCCCCGTCTCTTCCAGCAGGGGGATGAAGAGGGCCGGCGACACCATGCCGTGGCCCGGGCGGCGCCAGCGTATCAGGGCCTCGGCGCCGCTGATGCGCCCCGAGATGATATGCACCTTGGGCTGGAAGAACAGCACGAATTCCTCGTTGTCGATGGCGCGCCGCAGGGCGTTTTCCATGTCCAGCCGGGCCATCGATTGCGCGTTCATTTCAGCCGTGAAGAAACGGAAGGCGTCGCGGCCCGCTTCCTTGGCGCGGTACATGGCCGTATCGGCATACTGGATCAGGGTGTCGGCGTCGACGCCATCGTCGGGATACACGGAAATGCCGATGCTGACCGTGACCGTCACTTCATGGCCCTGCAGGTCGAACGGCTTGCGCATCGATTCGCGGATCTTGTCGACCACGCCCACGGCATGCTGGGCGCCTTCGGGCAGCACCAGGATGGCGGCGAATTCATCGCCGCCGAAGCGGCCGATGGTATCGCGCACGCGCAGGCAGTCGACCAGGCGGCTGGCAAACTGGCGCAACAGGTCGTCGCCGATGGTGTGGCCCAGCGTGTCATTGATGTTCTTGAAGCGGTCCACGTCCATGAACAGCACGGCCACGGCCCACTGGTGATCCGCCGCCTGCACCAGCGAATGCGTGAGCGAGGCGTAAAACTGGCTGCGGTTCGGCAGGCCCGTCAGGGTGTCGAAATGGGCCAGTTTCATCAGGCGCTGCTCGGCGTCCTTGCGCTCGGTGATGTCGCGCGCCACGGCCACCAGTATCCAGCTCTGGCCCGAACGCAGGGTGCGCCGCTGCACTTCCACGGCCAGCGGCGAACCGTCCTTGCGCTGCAGCTGCAATTCCGTCATCGGGCCGCCCTGGTCGCCCGCCAGCAGCTTGTTGTACAGCTCTTCCAGCTGCGCCTCGCCCTCTTGCGGGCGGCCAGGCCCGGCCCGCAGGAAGTCTTCGCGCTCGAAACCGAGCATGCGGCACGCCGTCTGGTTGACGTCGACAAAGCACATGCCGGCCCGGTCAACGAGGAAAATCGCATCCGCCGTGGCATCCATGGCCAGGCGGAAGCGGCGCAAGTCTTCGTCGAGGCGGATGCGTGCCGCCATGTCCAGGGTCAGCTGCTCGTGGTGGCGCTTGATTTCGTCGTACAGCAGCAGATTGTCGTAGGCGACGGCGATCTGCGCGGCCACCGTCGCGGCGACGCGCTCGTCGACTTCGGAAAACTCGTTCGCGCCCAATTTATCAACCAGGTACAGCCAGCCGTGGCTGCGCTCGCGCGAAGCGATGGGCACGCCCAGGAAGGAGTGGATGGGCGGATGGCTGTCGGGCAGGCCCAGCGCCGTCGGATCGCCCTTCAAGCCGTTGACCCGGTAGGGCTGGCGCTGTTCCAGCAGGCGCTCGAGGATGCCCACGCGCGGCGCGCTGGCGATGCGTTCGAGGTTTTTCTCCGCGCCGCACGAGGAAAAATAACTGAGCTTGTCGGCCCCAGGCTCCAGCATGCCGATGCACGCATACTTGGAGACGCAGATATTCTGCGCCACCTTGCAGCCCGCCTCGATCAGCGCGCGCGGATCGCGTTCGGCGCCCAGCTCGATGCCCAGTTCAATCAGGGCCGTCAGGCGCAGGCTGACGGCCTGCAGGCTGGACAGCGAGCGCGACAGCCGTTCCGTCATGATGGCCAGGTCCTCCGGCACGGGCGCGTCGCCATCGCCCTGCACGGCCAGTTGCGAAATCTGCTGGCTCGACGTTTCCAGCTCGTCCAGATAGCCGCTGACCTGATGGTCGATATCGGCCAGCTTGTGCGGACCCGCCGGCACGGCCGCGCGCGCCACATCGGGCACCGTGGGCAGCAAGGCGGCACCCGCGGGGGCCAGGCCCAGTGCCTCGTTGACCGTGCGCGTGATGACATCGGGATCGGACGGCTTGGGCAGCACCCAGCGCACGCCGCAGGCCTGCGCCAGCAAGGTCGCTTCTTTTTCGCGGTAGGTGGCCGTGTAGAAGATGATGGGCACGTCGGCCAGCGCGGGGTCTTCATGCACGCGCGTGACGAACTCGTAGCCATCCATGTTCGGCATGAGGATGTCGGAGATGATCAGGTCCGGCCGCTCGGTGCGCATGACGTCGAGCGCATCGGCGCCGTTGGCCGCTTCCAGCAGGCGGTGGCCGCCGTAGCCCAGCAGGGCTGTGAGGAATTCGCGGTTCAGCACATGATCATCGACGATCAGTATCGTTGCTATGTCGTTTTTAACTGGCGTCGACGGCGCCCCGGGTAAAAAAGATTCCAGCTCCGCGACAAACAGGTCGGGTTCGATCGGTTTGCCGATATAGCCATTGAAGCCCGCTTCGAGCAGGCGCTCGCGGTCGCCCACCATGGCCAGCGCCGTCACGGCCAGGGCCGGGATCTTGCGCAGCTGCGGGTCTTTCTTCAGTTCCGCCACCACGCCATAGCCATCGAGTTTGGGCAAATGCACGTCGCAGATGATCAGGTCGGGCAATTCGCTGCGCGCCATGCGCACGCCCTCTTCACCATCATAGGCGGCCAGCGGCGTGTAGCCGAAGGCACGCAGCAGGTACACCATCAATTCCATGTTGGTGGCGTTATCTTCGATAATCAGGATTCGTGCGGACAATTAGCACTCCCAATAAAAACAGCATTGACTCATTTTATGCCACCACCCATCTTCTCACTTGCGCGTATAACATAATAATCCTACAACATATTGCCATACTTCCCGGCAAAAATCTTTTGACCGGTGTTCAGCTGAACAGTTCCAGCGATCACAAAAATAAATTTCTCGGTGGCACCATCCTGACCTTAGCTTAATACAGGACGCCAGTGTAAAACAGGTTTTTCTACCTCAATCCATATTAAAGACAAGCAACAGCAGAGTCAAAAGAGACACACTTGCCATGCTGATAAAACACAACAGGATTCAGGCAAAATGGGGGGAGGATGGGGGTTGGCAGACTTCGTTCTTGATAGTAATTTCTGCCAGCAGCTGACGCAGTACGCGCGCGTCGCTGGCCAGCGCCACGTGGCCGATGCCGCCAAAGGCGATATTGCGCGCGCCGGGCAAGTGCGCGGAAGCCTGCGGCGCGACGATATTGTCGTGGTGCGAATAGATCGAGGTGATCAGGGCGCGCGTCTCGGGCGTTTCGCTGGCGGCCAGCTGCGCCAGCCATTCGCTAGGGGCGTCACCGATGCGGCTCATCTGCCGCGCATTGGCGCCCGCCGCCAGGTTGGCCAGCGCCGTGCCGTGGTGCGGCGTGCCAATCGTGATGATCTTCGCCACGCGGGCGGCGCCATAGTGGCGCAGCCAGGCACGCGCCACCAGGCCGCCCATGCTGTGCGCGACGATGATGGCCTGCGGCTTGCCCGTCAGCGCGCACAGCGCGCGCAGCGCCTGCTCCACCTGCACCGCGTAAGCGTCGATATCCGCATTGATCGGCTCCAGGTCGACCGCCTTGTGCACGATGCCCGCCTGCGCCAGCTGCCGGCTGAGTTTTGTCCAGTAGCCGCCGTTGCACACGTAGCCGTGCACCAGCAGCACCGGCAGGCCGGCGCCGGAGATGCTGCGCGCCGCCTGCAGGCGCGGACGCAGCATGCCCCACGACGACGTCCACAGGGTGGCGCGCAATTCGCCGAAAAACAGGCGCGCGGCGCCCACGGCGTCCAGCTGGTATGCGGGCGGCACGGGGCTGCCACCACGCCGGCTTTCCCAGAAATTGCGCGCCACCACCAGCGCGCGCACGGCCAGCAGCATGGCGGCCGCCAGCAGCAAGGCCAGCACCGGCGAAGCGATGCCCCACGCGTGCATGGCCAGCCAGGCCAATCCCAGCACGGCCAGCACTTGCAGCAGCATCAGCCACTTGAGGATGCGCGCGATCATGCGGCGCCTGTGGCGGCGGCAGGCACGGGCACGGGCGCCGGCTTGCCCGTCAGCTGCTGCGCCAGGCCGCTGGCCAGGCGCGCCGCCACCGCGTAGATCGTCAGTTGCGGATTGGCGCCGATCGAGGTGGGGAACAGCGAGCCATCGTGCACGGACAGGTTGCGCACGCCGTGGTAGCGGCCATCGGCACCCGTCACGCCCAGGCGCGCGTCGTCCGACATGGCGCAGCCGCCCATCACGTGGGCCGACACCACGCGCGCCAGCAAGGCCTGCATCGGCAAGGCGCCGATGGCCTGCTTTGCCTGCGCCCAGCTGGTGTAGTGGCTGGCCATTTCATGCACGGGATACACGCTCTTCGCGCCGGCGGCGAACTGGATTTCCGCCATCGACAGCAGCGCGCGCCGCACGCCATCCCAGAGGTAGGGCGTGAGCGGATAATCGAGCACGGGCGCGCCGAAACTGTCGATGGAGACGCTGCCGCCCGCCGAGTCATGGTGAAAACCGTCGCGCAGCAATGCCAGCAAGGCATGCACATGGGGGAACTCGCGCATGGTGCGCGCGTGTTCGTCGCCAAAGCCGCCCATGGTGGTGGCCATCAGCAGCGGATGCAAAGGCGGCGCTTCGAGCTTGTAGCCGATGGGGCCATCGATGGGCGCCACGTGCAGGAAATGGTCGGAATAAATCGTCTGCGGCGCGCCCGCGTAGGCGTCGACGCGCTGCGCGAACAGGCCGGCCGAGACCAGCGTCGGATGCAAGAAGGTGCGCTGCCCGAGCAAGCCGTGCGGATCGGGCGCTTTCGAGCGCAGCAGCA
This sequence comes from Janthinobacterium amylolyticum, assembly GCF_051380655.1. NCBI lineage: Bacteria > Pseudomonadati > Pseudomonadota > Betaproteobacteria > Burkholderiales > Oxalobacteraceae > Janthinobacterium > Janthinobacterium amylolyticum. Next base: position 172,106 of record NZ_JBNYXL010000011.1, read on the forward strand.
GCGCCGGCGAGTTGATGGCGCCGCCGGCCAGCACAAAATGTTTGGCGCGCAGCGTCAGGCGCACGCCCGTCGACACCTGCCCGAGCGCGTCCAGCGCCGTGATCTGCAGGCTGTCGATGCGCTCGCCCTTGAAGACAAAGCGCTCGGCGCGCGCATGCGTGAGCAAGCCCGCGCCCAGCGCCAGCGCCGCCGGAATCGTCGTCACCAGCATCGACTGCTTGGCGTTGGTCGGGCAGCCCATGCCGCAATAGCCAAGGTTCCAGCAGCCGTTCACATTGCGCCGGATGGCGGCCGTGGGGATGCCCAGCGCGCTGGCGCCACGGCGCAGCAAATCATTGTTTTCATTCGGCGGCGCGGCCCAGTCGCTCACGTGCAGGCGCCGCTCCATCATGGCGAACCATGGCGCCATGGCCTCCACCGAGTAGCCGGCCAGGCCAAAATGCTTGCGCCAGTAGTCCAGGGTGCCGGGCGGCGTGCGGAAACTCGAGGTCCAGTTGACGGTGGTCGAGCCGCCCACGGTGCGCCCCTGCAAGATGTTGATGGCCTTGTCGCGCGTCTTGCGCGCCGCCGATTCCTGGTACAGGGCGGGATAGGCGTCGGCCTCGCGCATCTTGAAGTCTTGCGAGGACTTCAAGCCGCCCTCCTCGACGATCAGCACTTTCAAGCCGGCCAGCGCGAGGATTTCCGCCGTCACGCCGCCACCGGCGCCGCTGCCGATGATGACGACATCCGCCTCGAAAGTGCGGTCTGCGCCCAGGCTGCCGGCGTCGGTGACGTTCCAGCCTGCGGCCAGGCCGGCGGCAATCGGGTCGGGTATGGGAGAGGTGCTCATGGTGGCCTTGTCAGCTCAGTTCGGGCAGCGGTCCCGGATAGCCGATGGCGGCCCAGTGGGCGGCATCGCCATACCAGGCGCCGAGGATCAGATCATGCAGGGCCAGGTAGGCCGTCTGCAGCGTTGCAAGGCGGTGCGTGCGCCACGACTGCAGGAAGGCGGCCACCTGGGCCGGGTCGGCCCCGGACCAGCCGCCCTGGACACCGGCGACGAAGCGCCGCGCGGGCGCCAGCGCCAGCAAGCCAAACAGATCCTGCACCTCCTGCTGCGCCGCCAGCGGCAAGCCGCGGATGGCCGTGTCGACGCCGACAATGGCGCCGTCGAGCGCCGCGCCGCGCGCCGTGGCTTCTTGCGGCAGGGCGCTGCCCAGCATGGCCGGCACGATGGCCGCCAGTGCCGCGCGCGCTTCGCCATCGAGCACGAAGCGGCCCGGCGGCGCCGGTCCGCGCACCAGACGATAGGCGGCACCGCCGGCGGCCAGCGCACAGGCGCCCAGCACGCCCAGTTTCAGGAACGATCTGCGTCGCATCAGCAAGTCTCCATCGCCATGTCTCCCCTTGTTTTGTCCTGCCTTTTGCCGGCCAGTGTACGCCAAAGGCAGGGGCGCCCCGCGCGCAAAAACTAGAGCGGCGCATCTAGTTTGCGCGACTGGCACCACAGCAGCAGCATGGCCAGCAGCGCCGCCAGCGCCCCGCCGATGGCGATGCTGGGCAGGCCGAAGCTGACGATCAGGGCCGCGCCCAGGGCGCCGCCGGCTGCCGTACCCGCGTTGAAGGCGGCGATGTTCAAGCCCGCCGCCACCGCGTCGCTGCCCGGACAATGCCGCTGCGCCAGGCGCAGCAGCCGCATGGTGGACAAGGTGACGAGGGCGAAGAACAGCAAGCCCAAAGTGCCGCACAGGGCCAGCAGGGCCAGGGGCTGGCCGCGCAGCAGATAAAAACCCGCCAGATTGAGGGCCAGCGCGGCCAGGGCCAGCAAGGTGTCGCGCTGCGCCGTGCAACGGTCGGCGCACCAGCCGCCCAGCAGGTTGCCGCCGATGGCGCACGCGCCAAAGCACAGCATGGCCGCGCCCAGCCCGTCCGCATCAAGCCCGCCCAGTTGCAGCAGGAAGGGCGAGATATACGTGAAAAAGCTGAAGGTGGCCACGCTAACCAGCGCCGCCACGCCGGCCGCCTGCAGCAAGGCGGGCTGCAGGATGGCGCGCAGGCTGGCCAGCGCGGACAGGGACGCGGCCGGCTTGCGCGCGACGGGCATGGCCCACAGCAGGCCGGCGCCGCCGCACAGGGCCAGCGCGCCGATGGCGGCAAACACCCAGCGCCAGGACGACAATGCCCCCAGCCAGGTTCCCAGCGGCACGCCGCCGGCCAGGGCCAGGGTCAGGCCCAGCCAGACGATGGACAGCGCCCTGCCCGCGCGCGAAGGATCAACCAGGCTGGTGGCCGCATGCGACGCGACCGCCATGAACACCCCATGCGCGAGGCCGACGGCAAAGCGCACAAAAAGCAGCGCGCCCAGCGCCGGCGCTGCCGCCATGGCCACGCTGCCGGCCGCCAGCACGAGCATGGTGGCCACCAGCAGCTGGCGTTCGGAGCGGCGCGACAGCACGGCCGTCAGGATGGGCGCGCCGATGGCCGCCCCCAGCGCATACGCGGCAATGGCGCCGCCGGCCGCCGCCACGCTGGCGTGCAGGTCGCGCGCCATGCCCGACAGCAGGCCGGCGGCGATGAATTCGGACAGGCCGAAGGCAAAGCTGCACAGCGACAGCAGGTAGATGGACGGTGGCAGCGCGGCAGCCGAGACAGCAGCGCGTGAATAAACAGTGGACATGGCGCTTCCAGTAGAGTCAAAACGCCATGCTGGCCGCTGGCCCGCCATCTGTAAAATATCTTATTTATCTTGAAATGAGACGCTCAAAGTCTCAATGAGCGGAACAGTGCCGCAACTGCGCCAGCAGACGCTCGCGCACGGGAGAGTCGCGCCGCGGGTCCCAGGCCATGTACAGGTCGAGCTGGCGCAGCGGCTCGGGCGCATCGCCGTGCAGCGGCAGCATGACCACGCCCGCTGGCGCGCTGCCGGCCAGGCTGGCGGGCAGCAGCGCCACGCCAAAGCCGGCCGCCACCAGTCCCAGCACCGTTTGCAGCCGGCGCGCCTGCTGCGCCACCCTGGGCACGAAGCCCGCATGCAGGCACAGGCTGGCCAGCTGGTCGTGGAAGCCCTGGCCCAGCTCGCGTGGCGAAGCGACGAAATCGTCCTGCGCCAGGTGCGCCAGATCCACGCTCGCCTGGTGCGCGCAGGGGTGGCCCGGCGGCAGCGCAAGCATGATGTCTTCGCCGCACAGGCGCTCGAAGCGCAAGCCCGGCGTGCTGCGCCCCGGCGCGCGCAGCAGGGCGATATCGGTCTCGCCCCGCTCCAGCCACTCGACCTGCTGCTGCGTCGACGCTTCGCGCAGGGTGAACTGCACGGCGGGCGAGGCGGCGCGGAATGCGCGCAAGGCGTCCAGCACGTGGGCATACGGCGTGATGTGGATAAAGCTCAGGCGCAAATGGCCTGCTATGCCCTGCGCCACACGGCGCGTGGCCGCCACGCCCTCTTCCAGCGCGGCCAGCACCTGGCGCGCCGTGGCGAGAAAAGCCGTACCGGCTGGCGTCAGGCTGACCTTGCGGTTGGTGCGCTCGAATACGGGATAACCGAGCATCTCCTCCAGCCGCAGAATGGCCTGCGACAGGGGCGGCTGCGCCATGTGCAGCCGTTCGGCGGCGCGGCGGAAATTGAGTTCCTCGGCGACGGCGATGAACTGGCGCAGCAGCCGTGTTTCTATCATGGGCTTTTTTTCGCCGCAGCCAGGATGTGCCGGGAAATGCCGCGCAGGATGTTGACTTCTTCCGTTTCCAGTCCCGTGCGCGAAAACAGGCGTTTCAGGCGCGGCATGAGTTTTTTCGGATTGTCGGCATCGAGGAAATCGATGGCCACCAGCGCCTGCTGCAAATGCTCGTACATGCCGTCGATCTGCGCCAGGCTGGCCGCGTCGCCATGAAAACCAATGGGGCTGGCAGCCGGCGCCTCATCGGCCATTTCCAGGGCCGACATCCTGCATTCATAGGCGACCACCTGCGCCGCCTGCGACAGGTTCAGCGAGGAATAGTCAGGATTGGCGGGAATGTTGATCAGCACATTGCACTGCTCGACGATCTCGTTGGGCAGGCCGAAACGCTCGTTGCCGAAGATGACGGCCGCGTGCAAGTCCGTGCCGGCGGCCAGCTGGCCGGCGATGGCGCGCGGGCTGGTAACGGGCGGCGAGAATTCACGCAAACGGGCCGAGACGGCCGCCGCATAGTTGCAGCCTTCCAGCGCCTCGGCGATGGAGCCGACGATGCGCGCGCCGGCCAGGATATCCTGCGCGCCGCTGGCAAAGGCCACCGCTTCCGCATCCGTCAAGGCATCGGGAAAACGCGGGTTGACCAGCACCAGATCGGAAAAACCCATCGTTTTCATGGCCCGCGCAACGGCGCCAATGTTGCCAGAGCGACTAGTTTCGACAAGAATAAATCGCAGGCGTTTGAAAAGAGACGTGTTGATTTCGGGCAGATTCATTTAAAATAGCGCTATTGCGCGGTATCGATACAGGAAATTTCGGGAAACGGAGTCACACAACGCTGACTCCAGGCCGGGATTTTAACCACTTCGGCACCGCTCCGCTCTTTAATTCATTCTTGCACTCTATCGTACCGGCGCCGCAAGGCGACCTTGGGCGGTCGCGTGCTTTTAACGGAAGCTCACATGCACCCAATGCTCAACACGGCGATCAAAGCCGCCCGCCGCGGCGCCGCCGTCATCAATCGCGCCTCTTTTGACCTCGACCGCGTCGTCGTCACGGAAAAACAACATAACGATTTCGTCACCGACGTCGACCAGGCGGCCGAACAAGCCATCATCGAGGTGCTGTCCAAAGCCTACCCGGACCACGCGTTCCTGGCCGAGGAATCGGGCGCTTCCGCCAACTCGCACGACGAGAATGAATATCAGTGGATCATCGACCCGATCGATGGCACCACCAACTTTATCCACGGTTTCCCGCAATACTGCATCTCGATCGCGCTCGCGCATCGCGGCGTCGTCACGCAAGCCGTCATCTACGACCCGGTCCGCAACGACCTGTTTACGGCCACCAAGGGCGCCGGCGCCTACCTGAACGAAAAGCGCATCCGCGTCACCAAGCTGGACCGCATCTCGAACGCCCTGCTGGGCACCGGCTACGTGGCCGGCAGCGCCCGCGCGCTGGACGAATACCTCAAGATGTACGCGATCATGGGCGAACGCAGCCAGGGCGTACGCCGCGCCGGCTCGGCCGCGCTGGACCTGGCCTACGTCGCTTGCGGCCGCCTGGACGGCTTCTACGAAAAAGGCCTGAAGCCTTGGGACATCGCCGCAGGCGCGCTGATGATCACGGAATCGGGCGGCATCGTCGGTGAATTTTCCGGCGAATCGGAGTACCTGTACAAGGGCGACGTCATCGCCGCCAGCCCGAAGATCTTTGGCCAGATGATTACCCTGCTGACGCCATTTGCATAAGGTTGCACACGCGGCATCCATGAAAAAACCGGCCTTGGCCGGTTTTTTTACATTCAGGGGCTGACCTGCCCCGCCAGCACGAATCCCAGTGTCATGGCCACCACCATCGCCGCGCCCGTGGGCGTGGGTGGCGTGGGCGACGGCAGGTCGAACCAGCGGCACACGACGCCCACCAGCACGCCCAATACCGATCCGGCCAGCATGACGTTCATGGCGCCTCCCGCTTTTCCGCCTGCTCGCGGCGCTGCAGGTACAGGCCCGTGAGCCAGTAGCCGCAGCTGGTCAAAAACACCAGCAGCGCGGCGCCCAGCACGGGCGGCGCCGGCACGGGAATGCGCGCCAGCTGGCACACGAAGCCCACCACAAAGGCCAGCAGCAAACCCAGAATGACTTTCTTGCAGCGCATGGCTCACTCCTTGTCTAGAAAGCGAAGCAGCTGCAACCGAGCGTGCCCCAGAAGCCGGAAAAATCGGAAATCGGCACGGCCGACTTGCGTGCCCGGTCATGCGCATGCGCATGCACGCCGCAGGCGCCCGCGCACTGGTGCGGCATGGCGGCCTGCGCCTGCTTCGCCACGGGCCGGTAATGGCCGGGCACCGTGCGCACGGGCGACCACTCGGGCAGCACGGGAATCGGCGGCGGCGCCAGGGTCGAAAATTGCCCCTGGCCGTAGACGATTTTCCCGCCCACCATGGTCAGCACGGATTCGATGGACTTGATCGCCTCTTCCGGCACGGCGAAATAATCGGCCGACAGGACACTCAAATCGGCCAGCATGCCCGCGCGGATGCGCCCCTTCTTGCCTTGCTCGCTGGAGAACCAGGCGCTGCCCGCCGTCCACAGCTCCAGCGCCGTATCGCGCGACAATCTGCCCGCCGCATCCGTCAGGGCCAGGCCGCCCACGGTGCGCCCCGATACCAGCCAGTACAGCGCCGTCCACGGGTTGTAGCTGGCGACCCGCGTGGCATCCGTGCCGCCGCCCACCGGCACGCCGGCGTCCAGCATGCGCTGCACGGGCGGCGTCGCTTTCGCCGCTTCGGCGCCATAGCGTTCGACGAAATACTCGCCCTGGAAGGCCATGCGGTGCTGGATGGCCAGGCCGCCGCCCAGCGCCTTGACCCGGTCGATATTGCTCGGGCTGATGGTTTCCGCGTGGTCGAACAGCCAGTGCAGGCCGGCGAACGGCGTGTCGCGGTTGACCTTTTCAAACACGTCGAGCATGCGGCTGATCGATTCGTCGTAGGTGGCGTGCAGGCGGAAGGGCCAGCGCTGCTCGACCAGGTGGCGCACGACCTTTTCGAGCTCCTCCTCCATGCCGGCCGCCAGCTCGGGGCGCGGTTCGAGGAAATCCTCGAAGTCGGCGGCGGAAAAGACCAGCATTTCGCCGGCGCCGTTATGCCGGTAAAAATCCGTGCCGTCACCGGGCTTGATCATGCCGGTCCACTTCTGGAAGTCCTGCAGCTCCGCGCCCTTGTTTTGCGTGAACAGGTTGTAGGCGATGCGGATGGTCAGCTGCTCTTTCTGCGCCAGCTCGTCGACGACGGCATAGTCCTCGGGATAATTCTGGAAGCCGCCGCCCGCGTCGATGGCGCTGGTGACGCCAAGGCGGTTCAATTCGCGCATGAACTGGCGCGTGGAGTTCACTTGCAGCTCGCGCGGCAGGCTCGGGCCTTTCGCCAGCGTGGCATACAGGATCATGGCGTTCGGACGGGCGATCAGCAGGCCGGTCGGATTGCCGGCCGCATCGCGCACGATCTCGCCGCCTGGCGGGTTCGGCGTGTTCTTGTCGTAGCCGACGGCGCGCAGGGCGGCGCGGTTGAGCAGCGCGCGGTCGTACAGGTGCAGGATGAAGACGGGCGTGTCGGGCGCGGCCGCGTTGATTTCATCGAGCGTGGGCATGCGTTTTTCGGCGAACTGGAATTCCGTCCAGCCGCCGACCACGCGCACCCATTGCGGGTTCGGCGTGCGCAGCGCCTGTTCTTTCAGCATGCGCAAGGCGTCGGCCAGCGAAGGCACGCCCTCCCAGCGCAGTTCCAGGTTGTAGTTCAAGCCGCCGCGTATCAGGTGCAGATGCGAGTCGTTCAGGCCGGGAATTACCGTGCGGCCACCGAGCTCGATCACCTGCGTGGCCGGGCCGCGATGACGCATCACGTCTTCAAGGTCGCCGACGGCGAGAAATTTGCCATCGGCGATGGCGACGGCGGACGCCAGGGGCTGCGTCTTGTCGACCGTGTGGAAACGGCCATTGAGTAAAATCGTGTCTGCGTGCATGGGAACTCCCGGATCAGGTGAAAACACGGCCCCGCCGGCGGGTGGCGGAGCCGGAGTCAGTGAAAAATCAATGGCCTTCGCTGGCGTTGAACATGGACTTGGCGTAGATCAGGCCCAGGCCATAACCGCCGCCGTGCGCCACGGCCGTCGCCACCGTTTCATTGTAGGTCTCGCCGCGGGCCCAGTCGCGCTGCAGTTCCAGCAGGTATTGCACTGACGTCAGCGGCTGCGCGCCCGCCTGTATCATGCGCTGCATGGCCATCGCATGGGCTTCGTCGGATACGTCGCCGCTGGCGTCGGCGATCACATACACTTCAAAACCCTGCTCCAGCGCCGACAAGGCGGGGCCGACGATGCACACGGATGTCCACAGGCCGGCCAGCACGATCTTGCCCTTGCCGTAGCCATTCACCTTGTCGGCGATGCGCGCATCTTCCCAGGTATTCATGCTGGTGCGGTCGATCGGCGCCTGTTCCGGGAAGACGGACTGGATTTCATCGAAGATCGGGCCGGAAAACGATTTCGCGGCCACCGTCGTCAGGATGGCCGGCACCTTGAATTCCGCAGCCGCCTTGGCCACCAGGGCCGCGTTGTTGCGCAGCAGCGCCAGGTCGATCGAGCGGGTGGCAAACGCCATCTGCGACTGGTGGTCGATCATGATCAGTGTATGGTCGTTCGGGGTCAGCAGTTTTTGGGCGGCTTGGGCGGTGGCGATAGGCATGATGTTTTCCTTAGTGAAAATAATTGAATATAAAAAGTGCGTTCTCTGTACGGCTGCTTTGCTCCTGCCCTTGCCTCACATCGTGTGTGCCGGGCCAGTGCTATGCAGTATGCACGCAGCAAATCGAAAACAAAAACGGAAAGAATGCCAAGCTATATTCGATTTTTTCGATGATATAAAATACGCGTAACAAGTGCCGCGGCAGCGCCCCGCACATCAAGGAGAAAGCATGGGATTTGAATTCAGGATCATGGCCAGCCTGGCGCAGGGACAGCGCCAGCACATCGCGCAGCTGATCGCGGCCCTGCCGCAGGCGCCACGCGCGCCCGGCGCCATGCCCGACACGGATGTGCTGCTGACGGACACCGGCCTGTATGTGTGCCAGTACCTGCGCCCGGAGCCGTGGCATGGCCTGGAAGCCGTGCGCGACTACTTCAAGGCCGCAACCATCGCTCACAGCGTGCATGACGCCGAGGACGAGGCAATGTAACGCACGTGTTACTGGCAAGACGCGAGAATTCTTCGTAAGCTTCAGCTCGAATCGTATCCGGGGAGGTAAGCATGGAATTGACCGTGTCGGGCTTCGACCTGTTCATCGCAGAGACCGCCGCGCTGTCGCTGATCGGCGATGTCGAGGTGGGCGGCAATATGTCTTCCGCCTTTCAGAAGCGCCACAAGATCCGTGAAGCCGACGTGCTCAGCAGGCTGACCGAGTGCGCCGCCACGCCCGCCGGCAGCTATGCGCGCCTTCTGGGCATAGCCTATTTACTGAGCAATGCCAGCGCCGCGTATGCCGAAGTGGGCGCGTTGATGCAGAGCGAGACTTTGAAGACGTGCATGGTCACGCACCATTTCGGCGGCGGCACCCGCACCCTGGAAAAAGCCTGTGTTTCCGAACCGATGAATCTGTGGTTCGGCTGGGCGCTGGAAAATACGCGCAACAATACCGTCACGTTCGATCCGCACGTCGTCGGCCACCTGAAAAGCAAGGCCGGCTTGCTGAAAACGTCGCTGCCGTCGAATATGCTGCGCGATGGCGCGCCCATGGCACAGACACCGGGCCAGCAGACGCTCACATCGATGGGCGCCAGCAACATCTTGCTGCAAGGCGCGCAGCACATTGAGCACGAACCGTCGACGCGGCCACGCAGCCTGACACCGACCAGCGCCGGCCTGCAAAAAATGTTGAAGCACAATGATAATTACTTGCAAGGAATTAAGAACAACACGCCTGTGATGCGCATGTACAACCATCGCATGGCGGGCGACGAAAACCTGCTCAACAACTTGAAGCTGGCCTGCCAGCACATCGACACGCACTATCAGTTTCCGCTCAATTACGAGGCGCTGCTGCGCGACCTCGAACGCAATATGCAGTCGCTGCGCAGCTCCCTGTACTATATGTACAAGCTGGTGGAAGACATGAACAGGCGCGGCAAGCAGCATTACCAGACGCTGCGCGAGCAGCTGAAACTGCGCACCCAGGACGGCATGCCCAACATGGTACAGAGCATGCTCAGCGCCATCAATGCGGCCAGCAATGGCTGGGACACGAACCGCGCAGTCCTGCTGCAAACGCTGGTCGACGCCATCAACAGCATCGATGGCCAGTCGCCCGTGCCCGTGCTGCGGCGCCTCGCCCCCGACAATGGCTTCATGATCAATCCTGATTTCTACATGCTGCTCAGGTAGCAGACGGCGCGGCTACAACGGCCCTTCCAGCATCAGGCGCAGCGTGCGGTACGTGCCCGTATCGACCGTGCGCAGCGTGCTGCCCGCAGCATCCGCATACAGGCTGCGCGTGCGGTAGTCCTGCCGCAGCAGGTTGGCGCCGGACACGCGCAGGCGCAGCTTGTCGCTGAACTTCCACAGCGCATACATATCCAGTTCGCGCCTGGCGCCCTGCCAGGCCAGCAGCTGGCTGGACTCGCGCGAGCGCCCGCCTGCCTGATAGTTCAGGTCGGCGCCCACGCTCAGGGGCAGGCTGGACAGCTGGTAATCGGCCCCCAGGCTGGCGCTCCACGGCAGCTGGCTGTCGAGACGGTTATCGGGGCCGGCGACGGCATCGACGCGCGACCAGTTGCGCGCCACGTTGGCGCGCAGATCCAGCGCGGGGGCGTCCGCCAGCAGCGCCTTCAAGGGCAGCTTGGCTTCCAGCGTGATGCCGCGCACCTGCGCCTTGCCATTATTGACGGGCGTGGCCACCCAGCGCCCGCCCTGCTGGTACAGCCGGTCCAGCATCACGTCGCTGATCTTGCGCACGGTGGCGCTGGCGCCCAGCATGGCGCCCTCGCCCAGGTAATACTCATAGGCGGCGTCCAGGCCCCAAGCCAGTTCCGGACGCAGCGCCGGGTTGCCCTGGTTATCGGGATTCGTGGGGCTGTTGCCGTTATCGACCGTGTACGGGCGCGGGATCAGCTCGAAAATCTGCGGCGCCTTGTAGGTGCGCGTGAGGGCCAGGCGCACCTGGCTCTTGCCGCGCATTTTCCACAGGCTTTGCAGCACGGGACTCCACACCTGCGCGCCCACGTCGAGCGGCTGGCCATCGCCCGTGGCGCTGGCCGTGCGCCAGGCTTCCCAGCGCAGCCCCAGATACAGCGACCAGCGCGGGGAAATGTCCCATTCATCCTGTGCGAACAGGGCCAGGCGGCGCACCGTGGCGGCATAGTCTTCGTCCGCGAGGATGGGCGGCCCGCCCGGCGCCAGTTCGCGTTCGCGGCGAAACTCCGTGCGCCGCCGGTGACCCGCATCCCAGCCCGCGGCCAGCGTGTGATGCTGGCCCAGCGCGCGGCGGTAGGTGCCGCTGGCCTGCACGCCCACTTCGTCCACGCCCGAATCGACCTGCCGCGTCGAGCCCTGCCCCGGCGCCGCGCCCCTGCCAAGGAACAGGTAATCATTGTCGCGGTGGTTGACGCTGGCGCCCAGCTTCACATCCAGGCTGGCGCCTTGCGCGAGCTTGCGCAGCCAGTGCAGGTCGCTGCGCACGGTGCCGCTGTCCTGGTCGAAATTCGCCTGGTTGTCGGGATACGCCGTAGTGCCGCCCAGGTAAGCCGTTTCCAGCGCATGGCGGCGGCTGGCCAGGCGCCGCACGCTGAGCAGGCTTTGCCAGGCCAGGCTGCCCTCGCCCTCCAGCGCCCATTGCAAGCGCGGCGCCAGCTCGATGCCGTCGCTCGTCACGCGTTCCGTGAGCGGCGCATGGCGCAGCAGCGTGGGCCTGCCGCCCGCATCGACTGCGCGGTTCCACTCATCGAGCAGCGCCTGGCGCCCCGTGTGGCTGAGGGTGCCGGCCAGCGCATATGCCAGGCGCCCATCCCTGTCCGACCACTGCACGGTGGCGCTGCCGGCCGGCATGCCATGGCTGCCGGACGCGCCCAGCTTGAACGTGCGCTCGCGCCGCCCGCCCGATTTTTTCAGCACGATATTGATGGAACCGGCAATCGCCTGCGCGGAAAACTCCGCCGTGGCGGCACGCATGATGTCCACGCGCTCGACCAGTTCCGGGTCCAGCGAATCGAGCGAGAAACCCGGTGGCACGGGCACGCCATCGAGCATGATCAAGGTATAGCCCTGGCCCAGGCCGCGCATCTGGATTTGCCCGCCAGCGGCGCCGGGTGCGCCGCCGATGGAAATGCCGGGCTGGCGCTTCAGGGCGTCGGACAGGCTGCGGTCGCCCTGGCGTATGAGTTCGTCGTGGCCGACGGAGAGGGTCGACACCGTATCGTTGCGGCGCTGCTCCAGCTTGCCCGCATTGACCGTCACGGAAGGGAGAACGTCATCAGCACGCACGTGGGCCGGCCATGGCAGCGCAAGGCTGCACAGCAACAAGGTATAGCGCATGGAAAATCCTGAGAGGTTGGTGGTGGCGTCGGCTTGCGCGCTCGCGCGCTGACCCGACCTGCGGGCAGCCAATGCAACGATACTTCAGTAAAACCCGGGAGCATCATGCCGGGGCCGGATCCTCGGGATCCGACCCCGCTTGCTGTTCCTGGGTGAAAAATTCGTCGGCGTCAGCGGCCGAACTGCTCCTTGCGCATGCGCAGGGCGCGCGCGCTGGCGTTGGCGTCCAGGCCGGCCAGCCGGGTTTGCGGATCTTGCAGCTGGCCATGCTGGCGCACCTGGAAGTGCAGGTGCGGCCCCGTGGCGCGGCCCGTGTCGCCGACCGTGCCGATATGCTGGCCGGCCACGACGATGGCGCCATCGGCCAGCGCCACGCTGTCGAGGTGGGCGTACACCGATTGCAGGCCGCCGCCATGGGCAATGTGCACGGCCTTGCCCAGCCACGCGTCCTGCGTCACCGTGGCGATGCCATCTGCCACCGCCTGCACGGGCGTGCCGCGCCGCGCCGCCAGGTCCAGCCCGCGCAAGCCCCGCTGCGTGATGGGACGCACGACGCCAAAGAAGCCCGTGACGCGCATGCTGGCCAGCGGATTGCGCCAGGGTTCCGGTGCCGGCGCCACGGCCGGAACCTGGCCCGGGTTGGCAACGGACGCCGCAGCAGACCAGGCCTGCGCAGGCTGCCATGCCAGTGCCGGCTGCAGCGCCACGCTGGCCGCACCCAGGGTGCACAGGGCCAGGCCCATGCCCAGCCGGGCGCGCCAGTGCATGCTGCCGGCACCGCTGTTACGCATGCGGGCCACGCGCTCGAGCATGCTGTTTGGCTGGCCGCCAAACGCCAGGCCGGCAGGAAAGCGTGTCTGCAAGCCCAGCTGGCGCACCAGCGCGGCCGCATAGTCGCGCCGCTGCTGCTGGGGACGGCCAGCCAGCACGTGGCTGTCGCAGCCCAGTTCCTGCGCCCAGGCCAGCTTGCCAGCCAGCCAGCCGGCCGCCGGGTTGAACCACAGCAGCAGCTGTACGCCGCTGGCCAGCATCTGCAGCACGGGATCGCGGCGGCGCGCATGCGTCAGCTCGTGTTCGATGACCAGTTGCTGCTGCCCGGGCGTGAAGTGGCGCAGATGTGCAGGCAGCAGCAAACGGGGCCGCCACACGCCGACCAGCATGGCCGATATCGGCGCGTCGATTTCCAGCACGGCGATGCGCTGGGCTTGCAACTGGCACAGCTGCGCCGGGGCAAACGCGCCATGCGCGGCCAGGTCCGCCGTCGCCAGCGGCCGCGCCGCCTGCAGCAAGGCGCGCAAGGTGTGGCGGCCGCGCCAGCGGCGCCACGCCAGCATGGCCAGGCCCAGCAGATATATGCCCAGCCAGACGGTGGCCAGCATGCCCAGCCAGGCCGTGGCCGATGGCGCTTCCACCGGCGGCGCAGGCATCAGCTCAGGGATGGCTGCAGTGAGGGACGCGGACGCGGCCAGCGGCAATATTGCGTCGGCTGCGGCCGGCACAGCGGCGGCCAGGCTGATCTCGGGCACCACACTGATCTGCTGGCCGTGCGGCAAGAGCGGCAGCAGGAACACGGCAGCCAGCACCAGCGAGGACGCCAGCCACGCGCTGCGCTGGGCCGCCAGCGCGGGCCAGCGGCGTTGCGCCAGCGGCAGCAAACAGCGCAGCAACAAGCCGGCAAGCAGACAGGCCACTGTTGCCTGCAACACGGTCAGGGCGAACAGGGTCATCGCTTATTCCTTCGCGTCGGCGGGCCAGTCGTGCAGCAGCTGCTCCAGCGCCGCCAGTTCCTGCTGGTCAACCAGCTTGCTGCCCGTAAACATAGTGACCGGCAAGGGACTGTCGATTTCCATCACGCGGCGGCCAAAGTCGTGGGCGAACGCGGCCAAGGTCGCCACCTTGTCCACATGGGCTTCATACACGAGCACGCCGTGTACGCTGCGCTGTAGCAGCATGCCCTTGTCCAGCATGCGCTCGACGGTCTTGCGCGTGGAGGAAAACGACCAGCCCAGCTCTTCCTCCACGCGGGCATGCAGCTCGCGCGCGGACAGCGGCTGCTCCTTCCACAAGGCTTTCAACAAGCTCAATTCGGTGACGGACGGCGTGCTCATGGCGACTCCTTTAGTGACTATTGACACAATTATGCGACAACAGTCACATACATGCAAGCCGTATTTGCGACAGCTGTCGCAGGCCTAGAACTCTTCCCATTCATCCTCGCCCGCGCGCTGTTTTCCGGCCGGCGCTGCTGGCGGCACGTGGCGCGCCACCGCCTTGACGGGCAAGCGGGCCGGAGCGCGTGCCGCCGCGACGCGAGCGGCAGCGCGCACCGGGGGCCGGGGCGCCGGCACTGGCGCGGACACCGGCGCGGGATTGGCCGCGGCCTGCGCCGTCTTGAACACGGCCACGGCGTCGGCCAGGCGCGCCGCCTGCTCCTGCATGGCTTCCGCCGCAGCGGCAGCCTGTTCCACCAGGGACGCGTTCTGCTGCGTCACCTGGTCCATCTGGCTGATGGCCTGGTTGACTTGCTCGATGCCGGCCCGCTGTTCGTCGCTGGCGGCCGAGATATGCCCGACGATGCTGCTGACCTTGTGCACGCTGTCGACGATCTCGTGCATCGTGTGTCCCGCCTCGTCGACCAGGCGCGCGCCGCTTTCCACTTGCGCCACGGAATCGTTGATGAGGGCCTTGATTTCCTTCGCCGCGCCGGCGGAGCGTTGCGCCAGGTTGCGCACCTCGGTGGCGACGACGGCAAAGCCGCGCCCCTGCTCGCCCGCCCTGGCCGCTTCGACGGCCGCGTTGAGGGCCAGGATATTCGTCTGGAAGGCAATGCCGTCGATGACGCCGATGATGTCGACGATCTTGCGCGAGGAATCGTTGATCGAGCCCATGGTCGCCACCACCTGCGCCACCACCGCGCCGCCCTTGCCCGCCACCGTCGATGCGCTTGCCGCCAGGCCATTGGCTTCGTGGGCATTCTGCGCATTCTGCTGGACCGTGCCCGTCAGTTCTTCCATCGACGAGGCCGTCTCTTCCAGCGAACTGGCCTGCTGTTCCGTGCGTGCCGACAAGTCCAGGTTGCCCGAGGCGATCTGGCGCGACGCCGTGGCAATGGTTTGCGTGCCGCCGCGCACTTCGCTGACGATGCGCAGCAGGCTGGCCGTCATCTCCTGCAAGGCCTGCATCAGTTCGCCCGTTTCATCGCGCGAGCGCACGTCCACGCGCACTGTCAGGTCGCCCTGCGCCACTTGCCTGGCCACCTCGATGGCCGAGCGCAGGGGCCGGCTGATATTTCTTGCCAGCCACATGGCCACCAGCGCGGCCAGCACGAGTGTCACCAGGCCGCCACCGAGCAAGACCCAGCGCGTCTGCGCTTGCAGGCTGGCCACGGCCTGCGAACGCTGCGCCAGCAAGTCCGACTCCGCCTGCCCGACGTCCTTGAGCAGCGCGCGCATGGCGTCCATGCCAGCCTTGCCGCGCCCCTGCTTTTCCAGCGCCAGCACCGGCTCGATGGCGGCCGTGCCCTGGGCCACGGCGCGGCGCAGGGCGATCACGGGATCGAGCGCGCCCGCCAGCCAGGCTTTCTGGGCAGCATCGAGTTTCGCCAGGCGCTCCTGCTGCGCCGGATTGTCGCTGGTCAGGGCGCGCGCCTTGTCCAGGTGCTGGCGAAACGCCGCCTTGCCCGCCGCATATGGTTCCAGCGAAGAGTCGGCACCCGTGATCACGTAGCCGCGCTGGCCCGTTTCGATATTGATCAGACTTTCCAGGATGGCGTCATTTTCAGCGAGCACCTGATAGGTGTGCGTATTGATGGCGCTGGCGTCGGCCAGTTTTGAGAAATTCAAGGTGGCAACTGTGACCAGGACGGCCAGCAGCAGGACAATGGCGCCGAAGCCGCCGTACAGGCGGGTGGCGATGCGAAGGTCGGCAATGCGCATGGTATTCCTCCAGGAACAAGAACCCCGGCAGCGCGGCGGTCCCCCGCGCAAGGGGTGCAGGCAGAAATTCTACCCAAAATTGCCGGCAAACAGCGCGCCTTTGCCGCCTTTTTCTTTACTTGTGACATTGCAAACTTGAAACAAAGCAGGCGCTTTTTTGCCAGGCTGTTATACTTCGCGTGTGCGGCACATATGACCAGTCCCCTTGCCGCTGTCTTTCGACCCCTAATCTGATTGCCTGCGACTGGCGCCCCACGATGGCGACAGGCCGATCTCACAATAAAGTTACCATGTCCTTTTCCTCCCTCGGATTGTCCGACGCTATCGTACGTGCCGTTACCGAACACGGCTACACCGTGCCGACCCCGATCCAGTCGCAGGCGATTCCCGCCGTGCTCGCTGGCGGCGACTTGCTGGCCGGCGCACAAACCGGTACCGGCAAGACGGCCGGCTTTACCCTGCCTGTGCTGCACCGCCTGTCGACCGACGCCAACGGCGCTGCCATCACCAGCAACACCTCGACGCGCCCGATCCGCGCCCTGATCCTGGCACCGACGCGCGAACTCGCCGCGCAGGTCGAGGAAAGCGTGCGCGCCTACAGCAAGTACACGAAACTGAACTCCGCCGTGATCTTCGGCGGCGTCGGCATCAACCCGCAAATCAAGCAATTGAAGCATGGCGTCGACATCCTCGTCGCCACGCCAGGCCGCTTGCTGGACCACATGGGCCAGGGCACGGTTGATTTGTCGAAAGTGGAAATCCTGATCCTCGACGAAGCCGACCGCATGCTGGACATGGGCTTCATCCGCGACATCAAGAAAGTGCTGGCCGTGCTGCCGCCGAAACGCCAGAACCTGCTGTTCTCGGCAACGTTCTCGGAAGAGATCAAGGCCCTGGCCGACGGCTTGCTGAACAAGCCTGCCATGATCGAAGTGGCGCGCCGCAATTCGACCGTGGAAGTGATCAAGCAAAAGATCCATCCGGTCGACCGCGACAAGAAGCACCCGATGCTGTCCTACCTGATCAAGTCGAACAACTGGACGCAAGTGCTGGTATTTACCCGCACCAAGCATGGCGCGAATAAACTGGTCGAGCAGCTGGGCGCGGACGGCATTGGCGCGCTGGCCATCCACGGCAACAAGAGCCAGTCGGCGCGCACGCGCGCGCTGTCCGAGTTCAAGGATGGCACCTTGCAAGTGCTGGTCGCCACCGACATCGCCGCGCGCGGTATCGATATCGACCAGTTGCCGCACGTCGTCAACTACGACTTGCCGAACATTCCGGAAGACTATGTGCACCGTATCGGCCGCACGGGCCGTGCCGGCGCCAAGGGCGAAGCCGTGTCGCTGGTCTGCGTGGATGAGCACGAAATGTTGAAAGACATCGAAAAGCTGATCAAGCAAACCCTGCCGCGCGAAGTCATCGAAGGCTTCGAGCCGGACCTGAACGCCCGCGCCCAGCCTGTGCAATTGCGCAGCGGCACCGGTGGTCACCGCAACAACAGCCGCGCGCCAGCCGGCGCCGTGGTGCGCGTGAAAACCGGTGGCGGCGGTGCCAAGCCACGCAGCGCCGGCCCATCGGGCGGCGGTGGCGGCGGCAACCGTTCGGGCAATGCGCCGCGCTCGGCGGCCAACCACCGCTCCGGCGGCCGCGGCCGCTAAAACGCGGCCTGAAAGCTGCTGCGCGGGGCGCTATTGCGTTTGCGTTGCTCGCCGTACCTGAGTACGGCTGCGCTACTCAACGCAATATCACTCCCGCTCGCGACGCTTTCAGGCGGCGTTTGTCTTGATCCAACAGACGACAAAAACCGTTCCAGGACTGGCTCCTGGGACGGTTTTTTCATGCACGCCACCATTTGCCGATTTGGGCTAGGATAGTGTCACCATCCCT
Organism: Janthinobacterium amylolyticum; assembly: GCF_051380655.1. Taxonomy (NCBI): domain Bacteria; kingdom Pseudomonadati; phylum Pseudomonadota; class Betaproteobacteria; order Burkholderiales; family Oxalobacteraceae; genus Janthinobacterium; species Janthinobacterium amylolyticum. Next base: position 190,161 of record NZ_JBNYXL010000011.1, read on the forward strand.
TTCGCGCCCAGACCATGCCGAACTTCGCCGCCAACCTCAGCCTGCTGTTTACCGAACTGCCCTTCCTTGACCGTTTTGCCGCCGCGCGCAAGGCGGGGTTCGAGGCTGTTGAATTCCTGTTTCCGTATGCGCTCGAAGCACGCCAGATCGCCGCGCAGCTGGACCAGCATCAATTGCAGCTGGCTCTGTTCAACCTGCCGCCGGGCGACTGGGAGCGGGGTGAACGGGGCATCGCCTGCGATCCGCGGCGGGGCGAGGAATTTCGCACTGGCGTGGCGCTGGCGCTCGAGTATGCGCTGGCGCTGGGGGCCACGCAGCTGCACTGCATGGCGGGCATCGTGCCGGCCGGCATGAGTTTGGAGCGGGCGCGGCAAAGCCTGATCGGCAACCTGCAATTCGCGGCCGACGCCTGCCGCCCACATGGCATCAACGTGCTGATCGAGCCGATCAACCATTACGACATGCCCGGCTACTTCCTCAACCATAGCGAGCAGGCGGCCGATATCATCGCCGACTGCCAGCGCGGCAATATCTTCCTGCAATACGACATTTATCACATGCAGCGCATGGAAGGCGAACTGAGCAACACCATCCGCGCCCTGCTGCCCCTGATCCGCCACATCCAGATCGCCGACACGCCGGGCCGCCACGAGCCGGGCACCGGTGAAATCAATTACCGCCATATCTTCAGGCTGCTCGATCAGGTCGGCTACACGGGCTGGGTCGGCTGCGAATACCGTCCTGCCGGCGATACCGCCGCCGGCCTGGGCTGGCGCGAACAGCTGGCCTGAGCCCCAGCGGGCGCGGCTGCCATGCCTGCCGCGCTCCGCTAATTGCGCGGCGCTTGCGCCCGCACAAGGCGCACGGGGCCGGGCGCAACCACAATACCTTTCCATACAGAACACATCGTATCGCGAGGTGACGTGTCTTCCCTGCCTGCCCGCTATTGCGCCATCGTGCTCCTGCCTGTCTTGCTGCTGTGCGGCTGCGCCAGTTCGCGCACGGACCTGGCGCAAGTGCGCGCGTTGGCCGCCGGCGCCGATGCCTTGAATACCTTCGGCGAACTGTCGCAGCGCCATGTCGACAGCTACCAGCGCGCCCGCCCCTATCTGTCAGCCGCCGAAGACGCGCGCGAGCAGCTGCTCGACGCCCAGCGCCGCGCCGCGCAAGCCGACGTGGCGCGCCTGGCGCAAGCCGTGCGCCTGTACCTGCAGGCGCTGGGCCGGCTGGCACAGGCCGATGCGTATGACATCGCACCCGAGCTGGCCAGCGCCGGCGCCGCCATCCGCGCCTGGCCCGGCAGTGGCATCGACGACCGCCATGTCAGCGCCTACAGCATATTGCTGCAGCAACTGTCGCGCCTGGGCGGCGTGGCCAGCCAGCAGGCGCGCCTGTCCCAGGTGCTGCACGACGGCGATGCGCCGTTGCAAGACTTGCTGGCCGCTCTGGACAGCGTGCTGGCGCTGTACGACAAGAGCGCCGACAACGAACGCGACGTGGTGCTGGGCCTGCTGGAAGTGGAGATCGCGTATGCGGACACGCCGCAACAGCGCCTGCTGGCCGTGCTGGCGAAAAGCCTGCAGCAAAGCAAGAGCGAGGAATACCGGCTGGCCGGCCTGCGCCATACCCTGGCGCGCCGGCACCTGGCGGCGCTGGGACGCGACCATGCGCGCCTGGCCACGGCAGCCTTCACCACCACGGAGGCAGGATGGATGGATCGATAAGCAGCGAACGCCGCGAGGCGGCACTCAGCAACGCCATGCGCGTGGAGCAGCTGGCCGACAGCCTGTCGCAGGCGGCCATCACCCTGCACGGCGCCGTCATGCGCGCCATCCGGCGGCGCGCCAGCCAGGGCGAAAACGGCATCAGCCACAGCCAGGCGCAAGCCGTGTTTGCGCTGGAAGTGGCCTTGCGCCAGCAAGCCAACCAGCTGTATGCGGATGCCGCCGGCCACACGGTGGCGGGCCTGGACACGGCGCAGCGCCAGCTCAGCGGCCTGCTCGACACGGTGCGCCTGAGCATTGCCCGCAACGACGATGTGCGGCACTGGATCAGCCTGGCGACGAGTTTATTGCACCTGGGCAGCGCCGTGCTGGCCGGCCACCCGGAACGCATCCTCAGCACCCTGGGCAAGGTGCGCGAGCGGCTGCAAGAGATGGCGCCAGACTGATTGAAATCAGCCATCGGGCGCCTATACTGGGACGTCCCCGCATGGCAATCGTGCCGGCGGAGCCACCAGAGGAGACCAACATGCGTATCGAACCGTATTTGCAATTCAATGGAAACTGCGCACAGGCATTGGAATACTACCGCCAGCACCTGCATGGCACCGACCTGTGCCTGATGCCGTTTCGCGGCACGCCGGGTCAGGAACAGGTCAAGGAAGACTGGTACGACAAAATCATGCACGGCTCCGTGCAACTGGGCCCCACCATGCTGATGGGCTCGGACGGCGGCTGTTCCGAAGATGGCGCGACGGGCATGCGCGGCAGCTCGGTATGCCTGACCCTGGATACGCCGGAAGAGGCCGAACAAGCGTTCGACGCGCTGGCGCGTGACGGCGCCATCCAGATGCCGCTGCAAGAGACCTTCTGGGCCAAACGCTTCGGCATGCTGAAAGACCAGTTCGGCGTAGCCTGGATGGTCAACTGCCTGAAAGAACCAGCATAGAACTGCCCTGGCCTGCCTGCGCCGCATCAAACGCGGCGCGGGTAGTAACGCAAGCGGAGCGGGCAATCTTGGACTACCATACTGGAAGAGATTCCCGCCAGGTGAAGGCCATGAACGGATTGCCGAATGGATTGCCACAAGACCAGCTACAGCGCCTGCAAGGCGTGCTGGAACAACGCAAACTTGCTCTACTGGAACAGATCGAGAACGAAACAGCGGAAGCCGGCGCGCGCGCCTCGCTGCTCAATGAAATCGAAGCCTCGCCCGCCGACAACGCCAGCGTGCGTACCCTGAACGCGCTCGTCAGCGAAGCGGCCGAACACAACCTGGCGCAGCTGGCCATCACCAAGCATGCGCTGGCCAAGTTTGCCGACGGCAGCTACGGCCTGTGCGACAACTGCGGCGAAGCCATCGGCCTGTCGCGCCTGAACGCCCGCCCCGAAGCGCGCCTGTGCATCGATTGCCAGACGCGCCTGGAAAAAACGCAGCGCTAGGTTTCTCGCCTTAAACAACAAACACAACAAACACAACAAACACAACAAAGACAACAAAGGGCAAGGCATCGCTGCCCTGCCCCTTGCGACTGCCTGTACCAGCTGTATTGCCGTACTGCCATCCGTCCCCCGCCTGCATCGTGCGTGCCGGCTGGGTGGCCGGGTCTCCTCCACTGCCATTGCCCTGCTGCCAGCGGCCTGCGCCGCCAGCGTGTTCAACTCATGTGCTGGCCGCCATTGATGGCGATGTTCGCGCCCGTCACGAATGCCGCCTCGTCCGACGCCAGGTAGGCCACCAGCGCCGCCACCTCGTCCGGTTCGCCCAGGCGGCCCAGGGGGATTTGCGGCAGGATCTTGGTTTCCATGATGTCGGCCGGCACGGCCGTCACCATCTGCGTGCGCAAATAGCCGGGCGAGACGGTATTGACGGTAATGCCGTGGCGCGCCACTTCCAGCGCCAGCGCCTTGCTGAAACCATGCACGCCCGCCTTGGCGGCCGCATAGTTGCACTGGCCAAAGGCGCCCTTCTGGCCATTCACGGACGAGATATTGATGATGCGGCCCCATTTTTTTTCCAGCATGGGTTCGAGCACCTGCTTGCTCATGTTGAACAGGCTGTCGAGATTGGTACGCATGACTTCGGACCAGTGCGGCAATTCCATCTTGCGCATGCTCTGGTCGCGCGTGATGCCAGCGTTGTTGACCAGCACGTCGACCCTGCCGAACTGTGACAGCACGCGGCCGACCGCCTCGCTGCATCCGGCATAGTCCGTCACATCGACGGGCATGGCGTGGAAATAATAGCCTTGGCCATGCTGCTCGTCGAGCCAGTTCTCCACCCGCGTATTGCCCGGCGTATGCGCCGCCACGACCTGCAAGCCCGCCGCATGCAGCCGGCGGCACAAGGCCGTGCCCAGGCCGCCCATGCCGCCCGTGACCAATGCTACTCGTTGTTCGCTCATTGCTGACTCCCCGCTTGTTATGGTTATTCTGCGTGGAATCAAGTGTAGGAGCAGTTTTTAGCGCCAGCCTTGCGCCAGATCAACTGTCCAGCCTGGGGCAGCCGTGCGCGGCGGACAGCGCGGACTGTGCCAGAATAAGACTCACTCCACAGCGAGAGGCACCGCCATGACTTATAAAACCGTGCTGCTGCACGTCGACGACAGCGCCAGCCGCGGCGCCCGCATTGATGCGGCCGCCAGCATTGCCCAGGCCTGCGGCGGCCATCTGACGGGCGTGGCCCTGACGGGCGTGTCGCGCCTGCTGTACCAGAACCAGCCCGACATTGATGCCGATCCGAACCTGGCACTGCATTTGAATTTCCTGCGCGAACGGGCCGCGCGTGCGCTCGACGGCTTTGAACAGCAGGTGCGCGCGGCGGGCGTGGCATCGTTCGAGCAGCGCGTGGTGGACGACGAGGCGGCGGGTGGCATGAGCTTGCTTGCCCGTTATGCGGACCTGGTGGTCATCAGCCAATACAATGCCAAGGATAAATCGCCGTCCGTGATGCGCGACTTCCCCGCTTACGTGCTGCTGCATTCGGGCCGGCCCGTGCTGATCGTGCCGTATGCGCCGCCGTTGCCCCTGCTGGCGCCGCCGGCCGCCGCGCGCAATGTGCTCATTTCCTGGAATGCCAGCAAGGAAGCGAGCCGCGCCGTCAGCGCCGCCCTGCCCCTGCTGCAGCGTGCCGAACATGTCCACGTGGCCATCTTCGATGCCCAGGTGCATGCTGCAGAACATGGCGAACAGCCGGGCGCGGAATTGCTGCAATACCTGGCGCGCCACGGCGTGCAGGCAAAAGTGCATTTGCTCGATGGGGGCGGCGTGCGGCGCGGCGATATCGGCGAAGCGCTGCTGTCGCAGGCGGCCGACCTGTCGGCCGATTTGCTGGTGATGGGAGCGTATGGCCATTCGCGCCTGCGCGAAACCATCCTGGGCGGCGTCACGCGTACGGTACTGCAAAGCATGACGATCCCCGTGCTGATGGCGCACTAAATCGTTTCACGAAAGAGTCCGCTAGCCGCCCTGCCAGGGCTGGCTGCGGATTTTTGCAACCTGGCGCTGCGCCAGCCACTGCCACAATTGCAGCGCGGCATCCTGCGGCAGGGCCGACATGCGGCGCGGACTGGCCAGCGCGATCTCGCAGTCGCGGTCCGACCACTCTTCGAAAGTGACTTCGCCTCCGCTAGCGACTTCAACCTGATACATCAAGCCATCATCGTAGCCAAAGCGCAGCAAGACGGCGGCCGGGCTGCCATCGGGCGCGATAGCGGCGCCCCGGTAGACCTCGGCCAGCGCATCGGCCAGCTGTGTCGGCGAGGGCGCACAGATATCGCGTCCGTCGGCCCGTGTCAGAATGAACCATGCCTGTGTCATGACGCGCCCTCCTATCCATACTCGTTAGCATGCGAGGCAAGTAATACGGGCAGTCACCTGGGTCCATGGTCACGTCGGGCGCACGGGAACTATCCCTGTCGGCATTGTTTAGCAAGAACCACCAATACTAACAAGAATAATACCTAATTTTCGTGCAGCGCGGCATTTATGCATATTGCGGCGGCCGGCACGCGCATCAGGCCACCAGCACGGGGATGCTGAGCGGGTCGAAGTCGTGCCAGTCGCCATTCGCGATCGTGCCTTCGGCCTCTTCGATATGCTCGGCGCCAAGCCGGTGCAAGGCCTCGAGCGCCCGCTCGCGCTCGTGGGCAGCCCCCAGCGCCACGGCGATCAGCATGCCCGGATGGCGGGGCTGGCGGCGATTTTCGCCCTGCGTGTCGCCATCGCCATCCGGGCTTTCTTCCGGCTCGCCGGCGCCCTTCATTTTATTGAAGCTGTAGAGCGAACCCACGTGGGCGCCCACCAGCGCGCCGACCACCGGCCCCAGCGGCCCCGTCGCCACGGTGGTGGCCGCGCCGATGCCGGCACCGACGGCGGCGCCCACGGCCACGCCTTCCGCCACCCCTTCGGGCGTTTCCTTGGCGCCCGGTGACATGTCGCGGTCGCCGCCCAGCGCATGCAAGTCATGCTGGCCCGGCTGGTTGACGAAAAAAGCGCTGATGCGGCTGTCGGGAAAACCCGCCTGGTTCAGCGCGGCGCGCGCGGCGTCAATTTGGTCCTGCAACTGAAAATGGCCTGCGATGATGCGTGACATGATCTGCCCTCCTGGTCGGCTGCTGGCGCACCGCGCGCCACCCGCATAGCGTGCGCTTGCTGCTGGCGAAATACCGTTCGCTTGCGCACACAGCTCACACATCCTCAGGCCGCCACGCCATACGGGCTGCGGCATCGGCCAGGAATTGCCGTATCCGCGCTGCGTAAATCAGGTCAGCGATCTGCGCGCTACCAGTGCGGCGCGTAATTGGGAAATGGCGACGCCATGTGCTCGGGTTCCACGGGCGGCGCCATCCAGTCGCGCGGGTCGACCTTGTAGTACTGCAGGAATTGCGCGTACAGCTCCGCATGGTGCTCGGCCATCTGGTAGGGCTTTTCAAAGAAGGTTTCCGTCGCCACGGCAAAGAATTCGGCGGGATTCGTGGCGCCGTAATGGTCCATCACGCTTTGCTGCTGGACCATGGCGTCGTGGCGCAGATTATCGAAATCGCGCGACAGCACCGTGGCCCAGCTGCGATAGCTGGACACGTTCGGCAAGTACGGCGCGCCATTCGCGGCGCCCGATTCGCTGTCGAGCTGGTGGGCGAATTCATGCAGCACCACGTTGTGGCCATCGGTCCAGTCGGCCGCACCGCGCTGCACGTGGTCCCAGGCCAGCACGACGCGGCCATCGCCCCACGATTCACCCAGCAAACCATTCGCCGATGGCGTCACCACGCCGCCCGGCCCCACTTCATTGCGCGTGACAATGAATTCCGTGGGATACACGAGGATGGTGTCGAGCTCGGGATACACCTGCGTCTGGCGGTTCAGCAGCAGCAGACAAGCCTGGCCGGCGATGGTATAGCGCATCTCGTCCGTGATTTCCAGGCCGCCGCAGCCGACGAATTTCTTCTGGTACAAAAACTGCACCACCAGACGGCGCAGCTGCTCCTGCAGCGAGGCAGGCATGCGGCGGTAGACGGGAATATTTGTTTCCAGCACCGCCAGGCCTTCCGGTGGCAAGGGTTGGTCCAGCGCCCGCTTCAAGCGCCAGCGGGGAAACCATAATGAAAAGACGATGGCGGCCGTGACAAGGGCAATCCATAGCAGCGGGTTCATGCGGCAACCCGTTTCAGGCAGCGCGATGGCGGGAACGATAGCAGGGCGGCGTAGGCAGACAAGGACAAGCTCCTTCAGGTGAACCCGCGCAGTACGGGCAGCAGTCCAGCCCACATGGGGATGCTTGCAGTGTTTTCAATCAGACACCGTGAATCACCGGCCCCAACGCCAAAAGCCGGGTTGCAACCCGGCTTTTCTTACAACATCACACGACTTGGCAAAACCGTCGCGGGCGGCATTGCTTTGCGACCAGGAAGCGCAACCGTATCTCAGAACGGAGTCGCCGAACCGGTCAGCATCGCAGGCGGCAGGCCACGCGAGGTTTGCGCAGGTATTACTCTGCCGCTTTCTGTTGCGGGGCACCAAACAAGGCGGCCACCAGCGGATCGCGCGTCACGGGACCGCGGTTGACGCGGATGGCGTAATGCGTGTCATCGGCCAGGATGTGGAAGTGGCGGCCGCTGCCTGCCATGCTTTGCTCGCGCAGGCCGGGACGGTCCTTGCGCGGTGGCGCGCCTTCGCGTTTTGGCTGGACGATGGCGGCCAGGAAGGCACGCACGCGCTCAGGGTCTGGGGTCAGCTGGTACACTGCCTTGCCAAGGTAGGTGGCGGTGCCTTCGATATAGCGTGCCAGTTCGATCACGCCAGCTTCGCGCAGGTCGCGGATGTATTTGCGGGCACCGGATGGCGAAAACTTGAGGAACCAGGCGATTTCATCGGCCAGCATCTCGTGCAGCGACAGTTCGCCGATCAGCTTTTGCATGTTTTCGATACGGCGCAAGGTAGCGGATGTCGAACGCACGCGCTCGATCGGTGCCATGGAAATGGGATTCATGCGCTCCGGGGGGATCGGGGCCGCACGTTCCACCATTTGCGAGCCTTTTTCGGGGCTACGAAGTTCCTGGTGCGCTGCCTTTAATTCGCTCTTCACGTGAGACTGAGTCATTGCATGCATTTGAATACTCCTTTTAAACGATTGCCGGTAGCCCGGATTGTTAAGTTCTTGGCAATTTTTATGCCAGAAAGCCACAAATCCTAGACGTCTGACCATAGAATGCCCGTCTCGCCTGTCTTGGTCTGTGCGTTAACGAACATTAGAAGCAAGAAAGTGAAAAATATTTCCATGTGGAATTATTTTCTCTTTCTCCCTACTTTCATCGCGCTCGACTTTTCATCCGCTGTCACTTACTTTCACCGCGTTTCACCGCGCTAGGTGAAATAGCGAACAGAAGCGTCAGCACTCTTGCAATAAATTCAAGGCTCCCGCGCGGCACGCGATACCTCGCTTGCCACGCCCGCCGCGACAACCATTGCAAAGGAACCATCATGAAGATCATGAAACTCCCCGCCCTGCTGGCCGCCACCCTGCTCGTCACCCTGTCCGCCTGCAAAAAGCCTGCCGACGCGCCCTTGCCCGAGACCGCGCCCACACCCAGCTCCGCGCCCCAGGTAATGCCGCCACCCGTGACCCCGGCCACGCCGGAAGCGGGCCCGGGCAACGTCACACCGCCAGCGCCGCTCACCGATCCTGCGACGGCCCCCGCACTGCCGCCCGCCACGCCGGCCAAATAAGCGCGACAAAACACATCAGACAGGCGCCCGCGCGGCGCCGCCCCGACTCCACGGGGGAGTTACGCGTTGCCAGCTGGTTTTGCAACGCGTTTTTTTACGATTGGAGTGGGCCAGGCGATTTAGGTTCACCCTCCCCGCCATCCATCCCGCCTGCCGCAAGCCCGCCAGTGCCTGCCGCGTAACCGCCGGCAATGCGGCAAACCGCACGCCGTTTCCCTCTCTCGTGCGGAAAAGCGGAATCACGTAGTTTCCTCATTTCAATAGATTCAAATTAAACCTTTATAAACAATCACTTGCAATAACCGTCAAAATGCGCTCCACTGGCACGGAAGATGCTTTTATATTTTCATAACCGCCACAGAGCGGCGGCAGCACCCCATATAAAACCATCTACCTTTTGGAGACACAGCATGGCTCGCACTTTCCGCATCTCGTCCTTCCTGAATACCAAAGCACTGGCCGTGGCCGTCGCCCTGGCCGCGCAATTCCCGCTGGCCGTCCACGCGGCCGACACCGTGCGCCTGGGCAACCTGAAATTCGCCCATTACGGCGCCGTCGCCTACATGAAGGAAATCGCGCCCAAATACGATTTGAAAATTGAAGAGCGCATCTTCGCCAAGGGCCTCGACATCGTGCCGGCCATGATCGCCGGTGAAATCGATGTGTCCGCCAGCGCGCTGGAAGCGGCCATCACGGGCCGCGCCACCGGCTTGCCCGTCTACCTGGTGGGCGGCTTCGCCAAGGGCGGCGTGCAGATCGTCGGGCGTCCCGACCTGAACATCAAGGGCATCGCCGACCTGAAAGGCAAGAAAGTCGGCGTCACGCGCGGCGGCCCGCAGGAAATCCTGCTGTTTGCCGAACTCACCAAGGCCAAGCTGACCTGGTCCGACAAGCCGGGCAAGGACGTGCAGATCCTGTACATGGGCTACCCGGACTTGAACCAGGCCCTGCTGACCAAGGACATCGACGCCATGAGCCAGTCCGAGCCTTACTCCACGCAAGCCATCCACAAGAAATACGGGTCGGCCATCCTCAAGCCGTATGACACGCCGCTGGGCGAACCCGTGCGCGCGCTCGTGATGACGGAAAAAATGTACAAGGAAAAGCCGGCCGTGGCGCAACGCTTCATGGATTGCTTCGTCGCCGCCACGCGCGCCTTTTTGGCCGATCCGAAACTGGCGGAAAAATACGTGCGCGAATCGATGTTCAAGAACCAGATCACCACCGAGGATTACCGCGATGCCATCGACAACGCCATCTTCACGGAAGACATCACCCAGAGCCACGTGCAGCTGACCACCGACTACATGGTGAAATTCGGCGTGGGCCGCATGGCCAAACCGCCTGCCGCCAAGGACTGGGTCAAGCTGGACCTGCTGGAAAAAGCCAAGAAGTCCTACGCTCCACGCTAATCTGAAAGTATCACGATGAATATTCAAATGATGAAACGCTTCGCGCACGGTGCCGCCGTGCCCGTCGCCGTGCTGCTGCTGTGGCAAGCCATGTCGACATTCGGCTGGATCAATCCGCAGATCCTGCCCTCGCCCGTGGCCGTGCTGGTGAAATGGTATGAATACCTGATGCCGATGGAAGCGTACACGCCGGAAGCGGGCAATTACCTGGTGTGGATGTTCTCCGGCGAACTGCCGCATGACGCCTGGGCCAGCCTGTCGCGCGTGCTGGGCGGCTTCGCCATCGGCGCCGGCCTGGCCTTGCCGCTGGGTTTGCTGATGGGAACCAACAAGACCATCTATAAACTCTTCGACCCGCTGGTGCAGGTGCTGCGCCCGATTCCGCCCATCGCCTACATTCCGCTGGCGATCCTGTGGTTTGGCCTGGGCAACCCGCCCGCCTTCTTCCTGATCAGCATTGGTTCCTTCTTCCCCGTGCTGATGAATACCATCGCCGGCGTGCGCCAGGTCGACGGCATCTATATCCGCGCCGCGCGCAACCTGGGCGCCAGCCAGATGACCATGTTCCGCCGCGTCATCCTGCCGGCCGCCACGCCGTACATCCTGGCCGGCGCGCGCATCGGCATGGGCACGGCCTTCATCGTCGTGATCGTGGCGGAAATGATCGCCGTCAACAGCGGCCTGGGCTTCCGTATCCTGGAAGCGCGCGAATACTTCTGGTCTGACAAGATTATCGCCGGCATGTTTACCATCGGCCTGTTCGGCCTGGCCATCGATATGGCCATGAACGCCCTGAACAATCATTTGCTGCAGTGGCACCGCGGCCTGGAACACTGAGAGGAACGGCCATGACCACGATCAATATCAATGCAGTCAATAAAATCTTCACCACCGGCGGCGCGGACGTCATCGCCCTGAAGGATATCAACCTGGAAATCGCCAGCGGCGAGTTCATCTGCCTGCTGGGACCGTCAGGCTGCGGCAAGTCGACCCTGTTGAACGCCATCGCCGGCTTTTCACAGCCGACCTCGGGCCAGATCCTGGCCGGCGGCAAGCTGATCACCGAGCCCGGCCCCGACCGCGGCATGGTGTTCCAGGAGTACGCGCTGTTCCCATGGATGACCATCGAGGCGAATATCGCCTTCGGCCTGGAAATCGCCGGCAAGACGCCGGCCGAGATCAAGGAACGGGTCGACATGCTGCTGAGCATGCTGGGCTTGACGGAATTCCGAGCCCGCTACCCGAAAGACTTGTCGGGCGGCATGCGCCAGCGCGTGGCGATCGCCCGCGTGCTGGCCCTCGATTCGCCCATCATGCTGATGGATGAACCGTTCGGCGCGCTGGACGCCCTGACGCGCCGCAACCTGCAAGATGAATTGCTGAAAATCTGGAAGGTCTTCGGCACCACCATCGTGTTTGTGACGCACTCGATCGAGGAATCGATCTACCTGGCCGACCGCACCATCGTCATGACCTACCGTCCCGGCACCATCAAGCGCGACGTGGCCATCGACCTGCCCCGCCCACGCGACCCGAGCGACCCCGAGTTCAACCGCCTGAAGCGCATGCTGGGCGAGATGGTGATGGAAGAGCAGCAGCGTCACCACAACGCGGAAACGATGGCAAGTACGGCTGATTAGTGGCTGATTGCGTCTGACCAAACCTGCTGCGCGTCGGTATAGGCTGCCTGTGATGCTCACCGGCTCGGCGCCCCCGTACTTTAGTACGGTTGCGCTTCTCGGCCACCTCTCCCTTCCGCTCGCTACGGTTTTGTCAGACGCCGCAAGTTTGCTTGTGAGCCATTACTTTGGATTCACCCCAGTCGGGGTGAATCACGCCATACACTACAATACCGTCGTAGCAACCCGAGAATTTAACCCGACACACGGAGCACCATGGCATTCGGCAAATGGACCATGAGACCAGCGCTCGGCCCCCTGCTGGCCGTGGGTTCGCTGGCCGTGCTGGCGTGGGCGTCGTATGCCTGGGTCAAGCAGCGCCAGCTTGATGAATTGCACCGCACCCTCGATTCGCGCGCGGAGCTGTATGCGGCGTCCATCGGCGGCGCCCTCAACAAATACGAATTCCTGCCCCTGGCCGTGGCCCAGAGCGATGCCGTGGCGCAACTGCTGGAACAGCCAACGCCAGACAAAGTCGCGCAGATCAATGCCTACCTGATCGACATCAACCAGCGCGCGGGCGCCTTTGCCGTGTACGTGCTCGACGACAAGGGCACGACCCTGGCCTCGAGCAACTGGCAAGACCGCAGCTCGTACGTGGGCGTCAACTACGGCTTCCGTCCGTATTTCAAGAACGCCATCGCGGGCGGCATCGGCCGCTTCTACGGCATCGGCGCCTCGACCTTCGAGGCCGGCTATTTCATTTCGCAGCCCGTGCAGCGCAACGGGCGCATCATCGGCATCGTTGCCGCCAAGGTCAACCTGGACTGGATCGAGCAATCGTGGCGCACGCCCGGGGCGGGCGAACAGATCTGGGTCAAGGATGCGAATGGCGTGCTCATCCTGGCCACCACGCAAGCGTTCAAGTTCAAGACCCTGGCGCCCTTGTCGCCGGCCGCCAAGAAAGACATCAGCGAACAGCGCCAGTTCCTGCAAGAAAACCTGCCCATCCTGCCGCACCAGGTGCGGCGCCAGTTTTCCGATGGCGCCAGCGTGATGACACTGGAGCGCCCGCAGACGGGCGATACGCCGGCCCTGTCCGGCAGCGCCGACTACCTCGCCGTGCACCGCGCGCTGGGCCCGCTGCAATGGCAGATCACCGTGCTGGCCGAACTCGACCAGGTGAACGCGGCGGCGCGCAATGCGGCCATCGCCGCCGCGCTGGGCTGGGCCCTGCTGCTGCTGGCCCTGATGTATGCGCGCCAGCGGCGGCGCCGCATCGACGAGCGCCTGAACGCGCAGCAGACGCTGGCGCGCGCCTATGAACAGCTGGAAATCAAGGTCGAGCAGCGCACGGCCGACCTGGTGCACGCGAACGGCCGCCTGCAGGCGGAAGTGGCGGAACGCGAACGGGCCGAACAGACCTTGCGCTATGCCCAGGCGGAACTGGTGCAAAGCGGCAAGCTGGCGGCCATCGGCCAGATGGCAGCCGGCGTGACGCACGAACTGAACCAGCCGCTGGCCGCCCTGCAAACCTTTTCCGACAATGCCAAGGTATTTTTGGCGCGCGGACGCATCGACGATGCACTGGACAATCTGTCGACCATTTCCGACCTCGTCAAGCGCCTCGGCTATGTCACGTCGCAGCTGAAAGGCTTTGCGCGGCGCAGCGACGATGCCCGCAAACCCGTCAGCGTGCGCCAGGCCTTCGCGCAAACCATGCTGCAAATCCGCACGCGCAAGGGCTCGCAGCGCTTGAGCCTGCATGAAAGCTGGCTGGAAGACGACATCATCGTGCTGTGCAATGCGATTGGCCTGGAACAAGTGTTCAGCAACCTGATCACCAACGCCATGGATGCCGTGCCGGAAGGCGAGCCCGTGCAGATCTGGCTGCAGGTGCGCAGAGAAGGAACACTGGCCATCATCCATATCACCGATAATGGCCCCGGCATCCCGCTCGCTTCGCTCGACAAGATCTTCGACCCCTTCTATACCACCAAGGAACACGGACTGGGCCTGGGCTTGTCGATCAGCGCCGGCATCCTGCGGGCGGCCGGCAGCGCGCTGGCCGTGCGCAACCGCAGCGCCGCGGAAGGGGGCGGCGCGCAATTTACCATCACCCTGAGCTGCGACTCGGGGGAATAGAACAAAGACAGAGGATCGGATGCACGAGAATAATTTTGACGGCATGCAAGTGCTGCTGGTGGAAGACGATGCCGTCGTGCGCAAGGGCGCGCGGCAATCGCTGGAACTGGCGGGCCTGCAGGTGACGGCCGTCGCCACGGCGGAAGAAGCCCTGCCGTGGCTGGTACCGGAATTTGCCGGCATTTTATTGAGCGACATCAAGCTGCCCGGCATGGATGGCTTGAAACTGCTCGATATCGCCGTGGCGCAGGATGCCAGCCTGCCCGTCATCCTCGTCACGGGCCACGGCGACGTGTCGATGGCCGTGGGCGCCATGCGCCGTGGCGCCTACGATTTCATCGAAAAACCGTTTTCCGCCGACCTGCTGGTGGAAGTGTGCCGCCGCGCCCTGGACAAGCGCCATCTGGTGCTGGAAAACATGAAGCTGCGGGCGCAGCTGGAAAACCGCGCCGGCATCGAGGCGCGCATCGTGGGCCGCAGCGCGGCCATGGCCAAGGTGCGCCAGCTGGTGCTGAACCTGGCGCCCAAGTCGGCCGACATCATCATCCTCGGCGAGACGGGCACTGGCAAGGAACTCATCGCGCGCTGCCTGCACGACTTCAGCGAACGGCGCGACCACCCTTTCGTGGCGATTAACTGCGGCGCCCTGCCCGAGTCGATCTTCGAGTCGGAACTGTTCGGCCACGAGGAAGGCGCGTTCACGGGCGCGCAGCGCCAGCGCATCGGCAAGATCGAGTACGCGAACGGCGGCACCCTGTTCCTCGATGAAATCGAAAGCATGCCGCTGGCCCTGCAAGTCAAATTGCTGCGCGTGCTGCAGGAGCGCCAGGTGGAACGGCTGGGTTCGAATAAACTCATTTCCGTGAATTTCCGCGTCATCGCCGCCGCCAAGGAAGACTTGAATGTGCTGGCGGAGCAAGGCAAGTTCCGCCCCGACCTGTATTACCGCCTGAATGTGGCCAGCCTGACCTTGCCTGCGCTGCGCAACCGCCGCGAGGATATCCCCCTGCTGTTCGAGTTTTTCGTGCTGCAGGCAGCCCTGCGCTATGGCCAGCCGGCCGCCCTCGTCAGCGGCGAACTGCTGGCCTCGCTGATGGCGCAGCGCTGGGCCGGCAATGTGCGCGAGCTGCACAACGTGGCCGACCGCTTCGTGCTGGGTCTGCTCGACGATACCCTGAGCCCGGCCGGCTGCCGCGAAGCCTCGCTGGCCGAACAGGTCGACACTTTCGAAATTTCCATCATCGAGGAAGCCTTGCGCCGCCACAATGGCAACGTCATCGACGCGGCCGCCGCGCTGAATATCCCGAAGAAGACCCTGTACGACAAGCTCAAGCGTTTCGACATTTCGACGGAACAATTCCGCTGATGCCTGCATGGCGGCCAGCCATGCACCCACATGCGTGAGCGGCGTACTCCTACTTGCCAGCCTGCCCAAGGGGGCCAGAATGGCTATTCCTCTTCCTCTTCTGAAGGAGTAGCCATGAAAACATCTGCATGCATGCTGGCCACCTTGCTGTTCGCTGGCGCAAGCGCCCTGGCACTGGCGCAATCGACGGGCAATACGGCCACCGGCGCCGGCGGCACGGCGACCCGGCAAGATCAGCAATCAACGCAGGACGGCACGGCAGCGTCCCGCAACAACGACAAGAAACAGCAGAAAAAATCCGCGAAGTCGCGCAACCACGACAAGGCGGTGCAGCCCAGCCGCGGCACCAATTCGGGCGGCGGCGCGCCGGGCAGCGCCGGCCAGTCCGCAGGCAACGCCACGCGCAGCGGAACGCAAGACATGACGGGCAATACGGGCGGCACGGGCACGACAGGCACGTCGGGTACCTCGGGCACTTCCGGCACGACAGGAAACTCGGGCACGTCCGGGACCCCTGGCAATACCGGCAACACGGGTACCCCAGGCAACACCGGCAACACCGGTACCACGGGCAACACGGGCGTGGTGCCGCCGCGCCAGCCCGGCCGCTGAGCGCCGGCCGCCCGGGCCGCGCATGACGGCGCTGCAGGCGGCGCTACTCGTCCATGGCTTGCTGGGCGGCGCCGACGTCATCCTCAACCACGAGCTGCTCGCGCGGCTGCCGTCGCGCCCCGGCGCGGTCGCCGAGCAGCGCCTGCACAGCGCCCGCGAAGCCATCTTCGCCCTGCTGTTCCCGTCGCTCGGCCTGTTCAGCTGGCATGGCTGGCTGGCCTGGTGGCCTGCGGCGCTGCTGCTGGCGGAAATCCTCGTATCGCTGCGCGATGCGGTGGTTGAAGGCGACACGCGCCGCCTGCCCGTGCCCGAACGCATGCTGCACGTTTTGCTGTTCATCAACCTGGGCGTGATCGCCACCCTGCTGCTGCAAGGCATGCCAGGCTGGCGTGCCATGCCGGCAGCCGTAGCACCGCTGCCCGTCGGCGCGGCCGGTGCGTGGCTGGCCGGCATGGGTGCCCTGGCGCTCGCATGGTGCGTGCGCGACGCCCTGAGCGCGCGGCGCCTGCGCCTGCAGGCCGGCAAGCGGGCATGAACAATGGCAATACGCTCACACGCACAGGAGGCATATTCCTACTTGAAGCTGCCATCGGACATGTGACAATCCAGTCTCGACAGCAATACTCGATTCACGCACAGGACAGACATCATGAAAACTCCCGCCCTCCTGCTGGCCGCCACCTTGATGACCGTCGGCGGCGCCTGGGTGCAAGCCCAGTCGACGACGAATGTGAATCAGACGGGCAACCACACCAACAATCCCAACGACCAGGGGCAGAAATCGGACCAGTCCGACAAGCTCGACAATAAAGGCCGCCTGATTCACAACGGCAAGACCGACAAGACGCGCACGGACAAGCGCAGCCGGCGCGGCAAGCCGGCGGCCAATCCCGAGAACAAGCCGCACGGCGGCCAGCCCACCGCACCGCCGGCGGCAACGCCGGCCGCGCCCAGCATCCCCATCGCGCCACCGCCGCCAGTGACGACGCGCTGAGGTTGCACCCCGGCAGCTGCGCTACAGCACATGGCGGTCGAACAGCCGGGTGCCGTAGCGCTCGACAAAGACATAGGTGTTGGCATAGCGGGGACGGCTACCCGCAATGTCCCCGAACTCGACCGTCAAGCTGATGGTCTGTGCATCATGCACGCTCCAATTCCTCAAGCTGCGCGCAATAAAATAATTGTCGCCATCGATACGCGGCGGCCGCAGCAACGTCAGCTCGCCGTTGCGTGTCGTCACCATCCGTAGCGCGTGCGCAGGCTGGCGCACCTGTCCCGTGACCTGGAAAAAAACCACGACAGGATTGATGGCCGCCCTGACCACCGCCATATCGTTCGGGCCGGTGATGGCGGACAAGTCCACGCGCCGCTTGAATGTGCGGCTGGGTGCCTCATCCATAAAGACCAGATCCAGCGCACCTGGCCCCTGTACCGGTACCGGCGCCGGCGCCACGCGCATGGCATAGGGCGCATCTTGCGCCTGCGCGGCTGGCAAGGCGAGCGCGCCGCACAGCATGGGCAGCAATATCGATAGTCGTAAAGTCATGGGCTGAGTCATGGGCTGAGTCATGGGCTAAGTTCTGCAACGATCCATGCCGCGAAACGCGCGGCCCGCTGATGCCAGTCGCAGATGGTCACGATGCCGCCTGCCGCTCAAGCATAAGGCAATCGTGCACCCGTGAATAGTAGCCACACGCTATCATCGCGGCAGGAGAATATAACAAGGATGGTAATGAAAGCAGCATGGCAAGCAATGGCGGCGGCAGGAATGCTGGTGGCCGCAGGCGTACAGGCGGCGCCGACGGTGGGCGAATGCATGGAGCTGACGCCCGGCATCAGGTTCATCAAGAACAATGGCGACGTGCAATTCAACGTCGAAGAAATGTTTGAGGGCAAGAAACTCAAGGGTACGCAGCTGATCCTCGACGGCGGCGTGCTGCTGGCCACGTCCTACCAGGATATCCGCGACGGCCAGGTATTCCTGACGGGCATGGTGCACTACAACGAAGATGGCACGCTACGCAGCAAGAATGTCTACACGCCGCAGTCCGCCATCCCCGCCAACATGCGCGCCGGCCAGGAAGTGCGCGTGAAGTTCGCGGACACACAGACGAGCACCCATTACCCGCTGGCGGGAATGTCCGACAAGATCACCACCTCGACGCGCACGGACGAGCGCAATTTCTCCATCACCTTTCTTGGCTGGGAACGCCTGGAACTGGGCGGACGCCGCTTCCCCGACGCCTGCAAATTCGAACTGCATGACGTGGGAGGCAAGAGCAAGGGGCAGAGCGGCGAATACGTGTGGTACGCGCAAGGTTACGGCGTGATCATGACGGACAAGCTGGACAAGAATGGCGAGGTGCAGCCGGCCTACCGCATCGCGCTGACGAAAATCCTCGACGCACCGTAATTTTGCCAACTTTTGCGCTAGAATCAGCTGAATGCATTCTTGTCAGGAAAATATGTCGCCGATCGAACGCAAATGGTGGTTCATGCTGCCCGTCATGGTACTGAGCGGCATCGCCACCCAGTTTCTCCTCACCAGCGCCGAACTACCGCACGCGCCCTCCTTCGCCGGCAGCCTTATTTTTGGCCTGTGCATTGTCACACTGTACCGCGGCCTGTCGTTCTGCATCTGGATGGGACTGCTGTGGGTCGCACCAGGGCTGGCGGACGGAAAACTGGGCAGGCGCTAAGCTGCAGGCTGCGGCGCCAGCGCGGCGTCGCTATGCGCTCTTCGCAAAGTTTGCGTAGGCGCAACTAATCCGCCCTTGCCCGCCCTACACTGTCCTGTCTGGTCAGCAAGGAGCGGTGATGGCGTATCCAAAACTTCCCTATGCGAATGGACGTGCGCAAGCCTTGCTGCATTGCGAACGCCAGAACGACGCCATCGTACGCATTCGCCCGGAGCTGCCGGGCAATGTCATCGTCATCCATGGCGTGAACGACGTCGGCACCAGTTTCAGTGCCGTGGAAAAAGGCTTGTGCCAGGGACTCGATGCACGCATGTATGGCGGCGGCCATGTGTTCACCCCAGCCGCCTACCGCCTGCCGCAGGCAGCCGACAAGCATGCGCTGATCGCCGACCCGGACGATGTGTATTTCAAGCGCCAGCAGGACGACACGACGTACAGCCCCGTCATCCCGTTTTACTGGGGCTTTCGCGAACGCGGCAACGCCAGCAAAGTCGTCAACGGCCAGAACACGGATCGCTACGGCAACCGCCTCGACAAGGACATGTCGAAGAACGGCGGCCCGTTCGGCAACGCCACCAATACTTTGCCCGACATGTGGAACAAGGGCTTGTACTCGCCGTATGACGTGGGCGGCGACCCCGTGCGTCCGCTGATGACGGCGCCGGGCCGCATGTACATGGTACTGGCCGCCAAGCGCCTGGCCGCCCTCATCGCCATGGTCCGCGATTACGACAGCAACGACGTGGTATCCATCGTCGCGCACAGCCAGGGCTGCCTGATCTCGCTGCTGGCACAAGCCTTTTTGCTCGACGAAGGCAGGCGCCCGGCCGACACCCTGATCCTCACGCATCCACCCTACAGCCTGGTGGAAGACACCACCATGTTTTTTGGCGCGGCGGAATCGAGCCGTATCTTTGGCGGCGGCCGGGATGCGGCGATGGAAGACCAGTACGAAGCCATCGACAACCGCCAGACCCTGCATGCGCGCTTGCAGACGCTGGCGCAGATCGTGCAAGGCGTGGTGGCCAAAAAGCACGCCACGCCCGCCCTGGCGCAAATCAAGGATCACGCCGTCTGCCATGGCATGGCGGGCGCGACATGGCGCGCGGAAGCGGACCGCGACAACCGCGGCAAGGTGTATCTGTACTTCTGCCCCGAAGACATGACGGTAGCGCTGGACAATATGCAGGGCATCGGCTGGCAGGGCATACCCGACCACATCGACGGTCATGGGCTGTCGAAAACCAAGGGCAAGACGGACAAAAGCATCTGGGGTGATGGTCCCACCTGCTGGGAGAAGCAATTCCAGCGCCGCCAGCCGCTGGCGGAACTGGGTAAAGGATTTTATCAGCGCGTATTTACCAACAAGCAACGCCTTGACGGCGCTGGCAAAAACAATGGGGCGGTACTGGTGGGCCAGACGCCTCACGACTTCGCCCTGCGCCTGGAAGGCGAGGACGACCATGCCCACGTGGCCGGGGCTAACCGGGGCCACCGGGGCAACCATGACGAGGCACAATGGCCGCCCGTCAAACCCGGCAAATGGAATATCTTTTCCAGCGCGGCAGGCCAGCGCGAAGGCTTGCGCACGATCAATGGTGAAGCACTGCGCGTACCCAGGGCAGCCGTGCTGGACGGAGGCGAGATACGCCCTGGGCAATTCCCCAGGGATTCCGATCAGGCCAAGCTGCCGCGCGACCAGCAAGGACCGTGCGAGGAAGTCGATCCGATCGACGCGGCCATCGCAGTGACCAGCAAGCAAGGTTTGCGAATGCGCAAACAGGAAATCATCGCCGACCCACGCCCCTTGCAGCAGCGCATCCCCGAATTCGGTGCTGGCATGTTCGGCGCGGGCCAGCGCGAACAGGTGGAAAAGGCCTTGAACCGGGGCAAGGAGGCGGGCGAGCAATGCAGGATCGACCGCGTCTCGCGCCATCCGGGCGGCGGCGA
Organism: Janthinobacterium amylolyticum; assembly: GCF_051380655.1. Lineage (NCBI taxonomy): Bacteria > Pseudomonadati > Pseudomonadota > Betaproteobacteria > Burkholderiales > Oxalobacteraceae > Janthinobacterium > Janthinobacterium amylolyticum. The sequence goes on from NZ_JBNYXL010000011.1 coordinate 210,912, forward strand.
CAAGCTGCTTGTGAACCGCGAAGAAACCCCGAACGAGGCGCGCAAGCGCTGGCAGAACGAGGTCAGCCCCAAATCCTTCCACGGGGCCATTATCGGCAACGCAGAGAATCATCGCAACGTGACGGCGTATGACGTGGCCATCGGCAGCGGGAAGGCGAGCAGTGATCCAAGGTTTTATGAATATTTGTGCGCCGTTGCCGACTGGCGATTACAAGGCGATATCCGTAATCCAGTGCGGCCATCCATCCCCCGATGGAATGACTTCCAGAAAAAATTTGCAATCTACCTGGCGGCAGAACCGGCGCAGCGCCAGCTCATTATCAAAGGCAATGCCGACTACTACAGCTCGGGAGTGTTGCCAGCCTTCGTGCCTGCCTTGCAGGCGGGTCTACCATCCACTGTTGTGTGTGAAACAATCAACGGCAGGCGTACCGAATCGGTCGTCACGCCAGTCGTCCACAAGCCAAGCGACGATATCCCAAAATGAAAAGTACATTTCCACGCTTACGATATCCACTCGGTGCCGCCCTCATCGCGTTGGCTCTATTTGGGTCTTTGCTGATCGGTCCGTCACCTTTCTTATTGGAGTCCACGATGCGTAGTAAATTATGGCACCACCTGCAATGGCTGTTGCTGATCCCGCCCATCGTCGCGGCTACATTGCTCGGTTCTCGCTGGCTGCATTCGTCCAAGCCTGTGGCCGTCACACAGCCGCAAGTGCAACAAGCGGCGCCCAGCGAACAGGACAAGCGGGAATATGCGCTGGAAGTCATCGGTCTCGGCGTCACTCTGGACAAGTATCGCCAAGGCAAGCTGTGGGAAGCGCTGCAGCAGGGAAATGCCTATGCCAGCATCCGCGAACAGGACAAGGAAAAATACGCCTGGAACGCCATGCAAAGAGCTGGGATAGCCGGTGGCCGCGGCGGCGACACGCTGGAGAATGGGGCGAGGGATACTCCCATGTATTTCGGCGTCCCCGTTTTCAATGCTGAGCCACCGATCTTCAATTCGCGCATGCTGGACAGCCCCGACTCACCAGCCATAGGCCTGGCCGGTGGCGCCGCTTCATCCGGTCTGCACTGGCATCTGTTCGCCAGTGGTCCACGCCGCCTGAGCGAACATCCGGACCGCATCCTGGAAGAGGTATTTGCGTTTTTCGATGCCCATCCCGACGTGCCTTACATCGTGCTCAATTCCGAAGACAGCATGCCCACGCGCGACCTGTACAGTCCTGACAACTCTCCGCCGCTCACACATGACGGCCGCTACATCCCCGAAATGCCCGACGCCTCCGCTCTGTTCGTGCTGGCCCGGCGCGAGCGCATCGACGCCGTGCGGAAGTTTGCATATGACGATGCGCCGCCCGAGGACAGCGTCGATGACCTCAACACCTACGGCGTGGCGCGGCGCCTGTATCTGGCATATGACAAATTGATGCGGGCCGTGCCCCATCCAGACAAAAAAGAAGACCCGAGTGCATTCACCCAGCGTCAGCCCTCAATCGCCGAATGGCTCCCCGCCGCCGCGCAATTCGCGCAGCGCCCCGACATCCGTGACACTGGCACTTTCAGCATGGTCGACAGGCTCAAGCACAAAACTTATCACCCTCCAAAAGACTGGCAAGCCACGCCGTGGTTTCCCTTGCCGTTCAACAAGGAGCAGCTGGCGCAGCTGGACCGCCTGCCCACCTTCGGCTTTATCCACAGGCCCACGTTTGTCAGGATGAAAGATGAACACGGCAAGCCGCTCACGCGGGGCGACCAGCGCGAGCAAGCCTTGCAGGCGGGCTGGCAGCAAGCCTTGCGCAGCTTGCCGGAAAGCGAGCGGCCCGCCGCTCCGGCGCGCCTGGTGGCGGCCACGGGCGGCAACCAGGCGCAGCTGCTGGCACTGCACAAGACCTTGCTGCGCCATGCGGAAGGCGGCGGCATGGAACTCGACAGTGGCAACACGGCGCAATGGGTCGATACCGACCGGCGCCTGGGCAACACGGGCGCGGCCACGCTGTTCGTGCAAATGGCCATCGGCGTGATGGGCAGCTACCGCGATGGCGGCGTCAGCGCCGTGGTCAACCTGCGCAACCGGGAGGAAGCGACAATTGTGCTGATCAGCCCGCCGTCGGAGGAAAAACGCCGCACGCAAAAGCACCCGCACGGCGGCGATGTGTTGCGGCACTATGTCACGCCGGCCATCGATCCGGCGAATTATCCATCGAACTGATTATTTACCCTGTGCGGCAAACTGCGCCAGCGCATTGCCCCGCACCTGGAACGCCACCTGCGCCACCGTCTTGCCTGCCGCATCGACCAGCGCCAGCGCGTGCTTGCCCGGCACGGGCCGCCAGCTGATGCTCTCTGTTGCCGCGCCCATGTCCTTGCCGTCGAGCACCCAGCGCAAATTACGGCTGCCCTGGGCCTGGAAGAAGACGCGCTGCAAGGCGGGCGGAATGTCCGGGTCGATGGCGAGGATGCTATCTTCGGCCGGGTAGACGATGGCCGGTGGTTTGACGGTGTCGCCCAGCACGGCGATGACGGGGCTTTCCGTGCCGGCAATAAACCATTCTCGGCGCGGCGCTTCCAGCGCGGGCTGGTAAGCCACCATCTGCTGCAGCACGCCGGGCGGCGCTTTCGGCGCATGGCTGGGCACGTTCTTGTGCAGGTAATCCATGACGTCGCGCCAGACGGGGGCAGCGCCCGTCACGCCCGAGACGTCCCACATGGGCTTGCCATCGAAGTTACCCACCCATACGCCCACCGTGTAGCGTTCCGAGTAGCCCATGCACCAGTTGTCGCGCATGTCCTTGCTGGTGCCCGTCTTGACGGCACTCCAGAAATTCGTCCCCAGCTCGTTGCGCAGGCCAAACGTCATGCTGCGCGCGGCGCGGTCGGCCAGGATATCGCCGACGATGAAGGCGGCACCCGGTTCCATCACGCGGCGCTTGTCCTTGCCCGCCTGGCCAGCTTGCAGGCCGGCTGTGCTGTAGCTGCCGCCATTGGCCAGCGCGCGGTAGGCATTGGCCAGTTCCAGCAAGCTTACTTCGGATGAACCGAGCGCCAGCGACGGCCCGTAGTATTCGGCCGCTTCCGTCAGGCTGGACAGGCCCACGTCCTTCAGGCGATTATAAAAACCGTCCTGGCCCGTCAGCAACACCGTGCGCACGGCGGGAATGTTCAGGGAACTGGCCAGGCTGGTGCGGGCGCTGACATGGCCCTTGAAGTTGCGGTCGTAGTTTTGCGGCGCATACATGCCGGACGCCGTGGCGACGTCGAGCGGGGAATCGTCCATGACGGACGCGGCCGTCATCAAGCGGCGCTCGATGGCCAGTTCATACAGGAACGGTTTCAAGGTGGAACCGGCCTGGCGCAGGGCCGTCACGCCATCGACGTGGCTGCCGCCCGCATTGCCCACATAGGCGAGGATTTCACCGCTGCGGTTGTCCAGCACGATGATGGCGCCATCGTTGACATTACGTTCGCGCAAGGACGCCAGTTGCTGGCGCAGATTTTCCTGCGCGAAGCGCTGCAATGGGCCATCGAGCGTGCTGCGGATGGCCACGCCCGACTGCTTGAGCAGCAGCTGCGCCACTTGCGGCGCGGGCGCCAGATCCGCGTACAGGGCCGTGCGCTGCAGGGCCGTCTGCACGCGCTGGCCGATCAGCTGGCAGCTGCTGTCCATGCGCCACTCTTTTGCCAGCGCGCAGGCGCGCCGCGTGACGGTGGCCGGCGGCGCGTTCGGCGCGCGCACCAGGCTGGCCAGGATGATGCCATCCGTCTGGTTCAGGCCGGAAGGCGCCTTGCCGAACAGGCTGTACGAAGCAGAGGCGATGCCCTGCAGTTCGCCGCGGAACGACACGAGGTTCAAGTACGCCTCGAAAATCTGCGCCTTGCTCCAGCTATCCTCGATGGCTTGCGCCGCGCGCATCTGGTCCCATTTCTGGCGCAGGCTGCGTCCGCCCGCCGCCGCTTGCAAGTCCGCATCGAGCTGGCCCGCCAGTTGCATGGTGATGGTGGACGCGCCGCGGGCTTTCCTGGAAAACAGATTGTCCCAGGCCGCCGTGGCCAGCGCGGACACATCCACGCCGCCATGGCGCATGAAGCGCTGGTCTTCCGCCAGCAGCACGGCCTGCTGCACGGCGGGGGAAATATCGGCCAGCGGCACCCAGGGCAAGCGCCGCACTTTCATGTCCACGCGCAGGGATTGCAGCGGCGCACCGCTGCGGTCGAGCAATTGCGCCTCCGAACTGCGGTAGGCGGCCTGCACCTGGGCCGGCGTCAATATCGCTTCAGCGAAGACGGGGCCAGCCAGCAGGCAGCCCATGGCAAAGACAACACGCTTCACTGCGCCACCTTCACGTTGGCGTTCGGCGACTCGCCAAACATTTCAGGCGAATACATGGCCTCGATGCGCGTGGCCGGCAGGCTGAAGTCGCCCGCGTTGTTCAGGCGCACCGTGTACTCCACGCTCCACGCGCCTTTCGGCACGAAGGCGTAGTAGGCGCGGAAGGCATCGAAGGCCCGTTCCTCGAACGTGGGCCAGACCCAGCCCGTGGATTTTTCGCCCGCCGCCAGCAGCTGCGAATCGCGGCCCAGGCCATTGCCCAGCACGCTGGCGCTGGCCGGGATCGGATCATCGACCACCACCCAGCTCATGTCCGCCTGCGCCGACAGATCCAGGCGCACGCGGTAGACGTCGCCGCGCGACCAGGCGCCCGCCGTTTTCTGCTCCACCGGGGTAATGGTTTTCTTGATGGTGTAGCCGCTGGAAACGGGTGCCGTCAGCGGGATGGCCGCCAGGCTTTGCACCGTGGCCCAGGGCTTGCCGGTGCCGCTGTGCGCGATGCCCAGGGTATCCTTGCCCTTGGGCCAGGCTTGCAGCACGGGACCGACTTTCGCCGCGCCATTCCATACGAGCGCCTGCGTATCGCTTCCCAGCTTGACGGCGCTGGCGCCCGTCACGGGAGTCGATTCGAACTTGGCCGAGAATTTACTGATGGCCAGGGTGCCCCAGGCATTGGCCACCGTGGTATCCCAGCGGCCCTTCTTCTGGCGGCCCATGCTGCCGCGCACCAGGCGGCCGATGTCATCCTTCCATGCCGGGTTGTCCAGCACCGCCAGCAGCAGGCGGTTGGCGTTGACGTCGCCGGACACCATCAGCCACCACCAGTTGTCCTTGCGCTCGGTGGAAAAGCCCATGGTCGTGCCCTGGAAGTTCAGGCGCGAACGCAATATCTGCTGCGCCTCGGCCAGCTGCGCATCGCGGCGCGCCAGGCTTGGCGTGCGCTGCAGCAGCAAGCTCCAGTCGATGACGGCCGAGGTGGGCCACAGGTTCGGATTGATGCTGATGCTTTCCAAGGCATCGGGCGGCACCTTGCCGGAACGCGACAAGGCTTCCAGCGCGGCCAGCTTGCGCACGGCCAGGTCGGTCGTGGCCAGCGCCGAACGGCGCACGATGCGGCCCTGCACGAAGGCCGTCAAGGCTTCTTCCATGCGGTTCTTCGTCTGTTCTGGAATCGCATAGCCCGCTTCGGCTGTTGCCGACAGCACATATGCCGTCAGGCTGTCGCTGCCCTGCTCCATGATGGGGAAATATTTCAGCATGCCGTCGCCGTCCAGGTAGGCGGGCAGGCTGGCGGCCAGCTTGTCCCACGCGGCCCGGTCCTGCAGGGCGATGGCTTTCGACGTATTTTGCTCGAAGCAGGTGTACGGGTAGGCGGCCATGTACTCGCGCACGCCGGGCAGTTCGCCGCCCAGCTTTGCCGCGAAACTGGTCTGGATGCCGCCCCGGCCCGGCAAGGCGCCGGCCGGCATCTGCACCGACATATTGATGGGCTTGTCGACTTGCTGCAAGGTGGCCTGGTAGGTGCGCACGGGCGTGGCCTGACCCACCTTTTGCGTGATTTTCAGTGTATCCGTGTGGCTGCCGGCCTTGGCGCCGATCTCCCACACAATCTGTTGCGCGCCGAACGGTACCTGGTAATCCCAGCCCACTTCACGCGCCTCGCCCGCCGCCAGGGTCAAGCTCTGGCGTGGCAAGGCCTTGCCGGCCGCCGTGGCATTCAAGTCCACGCTCAGGGATGCGGCCGAGGTATTGCGTACAGTAAAGCCAGCGCGCAGCTGGTCGCCTTCGCGCACCAGGGTGGGCAAGCCAGACAGCAAGATCAAGTCTTGCGAGCTGCGGATGTCCGTGCTGCCCGTGCCAAACAATTCCTTGCCGGCACTGGCGACGGCCACGATGCGGAAGGCCGTCAGGCTATCGTTGAGCGGTACTTGCACGCTGGCCTCGCCCTTGGCGTCAAGCTTGACGGTGGCTTTCCAGAACAGCAGGGTATCGAACAGTTCGCGGCTGGCGCCCTTGCCGCCGCCTCCGCCGGCCGGAAAGGCCTTGCGGCCGAAGTGGCGCTTGCCGATCACCTGCATCTGCGCCGTCGCCGTTTCCACCTGCAGGCTGCGCTGGGCCATCATGGTATCGAGCAATTTCCAGCTATCGTTGGGCATCAGTTCCAGCAAGCCCGTATCGACGGCCGCCAGCGCCACTTCGGCGCCGGCCGGCAGCGGCTTGCCATCGGCGCGGCGCACGCGCACGGACACTTCCGCCTTGTCGCGCGTTTTATACACTTCCTTGTCGGACACGACCATGACGTTCAGCTCATGCGCCTGCCAACCCACGTTCAGGGGGGCGATACCCATCTTGTAGGCCGGCTTGCCCAGGTCGACCAAGGCCGTCGGCTGCACGCCATCGACCCGCCCGCGCACGACAAACACGGACACGTACACATTCGGCGCGTAGTTCGGTTTGACGGGGATTTTCACCACAGGTTCCCGCCCATTCAGCTGGCGCACATAGGTGTCGAGGATGCCTTCGCGCTCGACCGTGATCAGCGCCGTGCCCGAACGGAAGGGCATGCGCACCTGCAAGCTCGCTTCCTGGCCCGGCTCGTAGCGCTTTTTCTCGGGCAGCACGTCGATGCGGTCATTGTCGCTGACATTGAACCACCAGTCGCCGCTGCCGGCCACCCAGGTTTCGCGGTTGGCGACGGCCGCGTTGCCGGATGCATCCTGGGTGCGGGCGCGCAAAATCAGGTTGCCGCTGGCGGGCGCCTTCACGTCGCACATCAGGAGGCCCTTGCTGTCCGTCTTGCCCGTGCAGGCGGAGCCCAGCTTGACCACTTCGCTGCTGTTTTCATACGCATAGAAGCCGCCGATCAGGCGTCGGCGGTGCGAATAGCTGTTGCGCTGGAAGAAGTCGACGGCCACCGGCGCGTTGGCCACGGGCTTGCCATCGGTGCCCAGCACGGCCACCGTAAACTTGAAGGCGTCCTTGCTCAAGGCCCAGGCGTCGGGCTTGATGCCGATCACATAGTTTGACGGCCACAGCGGGACGCGCGTGGCCACGGAAGCCGTCTCGCCATTCGCATCCTGGAACGCCATTTCCGCCACCAGGTCGCGTGGCGAGGACAGCTGCGGCAGCTGGTCGATGACGATGCGCGCGCCGCCAGCCTTGTCCAGGTTCAGGCTTTGCGTGCGCGCCGCCGTGGCGCCGGCGCCAGCACTGTCGCGCCCGCCGTTGCCTTCATCCTGCCATTCGCCCTCGTCCTCATCGTAGCCGGTGCCCTGTTTCACAAGACCTTCCTTCACGTCGCCATTGCTGAAGCTGTACTCGGGATAGTCGGCAAAACTCACGCTCTTGTCTTGCAACACCGTGCGCAGCTTGACGGGCGCATTGGTGGCGGCGCCGCCGGCCAGGTAGGTGATCTGCGCATCGAGCGCCACCTGTTTCGCCTGCACGGCGGGTGCTTTCGGCCCCTGCAGCACGGCTTTCATGGTCGGCACGCGGAACGCTTCCACGCGGAAACTGCCGGAAGGCCGGCCCGCCATGGTCACGCTGTATTCGCCCTGCTTGGCATCGGCGGGAATGCGCCAGTCGCTTTCCGCCGTGCCGCTGGCCGACCAGCGTAGCGGCAATTGATAGTTCTGGTCGCTGCCCTGATGGGTGATGACAACAGAGGTGGCGCTGCCGGGACCGTTATTCTTGTCGACCAGGCTCATGCCTTGGCCCGTGTGCTTGCGGATGAAATGCTTCATGTGCACGGTTTCGCCGGCGCGCAGCAAGGTGCGGTCGAAAACCGTTGCCAGCAGGGTATTGTCGGCACGCATGTCGCCCGTGGGCAGGTTGAAGCGCCAGGCTTCGATGCCGCCCACCCAGTCCGACAGCGTGAACGTCATGTCGCCGTTGCTGCGCGCACTAATAAAATAGCGGTCATTGTTCTTGCAGCTGGAATTGGCCAGCTCGCCGGGAATCTGCGCCACGCCATCCGCGCCGGTGGCGCCCTGCCACAGCAGCTTGCCGGCGCAGTCGCGCACGGCCACTTGCGCCTTGGCAACGGGCGCGCCCTTGTCCAGGGTGGTCACCCACACGAGCGACGATTGCGCGCCATGCTTGAAGTGGGCCGCCAGGTTGGTCACCAGCGCGGCCGTGCGGATATACGCGGTGGTCGGTTTGCCCAGCAGCACTTGACCCAGGATGGGACTGGCCAGTTCCACCACATAGAAACCAGGTTTCTGCAGCGGGATGCCGATCACTTCAAAGGCTTTCCTGCCATCGGGACGGGGCAGGCTGATGGGGCGCGTACCAGCCGCGCCGGCCAGCACGGATTTGCTCATGTTGCCCGCATACTGGGCGTAGGGCTGCCAGTATTCACCGGCGGCGCCGTCGCCCGCCATGCGCTGCATCCACTCGATGATGAACTTGTCGTCATTGTCGGGCACGCGCAAGGTGGCGCCCGTGGCGGCGCTTTCCGGCGCGGATACTTTGGCGATTTCCTTGCCGGTCAGCACAGGCTCGATATTGCGCACGGTAACGGGCAGCAAGCCGTCGCCCTTCGCTTCGATGATGCCGAACGGGGCCGGGAACTTCAGCAGCGGCGGCTTTTCGCCCGTGCGCACCGTCATGGGGAAGCGCGCGCGGTTGAGCAGGATGCGGCCCGCATCATCTTTCAAGGCGGGCGGCAAGTTCAGCACGAAACTGGCTTGCACGGGGAACGGGCCATTGAAAGTGGCGTCCTGCAGAAATTCCGCCTTTTCCTCCTCTTTCGAGATGCTTGGCGCATACGTCTTGCCGCCGCCCGTCAGCGTCATGGCGCGCACCAGCGACGCTTGCACGGGCGCGGAAAACTGCACGCGCATGGGCAGGAAGGGAATGCACTGCTCCTTCGGATTGCTGCGTTCGCAGCTGAACTTGGCCGTAAAATCGGGCCGCGTCTTGAATTGCAGGGTTTGCGCCTTTTCCGTGGCGATGCCAGTGGCGCTGGCGATGCCCTCGCCCCACACCAGCGACACCTTGGCGTTGGCGGGGAAGCTGCGCTTGCATTGCAGCACGGTGACGGGCAGAGGCGGCGCGCCCTTGCTGGCTACCGGCATGCCCACCTTCCACATCACGCCGCGCTTCTTGAAGTACACGCTCAGGTAGCGGTCGAGAAAGCTCTTGCGCAGGGTCAATACCTGTTCCAGTTCCTTGCCCTTGAGCAGGCGCACGGGAATCTTTTCATTGATGCCGTCGGCGCGGCAATAGGCGTTCGCGGCCACGCTGGCCTCGTTCGGCGCCGCGTCCAGGCCCAGCACGAAGATCTGGTTCTCATCGATGTATGGCTGGCCGTCATAGGGTACGGCCTCGACAATGGCCGGTCCGCCCGTGGAGAAACGGTAGGACGCCGTGCCCTGCAAGGGCTTGCCCGCCAGATCCTTCAGGCCCGGCTTCAGGGTAAAGCTGCACGCAATGCCGGCCGGCAAGTCGCGTTCAAAATCGTAGTTCCAGTTGCGCTCGTCAGCCCAGCGCCCTGCGCCCGCCACCACGGCCGGCTCGGCCTTGCCACAATCGATGGCGAAGGGGGCAGCCAGCGCCATGTCGCCAAACGGCACCATCGGCGTGGCGAACTGGGCACGTACCTGGCGCACGGCCTTGACCGTGCCGCTCGGTGAAAACAGGGCCACGCCGCTCTCCGCCCAGGCCGTGAGCGGCATGGCCGCCGCCAGGGTAAGCAGCAGCGCAATAAGGCCTGGCCGGGTTGCTGACGGGAACTTGCAATTTGCCTTGGGCACGGGGTGACTCCTTCATGAAAAGTGGCGGCACTGGCGGCGGCGCGAAAAAGTTGCCTAGAAGTAGCCCCTAAAGCAAAGGAATGCGACAGAAAGCAACAGAACGCGGCAGGAATACAACGTTAATGTAATATTAGTTATCAAGCTCACCAGTATTGTTAATATACAGTGGCAAGCCCGTAGCAAGTCGTACGATTGCCTCTGGTACCAGCATGATGGCTTTGCCCTTTATGCAAAACAGTCGCTTGAAAGTAGATGAGTTTTTTTCAATGGAATAGTATTTGTCGTGAATCAGCAACACTATTGATATACAACAATGCTTTGTGCGCCAACGCACCGACCAGTTGAACCCGGACTCGTATTCTCTAGTCCAACAGCAGTGCAAATCTCACAATAGTCTCTGTGGGCACATGGAATTGTTGTCTATCTCGAGCAATAGCACGTGTAGCAAGATGTCGCTTTGATGCTGTAGAGAAAATCTCTTATCAACGTTGGGAGTTACTTGTGAATAATCTAAAAAAAATCGCTGTTGCCGCCGCAGTACTGTGCTCCGCCCTCGGTGCACAGGCCCAGGAAATCAACCCGTCCTGGTATATTCAACCTAGCATCAATGCCATGAAGCCCGATTCGGATTTCTCTACCGACAAGACCGGCTATGGTGGTGGTTTGCGTTTCGGTAAGCCAGTGTCGCAAGACTGGGATGTACAGCTGGGCACGACGTATGCCCGCTCGAAGGATGGCGGCCGCCGCTACCAGCAAAATACGCTGGGCGTGGATGGTTTGTACATGTTCAACCGTAACCCTGGCTTCAGCCCCTTCGTGGTGCTTGGCGCCGGCATGCAGCGCGACAAGGACACGGGTCCCCTGGGCGAACGCAGCAAAAGCTCGCCATACGTGAACCTGGGCCTGGGCTTCCAGAGCAAACTCAGCGATCAATGGTCGACGCAAGTCGATGTGCGCAACGTGCATGGCTTCTTGCGCGGCAACACGTTTGACCAAAGCAAATCGAGCAACTGGTATGTCACCGTGGGCCTGAACTACGCGTTCGACAAACCGCCAACACCTGCAGCACCGCCGCCACCGCCGCCAGTGCGTGAAGAAGTGGTCGTGGTCGTGCCGCCGCCACCACCGCCACCACCGCCGCCACGCTTTGAAAAAGTGACGATGTCGGCGACGGAACTGTTCGCGTTCGACAGCGCCAAGCTGGGTCCGACACAGACCAAGCTCGACGAAATCGCCCGCGTGCTGACCGCGGCGCCGGACGTCAACAACGTCGTCATCAGTGGTTATGCCGACCGCATTGGTTCGCCGAAGTACAACCTGAAACTGTCGCAGCAGCGCGCTGACGCCGTCAAGGAGTACCTGGTATCCAAAGGCGTGGCCGCCAACCGCCTGACGGCCGAAGGCAAGGGCTCGACGAATCCTGTCGTCACGTGCGATAACAAGAAACGTGCCGACCTGATCAAGTGCCTGGAACCGAACCGCCGCGTTGAAGTCGAACAAATCACCATCGAACGCCGCGTACAGTAAGCATCACCAGTGGTACGCCGCTAGTGAAAACTAGTTAAAAAAAGGGGCTGCGGCCCCTTTTTTCATTGAAAGCCACCATGAATTTCTCTACCCGCTACCCCAAGCTGGCCAGCCTGGCGCCGTTCAGCAAGCAGATGCGCAGTGTCATCGTCTGCTCCGTCACCGAATGGCTGGAACACCGCGCCTCGAGCAAGGGCGCCGCCCTCGCCTACTACACGCTGTTTTCCATCGCCCCCATCCTCGTGCTGGTGATCGCCATCGCCGGCTTTTTCTATGGCCCGGCGGCCGCGCGCGGCGAGCTGATGGGCCAATTGCAGGGCTTGCTGGGCACGCAGGGCGCCGAAGCCATCCAGCTGGTGCTGGCCGGCGCCAAGAACCATGAGCAGGGCCGCATCGCCACCCTCGTCGCCAGCGCCCTGCTGCTGTTTGGCGCCACCAGTGTGTTTGCCGAACTGAAAGCCAGCCTCGATGAAATCTGGCAAGTGCCGCCCCTGAAGGAAGCGGGCGCCTGGGACATGGTGCGCACGCGCTTGCTGTCCTTCGGCCTGGTGCTGGTACTGGCCTTCCTGCTGATGGTCTCGCTGGTGGTCAACGCGGCCATGGCCATCCTCGCCAATTTCTGGGAAGGCGTGTGGAAAGACACGGCCGTGCTGTTTACCATCCTGTCGAACCTGATCGGCTTTGCCGTCATCGCCAGCCTGTTCGCCGTCATCTATAAAATGCTGCCGCGTGTGCGCCTGTCCTGGCGCGACGTGCTGATCGGCGCCCTGGGCACGGCCTTCATGTTCTCACTAGGCAAATATGCGATTGGCGTGTACATCGGCAATAGCGGCGTGGCCAGCAGCTATGGCGCGGCCGGTTCGCTGGTGGCCCTGCTGCTGTGGGTATATTACTCGGCGCAGATTTTCTTCCTTGGCGCCGAATTCACGCGCCAGTTCGCCTTGCAGCTGGGCAGCATGAAGGACATGCCGAAGACGGAAGACGGCGATGTGCAGGTCAAGATCCTCAAACGCCACCAGTCGTAGCGGCCTGCATCATAAGCAGCAACGGCGCCCGCGGGCGCCGTTTGTGTTTTTGGCGGGCGCTTATTCGCCCAGCAGTTCCGCCACCACTTCCATGCCCTGCACGCGCTCGGCGACGACTTTCACGATGACGATGATGGGCACGCCCAGCAGCAAGCCCCAGACACCCCACAGCCAGCCCCAGAACAGCAGGCTGATGAACACGGCCGTGGGATTCATGCGGGCGATGCGTCCCGTCATCCAGGTGGTGACAAACGTGCCGACCAGGGTGGCGATGGCCATCGACGTGCCCGTCACCAGCAAGACCATTTCCAGCGACTCGAACTGCAGGAACGCCACCAGCCCCGTGGCGATGGTGATCAGGAGCGGGCCGAAATACGGCATGATGTGCAGCAGGCCGGCCACGATGGCCCAGGCGCCCGCGTTTTCAAGGCCGATCAGGCGCAGGGCGATCCACATCAGCAGCGCCAGCAAGCCGTTCGTGACGAGCAGCATGAACATATAGTTCTGGATCGAGGTATTGATATCTTCCAGGATGTGCACGGTGACCTTCTTGCGGCTCAGCGACGGTCCCGTCAGCTTGACGAGCTTGCGCTTGAAGGTGTCGCCCGACAGCAGCAGGAAAAACACGAGGAAGATGACCATGGTGGCCTGGCTGACAAAGCCCACCAGGCCCAGCGAACCGGCCCAGACCCAGTCCATGATCTTGAAATTGGGACCTTCGGACGCCGCCGCGGCACGCCGCGTATTGCGGCGCGCCTCGGCGCCGGCGGCTACCTGCTCGATTTCATTGGCTACCGCCTGCATTTTCTGGAAAGTGCTGTTCTTGCCGCCCGTATTGGCGGCGATCAGGCGCGACAGCTTGTGTGTGGCAGCCGGCAACTCTTCAACGATGGATTCAAATTCACCCTGGACGCGCTCGACGACGACGACGGAGCCAAACAGGATCAGCGCCGTGACGGCCGTGGCGGCAATGGCGCGCGGCAGGCGTATCTTTTCCAGCCAGGCGACGACGGGATTGAGGGTATAGGCAATGAAGATGCCGAAAATAACGGGAATGAGGAATTTCTGCGCCCACTGCAAGGCATAGATGAAACTGACAGTGGCGATGATGCCCAGGGCCAGGCCGCGCGCATTGACATGCAGCGGCAGCCGCAAGGCGGGGTCCAGCGGCTCCGCAGGCGCGCCGGGGGGGAGCGCCGCGGGGTCGGTGGCGGCAGCCAGCTCGGGCGGGGTATCAGAAGGCTGAGTTTGCATAAGAATCCCGCGACGTTTGCTGAAGGGCCACAGCGCCAGCCCGCAGGCCGGCTGCTGTGGCGGGCCCTGCCATTACTTCACGCGGATATCGTTTTTGACCGATTTCACGCCTTTGACGCCGCGGGCAACTTCGCCAGCTTTGGCTGCGTCCGATGGCTGGGCAACGAAGCCGCTCAGCTGTACCACGCCCTTGAAGGTTTCAACGTTGATTTCCGTCGATTTCAGGGTAGGTTCGTTGAAGATGCTGGCTTTCACTTTGGTGGTGATGGCAGCGTCGTCGATGTATTCGCCCGTGCCTTCCTTGGTCGGGGTGGAAGCGCAACCTGCAACGGCGAACAGGGAAGCGACGAAGAGGCCAGTAGCGATCGATTTGGTGAATTTCATGGTTTTTTTCCTTAGGAATGGTCAATCAACGTGCTCACAATGAGCTTCTTATACCAGTGTGTTTACCGGGCGCCTGGAGGTGCTCAGTAGCCAAACTGGGTTTTTGCAGCCTTGACACAGTCGTCCTTGGCTGCGCCGGCTAATGCATCGCACTTTTCTGTGGCGACCTTGTACTCGGCTTTTCTTTTTGCTTCACGCGCATCGCTGCGCGCTTCGATGACTTTCTTGTCGGCCTTGGCATCGGCCAGGGCCGCCACCTTGGTGGACTTGGCCAGCTTGACGCAGACATCCTTGTCGTTGCCCGTCAGCGCATTGCAGCGTGCCAGGTCGACGTCATAGTTGGCATCGGCAATCTTGATGCGCGCCTTGGTGTAGGCCCGCAGGGTATTCGTATATTGCGCTTGAGCCACCGCTTCATCGTAGGTGCGCACGGCCTTTGCTTCGGCGATGCAGACATCCTTCGGGTTGCCCGTGATTTTTTCGCATTCGGCATGCGCCAGCTTGTAGTTCAGGGCTGCCTGCTCATTGGCCGCCTTGTAAGCCGCCTTCGCTTCCGGCGTGGCGGCCACGGCGTGGCCACCCCAGGCGGCGCAGGCCAGGCTGACGATAACGGCGGTGAAGAGCTTGTTCTTGTTCATGTGTTTCTCCCTGGTGGTGACAAGCATGTCTGCTTGGCATGACTACCGTTTTACGTGGATAGTCGACACCCTTCTGTACGCTGCCGTACACAAGCCATTATTTTTGAAGCAAGCGGGCATGCAGGGATAAATAACAACGTTTTTGCCGAAAATCGCGCCGTGCTGGCGGAAAATAAGTGCGTGCGGCAGCGTACAGACCGGGACCGGGGCCATGACTAAGATGGCATCACACCCTCACCACGTCAGGAGAATAAAATGAAAACCCATGCCACCATGGCTGCACTGATGCTTGCCGCCACCGCCGTGCTCAGCGGTTGCGCCACCGGTCCATCCCAGTCACAGTACTATCCCGCCAGCCAGCCTGAGTCCGCCATGTATGGCACCGTCGATTCCATTCAGATAGTCCAGGGCGGTGGACAAACGAGTGGCGCGGGCGCCGTGGTCGGCGGCATCGCCGGCGCCCTGCTGGGCAACACCATCGGTTCGGGCGGTGGCCGCACGGCCGCCACCGTGGCCGGCGCCGTTGCTGGCGGCGTCGTCGGCAACCAGGTGGAGGGACGCAGGCAGCAGGCGCAGGCCTACCAGATCAGCGTGCGCCTGGACAATGGCGAATACCGCACCGTGGTGCAGGACAATGCCGTTGACCTGCGTCCAGGCAACCGCGTGCGCCTGGTCGACGGCCGCGTCTACCGCTATTGATCCCGCGGCGCGGCTTGCCCGCAAGCCTGCGCCGCCGCCTCTGCAATATAAATGCACCATATGCACTGAATGCACCAACACAAGGAGATACCATGGGCACCATCATACTGATCATCTTGATCCTGGCCCTGGTCGGCGTCCTGCCCACCTGGCCGCACAGCCGCAACTGGGGTTACGGCCCCAGCGGCGTGGCAGGCCTGGTCGTAGTGATACTGATCCTGCTGCTACTGACGGGCAGGCTGTAAAAAAAGAAAAGGCGCTACGGCGCCTTTTTCATTTCTAGGAGGAAATATCATGACGCGCTACCCCCTCATCGCATTGACCGCCCTGCTTGCGTGCGGCGTGACGCTGCCCGGCCTGGCCCAGACGGCCACGCCGCAAGCCGGCGACCCGCAACGCTGGTACCAGGAAGACAGCACGGCGCAAGCCCAGCTGCGCACCCTGCGCAAGGAAATCGCTGCCGCCCTGGCCGAGGCCAAAAAAGCCTGCCGTTCGGAACCATCCACCACGCGCGCCACCTGCCTGAAGGACGCGCAAGACACTTACCGACAAGACATGGCGAACGCGGAAAAGCTCCGGGAAACGGCACATCCGGCCCGGTAAGCGGTGTGGCGACGGCATGAGCAGGCAGCGTTGCTAGGCCGCGTCGCGCTGGTAGGGAGGCAACTCATGCACCACCAGCGGCGTGTCTTCCGTGACGAAGGCCAGCCAGCCAGCCGCCTTGATGGCACGCAAGGCGTCCTGGTAGCCCTGCTCCCAGCGCCATTCGATGGAACCCTTGGAGAAATTGATGTCCTTGGCCGCCATGTGCCAGTCGCGCCCCGCGTACGGCAGGCGCACGATGTGCATGGTGCTGTCGCAGCCCAAGGCCACCAGCTCTTCCGTCTGCTGGCGGTTGTGCGCGCTGTCAGGCAGCTTGCCGTACAGTTCGCGCAATTTATGCTGCAGGGTATGCGTATTCACGTAGTCCTCGATATGCCGCTTCGAGCGCGAGGCGAAGGTAACGTCCTTCTGCCGCGTCTGCACTTCATCGAGCGTGGTCGGCTCCGGCCCTTCCGAGCTCCACAAATCGACCATGAAGACCAGCGTATCGACGTGGGGCGTGTCGTCGAGCACGGTTTCCAGCGGCGTATTCGAATACAGGCCGCCATCCCAGTACAGGTCGCCATCGATGCGCACGCCGGCAAAGCCGGGCGGCAAGGCGCCGCTGGCACGGATGTGGTCAGCTGTCAGGGCTTGCTCCTGGCTATCGAAACTGGTGAGGCTGCCGCATTTCACGCGCAAGGCGTTGACCGTCAGGCGCATGCCGCCGGGCGTGTTCAGGTAGTCGAAATCGACCAGTTCCTCGAGCGTGCTGGCCAGTTCGCTCGTATCGTAGAAACTGGCGTCCTCCGGCTTCACTGCGATTCCCGCAGGAAAAAGACTGAATGAGCGCGGTTTGAAGAAACCGGGCACGCCGCGCAGCACGGTATCGAGCGTGGCCAGCCAGATGTTCGAGCGGCGCTGCTGGTCGGAAATCATATTCATGTCAACGCTGTCGCGGTGGGAGACGCGCTGCCAGAACTGTTTCAGGCGCACCAGTCGGTCTTCGTGCTTGTTGCCTGCCAGGATAGCCGCATTGATGGCGCCGATCGAGGTGCCCACCACCCAGTCGGGTGCCAGGCCATGTTCATGCAGCGCATGGTATACGCCCGCCTGGTAGGCGCCCAGTGCGCCGCCGCCCTGCAGCACCAGCACGATGCGCAGGCGCGAAGGATTTAACTGATTGATCGGTGTCTTCGAATTCGTCATCAAGATGGCCCCTCTGTCCGCCGCGCGGGATGCGGCGTGAATCATTGTAAGGGATTGCACCCGCACGTGCCGGACGTTGGGTACCGGCAGGCTATGTCCTCGTCAGGTGTGGGAAATCACCGAGCGTGGCTTTCAGCAATGATTCCGGCGAGCGGATGCGCCTGGCATCGAGTATCCAGCGCCAGCCCAGGTAATGGTGCAGATAGCGCGTCGCCACGCCGTGAAACGGACGCAGCCATTGCCTGAGACGGCTGTGATAGGCGTTGACGTTCTGCACGTGGGCCGCGCCCCGCACGCGCATGCCGGCACGCAGATTGACGGCCTGATGGCTGATGCCCGCCTCGCGGGCAAAAGCGGCATAGGCCGCATGGCCATCCGTAACCAGCAGCACATCCTGGTCCATGACGGGCGGCAAACAGCGATGCAGCTGCGCCTTCGTCAAGGCCCCCTTGCCGGTGACGAAATCGAGGGTTTGTCCCGTGCGGTCGCGCGCCACCAGGATGCAGACGTGTTCATGCGACATGCCGCGCAAGGTCGCGTAGCCTCCGCGGCGGCGTGCCGGACGCGTCATCGTGCGCGCGCCCTTTTGCGATTCCAGCACATACAGTTCGTCGGCCTCGGCAATGCCATGCAGGCAGTGCGGCCGGTCCGTTTTTGCCAGGCTTAAAAACCGGTGGCGCCAGCGAAACGTGGTGTTGCGGTGCAGGCCCAGTCGGCTGGCCGCGCGGCGTACCGAGACGGAGTCGAGCAGGCAGTCGGCATATTCGAGCCATTGCGCCTTGTGGCGCAGGCGCGCCAACGGCGTGCCCGTCAGGGCATTGAAGGTGCGGCCGCAGGGCACGCAACGGTAGCGCTGCAGGCCGTGCGCATGGCCATGCCGGTGCACATGCGCCGAATGGCAGGCTGGGCAGGCCAGGCGCTGGCGCGCCACATCCTCGATCAGGGCAATGGCTGCCTGCTGCGGCGCGTTGCGGCGCAGCAGGGCGATGCCGGCCTGGCGCTGGCGTGCGCTCAGGCAGGAAAACTGCGCGATAAAGATCGTCCATTCGGCTGACAACATGATCGGCTCCCTGCATGGTGAATATGCAGAGTCAGACCACGCGGGCACAGGAAGATTCCGGTATTACCCCTACTTGCCGATGACAGAGCCAAAAAAAACGCCGTCAATGACGGCGTTCCGGGTATTTGCAGGCTCAGCGCTTGCGGCGCAGCCAGCTGGCGGCAGCGGCGGCCACGGCCACGAGGACCAGGGCCGGCTTGACCAGCTTCTTGCGGCCGATAAAGGACAGCGCCGTCAGCACGTAGGGCATGGCGCCTTGCAGGCGCATACCGCCCGGCGCCAGCAAGGACTCGACGCGGTGGCCGGCGAAGCCGACGGCCGTCTCGACGACGCCTTGCAGCATCGATTCGGGACGCAGCGCGTAGCCGACGTTGGCACGCGCATGCACGATGCCGACGCGGTACATTTCGCCCTGGGCAATCAGCAGGCGCTTGCGGGCGTCCTGCTGTGCCAGTTTGTCGTTATCCGACATGAATTCTCCTCGAAAGGCAGTCCGGAACTGGCGGAGCACAGCTCCGCCAGCCGGTTACATCAACATGTCGCGGTCGGCCTTCAGTTCGGCCATGGTGGCCGGCATGGAGAGCTTTCCTTGACGCAGCATGGCCCGCGCATACACGACCAGACCGATGGCCAGCAGCATGAACACGACCGTCATGATCGCCAGGATCTTCCAGCCCAGGCTATCCCAGGCCAGGAAGACGATCAGCACGCTGCCGTAAGCGATGGCAAACAAGCCTGCCACGGTCGCCAGCGCGAAAATGACAATCAGCTGCAACATGTGATTGCGCACTTCCGACAGTTCGATGGTGGCCAGTTCCAGCCGCGACAACATCAGTCCGACGGCGTTTTTGGCCAGGCCGGCGACCGAGCCGATCAATCCCGGCCCCTGGTGAGACGAAGCAGACTTGTCCATATCGCTCCTGTATGGGATTACTTGCGGCCCAGGATGAAGCCGACCAGTACGCCGACGCCAGCGGCGACAGCCACCGTACGCCATGGGTTTTCCTTGACATAGCCGTCAGCCTGGGCAGCCATCTGCTTGGTGGCAACGATGGCCGAAGCTTGCGCCTCGTGCGCCTTGGCCAGCGCGGCGTCCAGGGTCTTCATGCCCTTGACGCGCACTTCGTCGGCTTTTTCGCCCGTCAGCGCGGCGGCGGCGCTGAACAGTGCTTGTGCATCCTTGACCAAGGTTTTGACATCGTTATTGACGGTGGTGATATTGTTTTCCAACATGGTTTAGCTCCTTAGCTGTGGATGAATGTAGTTACTATACCTACTTTACTCAAAAACACTATTCCATTAGATCGCGCATATCATCGGCGTGCTCTTCCTCGACAGCCATGATCTTGATCAGCAAATGCCGTGTTGTCGGGTCGCTGTCGCCCACTTTGATGATCATCTGGCGATACGACTCGATCGCCACGCGCTCGGCGATCAGGTTGGCACGCACCATGCTTTGCACGTCCTCGGAGTCATCATACTCGGCATGGCTGCGCGCAAGCAATGTTGCAGGATTAAAATCTGGCTTGCCGTTCAATTGCACGATGCGCTCGGCCAGCCAGTCCGCGTGCTCCTGTTCCTGCTGCGCATGTTCCAGGAATTCCGCCTTGATGGTGCCGTTGTCGCGTCCGCTCACCGTGTAGTAATGGCGTTTATAGCGGGCGATGCAGACCAGCTCCGTGGCCAGCGCCCCATTCAGCAAGGTAATCAATTCCTGGCGATTGCCCTGGTAGCCGGCCGTGACGGCGCCGTCATCGAGGTTTTTGGCAGCGGCGCGGATGGCCGCCGTGTCGATGCCAGCTGGAATCTCAACAGATGTTTGGGTCATGATGCTTCCTTTCAATACTTGCGTGGGTATCCACCGGTGCACATGCGACCGGTGCTGCCTTGGTACAACACAACAGCCAGGCGCACGCCAGGCTGCGCTTGGGCCAACGGCTGGCCCGACGAGGGGACCAGCGTCAGGGCCAGCTTAGCGGCGGGCGGGAATGGCAGTGTTGTCTTCCGACAGCACAATTTCCACCCGGCGATTCAGCTGGCGGTTTGCCGCGCTGTCATTGCCGGCGGCCGGATAGGCGGCGCCATAGCCTTTCGTGGCAATGCGGTCGCGGCTGATGCCTTGCTCCAGCAACGCATTGCGCACGGATTCGGCGCGGCGCTGCGACAATTCCAGGTTGTGCGCGGAACCGCCCGTGCTATCCGTAAAGCCCTCGATCAGCACGGTACGCTGCGGGTTGTTTTTCAGCACGTCGGCCAGCTTGCGCGCCGTGCTCGTGCCATCGGCCGTCAGGTTCGCCTTGTCCGTGCCAAACAGCACGTCGCCCAGGGTGATCACCATGCCGCGCTCGGTTTTCTTGGCGGCCAGGTCGGCCAGCTGCGCTTCCAGGCCGGCGGCGCGCGCTTGCGCATCGCGGGCCGAGGCTTCTGCCATTTGCGCCTGGGCCTTGGCCGCTTCCGCATCCGCTTGCGCCGCCTGGGCACGCGCCGTGGCCTGGTCAGCCTGCTGCGTACGGGCATCGAGGCGCAACTGGTCGCGCTGCTTGCCGGCATTGGCGATATCGGCTTCAGCCGCCTTCTGCTTGGCGACTTCTTGCGCGGTGGCTATCTTTTGCTTGGCCAGGTAGGCCAGTTTGTCGACTTTTTCGCTGTCTTCCTGGCGCGTGGCGGCCGCGTTCGCCTCTTCCAGCGCAGCGCTCGCTTCACGGAACTCGCGTGGCGCATAGGTCGATACCATCGGATTCGATTGCGCCGCCATGTAGTCGCCGCGCGTCTGGTCGAGCAGGCTGGTGGTGGTCGGTGCGGAGCTGCAGGCTGCGACCAGGGCGGCCATGGCCAGCAGGCCGGGAATGGTGGTGTAGGTGGCTTTTTTCATGATGGAATCCTGTTCTTATTGTTGGTTTATTGTTTCGGGGCTTGCTGGTTGGCACGGTCGAGTTCTTCGCGCATGACACGGATGTTCTCGTTGATTTCATCGGCGGCGGAAGTGGCCTTGGCCGAATTGGCCTTGCTTTGCGCCAGCTTGGCATCGGCTTGCGCCTGGTCGGCCAGGTCGCGCGCCGTTTTGTAGTCGCGGTCCTTCAATGCCTGGTTGGCCATGCGCATTTTTTCGCGGGCCGAACGCATTTCATCGGGTGCCAGGTCGGCGGCGCCGGCGCTGGCCGCGTTATCGACGGCGGCGCGCGAAACGGCCACGTCGGCCGTGGCCGGCGTTTTCAGGCTGGAGCAGCCGGTCATCAGGACAACGGCGGTGACGCAGGCGGCGAATGCGGTCAGGGGAGTGTGGGTGGAATCTCGGTTTGTCATTTTTCTTCTCCTGGAGAATGGGGCTAAGGTAATTCGCGAATAAAACAAATCAGGAACTGCGTTTGATGTATGACGTTATAGGCTCCGGCTCCCCGCATATCCGTTCGGTGCCGCACATAGGGTAGGAAATCGACAATACTGTCCTTGGCAACGTGCGCCAACGCACGTGTCCGCCAGCAAAAGCAGAAACGAACCCGGTTTTCAAGCGATTCCTGTAGCATCGTGTCTACTTGTCCAGAAAGAAATGCCTCATGTCACGTTTTACGTCCCTCTCCCGCCGCCAGAAAATCGCCCTTGCCAGCACCGCCGTACTCATCGCACTGCCCGTAGCGGCCGCCGTTACCCTGCTCAACATGGACTGGAACCGCGCCAAGCCGTGGCTGAATGCGCGCGCCAGCGAAGCGCTGGGACGGCCGTTTGCCATCGCCGGCGACCTGTCGCTGACGTGGCGCCAGCCCGCTGGCGGGCAAACGGGCTGGCGCGGCTATCTGCCCTGGCCGCATTTGCAGGCACAAGATGTGCGCCTGGGCAACCCTGACAACATGGCGGCAGGCGATGGCGAGGCGGCGCAGCTGGCCACGGTCAGCCAGCTGGCGTTCTCGCTCAATCCGCTGGCCTTGCTGGACAGGCAGATCGTCATCCCGCAATTGCGTTTCGACTCGCCGCAGGTGCGCTTGCTGCGCAACAAGGATGGCAAGAACAACTGGACCTTCGAGAAACAGGATCAGCAATCGCCGTGGCAGCTGCAGCTGCAAAGCGTGGTCTTCAGCAAGGGCACGGTGCAGCTGGACGATGCGGTCACGCACACGTCGATGCGCGCCGATGTCGATACGCTGGCGGACGACAAGCGCTATGGCATCGCGTGGAAACTGGCGGGCAAATACCGGGGAGAAACCATCCAGGGCGGCGGCAAGGCGGGCAGCGTGCTGTCGCTGCAGCGCCAGGGCACGCCCTTCCCCATCCAGGCAGACATGCGCGCAGGCGGCAGCAGCGTGGCCATCGAGGGCACGCTGACGCGCCCGACGGACCTGGCCGCGCTCGACGTGCGCCTGAAGATAGCCGGCTCCAGCATGGCCCGCCTGTATCCGCTGACGGGCGTGCTGCTGCCAGAAACGCCGCGCTTCAGCACGGAAGGCCACCTGACGGCAACCCTGGCGCCGGGCGGCGGGGAGTGGGTGTACGAGCAGTTCAGCGGCAAGGTGGGTTCGAGCGACATCAGCGGCAAACTGGCCTTCTCTGCCAGCAAGCCGCGCAAGCGCCTGACGGGTGAAGTCCATTCGCGTTTGCTGCAATTGAGCGATCTGGGCCCGCTGGTGGGCGCCGATTCCAGCGCCAGCAAGAAGGAACGGGGCGTGCCGTCGACGCAGCCGGCCGGACGCGTGCTGCCGGTGGAAACCTTCAAGACGGAACGCTGGACCAGCCTGGACGCCGACGTGCGCTACACGGCCGACAACATCACGCGCGATGCGCAATTGCCGATCAGCAAACTCGACACGCATGTGCTGCTGAGCGATGGCGTGCTGTCCCTGACGCCGCTCAATTTCAATGTGGCGGGCGGCACGCTGATGTCGCAGATCAAGCTCGATGGCAGCGGCAAGGTCATTCCCAATGGCATCGCCGCCGAGCTCAAGGCCAGCGCCCGCCATCTGCGCATCAAGCAACTGTTCCCCCGCCTGCCTGCCCTGCAAGCGAGCGTGGGCGAAATCAATGGCGACGCCTCGCTGTCGGCCACGGGCAATTCCGTCGCCACCCTGCTGGGCAGTTCGAACGGCGAAGTGCGCGCCCTGATCAACCGCGGCAGCATCAGCAAGCTGCTGCTTGAAGAGATGGGCTTGAATATCGGCAGCATCGTGGTGACCAAGCTGGTGGGCGACAAGCAGGTCAAGCTCAATTGCATGGCGGCCGATTTCGTCGTCAGCAAAGGCTTGATGCGCACGCGCCAGTTCCTCGTCGATACGGATGATGCCGTGCTGCATATCGACGGCACGGTGAACCTGGCCAATGAACAGCTGGACCTGACCTTGCAACCGGACAGCAAAGGCTTGCGCATCTTCTCGCTGCGCTCGCCCCTGTATGTGCAGGGCACCTTCAGCAAGCCGGACGTGAGCGTGGACAAGGGCGTGCTGGCCTTGCGCGCGGGCGGCGCGCTGGCGCTGGCCGTGGTGGCGCCGGTGGCGGCACTCTTGCCACTGGTAAACGCCGGCCCCGGCGAACAAAGTGAATGCGCAACGCTGCTGGCCCAGGCCCGCGTCAAGCCGGTGGCCCCGCCGCCGGGCAAGCCGCCGCGCCAGCGTCGCTGAACGGCAAGCCATGGTGTGCATTTACAATTGTTACACTGCTATGTGCGTTGTCGAACAGACCCTGCACTGGCGCAATTCTATGCTGTGACCGTGCCTGAAACACGCGGCGTTACGAACTACCTTCCGGCCCATACCATGCCGGCGCCACGAGGTCCGAATTCATAGGAGAACTGCCATGCAAATCATCAAAAAACTCGCCGCCACCACTTCCGTCGCCGCTCTGCTGCTGAGCCTGACGGCTTGTGCCAATATGTCCAATCAAGACAAGAACACGGCCATCGGCGCCGGCGTCGGCGCCGTTGCCGGCTCCGTGCTGACGGGCGGTAGCGCCGTTGGCGCCGTCGGCGGCGCCGCCGTCGGTGGCGTGATCGGCAACCAGGTCAAGCCGAAGTAAGCAGCAATCCAAAGGCGGGGTGGGTGCGCAGGCGCCCACCCCGCCTTTTTGCGTTTGCGGCATGGCGACAGCTCACTGCGTGGCGCAAGTGCGCGGCGGGAGCAAGCAGGTGAAAATCAGACGAAGACGTTGGCCATGCCGATGGCGCCCGTATCCTTGACCAGCTCATAACAGCGGCAAGAGACGGCTTCCAGGCCGGCCGAATCGAGGATCTCGATATTGCCGCGGCTGTAGGTGATGAGTTTTTGCTGCTGCAAGGCGCTGGCCGCCTTGGTGACGCCGACGCGCCGCACGCCCAGCGTGTGGGCGAGGAATTCATGCGTCAGGTGGAATTTTTCCGACTGCAAGCGGTCGCGCGTGATCAGCAGTGAACGCGCCAGACGCGCCTCGAGCACGTGGAAGCGGCTGCAGACGGCGATCTGGATGGCTTGCGCCAGCAAGGTATCGGTGTAGCGGTACAGCAGGCGCTGCAGTGAATCGAGCTGGGCGAACTCGGCGCAGAAGTCGGCCCGCCCGATGCGGCTGGCCGTACCGGAACGTTGCACGACGGCACGCACTTGCGCCAGGTCATGCCCGAGCGCGACGGAAGCGCCCAGCACGCCTTCACGCCCGACAGATCCCACTTCCAGGGTCATGCGCCCTTCCGCCACGGCCAGCAGCGAAATCAGGCAGTCGCCGGGGAAATAAATATGGGCGATGGGCTGGCCGGGTTCGTACAGCACTTCGCCAACCTCGACCTTGACGGTATCGAACAGGGCCGCCAGGTGGCGCAGGTCGGACTCGGGCAGGCTGGCCAGCAAACGATTGCCGGATGGCACGGCCATGGCTGGCACCAGGCCGGATCGGCCTGCATCGCGGGACAGGTTCATGCTGGCAGTCGTTGGTGGCATTGCGTTTCCTTGGTGTCGTTACAACTCGACATAATTTTTACCTAGCCTACGGTGCCGTCCCCGTCCTGTATGTACGGTGACGCACGGAAGCGAACGACACAGCAACGCACACTGGCATCACGCATTGCGCCATGCCGTCGCTGGCGCGCGGCATATTGATAGCAGCACAAGACGTAGCACCCAGATTTCATTTATTTTAAAAAACCAAGGAGCCTTCCATGACCACCACGACCAAATCCCTTCATCCGCTGGTCCTTGCGGCCGCTGTCGCCGTCCTGCTGTTCTGCGGCGTCGGCACGGCCGCCCTGATGGGCTGGCTGCCTTCCTCGCAAGGCGAAGCGCCTGCCCTGTCGGCCAACGCCTCGGCCGAACAGCTGGCCAGCCTGCAGGCGAACCAGCCGCAAACGGGCATGCCGCCGGCAGGCATGCAGCCGCTGGCCGCCCTGCCGCCGCAGCAACAGGCGCAGCAGCCGGTGCAGCAGCAGCAGCAGCAGCAGCAGCCCGTGCGCCAGCCGCAGCCGGAATATGTGGCGGCGGCGCCCGCCCCCAAGGTGTGCAGCAACTGCGGCGTCGTCGAAGCCATCCATGAAGTCAATACGCGCGCCGAAGGCAGCGGCGTGGGCGCGGCAGGCGGCGCCGTCGTCGGCGGCCTGCTGGGCAACCAGGTAGGCGGCGGCCATGGCCGCCAGCTGGCCACCGTGCTGGGCGCCGTTGGCGGCGCCGTGGCCGGCAACCAGATCGAAGGCAGCGTGCGCGCCACGCGCAGCTACAACATCGTCGTGCGCCTGGACAATGGCAAAACGCGCACCGTGCACCAGAGCGCCGCGCCGAACTGGCGCCAGGGCGACCGCGTGCGCGTCGTCAACGGCGGCTTGCGCGCCATGGGCTAAGAGCGGCGGCGCCTTTACCGGCGCCATCAGTTGCACATTCAACACACGCCCGGCCCGTCCGGGCGTTTTCTTTTTGATAATGTTCGTTGGCGTACAGATGAGCTAGCCAGGAAACGAGATGATGCATTCAGGAAATCATCGGATGTTCATCAAGGAGAGGCTATGGAAAGCGACAAGGCAGGCAGCAACAGGATCTGGCTGGGCTTTATCGGCGGTGGCATGCTGGCCACGGCCCTCGGCTTTTGCGCGCTCGACCTGGCGCCTGCGGCAGGCGGCGCACCCGTGTTCGGCGTCATGCTGCTGCTCACGGGCGGCATGTTCAGCTGCCTGGCGGGGGCCGTCGGCATGGCCGGCATGCTGGCCTGGATACCGGGCATGGCGGGCGACACGGAAGGCCCGGCGGCGCGCATGCCGGGCGGGCGGCACGCTAAATAAGCGTTGTGTACGGCAGCGTACAGATCATTTCAGAAATAAAGTAGACAATAAATCATGGCATCAACGTTGTGCGCAAACCCGGCAACGTGAATGACAAATAACGATGGCAAGGTCCGCGGCTACCGGCTTGCAAGCCTGGACCGCCATCCACACACTACTCTCGGAGGACACATCATGCTCTATACAATCGCAGTAGTACTCATCATTCTCTGGCTGCTGGGTCTGGTTACTTCCTACACCATCGGCGGCTTCATCCACATCCTGCTGGTAGTGGCCGTCATCATGGTGCTGTTGCGCCTGATCAGCGGGCGTGGCCTATAGCCCTGGCCACGCACCTGGCCTGACCAGAGCGGCGCGCGTGCAAACGGGCGCCGCTCTTTTGCCGCCTTGTGCGTACGCTGTGCGCACTGGCAAGCCGGCCCGTTTTGCAGTAACGTGTGCAGGTAGTTCCTGGGTATGTCCCAATAACAAAACAAGGAGAAAATCCATGAAAGCATTCAAGAACGGCGCTGGCGCCAAATCCCTGATCGGCATGCTGGTCCTCGCGATGGCCGCCACCGGCTGCGCTGATATGTCCTCGACACAACGTGGCACGGCCACGGGCGCCGGCGTTGGCGCGGGCCTGGGCGCCCTGATCGGCGGCACCACCGGCGGTGGCGGCGGCGGACGCACTGCGGGCGGCGCGCTGCTGGGCGCGGCGGCCGGTGCGGTAGTCGGCAATATCTGGTCGAACCGCATGGAAAACCAGAAGCGCGCAATGGAACAGGCAACGCAGGGGACGGGCGTGCAAGTGACGCAAACGGCCGACAACCGCCTGAAAATGGAAATTCCAAGCGATATTTCCTTCGATACCAACCGCGCCGACATCAAGGGCAACTTCCGCCCCATTCTCGACCGCTTTGCCGCGACCCTGAATGAAAACCCGAACACCACGGTCAGCATCATCGGCCACACGGACAGCACGGGCAGCGATTCCATCAACGAACCGCTGTCGGTCGAGCGCGCCGCCCACACGCGCGACTACCTGGCCATGCGCGGCGTCTCGCCAACCCGCATCGTCACCGAAGGCCGTGGCGCACGCGAACCGATCGCCTCGAATGCCGATGCATCGGGACGTGCACGCAATCGCCGTGTCGAAATTTACGTCGCCGAAATGGCGCCGCGTGGATAACACCTGAGCAAACCTGCTGCGCGGCGCGCTTTGCGGCCTGCGATGCTCACCGTACTCAAGTACGGTTGCGCTTCTCGGCCGCAATTCGCAGACGCTTGCGAGGTTTGCCCGGGTGTCGTGACTTTTACGTCAACGACACCATCCTGAAATGGAAAAGCCCGCTGGCAAGGTCACTTGCCAGCGGGCTTATTTCGGGCTTATTTATTTACTGCGGCTTACTTCGCCGTCGTTGCCTTGGCGCCGCTGTCACCTTCCTTGGCCACCTTGGCAAAGTCGCCGGCCGTGACGATCGACACGGTGGCAGGCTTCAGGTAGTCGCGCAGGCCCTGGTTGACTTGCGCCAGGGTCAATGCGGCAACCTTGGCTTCCAGGTCCTTGTCGTAGGCCAGGGTGCGGCCTTGCGTCAGGTAGCCGGCCAGGTAGTTGGCCAGACCAGTGTCCTGCGTGCGGGCCACTTCTTCCGCTTGCAGCCAGCCCTTCTTCGCCTCGGTCAGCTCCTCTTGCGTGAAGCCGTCGGCCAGCACCTTGGCGAGTTCCTCGCGCAGCGCCGCTTCCACCTTGGCCGTGTTTTGCGGCGCGCTGATGGCGTAGGCCATCCAGAAACCGGCCGGCTCGCGCGCCGGCACGGTCACTTGCGAACCGACGCCATACGACAGGCCTTCCTTCTGGCGGATGCGGTCGGCCAGGCGGCTGCGCAGGGCGCCGCCACCGAGCATGTGGTTGGCGATGACCAAGGCCGGATAGCCGGCCGCGTCATCCTTCAGGGCCAGCGGCTGGATGGCGAACAGCACGCTGTTGGCCTTGTCCGGCGTTTCCAGGGTGACTTTTTCGCCGCTGACGGGCTTGACGGCGTCGGGAATGCGCACGTACGGCTGTGCCGCCTTCCAGTTGCCGTACAGGCTGGCCACTTGCGCCTTCAACGCGGCAGGGTCGAAATCGCCGACGGCGG
Source organism: Janthinobacterium amylolyticum (assembly GCF_051380655.1). NCBI lineage: Bacteria > Pseudomonadati > Pseudomonadota > Betaproteobacteria > Burkholderiales > Oxalobacteraceae > Janthinobacterium > Janthinobacterium amylolyticum. The sequence goes on from NZ_JBNYXL010000011.1 coordinate 239,713, forward strand.
CAAAAGTGGCGTTCGCAGCGCCATAATAGGCAGCGTGGAATGCTTTCAGATCCGCCACCTTGACGCTCTTCCAGCCCGCCAGTTCGTCCGGCAGGCTGTTGACATGGCGCACATGGCCTGCCGGCGTGGCGTCGAGCAGGCGGCGGAAGGCGTTCACGGCCAGCGGCTGCGGCTCAGGCAACTCCTGTTCCGCGCGGCCCACGCGTTCGCGCTGCAGTTCCAGGAATTCCGTTTCGCTGAGGGCCGGCTTTTGCAGCACTTGCGCCAGCAGCTCCATGGCGGCAGGCAGGTTCTCGCGTTTGCCAATCAGCACGGCCGTGACGCCCTCGGCACTGCCCGAGACGACCGCTTGCGTGCCCAGCTGGTCGAACTTGTCCTTCACTTCCTGGCGCGACAGTTTATCCGTGCCGCGTGCCAGCAGATTGGCCGTGTAGCTGCCCACCTGCCCCTTGCCGCGCAGGCTCTCTTCGCTGCCAAGCTGCAGTTTCAGCACCACGCTGACGGTGCCGCCCTTGGTTTTCTTCGGCAGCAAGGCGCCCTGCAAGCCATTCGGCAAGGTGAAGCGCTGCGTGCGCGCTTCGATATTGTCGGGGCTGGGGTCGAATGCCTCGCCCTGCGCCACCACGGCGCGGCCCGTGTAGCCGGCCAGCTGCGGCGCCACGTCGGCGTAGGCAGGCACGACGGTGCGATCCGGCGTATCGGTAGGAATGAAGCGGCCCAGCGTGCGGTTCGAGGTCTTCAGGTATTTTTCGGCGGCCGCCTGCACCTGCGCCGTCGTCAGTTTTTCCAGCTGGTCGCGCTGCAGGAAGAACAGGCGCCAGTCGCCCGCCGCCAGGGACTCCGTCAGGGCGATCGTCAGGCTGGCCGTGTTCGAAGTGGCCAGTTCGATCTGCTTGTTCAATTGCTGCTTGACGCGCGCCACTTCCGCATCCGTGACGGGCTGCGACTTCAAGTCTTCCAGCACCTTCAGCATGGCCGTTTGCGCGGCGTCGAGGTTGCCATCGAGCGGCACCAGGGCGCCAAACAGGTTATAGCCCGGCTCCAGGTTGCTCACCGAGTTGTATTCGATCTTGCTGGCCAGCTTGGTTTCCACCAGTGCCTTGTGCAGGCGGCCGGCCGGCGCATCGGTCAGCACGTGGCCCAGCACTTCGATGGCCACGGCGTCGGGATTGCCCGATGGCGCCACGTGGTAGCCGGCGCCGACGAACTGCGTGCCGCCGCTGCGGCGCACCGTCACGGCGCGCTCGCCGTCTTGCACGGGCTCGGCCGTGTAGGTGGGTTCGATCACGCGCGTGGGTTTCGGGATCTTGCCGAACAGCTCATTGATCTGCTTCAAGACCTTGGCTTCATCGAAGCGGCCCGCCACCATCAGCACGGCGTTGTCAGGCTGATAATATTTATGATAAAACGCGCGCAGGCGGGGAATGTTGACTTGCTCGATGTCGGAGCGGGCGCCGATGGTCGACTTGCCGTAGTTGTGCCAATCGTAGGCGACGGCCTGGATGCGCTCGCTGGTCACGCCGATCGGGTTGCTCTCGCCCATCTCGAACTCGTTGCGCACCACGGTCATTTCGCCTTTTTGCGTCTTCGGATTCCACAGGTCGTTCTGGTCGATGGCCGCGTTGACCATGCGGTCCGCTTCCATGGCCAGCATCTGGCGCAGGTTCTCGTCGTTGGCGGGGAAGGTGGCGTAGTAATTGGTACGGTCGTACCAGGTGGTGCCGTTGAAATCGGCGCCCGTGGAATTGAGGATCTCGACCGGGGTTTTCGTGCCCTTCTTGACGCCGAAGTTGGCGCTGGGCTTGAACAGCAGGTGTTCCAGCAAGTGGGCCATGCCCGTTTCGCCATAGTTTTCATGGCGCGAACCGACGAGGTACACGATATTGGTGGTCAGGGTCGGCTTGCTGGCGTCGGGGAACAGCAGCACGCGCAAGCCATTGGCCAGGCGGTACTCGGTGATGCCTTCGACGGACGTGACCTTGACGGCGGCGGCGCGGTTTGGTGCGGCTTTCGCGCTTTTCTGGGTCGGCGCCGCTTCCACGGGGGTGGCGGCAAGGATGAACGAAGGCGACAGAATGCCGGCGGCAAGCAGGAGGGCGGTAATCGGTTTCAAGGCAGAGTCCTGGTAACACTACATGATTAGGCAAGGCGCAAGGTCAGCGCCATGGAATACGTACTCAGCGCAAAAATATTCGCGGAGCCGGCGCTGCGTCTTCGCCGCCACGTGAAATTATTGCTATTTCGTAATTTACGGCATGCCTGCCACTTGCGCAAGCCCTGTCATCAGGCTGTTATGCGGCCGTGTTATACTTCACCGTTCCAGAACTATCTGCCTGTATATGAGACGAGCTCTCGTCCTGCTCTGCCTTTTTGTTTTCATCGCTTTGCCCCAGGCGTTCGCCAGCATGGCTTACGCCAGCCCTTCCCCATTCCAGCATGCAGTCGCGGCCGGCGCTACCGCCACGCCCGGCTTTGTCGCGGACTGTCACGATGCCGGCACGCATGCGGGCGTGCCCGGCGACAGCTGCGGCATCGAAGAATGCGACAACGACCCCATCACGCTGTATCCGACCTCGCGCCAGGCCGTGCCGTTTTACGCCATCATTTGGCAAGCGGGACCGGGCGCACTTTCCGAAGCGGACGTGCGGCTGGCCACACGGCCGCCGCGCGTCCGCCACTGAGACGAACACAGCATCACCTTCACGCCCGGGGCACGCGCCGCCAGGCAAGCTTGATACTTACTGACTTTACAAGGTTACACACATGGAATGGTTATTTGACCCGACAATCTGGGTCGGCCTGCTGACGCTGGTCGTACTGGAAATCGTACTGGGTATCGACAACCTGATTTTCATCGCCATCCTGGCCGAGAAACTGCCGCCGCACCAGCGCGACAAGGCACGCGTGCTGGGCCTGACCCTGGCCCTCGTCATGCGCCTGGGCCTGCTCTCGCTGATTTCCTGGCTGGTCACGCTGACCACGCCATTGTTTTCCATATGGACATTCTCGTTTTCAGGGCGCGACCTGATCTTGCTCCTGGGCGGCCTGTTCCTGCTGTTCAAGGCCACCAGCGAACTGCACGAGCGCCTGGAAGGCGTCACCCACGCGCAGACGGGGCCGAAAGTCTATGCCGGCTTCGGCCTGGTGGTGGCGCAGATCGTCGTGCTGGACGCCGTCTTCTCGCTCGACGCCGTCATCACGGCCGTCGGCATGGTGGAAAACCTGTATGTCATGATGGCAGCCGTCATCATTTCCATCGTCGTCATGATGCTGGCCTCGAAGGTGCTCACGCGTTTCGTCAACGCCCACCCCACCGTCGTGGTGCTGTGCCTGAGCTTCCTGCTGATGATCGGCCTGTCGCTGGTGGCCGAAGGCCTGGGCTTCCACATTCCGAAAGGCTATCTGTATGCGGCCATCGGTTTCTCGATCGTCATCGAGTTTTTCAATCAACTGGCGCGCCGCAACTTCCTCAAGCTGCAATCGAACGCCCCGCTGCGCGACCGCACGGCGCAAGCCGTGCTGAGCCTGCTGGGCGGGCGCAAGGGCCGCGAAGCCGTCGAGGAACATGAAGTCAAGGAAATGCCCGACGTCTCCGCCTTCGGCGTGGAAGAGCGCAACATGGTCAGCGGCGTGCTGACCCTGGCCGAACGTTCGATCCGCTCGGTGATGACGCCGCGCGGCGATGTCTCGTGGGTGAACCTCAACGACAGCAGCGAAAAGATGCTCACCTTGCTGCGCGACACACCGCACAGCATGATTCCTGTCTGCAATGATGACCTCGACAACGTGGTCGGCATCGCGCGCAGCAAGGACCTGATCGAGGACCTGGTATCGCACGGCAAGATCGACCCGGCCAATATGCGCGAAGCCGTCGTCGTGCCGGAAGCGGCCGGCGTGCTGAAAGCCATGGAAACGCTGAAGCGCTCGCGCGGCCAGCTGGTGCTGGTGGTTGACGAGTTCGGCACGGTGCAAGGCGTGCTCACGCCGATCGATATTCTCGAAGCCATCGCCGGCGAATTCCCCGACGAGGACGAGCAGCCGGACGTGGAAGTGCTGGGCCCAGGCCACTGGCGCATCGATGGCGCGACGGACTTGCACTATCTGGAGCAAGTGTTCGAGACGGAAACCCTGGTCAGCGAAGACGGCGAGTACAACTCGCTGGCCGGCTTCCTGCTGGCGCATTTCGAGAACATGCCGGCCGTGGGCGAAGTGCTGGAGCTCGATGGCTTGCGCTATGAAATCATCGAGGCGGACGAGCGCCGCATCGCCTGCGTGGACGTGCGCCGCATCGAGCCCGATCACAGTTTGTAACACAATGGCAAGCGTGCCCCGCTTGCCTTGGCGTATGCTGGTGTCTGCCAATACGGAGACACCAGACAATGAAATTACCGCTGCTACGCATGACCCTGCTGGCCTGCGCCGCGCTCGGCCTCCATACCGGCGCCCAAGCCGCCGCGCCATCGGCCACCATCAAGCCGGGCCTGTGGCAAGTCGACAGCAAGATGGCGTCGCCCGACGCCGCCACCGACAATGCCATGTCCATGGTGCTGCAACAGCTGGGCAACCTTCCTCCCGACCAACGCAAGCAGCTTGAAGCCATGGCCGCCAGCCGCGGCATGGCCATGCCCACCGTTGGCGCCGACGGCGCCGTGCGCGTGACGGCCTGCGTAACGCCGGAAATGGCGGCGCGCAAGCAGATTCCCACGGGCCAGCCCGGCGATTGCAAATCGAAAAACACCGACATCGCGGGCGGCATGCAAGTGTCATTTACTTGCGCCAATCCGAAATCGAGCGGCGAAGGCAAGGTGCTGTTTACGGGCGACCAGGCATTTTCCATGCAGCTGGCGGTGACGACCAGCGCGCGCGGCACGCCGGAACAGGTGAATGTGGCAAGTACAGGCAAGTGGCTGGCGGCAAGCTGCCCTGCCCCGTCAGCCACGGCGGTTCAGAAGCCGTGACGGCAGCCCGGCTTGAACGCCCTGCTGATCCTGCTCCGGCCGTATGGCGGACACGGCGGGATCAGAAGCCGTGACGGAAGCCCAGGTTGAACGCCGCATCGCCGCGGCCGCTGTCGCTGGCATTGCCCACCGTGTAGCGGGCGCCGTTCCTGTTGTGGATTTTCGCGTAGGACGCATAGAAGTCGCTGCGTTTTGACAGCGAATACGTGAGACCGACAGCCACCTGGCTGGCGTCGCGGTTGGCCAGGTCGCGGTCATCCTTGCGCACATACGAGGCCAGCACTTTGAAGCCGCCCACGGGCACGGATAGGCCCAGCAGGGTGTCGCGGCTGTCGGACGACGATTGCGACAGGGCCAGCGAGCTGTAGTCATTGCTGGGGTCCCATGGCGAGCTGCCGTAGCCCTTGTTGGCGCCCAGTGCGACGAAGGCGGTGGCCACTTTCAGGTCGACATTCGCCGCGATCAGGGTGTTGCGCGCCGACATGTCGATGGCAGGCAAGGTGCCACTGGCGAGAATCAGGCTATTCTTGCGCTGGTGCGAAATGCTGACATTCACGGCGCCGGCCGAGTAGCCCAGGGTGGCGCCATACGCGCGGTTGTTGGCGCTGCTGTACGGCGACTCGCCAAAGCTGTAGATGGCGCTGGCCGTCACGCCGCGCAAGGCGGGGGTTTCATATTTGATGGTGTTGTCGTAGCGCTTGACGCTGTAGCCGGCCAGGTTGCTGGCGCTGCCGGCCATGCCGCCCTTGAAGGGGTCGGCCACATCGGTCAGGGTCAGGTATTGCGGATTGTACTGGCGCCCCAGGGTCAATGCACCGAGGCGGCTGTCGAGCCCGACATATGCCTGGCGGCCGAACAGGCGGCCATCCTCGGACTGGCCCGTGTCGTTCTGGATACCCGCTTCCAGGGTAAACACGGCGGAAACGTCGTTGCCCAGGGCCTCGCGGCCCTGCACGCCCAGGCGCGAGCCGGAAGCGACGCCGCCCGACACCTTGGTGTCGGCGCAATTGCCCGTGCAACCGCGTTCGGCGACGATGCCCGCATCGAGCACGCCGTACACGGCAACATTGCCGGATGCCGCGCTGCCAGCGCCATCGGCAGCCTGGGCCGGCGCGTACAGCGCCATCGGCCCCATCCCTATCACAGCAAGCGCAAAAAACGAGGTCTTCATGATAAATATCTCGGTAACGTGAAAAGTAAACTACCCGGTATCGATCAGGACATGCGCTGTGTGTCTGACCTAAGTGTTACCTTATCCTCGATTTTTGTCCAGCAATCTGTGCGTTGTTCCACAGAAACCTCAGCTTAGGCGCCGTCAAGGCGTCGTACACTGACAACACGCAAACAACGAGCATACTGCGGGCTTTTTAGCGCAAAATGACGGCAGAAGCAGGCCCTGCGAACAAGCAACGTTCGGTGGCGAACATTGCACGATCCGGCGCAGGCGGTACACTACTGGTTTTACCGACAGCGGCTCGCCCGTTTTTTCTGCATGCTAGCTATCCTCGAACGCATTGATCCCAACTCCAGCAATATTGACTTGCTGGTGGAATTGTTTAACTCACTGCGTCCCAAGCGCCCCCACGACAGCGCTACCGCGATCGCCAACGTGCGCACCCTGCGCCAGCTTCTCAAAGGTAACCCCGCGCAAGCCCGCGCCCTGCACGAATACGTGCTGCGCGTGCTGTCGGCGCGCCGCCACGCCAGCCTGTACACCGACATCGGCGTGCTGTCGAACAGCGGCTTTTTCACGGAATTGAAACGCCGCATCGCCTACCGCATGCTGCCGCCCGCCCTTGGCGATGAATACCTGAACGACGCGCTCGACCAGGTGCTGTACCTGAATACCGATTACCTGTGGATCAGCAACGTGCCCGCCACGGACTGGCTGGAACTGTTCGACGTGCTCACCAGCGACGACATCGAACTGGCCGTCGGCGACGGCAATATCATGCTGCCAGGCATGCTCGACGCCATCCGCACCCTGTCCTACCGCGTCTGCGCCATGGGGCTGGAGCCGGAACTGACGCGTTTTCACAACGAAATCGAAGTCTTCCACTCGCCGTTCATGGTGCAAAACACGGAAGTGAACGCCTACCTCGATGCGTACACGAACTTGCTGCACGGCGATATCGAGCACATCGAAGATGCGCGCCACCTGCTGGTCATGCTCGACCAGTGCGACGCCGTGATCGCCAAGATCCGCAAGAAGGCGCTGTACCAGGGCACCAGCATTCCCCTCACGTATCTGCTGGTGGCACTGGCGCAAAGCATCGACCGCCTGCGCAAGCTGCTGTTCCTGGTCGACACCAGCGGCGAACTGCCCGCATCAAACAACGTGGACATCGCCGCCATCACGGTCGACGCCACGCAGGATTTGCTGCACCCGCAACCGGTCAGCCGCCGCCGCGCCGGTGCCGTCTCGCTGGCGCTGGAACTGATCGAGGCGCACAACAACAAGTACAAGGTCAGCGACCTGTTTTCCGACAATATCAACTTGCTGGCACGCAATGTGACGGAAAACGCCAGCCGCACGGGCGAGCACTACATCGCTGAAAACCGCCGCGAAATGGGCGCCATGTTCCTCTCGTCGGCCGGCGCCGGCATCATCATCGGTTTCATGGCGCTGTTCAAGATTTTGATGTCCTACCTGCGCTCGGCGCCGCTGGTCGAAGCCTTCATGTTCAGCATGAATTACTCGATCGGCTTCATGTTCATCCACCTGCTGCACTTCACGGTGGCCACCAAGCAGCCGGCCATGACGGCGTCGCGCATCGCGGCCGGCCTGCACAGCAAGGATGGCAGGAATATCGACCTCGACAGCATGGCCGAACTGATCAATAAAGTCTTCCGCACGCAAAACATGGCCGTGCTGGGCAACCTGGCCACCGCCATCCCCACGGCGTGGCTGATCGCGCTCGGCTACAAGGCGATCACCGGCCACAACCTGGTGACGCCCGAGAAAGCCATGCACTTGTTGCACGATATCGATCCCATCGGCAGCCCCGCCATTTTCTACGCCATGATCGCCGGCGTGTGCCTGTTCGTCGCGGGCCTGATTTCCGGCTACTACGACAACCAGGCGCTGTACACGCGCTGGGCGCAGCGCATCGCGCAATTGCGCGGCCTGGGCCGTGTCATCGGCCAGGAGCGCCTGCAGCGCCTGGGCCTGTACCTGGAAAACAATCTGGGCGGCCTGATGGGTAACTTCTATTTCGGTATCCTGCTGGGCTCCATCGGCACCCTGGGTTTCCTGATCGGCTTGCCTATCGATATCCGCCACATCACCTTCTCGGCCGCCAACTTCGCCACGGCGCTGGTAGGACTCGACCACAACATGAGCTGGCAGCTGGCCGTCAAGTCGCTGTCGGGCATCTTCGCCATCGGCACGGCCAACCTGCTGGTCAGCTTCGGCCTGGCCCTGTGGGTGGCGCTGCGCTCGCGCCAGGTCCGCTTCAAGCACGGCATGCAATTGCTGAAGATCCTCGGCAAGCGTTTCCTGAAGGCCCCCATCGTCTTCTTCTTCGGCTCGAAAAACCCGCCGCCATTGGCGCTGGTGGACGAGTCGGCTAACCTGTCACCTACCACCAAGGCTCAAAAATGACCGCCAGGCGCATGCAACCCTGCCTCACCGCCCTACTGCTGTGCTGGACCCTGGCTGCATGCGCTTCGCTGCCCGACGTCAAGAATCTCAATACCACGCTGGAACCCGTGGCCTCGCCCAAGGTCGTCAACGGCAAGGGCGCCGTGCTGAACGTCAACAGCCGGGCCGCCCTGCTCAACAAGCGCTGGGCCAAGTCCGGCATGGACTTGAAAACCCAGGCCGCGCTCGAAGAGGCGGCCACGGGCGTGCCTTTAATCAAGGGCAACAAGGTCACCCTGCTGTTTGACGGTCCGCAAACCATGGCCGCCATGTTCCAGGCCATCAGCGAAGCGAAGAACAGCATCAACCTGGAAACGTATATCTTCGACCAGGACCCGCTGGGCCTCAAATTTGCCGACATGCTGATCGAAAAGCAGCAGGCGGGCGTGACGGTCAACGTCATCTATGACAGCGTGGGTACCATCGGCGTGCCGCAGGCGTTTTTTGACCGCATGCGCGCGGCCGGCATCCACCTGGTGGCATTCAACCCCGTCAACCCGGCCAAGCTGAAGGGCGAAGACTGGAAGATCAACAACCGCGACCACCGCAAGGTGTTGATCGTCGACGGCAAGACGGCGTTTACGGGCGGCATCAATATCAGCGACACCTACGCCAAGAGCTCGCTGTTCCGCTCGAAATCCAAGCCCACCGACAAGAAGGACGTGGGCTGGCGCGATACCCACGTGAAAGTGGAAGGCCCGGCCGTGGCCGCCTTCCAGTGGCTGTTCATCCGCACCTGGGCCCAGCAGGACCAGGCCGACCTGCCCGACGCCAACTACTTCCCCGCCCTGCCCGATGTGGGAGACAAACTCGTGCGCGTGGTGGCCAGCGAACCGGACGGCGGCTTTGAAATCTACAAGGCGTATATCCTGGCCATCCAGGAAGCGAAAAAATCCATCCACATCACCTCGGCCTATTTCGTGCCCGACCAGCAGACGGTCGATGCGCTGGTGGCGGCCGCCAGACGGGGCGTGGACGTGAAAGTGGTGCTGCCCGGCGTGTCCGACAGCGGCCTGGTGTTTCATGCGGGACATGCGCTGTACGACCAGCTGCTGGCCGGCGGCATCCGCATCTATCATTTGAAACTGGCCGTGCTGCACGCCAAGACGGCCGTCATCGACGGCGCCTGGTCGACCGTCGGCTCGACGAATATCGACATGCGCAGCTTCCTGCACAACAGCGAGCTGAACGTGGTGGTGCTGGGCGACAGCTTCGGGCGCGAAATGGAAAATGCCTTCCAGGAAGACTTGCGCGATTCGGAGGAAATCACCAAGGCCAAGTGGGAATCGCGGCCCTGGGCCGACCGCATGAAGGAATGGGCCGCGCGCTTCATGCATTACTGGCTGTAGGTCGGATTAGCGCAGCGTAATCCGACATCCACAGCCATTAGCAAAGCCAACAATATTGTCCGATTACGCGGGACAATGTCCCGCTAATCCGACCTACAGCGGCACACACCGCGCTGGCGCCCGGACGCTTCCGTGCCGACCATTGCAAACTCGGCGCTGGCCTCGTCCCGGGCGCTGGTTGGCGCTGATAGGCGTAGGTCGGATTAGCGCAGCGTAATCCGACATCACCACAGCCATTAGCAAAGCCAACAATAATGTCCGATTACGCGAGACAACGTCCCGCGAATCCGACCTACAGCGGCACACACCTCCCTGGCGCGCGAACGCTTCCGTGCCGATCTTTGCAAACTCGGCGCTGCCCTCGTCCCAGGCGCAGGTTGGCGCTGGTCGGCGTAGGTCGGATTAGCGCAGCGTAATCCGACATCACCACAGCCATTAGCAAAGCCAACAATATTGTCCGACTACGCGGGACAACGTCCCGCGAATCCGACCTACAACGGCCGCAGGCTGGCCCACACGCCGCCCTGGCGCTCGAACGCTTCCGTGCTGACTTTTTCAAAGTCGGCCTTCTCTTCACTCCAGCTGTAGCGCTCGACGCGGATGCAGCTGGGCTCCACTTTCAGTACATTAAAGGAATTCGACTCGCCCCTGCCCCGCGTGGACGTAGCCGTGCCTGCCTGCACCATCAGCGCCGCGTAGCCGGCGATCTTGTAGCGCTCGGCCGTGTTGCCCGCCACGCTGGCATGCAAGTGTCCTGCCAGCAGCAAGTCGACGCCGCACTCGGAAAACATTTGCAGGGCCTGGGGGGCGCGGTCGACCAGGTCGTCCTTGTCGAAGTTCTCGGGCAAGTCGAACGGGTGATGCGTGACGATGATGCGCGTCAGGCCGGGCGGCAAACGGCCCAGGCGTTCACGCAGGAAATCGATCTGCTCGTGGCTGATGCGGCCATCCTTGAAAGTCAGGGAACGGGCCGTGTTGATGCCCAGCACGGCGATTTCTTCATCCACGTATTCGGGCGACAGATCGTCCGTCAGGTAGCGCCGGTATTTCACCAGCGGCGTCAGGAAGCGGGAAAAAACGTTGTAGAGCGGCACGTCATGGTTGCCCGGCACGACGATCTGCGGCCCCGGCAAACTGTCAAGAAACGCCCGCGCCTGCTGGAATTGCACGCTGCGGGCGCGCTGAGTCAGGTCGCCCGAGACCACCACCACATCGGGTTCCAGGCGTTCGACCAGCACGCGCAGGGGAGCCAGTAGGGCCGCATCGACCTTGCCGAAATGCAGGTCAGACAAATGCACGATGGTACGCATGTTTTCTCCTAGGCCGGCGCGGACGCCGGCACGAGCACCTCCAGCGCGGCGGGGCGGATCCGGTAATGCAGCGGTGTATTCATGATGGTCACTTCGCCGTCGGTGGCCACGCGCAGGCGCCTGTGCTTCGTGGCAATTTCCAGGTCGGTGGCCGTCAGCACGTCAAAATCCTTGGCCTGCGACAACTTGCCGAACAGCGCGTGCAGTGCCAGCTTCAGCAGTCCCAGGCGGCCCGGGCGCTGCGCCACATACAGGCTCAGCTGGCCGCCATCGAGCCGCTCGCGCTCGCCGATATTCAAGCCCTCCATCAGGTATTCATTGTTGCCGATAAAGACGAACGGCGTGCGCCGCGCATGCACGGCATCGTTGAGTTTCAATTGCACGCTGAGAAAGGGATAGCGGCGCAGCGCGGCCACCAGGGCCCAGCTGAAGGCCAGCCACTTGCCCCGCCCCAGGCGGCGCTGCTGCTTTTCGCGGTCGCGCACGATATCGGGATACAGGCCCAGGCTGGAATTATTCAGGAAGATGCGGCCATTCACCTCGCCCACGTCGACCTGGTGCGGCACGCCCTGCGCCACATTGGCAATGGCCGCATCGAGTTCCAGCGGAATATTCAGATCCTTGGCGAAATGATTCAAGGTACCCAAAGGCAACACACCGAACGGCGTGCCGCTGCCCACGACGACGGAGGCGACGGCGTTGATGGTGCCATCGCCGCCGCCGGCGACGACGATGGGCGCGCCATCGCCCAGCGCCTGCTCGGCCGTGGCGATCATCTCGGCGCCGCTTTGCGCCAGAGTGATGGCGGCGTCGAGGCCGACGGCGGCAAATTTGGCTTCCAGTTGCCGCGCCCAGTCGGGTGCGTAGCCGCAGCCGGCGCCCCCGTTGATGATGACTGCAATCTTGCTCAGGACAGTTTCCCCTATTTGGTTTGCCGGATATGCCGGCGGCGGCGCAGGGTCGACACGCCGGCGATACAGATGGCCAGCCAGCCATAGCTTTCCGCCATCGCCGCCAGCACATCGCTCAGGTAATGCGCCCCCAGGTAAATACGGCTGAAGCCCACCAGGGCGGCCATCAGGAATGCCGCCAGCGCGATGGCGATGCGCTTGCCCCAGGCGCCCGGCGCCGTCTGGCAAATCAGGTAGGCGGCCAGCAAACCGTACAGGGCCGTCGAGGTGGCCGTATGCCCACTGGGAAAGCTGTACGTGCTGAGGGCCGTCTGCAGGATGGGCTCGTCAAAACTGGGGCGCGCACGCGCAAATACATACTTTAGCAGCAGGTTGAGGAACATGACGCCCGGCATGGTGATCACCAGGGTAAACAGCCAGTAAGTGGCGCCCTTGCGGTACCAGTACCAGCCCAGCAGGGCCGCCAGCGTAATGGCGCCGATCACGCCATGCATATGCGTGATCACCAGCAGGCAGCGCGTGATCCACGGCACCGCATGCTGGTTGAACCACTGCGCCACCTGCAGGTCGATCACCGTGATCCGGGCCATGCCCATGACGGCTTCGGCGATTTCGTGGAAGACCACGATGGCGACCAGCATCAGGGCCACGCCCACCGTCATGTGCAGCCCCAGTTCGCCTTCGGGCGACAGGCGCGCCTCGACGAAGCGGCGCAGTTTCGTGGTCCAGCCCGTGGTCATGCCCATGTCATTCTTGTGTTGCAAACTGCTTACTCCTCAAGTTCGGTGCAGTGATCAAAAAAACCACACCAGCAAAAAAATACTGTTTATTCATACAGTAGCTGTGTTTTCATACAGTAGTTATGCTATTCTGATGACTCGTTCAACACATCTCCCTCAAAGGAATTGTCATGGCAACATTGAATAGCGGTTTTGGCTCACGGTTTGGCCTGGAATACGCCCCAAGCTCTTTCCTCGTCCGCATGGGCAAGCGCGAAATCCTCGTCTGCCGCGACTTCCGCAAGCGCTACTACACCGTCAATCCCTTGATTGAGTGCGGTACGGGCATCGAGCCGGGCTATGTTGAAGTGCTGCTGATGCGCCGCTGGTTGTTGATCTTATCTAAAGCGCATTAAATACGCCTTAAAAATCTGCTGCGCGGCGCGATTTTCGGCCTGCGAGGCGCGCTGTACCAAAGTACAGCTGCGCTTCTTGGCCAGCGGGGGCGCCAAGCCTCGTTGCCGCTCGCTACGATTTTTCTCGGCGTATTCCGGGGCTTTCAACAGCCTTGCTTGAAAGCTCCGCCCGGCCACGCCGGGAGCGCGCCAGTACCGGCCAGCAGCACGCTGGCCGACCCCTCATTACTGTGTGCGTTCCGGTGCGGCCGGGCTGGCAGGTGTGGCGCCGCGATTGCTAGCTGCTGTCGCTGGCGGTGCGCTGTCAAACACATTCGCTTCGTACCACAGTGTTACGAACAGCACCATCACGACGGGGCCGATGAACAGGCCCACGAGTCCCAGGGTTTCCACGCCGCCCAGAATGCCGAACAGCACTGCCAGGAAAGGCAGGCGGGTGGCATTGCCGATCATGCCGGGCCGCACGAAATGGTCGGCCACGAACAGCACCACGGTGCCCCACACGGCCACGCCGATGGCGGCGCCCACCTTGGCCTGGAACAGCAGCACGGCGGCCGCGCACAGATAGGCCAGCGGCGCGCCGAACGGGATGATGGCCAGGATGCCAGTGGCAAATGCCCACAGGGCCGGTGACGGCAGACCGGCGAGCGCGTAGGCAATGCCGATCAGCACGCCCTCGGCCAGCCCCACCAGCACCAGGCCGTTGACGGTGGCGCGGATGGCCGTGGGAATCTTTTGCGCATAGCGTCCCCACCGTTCCGGGCGCAGGAAATGGCTGCCGATGGCGGTGATCTGGCGCGTCAGCGCTTCGCCATCCTTGTAAAAGAAAAACAGGCACAAAAACGCCAGGCCGAAATCGACCAGGCGGTGGAAGACATCGGCGCCGAGGATTTTAAGCATGTCGCGCGCGGAATGAAAGCCGCCCACGGCGCTGCCCGCAAAGAAGTGGCCCAGGCCATGGGGCTGGCTCAGGGTGGCTTGCCACCAGTCGCCGATGGCATTGCCGGCCAGGGGAATTTGCGCCACCCAGCCCGGCACGGGCAAGCCATTGCTATTTGCATTGACGACGAAATTGGCCAGCATCGGCACTTCGCGCGCCGCCTGCGCCACGCCCAGCAGCACGGGAATGATGAAGATGCAGGCAAACGCCAGGGTCAGCACGGCAGCCGCAATGATGGGGCGCTGGCCCAGCGCCGCGCGCACGCGCAGATACAGGGGCCAGGTGGCCACGCACAGGATGCCGGCCCAGACCAGGGGCAGGAAAAAGCGCTGCATGACGAAACCCGTCAGGGCAATCAGGGCCAGGGAAAAGCCTGCGCTGAGAATATCGCGCTGGGTATCGCTCATACCGCTCCATTCATGCCCGCACCAGGGAAAGTGGCGGGCGTGGCTATGCGCCAGTTGCGCAGCCGTAGCGTAACACGGCACTTGCCGGGGCGGCCTTACACCAGGCCAAGCTCCACCGGCGCCACGCCGGCAAACACCTGATCCAGCTGCGCCGTACTCAAGCCAAAGGTGCGGCGCAGCAAGCCGCCCAGCACGGCGCGGTATTCATTGAGCACCGGCATGTCGCGGTTCTGGAACAGGGTCGCTTGCCCGATCGCCACTTGCTCTCCGGCCACTTGCTTGCCCTGGATACCACCGCCCAGCACCCAGAACACGCTGCCGTGGCCATGGTCCGTGCCGCGGTTGCCGTTTTCGCGGAAGGTGCGGCCAAATTCGCTGACGACGACGACCAGCGTCTTGCGCCAGGCGCTGCCCATTTCCTGCGAAAACGCGGACAAGCCCCGCCCCAGTTCGTCGAAGCGCCCCGCCAGGTAGCCGTTGGCGCCGCCCTGCCCCACGTGGGTATCCCAGCCGCCAACGTCGACAAAGCCGATGTTGTATTTGTCCTTCATCAAGCGGGCGATGCGCTGCGCCTCCAGTTCAAAGCCGCGGGTAGAGATGGCGTTGCGGTTGGCCGCCAGCATTTCTCCCGTCAGTTCCTTCGTCACATCGTCGCGCACGACAAAACCGGCGGCCACCGGCTGCTGCAAGGGCGTGCCCCGGTACATGGCGGCGATGATCTGGCTTTGACGCGCATCAATGCCCGCCTTGCCCACCGAGCGCAGCGCCATGTTCGGCACTTGCACGCCGCCCTGGAAGATCAGCGGCAGCTGGTCCGTGAAGGCGATGGCCGGATTGAGCGGATTGGCCTTGCTGCTGTTCAAGGTCTGGACCAGGCGGTTCAAAAAGCCAGAACGGAAATCGCGGCGCTTGCCCAGTTCCTGGCCCAGCTCGATCGTATCCTGCGTCTCGAAATGGCTGCGCGTCACATCCGTCGTGCCGGCAAACGGGATAAACGCCGCCTCGCCGCTGTTGAACATGGGATAGATGGTCTCGCGCAAGGCCGGATGCAGCGCCCAGTCCCCATTCAGGGCCAGCGCGCCGTTTTCCATGCCCGGCTTCGCGATGGCGATATTCGGCCGCGCCGCATAATAGAAATCGCTGCCGACAGGCACCAGCAAGTTGTTCGCGTCATAGCCGCCGCGCAGGAAGACGAACAGCAGCTTCGCGTCCGTGGCGGGCGCGGCCAGCAGGCTGCCCGCGTGGGTCAGCAAGGGCGCGGCGGCCAGGGCTTTCAACAGGTCACGACGGTGCATGGCAGTCCTCCGGTGTCTACTTAACGGTGCATCATTTCTGGCGACGAAAGAAAAAACGTGTTCCATTCCTGCGGCGAGGCGGCCTGCTCCAGGGCCTGGCGCGTGGCCGGACTCAAGGTGGCTTGCAGCGACTGGTAATACAGGGCGCTGGCCAGTTGCGGGAACGCCACTTTTTCCTGCGGCTGCGGGCCATCCGTCTTGAACAGGCCGGCGCTGCCCGAACCGATGGTGCGGGCGATATCGAAGCGCGTCGTCATCTGGCCGGGGCTGGCCCAGGACGCATCCGTCAGCGGGTAGCCGTCCGGCGTCTGGCGGCCGTACAAAGGCTGGCCCATGCGCGAAAGCCAGCTCAGCATGGGGCCCGCGTTGAGGATGGGCTTGTCGTCATAGCTGAGCCGCACGGCCGATACCACATAATGCATGGGGTCCTTGAATTTCTTGCCCAGCGACTGCTTGAATTCCTCACTGTCAAACATGGTGTGCAGCACGTCGGCGATCATGCCGTCGCTGTGCTCGAAGGTGGCCGCCATGCGCGCCACCAGCGCTTCGGGCGGATTGTCGCCGACGAAATACTGGGCCAGCTTGCCGCTGATAAATTTCGCGGTGGCGCGACTGCGGCTCAGGCGGTCCAGCGCTTCATCGAGCTCGGCCAGGCCCCGGCCCTTCACCGGGTGTCCGAGGAACTGCTTGTCGCCATAATCGTGGCGGTTCGGATTGAACTCGAACAGGCCACGGCGCACGTATTGGCCTTGCAGCGCCGGCTTCACCTTCGGCGTCTCGGCGCCCAGGTTCACGCCCACGCCCGTCAGGATGCGCGCCAACTCCTGCACGTCCATCTGGCTGTAGCCGCCATTCACGCCCAGCGTGTGCAGCTCCATCAGCTCGCGCGCATAGTTTTCATTGATGCGTTTGGCGGCGTTGGCTTCATTGTCCAGGTAGCGCAGCATGGCCGGATGGTGCACGGTGGCGCCCAGCAAGTCGCGGAATTTCCCCAGGGCGTGCGGCGCGATGGCGGTCGCCTCGTAATCGCCGACCATGGCGCGCAAGTTGTGCTTGCCCTGGTGCACGCTGAAATGGTTGAGCCAGAACCAGCTCAGCTGCTGCTGCAGCTGGTTCGGCGAATACACGTCAAGCAGCAGCGAGCGCGTGGCCGCTTCGCGCGCCAGGCGGTTGAGTCCCTGCTGATAGTCTTTTTGCGCCAGTTTCTTGGCCTCGTCGTCCATGACGGCGGCGGACGCTTTGCGCTTTTGCTCCATGGACAGCACCAGCTGGTCGAGCGGCACCTGGCTGATGCTCATGGCGTCGATCTGCGCCTGGATGGCGGGCGGCAAGCGGGCTGGACCTGGATGCAATTGCGCCTGCAGGTAGCGCTGCCAGCCTTCCTCTTGCACCTGGCGCGCGCTGCCGGCGTTCACGCCCCAGCTGACCCGCTCGAGCATGGCGAGCGCCTGTGCGGGATGGTCGGCGTGAACGGGCTGTTGCGTCGCTGGTCCGGCACAGCCGGCCAGGCACAGTGCGGCAAGCACGACGGCGGGTAGCAAGCGTTTCGGCAACATGGCGCTCCTTCAGGCGGTTTTCAGCAAAATGCAAGAGTACGCCCAGCTTGAGCCGCGCATGATTGCCATTTGCAACGAGTTGTAATGAAGAATGCTTTATGCCAGGGCCGCACACTGTTCCCGCAGGAAATCTCGCAGCTGCAGCACCAGCGGCGTCACTTGCGCCCGGTGCGTGCATACCAGGTGCAAGGGCGTGGCCTCGCCCGCCACCTCGGGCAGCAGCAGTTGCAAACGGCCGGCGGCCACATCGCCAGCCACATCGAGCCGCGACTTATACGCGATGCCCAGGCCCGCCACGGCCCAGCGCCGCACCAGCTCGGCATCGTCGGCGCTGCGGTTGCCGCTCACCTGCAGCGTCACCTGCTCGCGCTGCGGCAGGCGGTAAAACGTCCAGCGGTCGTGCAAGCCATCTTCCAGCGCGAAGCGCAAACAATTGTGCTGCGCCAGCTCTTCCAGCGCCAGCAGGGGGCCGTGCGCGCGCAGATATTCCGGCGAAGCCACCAGTACGCGGTCATTCGCGGGGGCGATGGGCATGGCGATCAGCGAGGAGTCGTCCTGCTGGCCGTAGCGCAGGGCCACGTCGACTTGCTGGCGTACCATGTCGGCCACCCGGTCGCTGACGCTGAGCTGGTAGCGCAGCTTCGGGTGGCGCTGCTGGAAGGCGTCGAGCCAGCCCAGCATCAGATTGCGGCCCAGATCGGAAGGCATGGCAATTTTCAAGGTTCCGCCGAAACTGTCCTTGCTAGCCAGCAGTGCGTCACGGCCCGCGCGCAGCAGGCGCAAGGCTTCGCGCGCGTGTTCGAGATATTGCGTGCCTTCCGGCGTCAGGCTCAGCGAACGGGTGGTACGGGCCAGCAGGCGCAAGCCCAATTCCCCTTCCAGACGCTTGACGGCGGCGCTGGCCAGCGCGGGCGAAATGCCGAGCTCGCGCGCGGCTGACGACAGGCTGCCCCGGTCGGCCGTGCATACGAATACCTGCAAGTCATCGAGTCGCAGCAATTTTCAGCATTCCTTTGAAAGTGTTTCGGTACGCGCCCACTTTTACCCAGGCGTGAAAGTGGCCATGATACGTCATCAGGCCTGCATGGCCACGCTAACAATGCTGTCGGATTACGCGCGATACCACCGCGCTGATCCGACCCGCGCCGACTCCGTTACTGTTTTATCAAAGGAAACACATGAAAGCCATCGCCTACCGCCACAGCCTGCCCATTACCGATGCCGACGCCCTGCTCGACATCGAACTGCCCGTGCCCGTCGCCACGGGGCGCGACTTGCTTGTCGCCGTGCACGCCATCTCCGTCAACCCCGTCGACACCAAGGTGCGCAAGAACCGCGCGCCGAAGGACGGCCAGCCGGAAGTGCTGGGCTGGGATGCGGCCGGCGTCGTCACCGCCGTCGGCGCCGACGTGAGCCTGTTCCAGGTGGGCGACAAGGTCTGGTACGCGGGCGCCATCAACCGCCCCGGCAGCAACAGCCAGTTCCAGCTGGTTGACGAGCGCATCGTCGGCCACATGCCGGCCAGCCTGGATTTCGCGCCCGCCGCCGCCCTGCCTTTGACGGCCATCACGGCCTGGGAATTGTTGTTCGACCGCCTGCAGATCAGCCGCGACAGGAGTCTCACGGGCAAGTCCCTGCTGGTGATCGGCGCGGCCGGCGGCGTCGGTTCCGTGCTGCTGCAACTGGCGCGGCAGTTGACGGGCGTAACCATCATCGGCACGGCCTCGCGTCCGGAAACGGCGGCCTGGGTGCGGGAACTGGGTGCCCACCACGTGATCGACCACAGCTTGCCGCTGGCTGCGGAAATCACGCGCCTGGGCTTGCCGCCTGTCGATTATGTGATCAGCCTGAACCAGACCGACAGGCATTTCGAACAGATCGTCGAACTCATCGCGCCACAGGGCAAGTTTGCCCTGATCGACGATCCCGAGCAGATCGACGTGCGCAAGTTCAAGGGCAAGAGCGTGTCCCTGCACTGGGAACTGATGTTTACCCGCTCGCTGTTCCAGACGGCCGACATGGTCAAGCAGCATGAATTGCTCGACGAACTGGCGCAGCTGGTGGACGCTGGCGTCATCAAGACCACCCTGGCCGAGCGCTTCGGCACCATCAACGCACAAAATCTGAAGCGCGCGCATGCCCTGCTGGAAAGCAATACGGCCAAAGGCAAGATCGTGCTGGAAGGGTTTTAAGCGAGCAATATCCGCCCCAACGGCAAGTAGCGGGGTCGGCCCCTGAGGGTCCGACCCAGAACTTGCTATCGACTTGAAAAGTGCAGCTGATTACCGTGGTGCCGTAATCAAAATAGCCCGGAAATCATTGACGTTGGTCAATGTCGGACCGGTGATCACGCTATCGCCCAGCGCCTGGAAGAAGCCGTGGCCATCGTTGTTGTCCAGGCTGTCGCGCGGCTTGATGCCCTGCGCCCAGGCGCGCTGCAGGGTGTCGGGCGCCAGATACGCTCCCGCGATCTCTTCCTGGCCATCGACGCCGTCCGTGTCGCCGGCCAGCGCATGGATACCCGCCTCGCCTTGCAAGGCGAGGCCCAGCGCCAGCAGGAATTCCACATTGCGCCCGCCGCGCCCGTTGCCGCGCACCGTCACCGTCGTTTCGCCGCCCGACAGCAGCACGCAGGGAGCGGGAAATGGCTGTCCGCGCATGGCCGTTTGCAGCGCGATGCCGGCCATGACCGTGCCCACATCGCGCGCTTCGCCCTCCAGGCTGTCGCCTAATATATAGGGCGTGACGCCGGCCGCGCGCGCCACGGCGGCGGCCGCTTCCAGTGCCAGTTGCGGCGTGGCCACCAGGGTCGTCTGCGTGCGCGCCAGGCGCGGGTCACCCGGTTTCACGGATTCGCCGCGCCCGCTTTCCAGCGTCTTGCGTATGCTGTCCGGCAAGGCGATGCCATAGCGGCGCACGATGGCCAGCGCATCGTCGCACGTCGTCGCATCCGCCACCGTGGGGCCGGAGGCGATGTCGCCCAGCTTGTCCCCGGGCACGTCCGAGATCGCCAAGGTCACCACCTGGGCCGGATGGCAGGCGGCCGCCAATCTACCGCCCTTGATGGCGGACAAATGGCGGCGCACGCAGTTCATTTCGCCGATGGTGGCGCCGGACGCCAGCAGCGCGCGGTTCAAGGCTTGCTTGTCTTCCAGGCTGATGCCGTCCAGGGGCAAGGCCAGCAGGGACGAGCCGCCGCCCGATATCAGGCACAGCACGGTGTCATCTGCCCGCAAGTTGCCCACCAGTTCCAGCATGCGCCGCGCCGCGTCCATGCCGGCCTGGTCGGGCACGGGGTGCGACGCTTCGGCGATCTCGATGCGTGCGCACGGCACGCCGTAGCCGTAGCGCGTGACGACCAGGCCCGACAACGGCCCCGGCCAGTGCTGCTCCACGGCTTGCGCCATGGCCGCCGAGGCCTTGCCGGCGCCGATGACGATCAGGCGGCCTGCCGGCACGGGCGGCAGATGGGGCGGCACGCAGTGCGCCGGTTGCGCCGCGGCGATGGCGGCGTTAAACATGGCTTGCAGCAAGGTGCGCGGTGCTGGGGTGGTCGTCATTGTGTCTCCTCCGGGATCCGGACTCGATCATAGCAGTGCCCGCGGCCCGGCAGCTACAATGGCGGCTTGACTATCTGACAGGAATACAATGAACGACGCCATCGAATGGACCGGCCTGGCCCGCACTTTCGGCCTCTTTACCGTCACGGCCGTGGCCGAACTGCTGGGCTGCTACCTGCCCATGCTGTGGCTGAGCAACAAGGGCAGCGCCTGGCTGCTGTTGCCTGCCGCCCTCAGCCTCCTGGTCTTCGTGTGGCTGCTGACCTTGCATCCAGCCGCCAGCGGCCGGGTGTACGCCACGTATGGCGCCATCTATATCGCCACGGCCCTGGGATGGCTGTGGCTGGTCGATGGCATCACGCCCGCCTGGACCGATATCGCCGGCGTGGGCCTGGCTCTGGCGGGCGCCGCCGTGATTGCCATGGGGCACAAGGCGGCGTAAGCAGGCTCACGCCGCCTCAGCCGACTTACGCCGCGTGCTGGCGGAAGTTCGTTTCCGCCGACCACACGGCGCTGGCACGCGCCAGCAGGACGGCTTCGCCATCGGCCAGCCAGTCGTCCGCGTCGGCGATCTTCCACATGGCTTGCAGCAGCTTGCGGCGCAGGTCCGGGTCGCTGATTTCATCGAGCAGGCTGTCGATGACGCCGTTGCTCAGTTGCACGGCGCCATGCACCGTCGAGGTCAGCATGTCATCGCACAGGTTTTGCAGCAGCAATTGAAAGGCGCCCGGCTCCAGCTCGATATGCTCGAGGATCTTGCTGCTGTGCATGGCTTGCAGTTCGGCGCTGGCCAGGTTGCCATCGACAATCATCATCAGGGCCAGGATACGTCCCGCTGCCTGGGGACTGTTGACTTCATACGTACGCATAGTTTTTCTTTCGCTTATCAGTTTAAAAACGCGCCCCGCCATTGCAGGGCGCGCGGTACGGCATTTACTTCTTGTCGCTACGGGTGATGAACACGCTGGCCACGCAGCTGGACACGATCAGCACCGCCACCACCAGCAAGGACGCTTCCACCGGCACGTGGTACCACGGCATGATCAGCATCTTTGCGCCGATGAACACCAGCACCATCGCCAGGCCATACTTGAGCATATGGAAACGGTCAGCCACATCCACCAGCAGGAAATACAGGGCGCGCAATCCCATGATGGCGAACAGGTTCGACGTGAAGACGATGAACGGGTCCGTCGTGATGGCAAAGATCGCCGGGATCGAATCGACCGCGAATACCAGGTCCGTCACTTCGATCAAAATCAGCACCAGGAACAGCGGCGTGACATAGCGCAAGCCATTCTTGGCGACGAAGAAACGCTCGCCGTGGTCGCCGTCCGCCACCCGCAAGTGACGGCGGGCAAAGCGCAGCACCGGGTTGTTCGCCACGTCCGGCTCGGCATCGGCCGCCACCAGCATGCGCATGCCGGTAATCAACAGGAATGCGCCAAACAGGTACAGCACCCAGCTGAACTCGCTCACCACCCAGGCACCGGCCATGATCATCACGGCACGCATCACGATCGCGCCCAGCACGCCGTAAATCAGCACGCGGCGCTGATACTGGATCGGCACCTGGAAGGCGCTGAAGATCAGCAGGAAGACGAACACGTTATCGACCGACAGCGCTTTTTCGATCAGGTAGCCGGAAAAGAATTCCAGCGCCTTCTGGTTGGCGATCTCGGGTCCGGCCGTGCCGTTCAGATACCACCACAGGCCGCCGTTGAACAGCAGGGCCAGGCTGACCCACACCAGCGACCAGGTCGCCGCTTCCTTGACGCCCACCTTGTGCGCCTTGTTGCCGCCGAAGACGAACAGGTCGAGCGCCAGCATGAACAGGACGAATACGATAAAGCCGGCCCACATGGGTGCCGTTGCAATGCTTTCCAGGCCGTTCATCGGCGGCCTCCGTCAGTGTTGATGTCTACCTTGCAGCACATGGTGTTCTCCTCGCATGAATAACAAGCAGCCATCATATGCCTAATTAAAACATCGAACAAATCGAATATAATTAACACATACATCGAATAATTCGATGTATTAACAAACAGGATCAATGATGTCCACGCTTAACTTCAAACACTTGCGCTATTTCTGGATGGTGGCCAAGACGGGCAGCATCGCCCGCGCGGCCGAGCAGCTGCACCTGACGCCGCAATCGATCTCCGGCCAGCTGGGCGACTTTGCCGACAGCCTGGGCGTGGAGCTGTTCCGCCGCAGCGGGCGCAACCTGGAGTTGACGGACACGGGCCGGCGCATCCTCAGCCATGCGGAAGAGATTTTCAGCGCCGGCGATGAATTGCTGGAAATCGTGCGCGACCAGTCGCGCACCACGACGACGACCTTCCGCGTCGGCTGCGCCGATTCCGTGTCGAAACTGATCGCCTGCCGCCTGGTGGAACCGGCGCTGAGCCTGGCCGAACCGCTGCGCATGATTTGCCGCGAGGGACGCCTGGCCAGCCTGCTGGCGGACCTGGCCGTGCACCGGCTCGACCTGATCATCGCCGACCGCCCCATGCCGGCCCACCTGAGCGTGCGCGGTTTTAACCATTTGCTTGGCGAGAGCGGCATGACCCTGTTCGGCACCAGGGCGCTGGCCGCCACCCTGCAGGGCGATTTCCCCCAGTGCCTGGACCGCGCCCCGCTGCTGCTGCCCGGCGAGGATTTCGCCATTTACGGCCGCCTGCTGCAATGGCTCGGCGAAAACAATCTGCACCCGCGCATCGTCGGCGAATTCGACGACAGCGCCATGATGAAGGCCTTCGGCCAGTCCGGCGCCGGCCTGTTCTTTGCGCCCACCGTCATCGCGCCCCAGGTCTGCGAACAGCACGGCGTGGTGGCGTTGGGAAGGGTCGACAACCTGGTCGAGCAAGTCTATGCCATCACCACCGAGCGGCGCCTCAGCCATCCGGCCACCGTCGCCATCAGCCAGAGCGCGCGGCGCGAACTGTTCGTATAGGCACCCGCCGCCCGCCTTGCCGCTGCGTGCTGACGACGAGCTTGCCTGGCTGCCCGCCCCGCTCCAGCAGCGCATGCGCGCACCGCATGCTGGCGCCACTCGGCAGCACCAGGCTGCCCCGTGGCTGGCGGTCGCCGGGCCGCAGCTGGCGCCGACAGTGCGGGCGCTGGTCGATTTCCTGGCTGGCGCGGGTCTGCTGTCGTCAATTGCCCACAAATAAGGCAGAGCAAAAACATTCGAGCAAATATATCGCTATAATGGCAAGTCTCCCCGACGCCCTGCGGGCCCCTTCCTGGACTTGCCGCAATGAAGCACTTGCACGACATCCCCTCTGCCTTCAAGCATGAATTTGCCAACCCGCGCCTGTGGTGGTCGCGCGCCGTCGTCGTCGGCATGGCGGCCATCGCCGGCCTCGTCGTCGTCGGCTTCACATGGCTGGCGGAAGAGGCGCTCGATCTTTTCCTGTTTTTTAACGGCAAGGCCTGGTGGTTCGCCCTGCTGTGGACACCCGTTTGCGCCGCCGTGCTGGTCTGGCTGACGCGCCGCTACGCCATGGGCGCGGCCGGTTCCGGCATCCCGCAAGTGATGGCGACCCTGGACCCGGCCGTCGCGCCCGAGCAGCGTTCACTGTTTGTCTCGCTGAAACTCAGCGCCGCGAAGATCCTGCTGACGGCGGGCGGCTTACTGGGGGGCTTGTCCCTGGGGCGCGAAGGCCCTTCCGTGCAAATCGCCGCCGGCGTCATGCTGGCCGCGCGCCGCTGGCTGCCGCGCCACTCGCAAGTGAGCGCCCATTCGCTGCTGGTGGCCGGCGGCGCGGCCGGCATCGCGGCCGCCTTCAACACGCCGCTGGCCGGCGTCATGTTCGCCATCGAGGAACTGTCGCGCTCGCCGGAGCAGCGCAACAGCGGCCTGATCGTCGCTGGCATCGTGCTGGCCGGCATGATGGCCGTCTCCATCCACGGCAACGCCACGCACTTCGGCATCATCCACCCTGGCCCCATCGGCCTGGCGCTGGCCCTGCCCGGCTTGCTGGTAACCTTGGTCGCCGGCGTGGCGGGCGGCCTGTTCGCGCGCCTGCTGCTGGCCTCCGCGCGCGGCAATCCGCTGGGCAAGCTGTCCGCGTGGAGAACTGGCCGTCCCGTGCTGTTCGCCGCCGTCTGCGGATTATTGGTGGCGGCGATCGGCATCGCCAGCCATGGCGCCACCTTCGGCAGCGGCACCGTGGCCACGCGCGCCATGCTGGAAGGTTCGGCCGACGTGGCGCCCGCCTTCGTCGCATTCAAGTATGTGGCCACCTGGCTGACCGTCTGGTCGGGCGTGCCTGCAGGCATTTTCGCCCCCTCGCTGGCCATCGGCGCCGGCATCGGCCACGATATCGCCGTGCTGCTGCACTATCCGCACGCGCCCGCGCTGATCGCGCTGGGCATGGTGGGCTTCCTGGCGGCCGCCACGCAGGCGCCGCTGACGGCGTTTATCATTGTCATGGAAATGGTCGACGGCCACGGCATGGTGCTCAGCCTGATGGCCTGCGCCGTGGTGGCCAGCACCGTGTCGCGCGTGCTGAGCGAACCGCTGTACGGGGCGCTGGCGCAATTGCAGCTGCAGCGCCTGCCGCAAACGGAGCGCGGCACTACATCGTAAAGGGAAACGGCTGCATGCCGGCCTGGCGGTCGTCGGGCGCGACCACGGCCAGCAAGGCGCTCAAGCCCTGGTTCAGGTGCGCCAGGCTGGCGGCGTCCAGCTGGCTCAGCGCACTGGGCAGCAAGCCGCGTGCCGGCTGGGGCGCGCTGGCGATCACCACCTGGCCTTGCTGCGTCAGGGTCAGGGTCACCACGCGCTGGTCGGGCTGGTCGCGCGCCTTGCGCACATAGGCTTTCTTGACCAGCGCATCGACCAGGTTGCTGGCCGTGGTCTGGTGGATGGACATCCTGGCGGCCAGTTCACCCATGCGCAGGCCCGGGCGTTCGAGCAATTCCTGCATCACCCACAATTGCGCGCCCGACACGCCGCACTGCTTCTCGATCTGCGCCGAATGCCGCTGCGCCGCGCGCATGACCACGCGCATGTTTTGCAAGGCCATGCCCTGCGCCTTGGCCACCGTCGCCAGGTCCACCACTTCCGCTTCCACCACCATTGCCTCCAGTTATCCGCTCCGGCTTCGCGCCTGCTGGCGGGCCGGAATCCGTACATGATACCTGCAATGAAGGGCGCCCCCTACCGCCTATTGACCGGCGGGTGCTTGCGCTCCGGCCTGCCAAGCCTTCTGCCACAGCTGTTTGCCCCGCTTATCCCAGCGGCGCTCGATGCCCTGCTTCTTGCCATGCTCATACGGCACAATCTGCAGCAGACTGCCGTCGCTCGCCCACACTTGCAGCAAGCCATGGCGCTGGCCATCGCGCATCGGGATGACCTTGGCACGCACGCCATTGTCATACCATTCCGTGACATCGCCCTGCTCGCGCCCCTGCGCGTCCTGCTGCCAGGCGATCGACGGCTTGCCATTGCGGCTCCACTTCTGCATGCTCAGCAGCTTGCCCTTGCGGTACAGCGCCTTTTGCGCCAGCTGGCCATTGTCATGGCTTTCAAACGACCAGCCATCGGGTTCGCCATCCACCCAGACCTTGCGCGCGAGCACCTTGCCATCCTCGGCAAGCGTGAGGAATTCGCCATCCTGCTTGTCATTCCTAAAGTGACTGCGCTGGAACAGCTTGCCATCGGCGTAAAACACTTCCTGCAAGCCATGCATCTTGCCGCCTTTCAGGAAGGCGCGGCTGCTCATCCTGCCATTCGGCCCGTACGACACGTACTCGCCATCGGCCATCTGCTTGCCGTGGTAACTGATGCGGTTCATCAGCTGGCCATTTTCATGGTAATTCTCGGAGATGCTGTCGCGCCCGTTCGCCAGCAAGGTCACGCGCTGCTTGACCTGTCCGTTTGCATAGAATGAGGTGCTGCCCGTCAGCACATTGCCCTGGGCATCGAGCCGCTCGTCGCGGGCCAGCTGTCCACTCGGGTAATACCACTTGCGCAGGTGGCGGAAACTGGCCTGGCTCAGATCGGGGCCGCTGGCATAGGTTTCCAGCGCCACCGTGCCCGGCGCGTCGGGGAACTCCAGCAGCACATGCCAGGCCCCCAGCGCCTCGTCGCGTACGGGCGCCGTGCGCAGCGCATACGCGGCGTGGCGCGCATCGCTCGCCGCATAGTTTTCGTCCAGATAGACGCTGTTGTCCTGCGTCTGCTGTTGCGTCTGTGCCGGAGCCGGCTCCTGCGCCGCCAGCGGCAGCGCCGTCATGAGCGCAGCCAGCAGCACCAGGCGCATGCCGCGTCGATATGGCAGGCTGGTCCCTGTATGGATGCGCGCCACTATTGCGCCGCCACCGGTTGGCCATCGTGCCAGGCCTGCTCCAGCACCAGCTTGCCATCCTTGTCCCACTGCCGCTCGATGCCGTGCTTCTTGCCGTGTTCATACGGCACGATTTGCCGCGGGCTGCCATCGCTATGCCAGGTGCGCAGCAAGCCGTGGCGCTGGCCTTCGACAAACGGCGTCACGCTGGCGCGCACGCCGTTGGCATGCCAGTCAGTCGTGTCGCCATGGTCGCGCCCCTGCGCGTCTTTCTGCCAGGCAAACACGGGCCGGCCATTCGGACCCCACGTTTGCAAGCTGAGCACGGCGCCTTTCTGGTACAGCGTCTTGTTCGACATGACGCCATTGCCATGGCTTTCAAACGACCAGCCGTCAGGCTGGCCGTGCACCCACACAGTCTTGGCCAGCACCTTGCCGTCCTCGGCATACGTGACAAACTCGCCCTCGCGCGTGCCATCGACAAACTGTCCCCGTTGGAACAACTTGCCATCGGCATAAAACGATTCCTGCACGCCATCCATCTGGCCATTGCGGCGATACGAGCGGTTGCTGACGGCCCCGTTCGCGCCATACGACACGTGCTCGCCATCGGCCATCTCGTCGCCGTGGTACAAGGTGCGGTTCATCAGCTGGCCGTTCTTGTGATACGTTTCCGAGATGCTGTCGCGCCCGTTCGGCAGCGGCGTGACCTTCTGCTGGATCTGGCCATTCTCGAAGTACACGCAGCCGCCCAGCAGCTCCTCGCCCTGGGCATTGAAGTAGGTTTCGCGCAGCAGTTGGCCATTTTCGTAGTAATACTTGCGAAAGCGCACGAACCTGATCTGGCTCAGGTCCAGGTCCGTGGCATAGGTTTCAAAGGCCAGCACGCCCGGCGTATCGGGAAATTCGAGCCGCACATGCCAGGCGCCCAGCGCCTCGTCGCGCTCCGGCGGCGTGCGCAGTGCATACACGGCGCGGCGCTGATTGCTTGGCATGAAATTTTCATCCAGATACATGGTCTTGTCCTCTTCCTGTGCTTGATCGCCTGCGCTTGCCGGCATTGGGCCCTGGGCCCGCGCCGCCAGCGGCAGGGCCGCGCTCATGCCCAGCGCGGCGGCCAGCAGCCAGCGCATCGTGTGTTGATTTTTCATGTTGTTCCATTGTTCATGTTGCTTTGCGGCCACCATCATAAAGGCAAGCGCCGTGCGCCACGAGCACGATTGCCGCAAAAAAAGCCGGGACCCGACCTGCTGGTCCGGTCCCGGCCCGGGGACATGCGCTGGCGCGGCAGGGGCCGCTCGTCAGCCCACGCTATCCTTGTGCGGCGACAACTGGCTCGCATGCAGGCGCGCATACGCGCCCCCCTGCTGCAGCAAGGCAGCGTGGCTGCCCGATTCCACCAGGCGGCCGCCCTGCATGACAACGATGCGGTCGGCGCTTTCAATGGTGGACAGGCGGTGGGCGATGACGATGGTGGTGCGGTTGCGCATCAGCACTTCCAGCGCCGCCTGCACCGAGCGCTCCGACTCCGTGTCCAGCGCACTGGTCGCTTCATCGAGCAGCAGGATGGGCGCATCCTTGTACAGCGCGCGCGCGATGGCCAGGCGCTGGCGTTGCCCGCCCGACAGACGCGAACCATTCTGCCCCGCCTGGGTCGCGTAGCCTTGCGGCATCTGCATGATGAAATCGTGGGCGTAGGCGGCGCGCGCCGACGCCTCGATGCGCGCCTGGTCCGGCGCCGGGTCGCCGTAGGCGATGTTCGCCGCCATCGTGTCATTGAACAGGATCACGTCCTGGCTGACGAGGGCGAACTGGCGCCGCAGGGCCAGCAAGGCATAGTCGCGCACGTCGACGCCGTCGAGCAGGATCTGGCCGCCGCTGACGTCATAGAAGCGCGGAAGCAAGCCCAGCAAGGTGGTCTTGCCGCCGCCGGAGCCGCCCACCAGGGCCACCGTCTCGCCGGCGCGGATGTCGAGCGAGATATTGCTCAAGGCCGTGGGCGCATCGGGATCGTCAGTGTTATAGCGGAAACTCACGTTTTGCAAGGACAGATTGCCCTCGACGGTGGCCGGCGCGAGCGTGCCCGGGTCCGGTTCCAGTGGCGTATCGATCAGGCTGAAAACGGACTCTGCCGCCGCCAGGCCCCGCTGCAGCGGTTCATTGATCTTGGTCAGGTTCTTGATCGGCGACTGCATGGCCATCAGCGCGCCCATGAAGGCAACGAAGGCGCCCGGCGTGATGGCGCCGCTTTGCGCGCGCAGCATGGCAAAATAAATCACCGATGCCAGGGTAATGCCCACCAACATCATGATGAAGCCGGAATTCATGGCCGAGGTGGCAGCATGCTTGACGGCCAGCTGGCGGTTGCGCTTGACCACGTCGACGAAGCGCGCCTGTTCGTAATCCTGGCCGCCGAAGATTTTCACCACGCGCTGGCCGCCGATGCTTTCATCGAGCACGGACGTCAGCTCGCCCACGGCTTGCTGCGAACTCTTGCTCAGGTGGCGCATGCGGCGTCCCGCCAGGGTCACGACGATGGCCACGATGGGCATCGATGCCATGCAGAACAGGGCCAGCTTCACGTCGATGCTGAACAGCAGGATCAAATAGCCGATGGTGGCGACGGAATCGCGCACCATTACGTTGAGCACGTTCAAGCCCGCCTGCGATACCTGGCTGGCATCGAAGGCCACACGCGACTGCGTCAGGCTGGTGGTGGTGGTGTCGAAGAAACGGCTGGGCAGGCGCATGATGGTGGCGAACATCTGTTCGCGCAGGTCGGCCTGCACCCGGCTCGATAGCCATACGGAACCATAATCGCCGGAGAAACTGGACAACATGCGCAGCGCGGCCAGGCCCAGGATGGTGGCGGGTATCACCCACAAGTCCACCTGGCCCGCCTGGGCCGGCAGGAAACGGTCGACCCAGCCCTGCAGCACGCCCATCACGCCGGAGGTGGGCGCGACCTGCGCGCTGGCCGTGTCGCGCATGGCGTCGACAACGTTTTGCAACTGGCGGATTAACAACACATCGGTGGCGGACGCCACGCCCACCGCCAGCAAGGTGGCGGCAACGATGGCGCCATAGCGGCGGAACTGGCCGGCCAGGCGGAAGAACAGGAGGCGACTTTGCTGCATGCAGGTGAGAAAAGTTAGGGTAAAGCGTGATTCTAACCGCTGCAACACTTACTTATAAGAAAGTCTCACCCTGCCGGGGAAAAGCCGGCAAGGAAGCTGCACAAAAAGCAAAATTATACTTTCGCCACTTTCCAGGCCTGCGTGCCAGCCTTGCAAACTTTCAGTTTCAAGGTCTGCTCCTGGCCCTTGGCGCTCAGGGCCACTTGCACCTTGCGGCAGGTTTGCGCATCGGTCTTTTCCGTATCGCTGGCAGTGATCTCGGCATTGATGCGCACGGAATTGCGCAAGCCTTCATTACTCCATTGCACGGCCTCGCCATCCTTCTTGTCATTGAGCACGTCGGTGACGGCCTTCACGAAGACGGGCTTGTCATTCTTGTTCAGGTAAGCCATTGGCGTATCGGCCAGGAAACCGAGGCCGACGGCGGAAGCGGAAGCGCTGCAGGCAGCCAGCGCGAAGGTGGCAACGATTTTCTTGTAGTGTGTACGCATCATGTCCTGCCCCTTAAAGTGAATTCGATATTACTTGCAGTATCTGCTCCGATAGTACGCTTGATATTACTCCGGACAATACTGTTAACACCGGCATTCTATATTTGTTTTTGTAAAGCAAGTGCACACTTGACTTGCCCCGGCTTCAGGCATTCAATGAACATTGTTTCCGATTATTAACTTTGCGCGTAGTAAATGGCGCGGCAACGATGAAAGGATGGCGCGATGGCACTGGCTCAGGAACAGCATCTGGCGGACACCTGGCAGACGGGCGGCTTGAAGCCGCGCGCCTGCGATTGCGGCGGCACGGTCTTCACCATCCTGCACCAGCGGGTGATGGCGGACATGCGGCGCCGGCAGTTTCTCGGCGGCGCGGCCGCCATGCTGGCGCCCTTCATTGGACTGTCCACCAGCAACGCCATCGCTCAGCAGCCGCAAGCGCCGCAGCGCCCCGTGCTGCTGACCAATCTGCGCCTGTTCGACGGCACGGGCAAGCCGCCCCGCGCCGGCATCCACGTGCTGGTGACGGGGCCGCTGATCACCGCCCTGCTGCCGGCGGGCGAAAAAGTGGAGGGTGCCCGCGTCATCGATTGCCAGGGCAAGCTGGTGATGCCGGGCCTCATCGACGCGCACTGGCATACCATGCTGGCGGCCATCAACCAGGTGACGGCCATGACGTCAGACGTCGGCTATCTGTACCTGGTGGCGGCGCAGGAAGCGCAGCGCACCCTGTTGCGGGGATTTACCGCCGTGCGCGATCCTGGCGGCCCCGCCTTTGCCTTGAAACGCGCCATCGATGAAGGCATCGTCGATGGGCCGCGCATCTTTCCCTCTGGCGCGATGATTTCCCAGACCTCGGGCCATGGCGACTTCCGCCTGCGCTCGGAGATTCCCCGCGCTGCCAACGCGCCGCTGGGCCTGGCGGAAACGGCGGGCATGGCGATGATTGCCGATGGCGAAGCGGAAGTGCTGCGCCGCGCGCGCGAGCAACTGATGCTGGGCGCGACGCAAATCAAGATGATGGCCGGCGGTGGCGTGGCCTCGATGTACGATCCGCTCGACAGTACCCAGTATTCGGAGCGCGAACTGCGCGCCGGCGTGGAAGCGGCCGCCGACTGGGGCACCTATGTGATGACCCACGTGTACACGCCGAAAGGAATCCAGCGGGCCATCCGCGCGGGCGTGAAAAGCATCGAGCACGGCCAGCTGGCGGACGACGAATCCGTGCGCATGATGCGCGATACGGGCACGTGGTGGAGCCTGCAGCCGTTCCTGCAAGACGCCGATGCGAATGTCTACCCGGATGCGGCGCGCAAGGCCAGCCAGGCCATTGTTTCGGAAGGCACGGTGAAGGCGTATGCGCTGGCGCAAAAGTACGGCATCCGCACGGGCTGGGGCACGGACATCCTGTTCAACGCCAAAAACACGCCAACGCAGGGACGCCAGCTGGCCAAGCTCACGCGCTTTTACGACCCGCTGACCTTGCTGGCGCAGGCGACAGGACAAAATGGCGACCTGCTGGCCCTGTCCGGCCAGCGCTCGCCCTACCCTGGCGCCCTGGGCAGGCTGGCCGCGGGTGCATGGGCCGACTTGCTGGTGGCCGATGGCGACCCGGCGAAGAACCTCGATTTCCTGGCCCAGCCGGAAGAAAAGCTGCTGCTGATCATGAAGAACGGCCGCATCTACAAGGACAAATTGAGCGCGCCACTGGCAGGCTGAAGGCGGGCGCGTTGGCAACCACGCTGGCTTGCCGCATAATGCGCCCATGTTCAAACTGACCTTCCTTGGCACCTCTTCCGGCGTGCCCACGCGCTACCGCAACGTCACGTCGCTGGCCCTGCACACCACGCACAACCGCGACTGGTGGATGATCGATTGCGGCGAAGCCACGCAGCACCGGCTGCAGCGCCTGCCGCTGTCCGTGCATGACCTGGTGGGCATCTGCATCACCCATGTGCATGGCGACCACAGTTACGGTCTGCCGGGCTTGCTTGCCAGCGCCTCCATGACAGGCCGCACGAAGCCCTTGCTGCTGATCGCCCCGGCCGCCATCAAGGCCTGGATCGACGCCACCTTGCTGCATACGGAACTGTTCCTGACGTATCCGCTGATCCATATCGACGTGGACAGCGCGCCGGTCGTGCACCAGGAAGCGGGCTTGACCATCTCGCGCCACGCCCTGTCGCACCGCGCGCCCAGCGTCGCGTACCGTTTCGCGTTGGAAACGCAAAAAAGGAAGATGGACAAGGCAGCCCTGCTGGCGGCAGGCGTGCCGCCCGGTCCCGCCTGGGGCGTATTGCAGGCGGGACAGGATGCCGTCCTCGACGACGGGACGGTCTTGTCCGCCGCCACATTCCGCCAGACCGAAACGCAGCGTGCCACGGTGGTGATCGGCGGCGACAACGACACGCCGGCGCTACTGGCCGATGCCTGTGCCGATGCGCAACTGCTCGTGCATGAAGCCACCTATACGGAAGCCATGCTGCAAAAAGTGGGGCCCGGCCCCACGCACAGCTCGGTGCAGCGCGTGGCGCAGTTCGCCGAATCGGCGCGCCTGCCCAATCTGATCCTCACCCACTTCAGCGCCCGCTATCACAATGCGCAAGGCATGGCCGAGCTGGAAGCGGAAGCGCGCCTGCATTACTCGGGTCAGCTGTTCCTGGCACGCGACTTCGACAGCTACGAACTCGATGCGGCCGGCGTATTGAGCAAGCTGCCGGCCAAATCGCCCGTCAGTGCGGATTGACGCCAAACTGCGCCGCATACTCGGCGGCCAGCGCGCGCGCCGCCTGCTGCTGTGATGGCGTAAGGATTTCCAGCAACTGGTCGCGGTTCTTGATCGATTGCGCGCTGCCCGCCTCGGCCGGCATGGCGATCCACGCATACGCCTGCACATAATCGAGTTCCACGCCCTGGCCTTGCGCGTACAGCAAGCCGTATTCGTTCTGCGCCGACAGGGAGCCGGCCTCGGCGGCCTGCTTGTACCAGAAAGCCGCCTCGGCAAAGTCCTGCGCCACATCCACGCCCTTGCGGTACGCCTGGGCCAGGTTGAATTGCGACTGGCCATCACCCGCCTCGGCCGCCTGGCGTCCATACACGAGCGACTGCGCCATGTCTTGCGCGACGCCATCGCCGCTCGCATACATCAGCGCCAGATTCGCCAGTGACGGCGGAAAGCCCGCTTGCGCGGCGGCCGTGAACAGTTCCACCGCTTTCGACACGTCTTGCGTCACGCCATGGCCCTGGTAATACAGGCTGGCCAATAAATGCTGGCCGGCCGGATCGCCGGTACGCGCGGCGGCCTCGAATTGCTTGTATGCCTCCGCGTGATTACCGTCGTTATACGCGAGGATGCCCGCTTCATTAAAAGATTCAGGAGAGGATGTCATAGAATTCCTTATTCGGGGATTTTTGGAATTGTACACAGCACTGTTCCGCGCGGAATGCACGATAGGGAATGGTGCAGGACATTGCCCAAATCATGCGTTATGATCGCGCACTAGCTGATGCAATCGGAGCATTTTGCTCCAGTGCCCGCCCAAGAATATCGCCATGAAATTGATTACCCTGCTTTTATCCCTGCTGTTATCCCTGGTTTTCACCTCCGCGTATGGCGGCACGCTGCACCTGGATAAAGCCGTGACAGGCAAGGTGTCGCAGGCCGCCGAACTGCGTTATGCGAATCACGATGAAACACAGACCTACCAGCTGAAAATCGGCAAGCAGTGGGTTAATGGCAATTGCAGCAGCAGCGGCACGGGCAATTTGCACGCGCTGCTGGCCGACATGAATTTCGACGGCCACGCCGACCTGTGGATCACCGGCTACACGGATAGCCAGGGGCGCGTCCGCTGCTCCGACGTGTGGCTGTGGGATGCATCAGGGAAAAACTACAGTTTCAACAAGCCATTATCAGCCATTCCGAATCTGAATATCGGCATGGCAGATCAACGCATCGAAGGCGGCATCGCCAATTGCGGCTGTGCGGCGCAGTGCTTTTATGAAGACAGTTACGCGTGGCGGGCAAAGCAATTAATCACCATCGCCCGGCGCGAACAGGATTGCGAGCGCTATCGGGAATACCGCTTGAATGCACAAAACGACTTGATCATCGTCAAGGATGAAATTATCGATAGCGCCAAACCCGACCAGCAGGCAATCGAGAATACCAAAATAATTGACTGGCAGCGCCATGCAAAGATCATGCGCAAACAGTGGGAATGATATGCATCCCGCCATGGACACGACACCACAGAGTAAATACATGACGACACAGCCAACATCCATCACTTTCCATGCCGCCAGAGCGGAAGACACGGCCGCCTTTATCGAATTGCGCGGCAAGACCCGGCAAAACGCCATTACCGAGGAACGCCTGGCGGCGGTGGGCATCACCGCGGCATCCTGGGCGGAAATGATGCGCTCGGGCAGCCTGCCTGGCCACGTCTGCCATCGCGATGGTCAATTGGCCGGCTATTGCTTCGGCGAGCGCGACACGGGAGAGATCATCGTGCTGGCCCTGCTGCCGGAAGTCGAAGGCATGGGTATCGGCAAGACCTTGCTGGCACTGGTCATGGCGGACCTGCGCGCGCAAGGCCACGCGCGGCTGTTCCTCGGCTGCTCCAGCGACCCCGCCTCGCGCTCGTACGGCTTTTACCGCCACCTGGGCTGGACTTCCACCGGGGAAACGGACAAGTATGGCGATGAAGTACTGGAGTGCCGATTAACGGCCTAGGTGTGATGTTTCAATAGGTTGTTGTGGTTCATTCGGATTGGATTTGAGACACTGGAAATCGCCAAACCCCCAGTTCTCAAGGAAACCAACCGAATGAACATCCATAAGAATGC